>NZ_JAROCF010000001.1:2400000-3123759 GCF_030433685.1 Leifsonia williamsii
GTCGCTCTGGCAGGCGGTCGGCTTCACCGAGGGCAACTCCCTCCTGATCACGGTGATCACCTCGGTGACCAACGTGGTGGTGACCATCATCGCCATCCTGCTGGTGGACCGCGTCGGCCGGCGGCCGATCCTGCTGACGGGCTCCATCGGAATGGCTCTCTCGCTCGCACTGATGGCGCTCGCGTTCACCTTCGCGACGAAGTCGGGCGACGCGGTCTCGCTGCCGAACCCGTGGGGTCCGATCGCCCTGATCGCCGCGAACGCGTTCGTCGTGTTCTTCGGCGCGTCGTGGGGCCCGCTGGTCTGGGTGCTCCTGGGCGAGATCTTCCCGTCCCGGATCCGCGGCGCGGCGCTCGGCGTCGCGGCGTCGGCGCAGTGGATCGCCAACTTCCTGGTGACGGTCTCCTTCCCGCCGATGTCGGACTTCTCGCTGCCGTTCACCTACGGCATGTACGCGGTGTTCGCCGCCCTGTCGTTCTTCTTCGTGTTCTTCAAGGTGCCGGAGACGAAGGGCATGGCGCTGGAGCAGGCGGAGACGCTGTTCACGAACGCCCGCGGTCGCCAGCGCGGTCCGCAGGTCCGATCGAGCGGCGACTCGGCCTGATCCCGGCGGGCGGCCACGACCCGTCGTCGCCTGGTATGCTTTCGGAAGCACTCCGCTCGTCGGAGTGACTACGCGTGCCCGCACGCTCCACGATCCGGTCTTCACGACCCGGTCCGGGGCGAGGCGCGCATCCACCGGTCTCCCTCCCACTCCGAACGGTCCTTCCGCGCGGGGCGAGGGGAGCGGATGCGCGCGGGGCACCAGGTGCGACGGCCGCCGGCCGCCCGCAGAACAACCGCAGAGATCGCCTTCCGTGCCGTGCGCCGGCGCGGAGGCAGAAGAAGGAGAACGGCAATGGCCGTCGTCACCATGCGCCAGCTGCTCGACAGCGGCGTCCACTTCGGACACCAGACCCGCCGCTGGAACCCGAAGATGAAGCGCTTCATCCTCACCGAGCGCTCCGGCAGCTACATCATCGACCTCCAGCAGTCGCTGGCGTACATCGACAAGACCTACGACTTCGTCCGCGAGACGGTCGCCCACGGCGGCACCATCCTCTTCGTCGGCACCAAGAAGCAGGCCCAGCAGGCGATCGCCGAGCAGGCGACCCGCGTCGGCCAGCCGTACGTCAACCAGCGCTGGCTGGGTGGTCTGCTGACCAACTTCCAGACCGTGTCCAAGCGCCTCGCCCGCATGAAGGAGCTCGAGGAGCTCGACTTCGAGGGCACCACCAGCGGCTTCACCAAGAAGGAGCTGCTGATCAAGAAGCGGGAGCTCGACAAGCTGCACAAGTCGCTCGGCGGCATCCGCAACCTGTCGAAGACCCCGAGCGCGATCTGGGTCGTCGACACCAAGAAGGAGCACCTCGCGATCGACGAGGCGAAGAAGCTGGGCATCCCGGTCATCGCCATCCTCGACACGAACTGCGACCCCGACGAGGTGCAGTACCCGATCCCGGGCAACGACGACGCGATCCGCTCCGTCTCGCTGCTGACCCGCATCGTCGCCGACGCCGCGGCCGAGGGCCTCATCCAGCGCCACCAGAAGCCCGAGGAGGGCGCCGAGCAGGCCGAGCCGCTCGCCGAGTGGGAGCAGGAGCTGCTGCAGCAGTCGGCCGGCGAGGTCCAGGCCAGCGCCGAGACCGAGAAGAACGCCGACGCCGACCTCGCCGAGGCCAAGGCGGACTCCGCCGAGGCGATCGCCGAGGGCGAGGCCGACGCGGACGCGGACGCCGAGTCCAAGTAATCGCGATCACGCGAACCACGACACTTCACACGAGAAGGTTCCAGTCAGAACATGGCAAACATCAGCATCGCTGACATCAAGGCCCTGCGCGAGCAGCTCGGCACGGGCATGGTCGACACCAAGAAGGCGCTCGAGGAGGCCGATGGCGACATCGAGAAGGCCACCGAGATCCTGCGCCTGAAGGGTGCCAAGGGCAACGCGAAGCGCGCCGACCGCTCCACCAGCGAGGGCCTCGTCGCCGCCAAGGAGAGCGGCAACGGCTCCGCGACGATGATCGAGCTCGCCTGCGAGACCGACTTCGTCGCGAAGGGCGACAAGTTCATCGCCCTCGCCGACAAGGTGCTCGACGCGACCGCCGCCGCGGGCGCCACCACGGTCGAGGAGGCGCTTGCCGCCCCCGCCGGCTCGCAGACCGTCGCCGAGCTCATCGGTGACGAGGCCGCGATCCTCGGCGAGAAGGTCGAGCTGCGCCGCATCGCCGTCGTGAACGGCGAGCACTTCGCGATCTACCTGCACAAGACCTCCAAGGACCTGCCGCCGCAGGTCGGCGTGGTCGTCGGCTACACCGGCGACGACGCGGAGACCGCCCGCAGCATCGCGCAGCACATCTCGTTCGCGAACCCGACCTACCTCACCCGCGAGGACGTCCCGGCCGACGAGGTCGAGAACGAGCGTCGCATCGTCGAGGAGATCTCGCGCAACGAGGGCAAGCCGGAGGCCGCGCTCCCGAAGATCATCGAGGGCCGCCTCGGCGCCTACTTCAAGCAGGTCGCCCTGCTCGAGCAGGAGTACGCCCGCGACAACAAGCTCACGATCACCCAGGTGCTCAAGGAGTCGGGCCTCACGATCACCGGCTTCGCCCGGTTCAAGGTCGGGGCCTAGCCCATCGAGAAGGAGTCCGGATCGTTTCGATCCGGACTCCTTTTCTGTGCGCAGGGGTCCGCACACGCGGACCCGACGCACTAGCGTTAACGAAACACACGGAAGGACTCACACACGCATGTCGGCAGCAAATTCGAGGCGCAGGGTCCTCCTCAAGCTCTCCGGTGAGGCCTTCGGCGGCGGTCAGCTCGGCGTCAACCCCGACATCGTCAGCAGCATCGCGCGCGAGATCGCGCAGGCGGCTGAGGATGTGGAGATCGCCATCGTCGTCGGCGGCGGCAACTTCTTCCGCGGGGCCGAGCTGTCGCAGCGCGGCATGGACCGCGGTCGCGCCGACTACATGGGGATGCTCGGCACGGTGATGAACTCGCTGGCGCTGCAGGACTTCCTCGAGCAGGCCGGTGCGGAGACGCGCGTGCAGTCCGCGATCTCGATGACCCAGGTCGCCGAGCCCTACATCCCGCGGCGTGCGGAGCGTCACCTCGAGAAGGGCCGCGTCGTCATCTTCGGCGCCGGCGCCGGGCTGCCGTACTTCTCGACCGACACGGTCGCCGCGCAGCGCGCCCTCGAGATCAGCGCCGACGTCGTCCTCGTCGCCAAGAACGGCGTCGACGGGATGTACGACGACGACCCGCGCACCAACCCCGCCGCCCGTAAGATCGACCAGATCTCGCACCAGGAGGCGCTGCAGCAGAACCTCAAGGCCGTCGACTCCACCGCGCTCAGCCTCTGCATGGACAACGGCATGCCCATGCGCATCTTCGGCATCGAGCCCGCCGGCAACGTCACCGCGGCCATCCTCGGCGCCGAGATCGGCACGCTGCTCGGCTGAGCCGCCGGGCCATAGACTAGACACCACCCCATCGATCTGAAGGAGACACCGTGATCGCGGATGTGATTTCCGATGCCCGCCAGCGCATGAGCAAGACCGTGGACGCGGCGAGAGAGGACTTCGGCACCGTGAGCGCGGGCCGGGCGAACCCGGCCCTCTTCCAGAAGGTCCTGGTCGACTACTACGGCTCGCCGACCCCGCTCGCGCAGCTCGCCGGTCTGCAGAACCCGGAGGCGCGCGTGCTCCTCGTGACGCCGTACGACAAGTCGGCCCTCAAGGAGATCGAGAAGGCCATCGTCAACATGCCGAACCTCTCGGCGAACGTCGGCAACGACGGCGAGATCGTGCGCGTCACCCTCCCGGAGCTGACCGAGGACCGCCGCAAGGAGTTCGTCAAGATCGTCCGCGGCAAGGGCGAGGACGCCAAGGTCGCGCTGCGCAACATCCGGCGCAAGGCCAAGGACGACCTCGACGCGCTCAAGGGCGAGGTCGGCGACGACGAGGTGGCTCGCGGCGAGAAGGAGCTCGAGTCCCTCACCAAGACGCACGTCGATGCCGTCGACGAGGCGCTCAAGCGCAAGGAAGCCGAGCTTCTCGAGGTCTAACCGATGACCGAAGGCACCAGTCCCGGCGCGCCGAACCCTCCGGCGCCGGGCACGACGCCGCCAGCAGGGACCTCGGAAGCAGGGATGCCGGCAGGGGGAGCGGCGGCCGGTCCTGCGCGGGGGGAGCGCAGGCGCGGCAAGCCGCGTTCGCGCGACGAGCTGCGCGCTCAGGTGCAGGCGACGCGCGCCGACTTCGAGCGGCAGGTGCTCGCCCGCAAGGCGCAGCTCGACGCGACGAACGAGAAGATCGCCGAGCGCACGGGCCGCAACCTGATCCTCGCGATCATCATCGGACTCGCCGTCGGCGCGCTCGTGGTCGTCAGCCTCGTCTTCATCAAGGAGCTGTTCCTGCTCTTCGGCGTCGCGATGGCCGGCTTCGCGTCGTTCGAGCTCACCCAGGCGTTCCGCGGCGCCGGCCGTCGGGTGCCGCGCATCGCCACGGTCGTAGCGACGGTCGCCATCGTGCCCGTCACCTTCTACCTGCACGCCGGCGGCCTGCTGGTGGCGCTGGCGGCCGGCATCCTGCTGGTCGTGGTGTGGCGGCTGGTGGAGCAGCTGGTCGTGCCCCGGGCGCGGGCGGAAGGGGGTCTCGCTCTCGGCCGCGACCTCACCTGGAGCATCCTGGTGCAGCTCTACGTCGGGTTGCTCGCGGGCTTCGTGATCCTGCTCCTGGCCGAGCCGGGCGGCGAGTGGTGGGTGCTCGCGTTCCTCATCGTCGTCGTCGCCGTCGACACGGGCGCGTACGTGAGCGGCCTGTCGTTCGGCAAGCACCCGATGGCGCCGACGATCAGCCCGAAGAAGACCTGGGAGGGGTTCGCGGGCGCCGCGGCCGCCTCCGTCATCGCCGGCGTGCTGCTGTCGGTCTTCATGATCGGGGAGCCGTGGTGGTTCGGCGTGGTGTTCGGCATCGTCCTGCTGCTGACCGCGACGGCGGGCGACCTGGTGGAGTCGCTGATCAAGCGCGACCTGGGCATCAAGGACATGAGCTCGTGGCTGCCGGGGCACGGCGGCTTCCTCGACCGGCTCGACTCGATCCTCCCGTCGGCGGCGGCCACGTACGTGCTGTACCTGATCTTCCGATGACAGAATGGGGGAGTGAGCACCTTCCCCCGGAGCCCCAAGTCGAAGCTCGGATACGACGTCGAGCAGGTGGACGCGTTCCTCGAGTCCGCCCGCACCGCCTATGACGACCAGAACGGCGACCAGGGCGGCGACCACCGCGGCGACCACCGCGCGTCGCGGCTCACCGCCGCCGAGATCCGTCACACGGCCTTCTCGATGCAGAAGGGCGGCTACTCGACCACGCACGTCGACGCGGCCCTGGAGCGGCTGGAGGACGCCTTCGCCGCCCGCGAGCGGGAGTCCGCGCGCACGGCCAAGGGTGACGGCACCTGGCTCGAGGAGGCCCGCACCACCGCGCAGGAGATCCTCAACCGGCTCGACCGACCGGTCGGCAAACGCTTCGACCGCGTCAGCGTGCTGACCCTCGGCTACAACCGCCAGGACGTCGATCGCTTCGCCAATCGGCTCGTGAAGTACTTCCAGGACGGCCGTCCGATGAGTGTCGACGAAGTGCGGACCGTGACCTTCCGGGAGCAGCGTGGAGGCTACCGCGAGGTCCAGGTCGACCTCCTGCTGGACAGCGTGACCGACGTCATGCTGGCCGTCCGCTGACCCTGGCGATTGCCTGAGTGCCGTGGCGATCGCTTTGGAATCCGGGCCGATCTCCGTTATCGTCTTGTGATCGTGGGTAGACCAGCAGCAGCAGAGATCGTTCCGCTGACCCCGGCCAACCCGGTCGGAGTCGCCTTCAAGCGTCCTCGCCGCCCGCACATCCGTTCGCGGGCCGCGATCTACGGCTTCGCGTTCACCGCGGCCGTCGGCTTCGCGCTCGTCAACGTCGTCGACCCGTACTCGGGCTCCGCGGCGACCCCGGCGTATGCGGAGGCCCTCCCACAGCTTCCGACCACGTCGCGTTTCGGCGACGCCCCCGTGCAGAGCCTCACCGCCCCCGGCTCGTACACCTCGACGGTCACCCGCGAGGAGCTGACCGTGAAGCCGAAGCCCACGCCGACCCCGACGCCCACGCCGACGAAGGCGCCGGTCGCCGAGGAGAGCAGCGACGACTCGTCGGGCGACTCCGGCGGATCGGTGGCCGCAGCGCCTCCGGCCGGCACCCCCGACCCCGGCTCGGCGAAGGCGATCGCGTACGAGATGCTGCAGGCGCGCGGCATGGGCGACGACGAGTACAGCTGCCTCGTGTCGCTGTGGAACCGCGAGTCCGGCTGGAACGTCTACGCGAGCAACTCCTCGAGCGGGGCCTACGGCATCCCTCAGGCGCTTCCCGGCAGCAAGATGGCGTCGGCCGGTCCCGACTGGCAGTCGAACGCGGCCACGCAGATCACCTGGGGCCTCGGCTACATCACCGGCCGCTACGGCACCCCGTGCGGCGCGTGGAGCCACTCCGAGTCGTCCGGCTGGTACTGAGCGCCTCCTCGAACGCGCGCTTCACTCCGACGCGTCCAGCGCGCGGTAGTGCCGCCACATCGCGTTGAAGGTGCGATTCGCTAGCAGGACCGACACGACCGCGTACACCAGCGCGGCCGCGCCACCGATCAGCACGCACGCGTCGACCGGGACGCCCGCGGTGTGCAGCACCGCGCCGACGAGCACGCCCACCAGCGCGGCGTTGACGACGCTCGTGAACAGCATGCTGCTGCCGAGGAACTGGCTCACGGTGCGCCGACCGAGGAAGTAGTAGGTGTGGCGCATCCCCTCCTTGTCGTCGTGCCGCGACGCCATGAGGTAGGGCTCGATCTCCGGCGCGATCCGCACGTACGCGCTGCGCAGCCGGTTCATCGCGAGCACGTACATGAGGTCGTCCATCCCGGCGTTGAAGACGCGGATCTGCGTCATGACGCCCACCGCGGTCACGATCGCCAGCAGGACGTCGGCGAACACGGGGAAGAAGCCGGAGAAGCCGGTCGCCTGCCCGACCAGGGCGATGCTGACGAGCACGGCCGACATGAGCGTGAGGAGCATCCCGATCCGCACCAGCACCTCGCTCTGCGTGGTCGTGCGGGACGCGAGGAGGCTCCAGTGCTCTGTCGCGAGCAGCTGCGCCTGCAGGGCCGGATCGGTGCGAGCGTCGTCGCCCATGCCGAGATGGTAGCGCCGCCGCGACCTAGACTGGAGCCATGCCTCGCTCCAACCGTCCCCGTGGCCGCCACGGGCGCACGCAGCGCGAGGAGGAGCAGGAGAGCGGCCTCGACCGGCTGCTGACCGGCTGGCGCCGCACCGAGGTGAAGCGCGGCGCCACCTGGAACGTGCAGCCCGTGTCCGCCGCCCAGGCCCAGAAGGCGTACGTCTGCCCGGGTTGCGGCGGGGATATCGAGCCGGGGGTGGCGCACGTGGTCGCCTGGCGCGCCGACGGCGTACTCGGCGACGCGGCCGACCTCGCCGCCCGCCGGCACTGGCACGCCGCCTGCTGGAAGATCGCCTGAAGCACGAGGAGGACCCGTGAGCACCATCGAGATCCGCGGCGGCGTGGAGCTGCCCGCCCGGCGTGAGGACATCGAGCTGCACACGCAGGACGGCCTCACGCTCGTCGGCGAGCTGGCCGCGCCCCTGGACCGCGAACCGGTGGCGACCCTCGTGACGTTGCACCCGCTGCCGACCGGCGGCGGGTTCATGGACTCGCACATCCTCCGCAAGGCCGCCGGCCGCCTCCCGGCTCTGGCCGACATCGCCGTGCTGCGCTTCAACACCCGCGGCACCGCGTCGCCGCGCGGGCGCAGCCAGGGCGAGTTCGGTCACGGCATCGACGAGCGCTACGACGTGGAGGCCGCGATGGCCTTCGTGGGCGAGCGCGGCCTCCCGCACCCCTGGCTGCTGGGCTGGTCGTTCGGCACCGAGCTGGCGCTCATGTACGGCCGCGAGTGCCCGGTCGACGGCGTCATCCTGCTGTCGCCGCCGCTGCACCGCGCGAAGCCGGAGCACCTGGCCGCGTGGGCGGGGGACCGGCGCCCGATCGTCGCGCTCATCCCCGAGCACGACGACTACCTGAAGCCGGCGGAGGCGGCGCAGCGGTTCGCTCCGCTGCCCCAGATCGAGCTGATCGATGTGGCGGGCGGCAAGCACCTGTGGGTGGGGGAGAACCAGACCCGCACGGTCCTCAACGAGATCGTCGCGCGGCTCAACCCGGCCGCGCTGCCGCTGCCGACGGAGTGGCCGCCGTCAGCGTCCTCCTAGAGCTCGTTCTGCCGCGGGATGACGACCTGCTTGACGATCAGCAGGATCGCCGCGGCGAACGGGATGGCGACCAGCGCGCCGAGGATGCCGAGCAGCGTGCCGCCGGCCAGCGCCGCGACGACGACGAGGGCTCCGGGCACGGAGACCGCGCGGTTCATGATGCGCGGGCTCAGCACATACGCCTCCACCTGCATGTACACGAGGTAGTAGATCGCGGCCGCGATGGCCGTGGGCGGCCCGGACAGGAAGCAGACGGCGACGATGATCACCGAGCCGGTGATCGTTCCGACGAGCGGGATCAGCGAGAAGAAGAACGCGATCGACGCGAGCAGGATGGGGAACTTCGCGCCGATGACCGTCAGGAAGATCGCGCTGAGCAGGCCGTTGACGAGCGCGAGCGCGAACTGGCCCATGACGTACTTGCCGACGGAGTCCGTGATCTGGTCGCCGAGGTCGGCGACGCGCGCCCGGCGGGAGGCCGGCACCAGCTGGTAGGCCGCGCGCTTGATGCTCGGCAGCGACGCCGTGAAGTAGATGGTGAGGATGATGACGATGATCGCGCCGAAGATGCCCTGCACGATGCCGATCCCGGTCTGCAGCACCTTGGAGGTGATGTCCGGCAGGTTCTGCTGCAGCCACTGCGTGACGGCGTTGATGTTCGAGTCGTTGATGACGCCCGGGAACTGGTGCTGGAGGCTGAGGAACCACTTCTCGGCGTCGCCGTCATTCACCCAGTTGATGGTGTTCTGGACCAGCTGGCTGGCCTGGTCGACCGCGACCGGGACGATCGCCCAGACCAGGGCGACGAACGCGCCGAGGATGACGACGAGCGTGACGATCAGCGCCAGCCAGCGCGGGAACCGGCGCCGTTCGAGGAAGGCGATCAGCGGCTCGATGCCGAGCGCGAGGAAGAGCGCGGCGCCGATGTAGGTGATGATCGTCGACAGGCTGACGATCGACGTCAGGATGAGGATGCCGAGCCCGACTCCGAGGGTGCCGATCAGGCCGAGACGGAACGGGTTCTGGATCTTCATCGGTGCCCCCTGTGCCAGTGCGCCCTCGCGCGGTATGCGCCGGAGCGCGTGGTCGGTCGTCAGTCCTCGGTCGCGGTCACCTTCTCGGCCTGCTGGAGCACTCCGCGCAGGTTCTCGAAGTAGCCGGCGACGGCCTCACGCTCAATCCTAATCTGGGCGAGCCGCTCCTCCGCGTCGGCGACGAGGCGTTGCGTGCGCTCCTCGGCCTCCGCGACGAGGGTCGCCGCGCGCTCCTCCGCATCCCGGACGATGCCCGCCGCGGTGGACTCGGCGTCCTTGCGGGCCTTCTTGACCGTCTCGCGCGCCTCGGTCTCGTAGGCCTCGGCGTCGGTGCGGGCCTGCGCGGTGCGCTTGACGGCGTCCGCGAGCTGCACGTTGGCCTCGTCGAGGTACTTCTGCGTCTGCGCCACGGCCTCCTGGTGCCGGCCGAGGTACTCCTGCTCGGCCTCGTCGCGGCGGGCCTTGAGCTCGACGTCGAGGTCGATGCGCGCCTGCTCGAGCTCGTGCCGGCGGGTCTCCAGGTCGTCCAGGGTGGTGGTGCGGAGGTCGGACAGCTCGCGGTCGAGGGCGGCCCGGCGCTGCGCGGCCTCCTGCTCGAAGGCGGCGGTGCGCTCGGCGATCTCGGCCTCGAGCGCCGTGCGCGCCTCCGCGGCCTCCGCGGCGAGGGCGGTACGGACCTCTGCGGCCTCCTTCTCGAGCGCCAGGCGGGCCTGCTGCGTCTCGTCGGCGAGGGTGACGCGCGCGGCCTCGGCCTCGCGCTCCAGCTTGATGCGCTGCTGCTCGCGGTCGTCGGCCAGCTCGTTGGCGGTCGACGCGCGCTGGGCGGCGAGTTCGGTGGAGGTGCGGCGCACGTCCTCCTCGAGGGTGCTGCGCGTGCGCTCGGTCTCCTCGGCGAGGCGGGAGCGGGTCTGCTCGGCCTCGGCGGCCAGCGCGGACTTGGTCTGCTCGACCTCGGCGGCGAGGGCTGCCTTGGTGGTGGTGACCTCGGTCTCCAGCGCGGACGTGGTCTGCTCGACCTCGGCGGCGAGGGCGGCCTTGGTGGTGGTGACCTCGGTCTCGAGCGCCGACTTGGTCTGCTCGACCTCGGCGGCGAGCGCGGCCTTGGTGGTGGTGACCTCGGTCTCCAGTGCGGACTTGGTCTGCTCGACCTCGGCGGCCAGCGCCGACGTCGTGGACTCGACCTCGGCGGCCAGGCGGGCGCGCGTCTCGGTGACCTCGGCCGCCAGCGCGCTGCGCTCCCGGGTCAGCTCGTCGTCCAGGGCGGTGCGGGCGGCGTCGACCTCGGCGGCCAGCTCGGCGCGGAGCTCCGTGGCCTCGCCGTCGAGCGCGCGGCGCTGGCGGTCGCCCTCGGCGGCGAGCCTGGCGCGGGTCTGCTCGACCTCGGCGGCGAGCTCGCTCGCGGTGCGCTCGCGGTCCGCGGCCAGGCGCGCGGCCGTCGCCTCGCGCTCGGCCTGCAGCGTCGTGCGGGTCTCCGTGGTCTCGCGCTCCAGCGTGGTGCGGGTCTGCACGATGTCGTCGGCGAGCTCGGAGCGGGTGCGCTCCTCCTCCTCGGCGAGGGCCGAGCGCGTGCGCGTGACCTCGTCCTCCAGCTCGGCGCGGGTGCGGGTGACCTGGTCCTCGAGGGCGGAGGTGGTGGACGCCACCTTGTCCGCCAGCTCGGCCTCGGTGCGCTCGACCTCGTCGGCCAGTCCGGCGCGGGTGGAGGCGACCTCGTCCGCCAGCTGGGCGCGGGTCTGCTCCACCTCGGCGGCGAGGGAGGCGCGGGTCTGCTCGACCTCTGCGGCGAGCGACTTCGTGGTCTGCTCGACGTCGGTCGCGAGCTGCTGACGGGTGGTCACGTCCTCGTGGGAGAGGTCGGCGCGCACCTGTGCGGCCTCGGCGGAGAGGGCGGCGCGCTGGCGCTCCACCTCGTCGGCGAGCTCGGCGCGGGCCTGCGCCATCTCGGCGTTGAGCGCGGTGCGGGCGGCGGCCTCCTCGGCGGCGAGCCGGTCGGCGGTCTCCGCGACCTTCTTGTCGAGCTCCAGGCGCGTCTGGGCGGCCTCGCGCTCGAAAGCGGCCCGGTCGTCGGCCAGCGCGTTCTCGAGCTCGGCACGGCGGGCGGCGATGGTGCGGTCGAGGTCGGCGGCCTCGGCGCGGGCGGCCTCGGCCTCGCGCGAGGCGACCGCCTTGAGCTCGGCGGCCTCGCGGTCGGCCTCCGCGCGGACGGCCGCGGCCTCGCGCCGGCTGGTGGCGCGTAGCTCGGCCGCCTCGGTGGCGACGGCGCCGCGGATGGCGGCGGCCTCGCGCATGGCGTCGTTGAGCAGCGTCTCCTTGTCGGAGCGCGTCTTGGCGAGGAGCTCGGTGGACTCGATCTGCGCGTCCTCGAGCATGGTCGTCGCGCGGGCGGTGGCGTCCGCGATGATGCGCTCGGCCTGCTGGGCGGCGCTGCGCTTCACCTTCTCGATCTCGGCGGAGACGCCGGCGCGCAGCTTCTCGGCGTCGATGTCGGCCTGCGCGATGAGGCGGGTGGACTGCTCCTCGGCGACCCGGAGCGTGTTCTCGAGCTTCGTGCCGAGGCCGGAGTAGGTGGGGCTGCCGACCTCCTCCAGCTCAGCGTCGAGCTCCTCGATGCGCGCCTGCAGCCGCTTGATCTCCTTGGAGGAGTCGGCGGCCTGGGTGTTCGCCTTAATCAGGTCTCGGCGCAGCTCCTGGACGGCCTTGTCGACCTCGTCCTTGTCATAGCCGCGGAAGACCTGGGTGAAGTTCGTCTCATCGGTCGCCACTTGAAGTCACTCCTGGGGATGTCTCGGCGGGCCGCTCGCACGCCGCGGACAATCTTACATTTGGACACATGCACCCGCATGGGGGACTACGGTGGCGTGCAGAGAACGGTTAGATGCCTTTCAGGGTGCTCCACTATCGTTGTGTGACTGTGCCGGACCCCACCCCGGCCCACAAGGAGTTTGCTTGCGTTTCGTCCTCGCCATCGTCGCATTCGTCGTGGCCGCCGTCATGATCGTCGCCGGGATCGCCCAGCGCACGGTCTTCGCACCCCCCTCGCAGCTGACGGCGAGCGCCACGATCCCCGGCGACGCCCGATACGTGGTCATCGCCGGCTCCGCCCTGAACGCCCACCCCGGCCAGCAGACGCTGCGCCTGGAGGGCGCTCCCGACCCCGCCAAGCAGGTGGTCGCGCTCGGCCGCACCGCCGACGTCACGGCGTGGTTGAAGGGCGAGGAGTACGTGGCGGTCCGCTGGGACGCCAAGACCGGCACGCTCGTCACACGCACGGTGGAGGCTGGCGGCTCGTCGTCCGGCTCCACCTCCACCCCGACCCCGGCGCCCACCGACGGCACCGGGTCGGGCGCCACCACCGGGGACGCGGGCGCGCAGAGCGCGAATCCTGCAGGCTCCGACCTCTGGCTCGAGGAGTACGACGGGGCCGACGCGACGAAGACCAGGATGAACATCCCGGACGACGTCAGCGTGCTCGTCGCCTCCGACGGCGTCGCTCCGGCGCCGAGCTCGATCGTCCTCACCTGGCCCGTCGACACCAGCACCCCCTGGGCCCTCCCGCTGATCATCGCGGGGCTCGTGCTGCTGGTGATCGGCATCGCCCTCTACCTCTGGGGGCTCTACACGCACCGCAGGTCCCGCGGACCGCGGAGGAAGAGCGGACCGAAGATGCCCAAACTGCCCAAGGCTCCGAAGTACAAGCCGACCGCGTCCGTCGAGGCCTCCCCGCGCGGGAGGCGCTCGTCGCGCCGCGCGCGGGTGATGGTGCCCGCCGTCCTCGCCGGAGCGCTCGCGATCAGCGGCCTCGGCGCCGGCGCGGCCGTCGCCGACCAGACTCCGGCCCCCACCCCGACGCCCACCGCGACCGGGAAGCCGTCGGCCGACCAGCCCGCTCCCGCGGTCACCGTGCCGCAGCTGGAGCGCATCGTCAAGCGGATCTCCACCGCCGCCGCGGACGCCGACGCGAAGGCCGACCCGAACCTCGCCGCGCAGCGCTTCACCGGCCCGGCGCTGCAGCTCCGGCAGGCCAACTACGCGATCCGCGCCAAGAAGTCGGACGAGCCGGCGCTCCCGGCCATCCCCGCCAGCCCGATCGTGCTGTCGCTGCCGCAGGCCACCGACACCTGGCCGCGCACGGTGATCGCCGTGGTCGACACCCCGAAGGACGCGCAGGGCAACGCCCAGGCGCCGCTCGCGCTCACCCTCGTGCAGGACAACCCGCGCGCCAACTACATGGTCGAGTACGCGATCTCGCTGGAGCCGAAGGCGACCGTGCCGAACCTCGCGCCCGCGAGCATCGGCGCCGCCGTCGTGCCGCCGGACTCCAAGCTGCTGAAGCTGCCGCCGGAGAAGGTGGCGGAGGCCTACGGCGACGTGCTGATGAACGGCGACAAGAGCCAGTACGCCGCCCTGTTCAGCAAGGAGGGCGACACCCTGCGCACGGCCGTCGGCGCGGAGTGGAAGGCGAAGCAGATCGCCGACCTCCAGGCCAAGTACGGCGCGACCTCGTCGCTGACGTTCACCTCCGCCGTCGGGCCGGGCCGCGACACCGCCATGGCGACGAACGACTCGGGCGCCATCGTCTGGACCGACCTGCAGGAGTCGCAGGTGCTGAAGGTCGTGGAGGCGGGCGCCGAGGTCAACGCCGGCAACACCGCCGCCGCCCTGAGCGGCATCGCCACGTCGAAGACGGGCATCGAGTCGACCTTCGGCTACCAGCTGGCGTTCTACGTGCCGCCGGCGGGGTCGGACGCCGAGATCACGCTGCTGGGCTTCGCCCAGGGCATGGTGTCGGCCAAGGAGATTCAGTAGCAGACGCCGTCCATATCCGTACAGGAGAACCGATGAGCAACATCCCGCCCACGACGCCCACCAACCTGCGCGGTGCTGTCGATCTCAGCGCGCTCGTGAGCCGTCCGGCCCCCGGGGCGCCCGCCGCAGCGGCCGGCCCCGGTGCTCCCGCGCCGGGCGACGCTCCGGCGGCCGCGGGGGAGGCGCTGACTCTCCCGAGCCTCTACTTCGAGGGCACCGACGCGAACTTCAACGACTTCATCGAGCTGTCGATGCGCGTGCCGATCGTCGTCGACCTGTGGGCGGAATGGTGCGAGCCGTGCAAGCAGCTCTCGCCCATCCTCGACCGCGTCGTGGCCGACTACGCCGGCCGGCTCGTGCTGGTGAAGATCGACGTCGACGCCAACCCCCAGCTGTCGCAGGCGTTCCAAGCGCAGTCGATCCCGACCGTCGCGGCCATCGTCGGCGGCCGGCCGGTGCAGCTGTTCGTCGGCGCGGTTCCGGAGCCGCAGGTGCGCGACGTGTTCGAGCAGCTCCTCCAGCTCGCCGCGCAGAACGGCGTCACGGGAACGGTCTCCGTCGATGCGGACGCCGGCCTCCCGGAGGGGGAGCAGGCGGAGCCGCAGCCGGAGCCGCTTCCCCCGCACCACCAGGACGCGTACGACGCGATCGACCGCGGCGACTTCGACGCCGCGATCGCCGCATACAAGACCGCGATCGCGCAGGACCCGCGCGACACCATGGCGGTCGCCGGCCTCGCGCAGGTCAGCCTCCTCGCCCGCCTCGCCGGGAAGTCGATGGACGAGCTGCGCTCGGCCGCGGCGGCGGACCCGGCGGACGCGGAGGCGCAGCTGGGTGTCGCCGACCTCGACCTGTCGGGCGGGCACGTCGAGGACGCTTTCGACCGCCTCCTGACGCTGTTCCCGAAGCTCGACGCCGCAGGCAAGGACACCGTCCGCGCGCGGCTGCTCGACTATTTCGAGATCGTCGGCGTGGACGACCCGCGG
Source organism: Leifsonia williamsii (assembly GCF_030433685.1). Classification (NCBI taxonomy): domain Bacteria; kingdom Bacillati; phylum Actinomycetota; class Actinomycetes; order Micrococcales; family Microbacteriaceae; genus Leifsonia; species Leifsonia williamsii. The sequence goes on from NZ_JAROCF010000001.1 coordinate 2,415,186, forward strand.
GTCGTGCGGGCCAGGGCTAGGCTCGCCTCGCTGCTGTACTGACGCGATCCCCCTGCGGCGCGCTCTTCCCCCGGAGCAGGCCGAAGCGGCCCGGTGCTGCGGCGATTCCCCTCGTCAGCCTCTGAAAGGCCCGCGCATGCCCCGTGTGCTCGTGGTCGGCGGCACCGGCCTCGCCGGCCGAGCCGTCACCGCCGAAGCCGTCGAGCGCGGTCACGACGTCGTCGTGGCCGCCCGGCGCACCCCCGACGACGACGCCGACGCCTACGTGCCCGGCGCCGTCTACGTCACCACCGACCTCGTCACGGGCAGCGGTCTCGAGGAGGCGGTCGACGGCGCCGACGTGATCGTCGACGCGAGCAACGGCGTGGGGAGGCAGGCCGCGCACGTGTTCGCGTTCGGGGCGCAGAACCTTCTGCACACCGCAGCGCGTTTCGGGGTGAACTCCGCCGTGCTGCTCTCGGTCGCGGGGATCGACGGCTCCGGCTACGCCTACTACCGGGCCAAGGCGGAGCAGGAGCGCGCCTACCTCGACTCGCCGCTCGAGACGCGCGTCGTGCGCGCCACGCAGTTCCACGACTTCGTCACCGCGATCTTCGAGCGCGGACGCCCGTTCGGCACGCTGCTCGCGCCGTCGCGCACCCGATTCCAGCCCATCGCCGTCGCGGACGTCGCGCGCGTGCTCGTGGACGCGGCCGAGGGCGCGGGAGAACCGGGCGTCCGCACCGTCGCCGGCCCGCGCATCGAGTCGGCGCGCGAGCTCGCCGAGCAGTGGAAGCGGCACAGCGGCTCCCGCCGTCCGGTGGTGCCTGTGCGGCTCGGCGGCGCGCTCGGCGCCACCTGGCGTGCCGGGCGCAACCTGGCGCCCGAGCACGCCATCGACGGCATCGGCTACGGGGCCTGGCTCAGCTCACGCGCGGCTTGAGCCAGAGGGCACCGAGCGGAGGCAGGTTCACCACCGCCGAAGCGGGGCGGCCCATCCACGGCTCGTCGACCGCGGTCACCTGGCCGAGGTTGCCGACCCCTGAGCCGCCGAACGCCTCCGCGTCGGTGTTGAGCAGCTCCTCCCACTCCCCGGCGAAGGGCAGGCCGACCCGGTAGCCCTCGTGCGGCGCTCCCGAGAAGTTGAGCAGAACGGCGATGGGGGAGCCCTCGCGGTCCTTCCGGAGGAACGCGATCACGTTGCCGGCCGCGTCGGAGCCGTCGAGCCACTCGAACCCGGCGGGATCGTTGTCGAGCGCCCACAGCTGCGGGTGCGCGCGGTAGAGCGCGTTGAGCTGCGCGACGAGGTCCCAGAGGCCGCGGTGCGACGGTTGGTCGAGCATCCACCAGTCGAGCCCGCGCTCCTCGCTCCACTCGGAGTACTGGCCGAACTCCTGGCCCATGAACAGCAGCTGCTTACCGGGGTGCGCCCACATGAACGCCAGGAACGCCCGGAGGTTCGCCAGCTGCTGCCAGTGGTCGCCCGGCATCTTGCCGATCAACGAGCCCTTGCCGTGCACGACCTCGTCGTGGCTGATCGGCAGGAGGAAGTTCTCGCTCCACGCGTAGACGAACGAGAACGTCAGCTCGCTGTGGTGGTAGCTGCGGTACATCGGGTCCTCGTGGATGTACTGCAGCGAGTCGTGCATCCAGCCCATGTTCCACTTGAAGCCGAAGCCGAGGCCGCCGGAGCTGGTGGGGGCGGTGACACCGGGGTAGCTGGTCGACTCCTCGGCGATCATGACCGTGCCGGGGTTGCGCTTGTAGGAGGTGGCGGTGACCTCCTGCAGGAACGCGATCGCCTCCAGGTTCTCGCGTCCGCCGTGGATGTTCGGCTCCCACTCGCCCTCGTTGCGCGAGTAGTCGAGGTACAGCATGGAGGCGACGGCGTCGACCCGCAGGCCGTCGACGTGGAACTCCTCCAGCCAGTACAGCGCGTTCGCGACGAGGAAGTTGCGCACCTGCGAGTTGCCGTAGTCGAAGATGTACGTGCCCCAGTCCTTGTGCTCGCCGCGCCGCGGGTCGGCGTGCTCGTACAGCGGCCGACCGTCGAAACGGGCGAGCGCCCAGTCGTCCTTGGGGAAGTGGCCGGGCACCCAGTCCATGATCACGCCGATGCCGGCCTGGTGGAGGCGGTCGATCAGGTAGCGCAGGTCGTCGGGCGAGCCGAAGCGGCTGGTCGGGGCGTAGTAGCCGGTGACCTGATAGCCCCAGGAGCCGCCGAACGGGTGCTCGGCGAGAGGGAGGAACTCCACGTGGGTGTAGCCGAGCGCGCCGACGTAGTCGATCAGCTGGTCGGCGGCCTCGCGGTAGCCCGTTCCGGGCCGCCAGCTGCCGAGGTGCAGCTCGTAGATGCTCATGGGGCCGCTGTGCGGGTCGGTCTCGCGGCGGCGGCGCATCCACTCGTCGTCGGCCCACTCGTGGCGGCTGACCGTGATGCGGGAGGCGGTGGCGGGCGGCGTCTCGGCGGTCTGCGCCACCGGGTCGATCTTGCGCACCCAGCCGCCATCCTCGGTGAGGATGTCGTACTTGTAGATCTCGCCCTCGCCGAGACCGGGGACGAACAGCTCCCAGACGCCGGAGCCGCCCATGCTGCGCATCGCGTGCAGGGTGCCGTCCCAGCCGTTGAAGTCGCCGACCACGCGGACGGCGCGGGCGTGCGGCGCCCAGACGGTGAAGGCGGTGCCGACGACGCCGCCGAGGTCGCGCACGTGCGAGCCCAGCGCCTCCCACAGCTGCTCGTGCCGGCCCTCGCCGATGAGGTGCAGGTCGACGGAGCCGATGGTGGGGGAGAAGCGGTACGGGTCGTCCGCGGTCCAGGTGCTGCCGTCCGCGTAGCGGGCCTCGACCAGGTAAGCGCCGGGGCCGACGATGTCGATGCCCTGCCAGATGCCGTGCGCGAGGTGCGCGAGCTCGACGTGCGCGCCGTTCGGAAGCACGGCGAACACGGCCTCCGCCAGCGGGCGCAGGGTGCGGATGACCGTGATCGGGTCGGCGACGCCTGAGGCGTTCACCTGGTGCTGCCCGAGCACCGCGTGCGGGTCGTGGTACGCGCCGGTGGCGACGGCCTGGAGGGTCGCGTCGTCCAGGGCGGGCAGGTCGACGGCGGCAGCGCCTTCGGGGATCGGGGTCATCGGGGTCCTTTCGAGGCGGTGCGGTGGGACGGGCGGTGCGGCGGGGCGTGGGTGGACGGCGACTACAGCGGCTTCACGACCAGGATGTGGACCGGCTGGTCGAAGGCGTCGAGGCGCACGTAGTCGTCGGAGCCCCAGACCCAGCGCTGGCCGGTCACGGCGTCCTTCACCTCGAAGCTCGCGCCGCGCTCGATGCCGAACGCCGTGACGTCGAGGTGGACGATCGTCTCGCGCACCGAGTGCGGGTCGACGTTGGCGACGACGATCACCGCGTCCGGCTTGCCGCTGCGGGTGAACCGGCCCGGCAGGTACTTCGAGTAGACGAGGATGGCGTCGTCATCGCTGGAGTGGAGGCGGAGGTTGCGCAGCTGGCGCAGCGCCGGGTGCTCGCTGCGGACGCGGTTGAGCATCGTCAGGTAGGGCGCCAGGGAGCGTCCCTCGTTCTGCGCGCGGGCGTAGTCGCGCGGACGGTACTCGTACTTCTCGTTGTCGATGTACTCCTCCGCGCCGGGGCGGGCGACGTTCTCGTACAGCTCGAAGCCGGAGTAGACGCCCCAGGTCGGTGCGGCGGTCGCGGCGAGGGCGGCACGGATCTTGAACGCGGCCGGGCCGCCGAACTGCAGGTACTCGGTGAGGATGTCGGGGGTGTTGACGAAGAGGTTGGGGCGCAGGAAGTCGGCCGTGTCGGTCGCGAGGCCGGCGAAGAACTCCTCCAGCTCCTCCTTCGTGTTCCGCCAGGTGAAGTACGTGTACGACTGCTGGAAGCCGGCCTTCGCGAGGGTGTGCAGCAGCGCGGGGCGGGTGAACGCCTCGGCGAGGAAGACGACGTCCGGGTCGGTCGCGTTGACCGTGCGGATCAGCCACTCCCAGAAGTGCAGCGGCTTGGTGTGCGGGTTGTCGACGCGGAAGATGCGGACGCCGAGCGACATCCAGTACCGCACGATCCGCAGCACCTCGTGCCGGAGGCCGTCGTAGTCGTTGTCGAAGTTGATCGGGTAGATGTCCTGATACTTCTTCGGCGGGTTCTCCGCGTACGCGATCGTGCCGTCGGGGAGGGTCGTGAACCACTCCGGGTGCTGCTTCACCCAGGGGTGGTCGGGCGACGCCTGCAGCGCCAGGTCGAGGGCGACCTCGAGGCCGGCTCCCTTCGCCTTGCCCAGGAAGTGGACGAAGTCCTCCTCGGTGCCGAGGTCCGGGTGGATGGCGTCGTGGCCGCCCTCGGCCGACCCGATGGCCCAGGGCGAGCCCGGGTCGTTCGGCCCGGCCTCCAGGGAGTTGTTCGGCCCCTTGCGGAACGTGCGGCCGATCGGGTGGATGGGCGGCAGGTAGACGACGTCGAAGCCCATCGCGGCGATCTCGGGGAGGCGCGCGGAGGCGGTGCGGAAGGTGCCCGACTGCCAGGAGCCGTCCGGCAGCTTCCGCGCCCCCTCCGACCGCGGGAAGAACTCGTACCAGCTGCCGACGCCGGCGCGGGTGCGCTCGACCTGGATCGCACGCGTCTCGGAGAGCGAGGGGAGGCTCACCACCGGGCGCTCGGCGAGGATGGCGGCGATGCGGTCGTCGACGGTCGCGGCGAAGCGCTCCTCGACCGGCTTGGTGGAGTCGGCGGCGGCCTTCGCGGCGGCGCTCAGGTGGCGGCGCTCGGCGGGACTGCGGCGCTTGTCCTTCGCGGCGCCCGCCAGGAGGTCGTGGCCCATCCGCAGCATCAGCTCCACGTCGATGCCGGCCGGGACCTTCACCTCGGCGTTGTGCTTCCAGGTGCCGTAGTCGTCGGCCCAGGCCTGCACCCGGTAGCGCCAGAGGCCCTCGGTCTCGAGCTGCACCTCCACACCCCAGCGGTCGGTGCCCGGCTCGAGCGCGTGCATGCGGTGCTCGGTCTGCTCGCCGGAGGGGTCGAGCAGGATCAGGTCGACGCCGATGCGGTCGTGGCCCTCGCGGAAGGCGGTCGCGCGGAACGGCACGACCTCCCCGCTGAAGGCGACGGCCGGCCAGTGGCCCTCGTCGACCTGCGGGGAGAGCTGGAGGACGGGGATGCGGGTCAGCAGCGGCACGTATTCCTGCGCCGCCGCCTCCTGCGCCGCCGATCCCTGCGCCGCCGCCTCCTGCGCCGCCGATCCCTGCGGCGGGTCGGCCGGCTGTGGCACGGCGGGCGGCTGCGCCACCGCGGTCGCGGCCTGCTGCACGGCCTCGGCGGAACGGATGCTGGTCGGAGCCTTCTTCACCACCCCACGAACGTACACTCATTCACCCGGCCGTCATCAGGCTCCTCTAAGGTGGGCCGGGTGAAGGCCATCCGTAGATTCTCCGTCCGCGCCGTCCTCCCCGAGAACCTCTCCGCTCTGGAGGAGATCGCCGGCAACCTCCGCTGGTCCTGGCACGAGCCCACCAAGGAGCTCTTCGCCCGCATCGCCCCCGAGCTGTGGCAGCAGCTCCGGCACGACCCGATCGCCCTGCTCGGCGCGGTCGAGCCGTCGCGGCTGGCGGAGCTCGCCGACGATCACGGCTACGTCGAGTGGGCGAACCGCGTGCGCGACGACCTGCGCGAGTACCTGCAGGAGCCGCGCTGGTACCAGTCGCTCGGCGACGCCGCGCCGCGCTCGATCGCCTACTTCTCGCCCGAGTTCGGCATCGCGGCGGCACTGCCGCAATACTCCGGCGGCCTCGGCATCCTCGCCGGGGATCACCTCAAAGCGGCGAGCGACCTCGGTGTTCCGCTGGTGGCCGCCGGCCTTTTCTACCGCTCCGGCTACTTCGCGCAGGCGATCTCCCCCGACGGCTGGCAGCTCGAGAGCTACCCGGTGCTCGACCCCGACGGACTGCCGCTCAGCGTGCTCCGCGAGGCCGACGGCACCCCGGTGCAGATCACGCTCGCGCTGCCGGACGGCGAGCTGCACGCGCGGGTCTGGCAGGCCGCGGTCGGCCGGGTGCGCCTCCTGCTGCTCGACACCGACATCCCCGAGAACGAGGAGCGGCTGCGCTCGGTCACCGACCGGCTCTACGGCGGCGGCGGGGAGCACCGGCTGCTGCAGGAGCTGCTGCTCGGCATCGGCGGCGTGCGCGCGGTGAAGGCCTGGGCGGCGCTCACCGGCGCGCCGGACGCGGAGGTGTTCCACACCAACGAAGGCCACGCGGGCTTCCTCGGGCTGGAGCGCATCTCCGACCTGGTGGGCGAGGGGCTGAGCTTCGACCAGGCGCTGCAGGTGGTGCGCGCCGGCACGGTCTTCACCACCCACACGCCGGTGCCCGCCGGCATCGACCGGTTCGACCGGGCGCTGGTGGAGCGCTACTTCTCGACCTCCCTGCTCCCCGGGCTCGACGTGAAGGAGGTGCTCGCGCTCGGCGCGGAGGACTACCCCGGCGGCTCGGGCGACGTGTTCAACATGGCCGTGATGGGCCTGCGCCTCGGGCAGCACGCCAACGGCGTCTCCCAGCTGCACGGCGAGGTCAGCCGGCAGATGTTCAACGGCCTGTACCCGGGCTTCGACCCGCGGGAGGTGCCGATCGACTCGGTCACCAACGGCGTGCACGCACCGACGTGGACCGACCCGATGCTCCGCGCGCTCGCCATCGAGCGCCTCGGCACCGACGACACCACGCACGCGAACTGGGCGGACGCGCACGCCGTCGGCGACGCCGACCTGTGGAGCGTGCGCAACCGGATGCGCGAGCAACTCGTGCAGGACGCGCGTCACCGGGTCGCGGCGGCCTGGGAGCGGCAGAACCCGGGCGGGATCGCGCCGGCGTGGATGGCCGACCTCCTCGACCCGAACGTGCTGACCATCGGCTTCGCCCGGCGGGTTCCGACCTACAAGCGGCTCACGCTGATGCTGCACGACCCCGACCGGCTGCGCCGCATCCTGCTCGACCCGGAGCGGCCGGTGCAGTTCGTGATCGCGGGCAAGTCGCACCCGGCCGACGACGAGGGCAAGCGGCTCATCCAGAAGCTGGTGCACTTCGCCAACGAGGCCGATGTGCGCGGCCGGATGGTGTTCCTGCCCGACTACGACATCGGCATGGCGCAGCTGCTGTACCCGGGCACGGACGTGTGGCTCAACAACCCGCTGCGTCCTCTTGAGGCGTGCGGCACCTCCGGCATGAAGGCGGCCCTCAACGGCGCGCTGAACCTGTCGATCCTCGACGGCTGGTGGAACGAGTTCTACGACGGCGAGAACGGCTGGGCGATCCCGTCGGCGGACGCCGCCGGCGACGGCGCCGAGCGCGACGCACTGGAGGCGGAGGCCATGTACGACCTCATCGAGCACCAGATCGCGCCGCGGTTCTACGACCGCGACCCGGACGGCGTGCCCTCCGCGTGGGTGCGGCAGATCCGGCACACGCTCGCCACGCTCTCGTCGCCGCTGAGCGCCGAGCGCATGGTCCGCGAGTACGTCGAGCGGCTGTACCTGCCGGCGGCGGAGTACGAGAACCGTCTCACCGCCGACGACTTCGCCGCCGCGCGCGGCCTCGCCGAGTGGAAGGAGCGCGTGCGCAGCGCCTGGCCCGACGTGGCCGTCGCGCATGTCGACGCGGGCGGGGTGGACGACACCCCGCAGGTCGGCGACGAGCTGCACGTGCGCGCGCCGGTCCGCCTGGGCGGCCTGCGGCCGGAGGACGTGCGGGTCGAGCTGGTCTACGGGCGCAGCCACGAGGGCGACGACCTGACCGACGTCGCCGTGCAGGAGCTGACGGTCGACCGGGCCGTGCCCGGCGACGAGGCGGGCAGTGCGCACGAGTTCGTCGGGACGGTGCGGCTCGCCTGGGCCGGCTCGTTCGGCTACACCGTGCGCGTGGTGCCGGTGAACGACCTCCTGCTGACCCCCGCCGAGCTGGGCCTGGTCGCCGTCGCCTCCTGACCCGCGCGGCCCGCTAGCGGCTAGGGGCTAGCGGGCGATGGGGGCGTAGGAGGCGGCGGTCGCCCGGAGGAGGTCGGCGGGCGCGAGCTCGATGTCGAAGCCGCGGCGGCCTCCCGAGACGAACACGGTGTCGAAGAGCTGTGCGGTCTCGTCGACGACGGTCACGTGCCGGGTCTTCTGCCCGACCGGGCTGATGCCGCCGACCACGTAGCCGGTGCGGCGCTCGGCCACCGCCGGGTCGGCCATCGCGGCGCGCTTGGCGCCGACCGCCGCGGCGAGCGCCTTGAGGTCCAGCATCCCGGTCACCGGCACGACGCCGACGACGAGACCGAGGTCGGTGTCGGCGAGCAGGGTCTTGAACACGCGGTCGGCCTCGACGCCGAGCGCCTCCGCCGCCTCCAGTCCGAACGACGCCGCTGTCGGGTCGTGCTCGTACGGGTGCGCGGAGAACGGGATGCTCGCAGCGGTCAACGCGACCGTGGCGGGGGTGCCGGCGGCGGGGCGTGCCTTGGCCATCAGCGGGCGCCTGCGCTGTGCTGGTCCTCGTCCACCCGCGGCCCGTTCGCCCGGTACAGCTGCATCGACGTTCCGCCCACCAGCCGCGCGGTGCCGGGGGCCAGCTCGGTCGGGTCCTCCTCGATCGGCACCTCCGTCGCGCTGTCCCACAGCAGCTGGTAGGAGGTGACGCCCGGCGCCGCGGGGAGCGACACCTCCACGTCGTCCTCCACGCCGTGCACGATCAGCAGGATGCGGTTGAACTCCTCCTTGTCGGGCGTCGAGGCCGCGAGGTACTGCAGGGTGCGGTTCTCGGGGGAGTTCCAGTCCTCGTCGTCCATCCGGGCGCCCGTGGCGTCGTACCAGTCCATGTGGCTCGCGTTCGGCGTGTGCTCGCCGTCGACCGCGTACCGGCTCGGCCGCAGGGCGGGGTTGGTGCGCCGCAGCTCCAGGAGGCGCCGGGTCGTCGCCTCCATCTCGCGCTGCTCCCTGGTGCGCAGCCAGCTCAGCCAGGTCAGCTCGCTGTCGTGGCAGTACGCGTTGTTGTTGCCGCGCTGGCTCCGGCCGTACTCGTCGCCGGCCGTGATCATCGGAACGCCCGCCGACAGCAGCAGCGTGCCCATGAGGTTGCGCATCGCCTTGTGCCGGTCCAGCAGGATGCGCTCGTCGACCGTCGGACCCTCCACGCCGTGGTTGAACGAACGGTTGTTGTCGGTGCCGTCGCGGTTGTCCTCGCCGTTGCCGAGGTTGTGCTTCACGTCGTACGCGGTGAGGTCCGCCATCGTGAAGCCGTCGTGCGCGGTCACGAAGTTCACCGACGCGAGCGGGCCCCGCTCGGGCGAGAACGTGTTCGACGACCCCGCCAGGCGCGTCGCGAAGCCGCCGATGCCGACGGGGGCACGCCCGTTGCGTCGCGCCTCCGCGATGTCGGCCAGCCAGAAGTTGCGCACCCGGTCGCGGTAGCGGTCGTTCCACTCGCTCCAGCCATCGGGGAAGTTGCCCGTCTGCCAGCCGCCCAGCCCCACGTCCCACGGCTCGGCGATGAGCTTGACGTCTTGCAGCGCCGGGTCCGACAGCACGGCGTTCAACAGCGGATGGTCACGGCTGTACGCCGCATCCGCCCCACGCCCCAGCGTCGCCGCCAGGTCGAACCGGAAGCCGTCGATCTGCACCTCCTGCGCCCAGTAGCGCAGCGAGTCGAGCACCAGCCGCTGCGGCACCGGGTTCCCGAAGTCGAGCGTGTTGCCGCAACCGGTCACGTCGATGTACGCGCCGTGCTCGTCCTGCCGGTAGTAGGTCGCGTTGTCGATGCCGCGGAAGCTCGTGCGCGGGCCGCCCAGCCCCTCCTCGGCGGTGTGGTTGTACACCACGTCGAGGATCACCTCGAGACCCGCCTGATGGAGCAGCTTCACCATCCCCTTGAACTCCGCCAGCACCGCCTGCGGACCCGCCGCCTGCGCACCCCGCGAGGCATAGGGCGCGTGCGGGGAGAAGAAGTTCAGCGTGTTGTAGCCCCAGTAGTTGGTGAGGCCCTCCCGGATCAGCCGCTGCTCCGACACGAACGCCTGCACCGGCAGCAGCTCGACCGCCGTGACGCCGAGCCCCTTCAGATACCGGATGGTCGACTCGTGCGCGAGGCCCGCGTACGTGCCGCGCAACTCCTCCGGCACCTCCGGGTTCAGCCGGCTGATCCCGCGCACGTGCGCCTCGTAGATCACCGAGTGGTCCAGCGGGATGGCGGGCTTGCGCACATCGCCCCAGTCGAAGTCGTCCGACACCACGGTCGAGCGCCACTGGTCGGGACCCACCCGGGTGAGCCCCCGCGCATACGGGTCGAGCAGCAGCGTCTCCGGGTTGAACACGTTCTGCGGGGAGGTCGGACCCGACACCCGCACCGCATAGCGCCGGCCCGGCGTCAGCGACCGCGAACGACCAGACCAGACCCCGTTGGCATCCCGCGTCATCGGGATGCTGCGCGTCAGCCAGTCGGGATCGCGCTCGTCGAACAGGCACAGCTCCATCGCGTCGGCGTGCGCGGAGAAGACCCTCAGCTCACCCCCGTTGTGACCGATGCGGACGCCCAGATTGCGCAGAGGATCGGCAGAGGTCATGCGATCTAGAGTAATGACATGCCGGTCTACCTCGACCACGCCGCCACCACCCCCCTGCGCCCGGAGGCCGTCGCCGCCTTCACGGAGGCGCTCGGCGTCGTCGGCAACCCCGCCAGCATCCACAGCCAGGGCCAGCACGCCCGGCGCCTGCTGGAGGAGGCCCGCGAGACCGTTGCCGCCACCCTGGGCTGCGACCCGATCGAGGTCGTCTTCACCTCCGGCGGCACGGAGGCCGTCAACCTCGGCATCAAGGGGCTCTACTGGGCCCGCAACACCTCGACACCGCGCCCCCGCCTCCTGGTCCCCGGCGGGGAGCACCACGCCACCGTCGACACCGTCGAATGGCTGGAGCGCGCAGAGGGCGCCCGCCCCGACTGGCTGCCGCTCGACAGCGAGGGGCGCATCGCCGTGCCGGACGCTGTCGACCCCGACACCTCCCTCCTCACCTTCCTCGCCGTCAGCAACGAGGTCGGCACCGTGCAGCCCGTGGCGGCGCTCGCCGCGGTGGCGCGCGCAGCGGGGGTCCCGGTGCATGTGGATGCGGTCGCGGCGTACGGTCACCTGCCGATCGACTTCGCCGGGCTCGGGGTGGAAGCGCTGAGCGTCTCGGCCCACAAGATCGGCGGCCCGGTCGGGATCGGCGCGCTCGTGCTGAGCCGTTCCTCCACGGTCGTGCCGCTGATCCACGGCGGCGGCCAGCAGCGGCAGGTGCGCAGCGGCACGCAGGACGTCGCCGCGGCGGTCGCGTTCGCCGCGGCCGCCCGCGCGACAGAGGCCGAGCGCGAGGTGGAGGCGGTACGCCTCGCCGGGCTTCGCGATCGGCTCATTCGCGGGCTGCGGGAGGCGGTGCCTGCCGCGGTGCTCAGCGGTCCCGACCCGCTCGTGGCGCCGTCGGAGCGCGTGGCGTCGAACGTGCACGTCACCTTCCCGGATGCGCAGGGCGACTCCCTGCTCCTCCTGCTCGACATGGCGGGGATCTCGGTGTCGACCGGGTCGGCGTGCCAGGCGGGCGTTCCGGAGCCGTCGCACGTGCTGCTCGCGATGGGCCGCAGCGAGCGGGAGGCGCGCAGCGCGCTGCGCTTCACGCTGGGCCGGACGACGACCGCCGACGACATCGACGCGCTGCTGGCGGCGCTGCCGGGCGCGTACGCGCAGGCGGCGCGGGCCGGGAGCGCGGACCGGCCGTCGCGGCTGCGTGGCTGAGCGGCGGTCACTTCGGCCGGCTCCGATGGGCGACCGGTCGCACAGGGGTCCCGACACGCCGCCCGGCGGCGCGGCCGGCGGCGTGTCGGGACCCCTGTGCGGGGCTCTCGGGGAGTGGTCGGGCAGGCCGTCGTAGACTGCCGGGGTGAAGGTTCTGGCGGCGATGAGCGGGGGAGTGGACTCCGCGGTGGCGGCGGCGCGTGCGGTCGAGGCCGGTCATGACGTGGTGGGCGTGCACCTGGCCCTGAGCCGGATGCCGGGCACCCTGCGCACCGGCAGCCGCGGGTGCTGCACCATCGAGGACTCGATGGACGCGCAGCGCGCCGCCAACGTGATCGGCATCCCGTACTACGTGTGGGACTTCTCCGAGCGGTTCAAGCTCGACGTCGTCGACGACTTCATCGCCGAGTACTCGGCCGGGCGCACCCCGAACCCGTGCATGCGCTGCAACGAGCGCATCAAGTTCGCCGCGCTGCTCGAGAAGGCGCTCGACCTCGGATTCGACGCCGTCTGCACCGGCCACTACGCCGCCATCGTCACCGACGCCGACGGCAACCGGGAGCTGCACCGCGCCTCCGACTGGGCGAAGGACCAGTCCTACGTGCTCGGCGTCCTTACCGCGGAGCAGCTCGCGCACGCGATGTTCCCGCTCGGGGCGACGCCGTCGAAGGCGGAGGTGCGGGCGGAGGCCGCGGCGCGCGGACTCAGCGTCGCCAACAAGCCCGACTCGCACGACATCTGCTTCATCCCCGACGGCGACACGCGCGGCTGGCTCGCGGAGCGCGTCGGCACCGCGACCGGCGACATCCTCGACCGCGACGGCAACCGCCTGGGCAGCCACGAGGGCGCGCACGCCTACACGGTGGGCCAGCGCAAGGGCCTCAACATCGGCTATCCGTCACCCGACGGCCGCCCCCGCTTCGTGCTCGAGGTCCGCCCGGTCGACAACACGGTCGTCGTGGGCCCCAAGGAGGCGCTCGACATCGCCGAGATCGCGGGCTCCCGCTTCACCTGGGCCGGCCTCCCGCCCGCCGACGCCGCGACGCCGTTCACGTGCGAGGTGCAGATCCGCGCCCACGCCGACCCGGTGCCCGCGGTGGCGTGCGTGCGCGACGGCGAGCTCCTGATCCGCCCGGACGTTCCGTTGAACGGCGTCGCCCCCGGCCAGACCGCGGTCGTGTACGTCGGCACGCGCGTGCTCGGGCAGACGACGATCGACCGCACCGTCTCCGCCGTCCCGGCCTGAGCGCAGTCGGCCACCCGGCCGTGTCGGCGGTCGTCCGTAGAATCGGAGGGTGACCGAGACCTCCGAGACGCGCAGCACCTCCCTCGAGCCGGCCGCGGGCGCCGACGTCGATGGGCTCGACTTCGATGCGGCGCGGGCGGAGGCGGAGCGGCTCACGCAGCGCATCGAGGCCGCGCGCGTCGCGTACTACGGCGACGGCACCTCCACGCTCTCCGACGCCGAGTACGACGCCGACTTCCACCGGCTGGAGGCGCTGGAGCGCGCGTTCCCCGAGCTCGCCGGGCAGGACAGCCCCACCCAGCAGGTCGGCGCCAGCGTCGTCTCCGCCGGGTTCCCCGAGCACGAGCACGCCGAGCGGATGCTCAGCCTCGACAACGTCTTCTCCATCGAGGAGTTCCGCGACTGGGCCGCCAAGACCGCGGCGGCGGCCGGGCGGCCGGTGCGCTGGCTGACCGAGCTCAAGATCGACGGCCTCGCGATCAGCCTCGCCTACCGCGACGGCGTGCTCGAGACCGCGACCACCCGCGGCGACGGCCGCGTCGGCGAGGACATCACCGAGAACGTCGAGCTTATCCCGGCGATCCCCACGCGGCTGACCGGCAGCGGGTTCCCGCCCTTCTTCGAGGTGCGCGGCGAGGTGTTCCTGAAGTCCGTCGACTTCGAGGCGCTCAACGACCGGCAGCGTGCGCTCCAGGCGGCTTTCGAGGCCGAGGAGCGGGCGAAGGGCAAGGCCGAGGAGGCCATCAAGACCCGCTACCCGGAGTTCGCCAACGCGCGCAACACCGCCGCGGGCAGCCTCCGCCAGCGCCGCGAGAACAAGAGCGCGACCGAGCTGGAGCTGATGCGCGAGCGGCTCGGCCGGCTCTCGCTGTACCTCCACGGCATCGGCGCGTGGCAGCACCCCGAGGTCTCCGCCCAATCCGAGATCTACGATCTGCTCGCGGGCTGGGGCCTCCCGGTCTCGCCCCACTCGCGCGTCTTCGGGACGGTCGACGAGGTCGCCGGCTACATCGCCGACCGCGGCGAGCACCGGCACGACGTCGAGCACGAGATCGACGGCATCGTCGTCAAGGTCGATGAGCTGGCGCTCCATGACGAGCTCGGCGCCACCAGCCGCGCTCCGCGCTGGGCCATCGCCTACAAGTACCCGCCGGAGGAGGTGCACACGAAGCTGCTCGACATCGTGGTCAGCGTCGGCCGCACCGGCCGGGCCACGCCGTTCGCGGTGATGGAGCCGGTGAAGGTCGCGGGCTCCACGGTGCGCCAGGCCACCCTCCACAACCAGCAGGTCGTGCGCGCGAAGGGCGTGCTCATCGGCGACACGGTCGTGCTGCGCAAGGCCGGAGACGTGATCCCGGAGGTGCTCGGCCCGGTGGTCGAGCTGCGCGACGGCACCGAGCGCGAGTTCGTCATGCCGGAGGGCTGCCCGGCCTGCGGCACGCCGCTCGCCCCCGCCAAGGAGGGCGACATCGACCTCCGCTGCCCCAACTCCGAGTTCTGCCCGGCGCAGGTGCACGGCCGCGTCGAGCACATCGGCTCCCGGGGCGCGCTCGACATCGAGGCGCTGGGGGAGGTCGCGGCCTCCGCGCTCACCCAGCCCCGCGTGCCAGAGGTCCCGCCGCTGCCGACCGAGGCCGGCCTGTTCGGGCTCACCGTCGCCGACCTGTTCCCGATCGAGGTGGTCGTCCGCGACGCCGAGACGGGGCTGCCGAAGCTGACGGAGACCGGCGAGGAGAAGGTGGTCGCGCCCTTCCGCCGCCGCCGGTCCACCAAGGACGGCCCGTACGACCCGTCCTCCGCCGAGTTCGGCGGCGACGCGCTGTCCGTGCCGTCGAAGGCCGCGGTCGACCTCGTCGCCAACCTCGCCGCCGCGCGCACCAAGCCGCTGTGGCGCATCCTCGTGGCCCTCAACATCCGCCATGTCGGCCCGGTCGCCGCGCGGGCGCTGGCCGACCACTTCGGCTCGCTCGACGCCATCCGCGCGGCCTCGCGCGACGAGCTCGCCGCGGTGGACGGCGTCGGCGGCATCATCGCCGACGCGGTGCTCGCCTGGTTCGAGGTGCCGTGGCACCGCGAGATCGTGGAGCGGTGGAGCGCCGACGGCGTCCAGTTCGCCACCCCCGGCCACCCGGGCCCCGGTCACGCGGCCGCGCAGGGCGGCGTGCTCTCCGGCCTCACGGTCGTGGCGACGGGTTCGCTGGAGGGCTATACCCGCGAGGGAGCGCAGGAGGCGATCATCGCGGCCGGCGGCAAGGCGGCCTCCAGCGTCTCCAAGAAGACCGACTTCGTCGCGGCCGGTCCCGGCGCCGGGTCGAAGCTCGCGAAGGCGGAGGAGCTCGGCCTGCGCATCCTCGACGCCGCGCAGTTCAGAATCCTGGTCGAGCAGGGTCCGGACGCCCTCCCGGCGCCCTGACACCCGTCCGGGGGCCGAAATCGGTCGGCCAAAGCGCGGACAGCCCGAATGTTCTCCCCCTGAATCGGGGGTAGAACGCGCGGCCGTCGGCCATTCGCATCCCGTACATTGGGGGTGTGCGCTCGACCCGTTGCGCACGTGCAAGGGCTTAGCTCGCTGCCTTCTCGGAGGGACCCGGACGAGTGCTGGTCGGCTTTGCAGCTGTTCTGACTGTGACCTCGGTCGTCTCCGGACTGACCGGGGCCACCGCCATGCCCGCAGAGCTGCCGACGGTGCCCGCGGCGGTGTCGAATGCGACAGCCTCGCAGACCGCCACGTCTACCCCCGGCCATGTTGTCGGCGCTGTGTCGCCGAGTGCGGTCTCGACCGCGTTCCTACCGACCGCGTCCGTCGCCACCGCCCTCGGCGACGCGCCCGCGGGTTCGTCGCCGGCCCACGCGCCCGCCATCGCCGCGACCGCGCTGGGCCGCATCGCCGCGCTCGACAGTGCCGACCTCCGCTCCTACGTCAGCACCCACCCGACCGACCTGAACCGCCTGCTGGCCGACCCGCCCGCCGCCGGCGACGTCGGCCGCGTCTGGAGCCTCCTCGGCGCGGAGAAGCAGTCCGTGCTGCTGCGCGAGGCGCCGCACATCGTCGGCAACCTGGAGGGCGTGCCGTACACGGTCCGCGGGGCGGCCAACGCCCTCGACCTCAAGCAGACGATCGCGGGAGCCCGTACGTCGCTGCGCAGCGAGCACGGCAAGGCAGCCCGCATCGCGCTGCAGCACCAGCTCACAACCCTCGGCAATGTCGAGAAGGCCCTCGCAAAGAAGGACGGCGTCACCCGCACGCTCGTCGCGCTCGACACCTCCGAGGACGCGAAGGCCTCCATCGTCGTCGGCGACCTGTCGACCGCGAAGTACGTCAGCGTCCTCGTGCCGGGCATGTACATGTCGGTCGGGGAGCAGATCGAGGCCTGGGCGGAGGTCGCGCAGGACCTGCACGACCAGCAGACCGACTTCCTGCACCGCTTCCTCGGCCCGCGCGGCAAGCAGGGCGGCCCCGGCGTGGCGGTCGTCGCCTGGATCGGCTACCAGACGCCGGTCCTGACGAACATCGGCGGCCTCCAGCTGGCTCAAGAGGGTGCGGACAGCCTCGAGCGCACGCTCGCCGGCATCGAGACCCTCCGCGCCGCCGACCCGCCGTACCTCAGCGTGCTCGCCCACTCGTACGGGTCCACCGCCGCGCTGCTCGCACTGGAGCGCGGCACCGTCACCGTCGACGCGCTCGCGCTGATGGGCTCGCCGGGCAGCGACGCGCAGTCGGTCGCCGGCCTCTCCGTGCGCGACGGCAACGTGTTCGTCGGAGAGGCGCCCATGGACCCGATCGTCGACAGCGCGTTCTTCGGCAGCGACCCCGGCGCCCCGTCCTACGGCGCGAAGCACATGAGCGTCGACGGCGCGGTCGATCCGATCACGCACAGGACGCTCGCCGGCTCCAGCGGGCACAACGAGTACTTCACCGCCGGCACCGAGTGCTCGCGCAACCTGGCGCTGATCGGCATCGACCAGGGCGGGCTGGTGCTCTGACCGTTCGATGTCGGCCCCGCCCGCACTGATGCGCAGGGGATAATGGTCGGGATGGACGGGGAGACCAGCGGCGACGACCGCGCGGACGAGGCGGCACAGCGCCGCTCCTCGCGCCGGAACTTCCTCAAGGGCGCCGGCCTGTTCGCGGCGGGCGCCGTCGCCGGAGGCGCCGCGGGCGGCGCGGTCGGTGCGGCGGTCGCCGGCGGCGTGGCCGCCCAGCAGCCCGTCGCGGAGGAGGGCGAGGAGTACCCGCCGCTGCCTCCGCGCGACCGCCCCGGCTTCGACCACCTCGTCGTGCTGATGTACGAGAACCGCTCGTTCGACAACCTGCTCGGCTATCTCTACGACGAGAGGACCCTGCCGCAGGGGAAGCGCTTCGAGGGGCTGGCGTTCGGCGACCACAGCAACCCCGACCCGGCGGGCGGCCCCGACATCCCCGCGCACCCGCACCAGGGCACGACCGACTACATCATGCGCCAGCCATCGCCCGACCCGGGCGAGGTCTATCCGCACGTCAACACGCAGCTGTTCGGGATCGTCGACCCGCCCTCCAACGCCGACGCGCTCGTCCGCGACATGAAGCCGCCGTACAACGCCCCTCCGGCCGGCATGAAGCCGACCATGAAGGGCTTCGTCAAGGACTACGTCGGGGTGCTGCGCAAGGACGCGGGAGGCCGTGAGCCGACCGCGCAGGAGTACCGGACGGTCATGGGCTCCTTCACGCCCGACATGCTCCCCGTGTTCTCCACGCTCGCCCGCCAGTTCGCGGTCTACGACAACTGGTACTGCGCGGTGCCGTCGCAGACGCTGTGCAACCGCTCGTTCTTCCACGCCTCCACCTCGCACGGCTACGTCGACAACGCCGGCGAGGAAGGGCTGCGCAAGTGGTTCGACGACAAGAACGCCAGCCCGACGGTCTTCAACCGGCTCCAGGAGGCGGGCCACACCTGGCGGGTCTACTACGACGACCGCCAGCTCGTGTCGCTCACCGGCTTCATCCACGCACCCGTGCTGGAGCAGTACTGGAAGACGCACTTCCGCACGATGACGCAGTTCTACAAGGACGTGGCCGAAGGCACCCTGCCGGACTACGCCTTCATCGAGCCGCGGCTCCTCTACGACCACAACGACATGCACCCGCCGGGCGGCCCGATGACGGCCGAGGAGGTCGACGGCGAGGAGATCGTCGGAGGCGCGATCTCGGACGTGCGCGCGGGTGACCTGCTCCTGCACGAGATCTACTCGGCGATCCGGTCGTCGCGGAGCGCAGAGGGCTCCAACGCGCTCAACACCATGCTGCTGGTGACCTTCGACGAGCACGGCGGCACATACGACCACGTGCCGCCCGGCGCGGCGATCCCGCCCGACGACAGCGGGCCGGGGGAGAACGGCTTCACGTTCGACCGGCTCGGGGTGCGGGTGCCCGCCATCGCGATCTCGGCGTACACGGCTCGCAACACGATCATCCACGACGAGATGCACCACGCCGCCGTCATCGCCACGCTGGCGAAGAAGCACCGCCTCGCCCCGTTGACGGACCGCGACCGCGGCGCGCGCACGATCGAGAACGCGGTCAACCGCAGCACCCCGCGGCAGCCGGGCACCTGGCCGGACACCCATCCGGCGTACCTGCCGGCCAATCCGGAGGCGGACGCGCCGGCGCCCGGGGACGAGGACCGGCCGCTCAGCCCGCCCGGGATCGGCCTGATGGGGCTGCTCACGGCGCGCTACGGCGCTCCGGGCGAGACCGAGCCGACGACGTACAAGCAGGCCTGGGACGCCGTCCACCGGCATGGCCTCGGGCTGTTCGGCGGGCAATAGAATCGGTAGTGGCTGCGATCGCGCGGCCCGTCCATCCCGGAACAGCAGAACCAGCACGGAGACGTATGCCTGAAATCAGCGCAGAGCAGGTCGCGCACCTCGCGAACCTCGCCCGCATCGACCTCAGCCCCGACGAGCTCGAGAGCCTCACCAGCGACCTCGGCCAGATCGTGGAGGCGGTGGCCAAGGTGCAGGAGGTGGCCGGTCCCGACGTGCCGGCGACGAGCCACCCGCTGCCGCTGACCAACGTGTTCCGCGCCGACGAGCCGCGGCCGTCGCTGACGGTGGACCAGGCGCTCTCCGGCGCCCCCGCGCGCGAGGGCGACCGGTTCAAGGTCGCCACCATCCTGGACGAGGAGTAGGACCCGATGACCGATCTGACCCGCCTCCCCGCCGCCGAGCTGGCCGACCTCCTCGCCTCGCGCGAGGTGTCGTCGGCCGAGGCCACGCGCGCCCACCTGGACCGCATCGAGTCCGTCGACGCCGACGTGCACGCCTTCCTGCACGTCGCCGCCGAGAAGGCGCTGCGCACCGCCGCCGAGATCGACGGCCGCCGTGCCTCGGGCGACGCGCTCGGCCCGCTCGCCGGCGTGCCCGTCGCGATCAAGGACGTGCTCGCCACGAACGACATGCCGTCCACCTCCGGCTCCAAGATCCTCGAGGGCTGGCTGCCGCCGTACGACGCGACGGTGGTGCGCAAGCTGCGCGAGGCCGACCTCGTGCCCCTCGGCAAGACCAACATGGACGAGTTCGCGATGGGCTCCTCCACCGAGCACTCGGCCTACGGCCCGACCCGCAACCCGTGGGACCTCGAGCGCATCCCCGGCGGCTCCGGCGGCGGCTCGGCCGCGGCGGTGGCGGCCTTCGAGGCGCCGTTCGCCCTCGGCTCCGACACCGGCGGCTCGATCCGCCAGCCCGCCGCCGTCACCGGCTCGGTGGGTGTGAAGCCGACCTACGGCGGGGTGAGCCGCTACGGCGCCATCGCGCTGGCGAGCTCGCTCGACCAGGTGGGCCCGGTCTCTCGGACCGTGCTCGACGCGGGCCTGCTGCACGACGTCATCGCCGGCCACGACCCGCTCGACTCGACCTCGCTCTCGGACACCTGGCCGTCGATGGCCGACGCCGCCCGTGCCGGGCAGCGCGATGGCGCCCTGCGCGGCGTGCGCGTCGGCGTCATCCGCGAGATCGCGGGCGACGGCTTCCAGGCCGGCGTCAAGCAGCGTTTCGACGAGGCGCTCGCGGTGCTGGAGGCGGCGGGCGCGGAGGTCGTCGAGGTCTCGGCGCCGAGCTTCGAGTACGCGGTCGCCGCGTACTACCTGATCCTCCCGGCGGAGGCGTCCAGCAACCTGGCCCGGTTCGACTCGGTGCGCTTCGGCCTCCGCGTCGACCCGGAGCAGCCTCCCGTCACCGTGGAGCGCGTCATGTCGGCCACCCGCGACGCCGGCTTCGGCCCCGAGGTCAAGCGCCGCATCATCCTCGGCACCTACGCGCTGAGCGCCGGCTACTACGACGCCTACTACGGCAGCGCGCAGAAGGTGCGCACGCTCATCCAGCGCGACTTCGCCGCCGCCTTCGAGAAGGTGGACGTGCTGGTCAGCCCGAGCGCGCCGACCACGGCGTTCAAGCTGGGGGAGAAGCTGGCCGACCCGATGGCGATGTACCTCAACGACATCACCACCATCCCGGCCAACCTCGCCGGCGTGCCCGGCATGGGACTGCCGATCGGCCTCGCGCCGGAGGACGGCCTCCCCGTCGGCATGCAGCTCATGGCGCCCGCGCGCGCCGACGCCCGCCTCTACACGATCGGCGCCGCCCTGGAGCGGCTGCTGGAGGAGAAGTGGGGGCACACGCTGCTCAGCCAGGCGCCCGATCTGAGCGCCACCGAGATGTTCGCGAGCGAAGAAGGGGCCGTGTGATGGCCAAGGCGGAACTGATGGACTTCGACCAGGCGCTCGAGCTGTTCGAGCCCGTCCTCGGCTTCGAGGTGCACGTCGAGCTGAACACCAAGACCAAGATGTTCTGCGGCTGCGCCAACGAGTTCGGCTCGGGCGCCAACACGAACACCTGCCCGACCTGCCTGGGCCTGCCCGGCGGACTGCCGCAGGTGAACGAGAAGGCGATCGAGTCGAGCATCCGGCTCGGCCTCGCCCTCGGCTGCGACATCGCCGAGTCGAGCCGGTTCGCCCGGAAGAACTACTTCTACCCGGACACGGCGAAGAACTTCCAGACCTCGCAGTACGACGAGCCCATCGCCCACGACGGCGAGGTCACGATCGAGCTGGAGTCGGGCCGCGTGGTGACCATCCAGATCGAGCGCGCGCACATGGAGGAGGACGCCGGCAAGCTGACCCACGTCGGCGGCTCCGCCGGGCGCATCCAGGGCGCCGACTACTCCCTCGTCGACTACAACCGGGGCGGCGTCCCGCTGGTCGAGATCGTCACCCGGATGATCGAGGGCGCCGAGCAGGACGCTCCGGAGGTCGGGCGCACCTACGTGCGAGCCATCCGCGACCTCGTGAAGGCCCTGGGCATCTCGAACGCGCGCATGGAGGAGGGCAACGTCCGCTGCGACGCCAACGTCTCCCTCCGCCGCCGCGGCAGCACTCAGCTGGGCACCCGCACCGAGACGAAGAACGTCAACTCGCTGCGCTCGGTCGAGCGCGCGGTCCGCTACGAGATCCAGCGCCAGGCGGCCATCCTCGCTGCGGGCGGCACGATCGTGCAGGAGACGCGGCACTGGCACGAGGACACCGGCACCACCAGCGCCGGCCGTCCCAAGTCCGACGCCGACGACTACCGCTACTTCCCGGAGCCGGACCTCGTGCCCGTCGCCCCGAGCCGGGAGTGGGTTGAGGAGCTGCGCGGCACGCTGCCCGAGCAGCCGGCCGCCCGCCGCAAGCGTCTGGCCGCCGAGTGGGGCTTCACCGCGCTCGAGTTCCAGGACGTCGCCAACGCCGACCTCCTGGACGAGGTGGAGGCGACCATCGCCGCCGGCGCGAACCCCGCCGCCGCGCGCAAGTGGTGGACGGGTGAGATCGCCCGCCTCGCGAACGCGCAGAACGTCCCCGCCGGCACGCTCGTGAGCCCGGCGCACGTCGCCGAGCTGGCCGCGCTGGTCGACGCGGGCACGCTGACCGACCGCCTGGCCCGCCAGGTGCTCGAGGGCGTCGTCGCCGGCGAGGGCGCCCCGCAGGAGGTCGTCGACGCCCGCGGGCTCGCGGTCGTCTCGGACGACGGCGCGCTGATCGCCGCGATCGACGAGGCGCTCGCCTCGCAGCCCGACGTGCTCGCGAAGATCCGCGACGGCAAGGTGCAGGCCGCCGGCGCTGTCATCGGCGCTGTGATGAAGGCGATGAAGGGCCAGGCCGACGCCGCGCGCGTCCGGGAGCTGGTGCTGGAGCGCGCCGCGGCGACCGAGCCGGCGGAGTAGGAGCAGCCGTGGGCGTCTTCACCCTCGGCGGCCTGACGACCGAGCCCGCCGCCTCCCGGACCGACCTGCTGGCTCCGGCCACGCTGGCGGCCGTGGAGGCGCTGGGCTGGCTCGACCGCGTCGGCGTGGTGGAGATCGACCCGGCCGTGTCGGACACGGCCGCCACCCAGGAGCGGTTCGGGCTCGACGCCTCCACGCTGGCGAACTGCGTCGTGGTCGGCGGCAAGCGCGAGGGCGTCGAGCGGATCGCCGCGTGCGTGGTGCTCGCCACGACGCGCGCCGACGTGAACAGCACGGTCAAGCGGATGCTCGACGTGCGTAAGGCGTCGTTCCTGCCGATGGATCGCGCGGTGGAGCTGACCGGGATGGAGTACGGCGGCATCACGCCGATCGGCCTGCCCGCGGAGTGGCCGGTGCTGGTGGACGCGCGCGTCGCCGCCTCCGATGTCGTCATCATCGGCTCGGGCGTGCGGCGGTCGAAGATCCTGCTCCCCGGCGCACTGCTCGGCGAGCTGTCCGGTGCGCAGGTCGTGGACGGGCTCGGTGCGGAGGCGGCACCGCGGTGACCTCCGTCCGCGGCGTCGACCGGATGCTGGGGCCCGTGCGGTCTCGGCTGATCGAGACGCTCGCGGGCCGCTCCGACGAGGTGCCCGCCTGGGTGCTGCGGCTGGAGCAGGGGGAGGACGAGGGCTTCTTCACGCCGCAGAGCGCCGCGTGGGCCGTGCACGGCGGCATGCCCACGCTCGTCGCCGGGGTGCGTGCGCTGCTGTTGCAAGCGCTGCATCCGGGCGCGCTCGCGGGCGTGCGCGACCACTCCCGCTTCCGCGAGGACCCGCTGGGCCGGCTGGCGAACACCATCCAGTGGATCCACACCGTCACGTTCGGCAGCCGGGATCAGGCGATCGCGTCGTCCGAGATGGTGCGGAGCCTGCACCGCCGCGTGGTCGGCGCGTACGTCGACGGTCACGGCGTCGAGCGGCCGTACGCCGCGAACGACCCCGACCTGGCGCGCTGGGTGCACCTCGCCTTCACCGACGCCTTCCTGACCGCGCACGAGGGCTGGGGCGCGCCGATTCCGGGCGGTGCGGACGGCTACGTGGCCGAGTGGGCGATCGCGGGGGAGCTGATGGGCGTCGACGACCCTCCGCGCTCGGCCGCCGAGCTGCGCGCGGCGATCGACGCCGTGACGGATGCCGGGGACCTGCGCGGCGGGCCGGAGGTCGACGAGGTCGTGCGGTTCATCCGGAGGGCCCCGCTGCGGCGGATGCTGCGGCCGTCGTACCGCATCGTGTTCCGCGCGGCGGTGTCGACCCTGGAGCCGCGGCACCGGCTGCTGCTCGGGCTCCCGCCGACCGCGCCGGAGCGCATACTGCCCCTCCACGCCGCGACCGGCGCCGTGCTGCGCGGAGCCGGCGTGCTGCTGGGCCCGCGCACGCAGGCCGAGCTGGCCGCCCGCCGTCGGCTCGAACGCCTCGGCGCCCTTCCCCACCCGACGTCGTCCCTGAACGAGGAGACCCCGTGACCGAACGCCGCCGCACCGTCGAGTGGCAGGACCCGGCGCCCGGCGTCGCGGTCATGCCGACGATGACCGGGCTGGAGTACCTGCGCCGGATGATCGGCGGGCAGCTGCCTCCGCCTCCCATCACCGTCCTCATGCGGATGACGCTGGAGGAGGCCGAGGAGGGCCGCGTCGTCTTCGTCTGCGACCCCGACGAGTCGCACTACAACCCCATCGGCACCGTGCACGGGGGCCTGCTGTGCACCCTCCTCGACTCCGCGCTCGGTTGCGCCGTGCAGTCGACGCTGCCGCAGGGGATGGGCTACACCTCGATCGAGATCAACGTGAACTACCTGCGGCCCGTCTACACGCACACCGGGCCGCTGCGCTGCACGGCCACCGTGACGAAGCCCGGCAAGCGCGTCGCCTTCGCCGACGGCGTGGTGACGGACGCGTCGGGCAAGCCCGTCGCGACCGCGACCGGGTCGCTGCTGGTGTTCCCGATCGGCCCGGGGGCCGAGGCGGCCGGCTAGCGCGCCGCTTCCGCCTGGCCCTGCGGCTGCTGCGCGAGCAGCTGGTCCCGCACCTTGCGACGGATCACCTTTCCGACGATCGAGCGCGGCAGCTCCTCGACCGGGATGACGTGCTTCGGCACCTTGTACGGGGTCAGGCAGTCGCGCGCGTAGGCGCGGATCGCCTCCTCGTCGAAGGAGGCGCCCGGCTCCATCACGACCGCGGCCACGACGTCCTCGCCGCCGCGGCGGTGGGGGAGGCCGACCACGGCGACGTCGGCGATGCCCTCGTACGAGCGCAGCGCGTCCTCCACCTCGGTCGGGGAGACGTTGAAGCCGCCGGTGACGATCAGCTCCTTGATCCGGTCGACGATGCGGACGAAGCCGTCCTCGTCCATCGTGACGATGTCGCCGGTGCGGAACCAGCCGTCGGCGGTGAGCACCTTCGACGTCTCGTCCGTGCGGCGCCAGTAGCCGGAGAACACCTGCGGGCCGCGGGCGAGCAGCTCGCCCTCCTCGCCGAACGCGCGGTCGACGGAGGGGTCGTCGGGGTCGGCGACGCGCAGCTCCGTGCTCGGCAGCGGCAGCCCGACCGTGCCCGGCTTGCGGGTGGCGCCGACCGGGTTGGCCATCAGCACCGGCGAGCACTCGGACAGGCCGTAGCCCTCCACGAGGTAGCCGCCGGTGCGCTCCTCCCAGAGGTCGACGATGCTCTGCGGGAGGCTCATGGCGCCTGAGATGGCGATGTCGATGCCCGAGAGCGACACCTTGCGCTTCTCGGCCGCCTGGACGAGCCGCTCGTAGATCGGCGGGACGGCCGGGAGGAACGTCGCCGGGTGCTTCTTGACCACGTCGAGCACGAGGTCGGGGTCGAACTTCGGGAACAGCACGAGCCGTGCGCCCATGCTCATGGCGAAGGTGAGGCAGAGCGTCAGCCCGTACGCGTGGAAGAGCGGCAGGACGGCGTAGACGACCGAGCTCCCGCGTGCGATCGTCGGCACCCAGGCGCGGGCCTGCGCCGCGTTGACAGTCAGGTTGCCGTGGCTGAGCATGGCGCCCTTGGGCTGGCCCGTGGTGCCGCTCGTGTACTGGATCAGCGCCAGGTCGCCGGTCTCGGGGCGGGGGGAGCTGTCCTTGAGGCGGCGGGAGGCGGTGAGCTCCTCCCAACGGATCGTGCCGGACACCTTCGCGGTCAGCTGGTCGCGCGCCTTGCGGGCGGCGGGCACCGGCAGCTTGAGCGCCAGCCGCTTGCTCGCCGGCATGGCGCGGGTGAGGTCGACGGAGACGATGGTGCTGACGCCGAGGTCGGCCGGCAGCTCCTGCACCGTCGCCGCGACCTTGTCCCAGACGATGGCGACCGTCGCGCCGTGGTCCTCGAACTGGTGGCGCAGCTCCCGCGGCGTGTAGAGCGGGTTGTGCTCGACGACGACCGCGCCGAGCCGCAGGGCGGCGTAGAACGCGACGACGTGCTGCGGGCAGTTGGGGAGCACCAGGGCCACCCGGTCGCCCTTGCGGACGCCACGCCTGCGCAGCCCCTCCGCGACACGGGCGATCTGGTCGCCCAGCTCGGCATACGTGGTGGTCGCGCCGAAGAACTCGAGGGCGACGTGCTTGCCGTAGGTGCGGACGGACTCGTCGATGAGGTGCGCGAGGGATCCGGCGGGGACGTCGACGTCGGCGGGAACGCCGTCGGCGTAACCCGCGACCCAGGGACGATCGCTGTAGCTGGTCACGACGGCAAGCCTACGCGGGCGGGTGGCCCGCGCGCCTCAGGCGGCGCCCGCCGCCGCGCGCACGGCCTCCTCGATCGGGGTGTCGCCCGCGACGACCTCCCACTGGCGGCCGATCGACGCCGGCTCGTCCAGGCACGCGGCGATGAGGCGGGCGACGTCCTCCCGGGCGATGCTGCCGCGCGGCACGCTGTCGCCGAGCGTCACCCGGCCGGTGCCCTCGTCGAAGGTGAGCGCGCCCGGGCGCAGGATGGTCCAGTCGAGGCCGGAGTCGCGCAGCGCCGCGTCGGCGTCGCGCTTCGCCTCGACGTACGCGCGCCACTGCGGGTCGGCGTCGGCGTCGACGGGCGCGTCCGTGCCCCACGCCGACACCTGCACGAAGCGCCGGACGTCGGCCGCCTTCGCCGCGTCGGCCGACTTCACCGAACCCGCATAGTCCACCGTGCGCTTGCGCTCGACGCCGGAGCCGCCTCCCGCGCCCGCCGTGAACACCACGGCGTCGCAGCCGGCGAACGCCTCGGCCAGCTGGTCGGAGGAGGCGCGCTCGATGTCGAGCAGCACGCCCTCACCGCCGAGGCGGTACACGTCTTCGGCGTGCTCCTCGTTGCGGACGATGCCGACGAAGTCGTCGCCCCGGTCGTACAGCACCCGCATCAGCTGCTGGGCGACTTTTCCATGGGCTCCGACGATCGCAACACGAGTCATGCCTCCATCCTGCACCCGTCCGGCGCGGATGCGCTCACGGCGAACGGCGCTGGGCCGCGGCTGCCGTGGTCTGTTAGCGTCGTCCCCGTGCACACCCTCCTCGACCTGCTGACGCGGACCATCGCGTCCGTGCTCGGGTCGGTGTGGAGCACGTCCGGCCCGGCCGGTGCGCTCGCCCTCGTCGGCGTCGCCGGAGCGATCGGCCTCGTGGCCGCCGTCGCGCTCGCATCGCTGCGGTCGGTCGCCGCGCTCGCGGCGTCGCTCACCTCGCGCGTCGTGTGGTCGCGACCCGCGGAGCCGCCCGCCGGCTGGCTGGTCGAGAGCGTCGCCGATCCCGATGCCGACGGGCATCCGCGCCCGCGAGCGCCCGGGCTCTCCCTGCAGGCCGCGTAGCGCCGGACCGAGGGTCCCGCGCGCGGTCAGACGACTCCAGCGTCCGTCCGACATGCAGGGAACACACCCATGGACTTCTTCTCGTGGCCGCCGATCGCGGCCGTCCTCGACGCGGCCTACGGCTTCGTCACCGCCCTCTCCGCCGCCGTGCAGCCGTTCGCGGGCACCGCGGCGGGCCTGGTCGCCGTCGTCCTCCTGACGGTCGTCGTCCGGGCCGTCCTCCTCCCGGTCGGCGTCAGCCAGGTGCGCGCCGAGTTCGTGCGCCGCCGGCTCGCGCCCAAGCTCGCGGAGCTGCAGAGCAAGCACGGCCACGACCGCGAGCTGCTCGGCCGCAAGACCATCGAGCTGTACCAGGAGGAGCGCACATCGCCCTTCGCGGGCATGCTGCCGCTGCTCGCGCAGATCCCCGTCATCTCGCTCGTCTACGCGGTCTTCACCCACCCGAGCATCGCCGGGCACGGCAACGCGCTGCTCGACGAGCGGGCGTTCGGCGCACCGCTCGGCACCAGTTTCGTCGGGCTGACCGGCGCGGGCCCGCAGGTGTGGCCCGCGATCGTCGTCTACCTCGTCGTGCTCGCGCTGATCGCCGCCGTGACCACCGTCTCGCGCAAGGTCCTGGCGCTCCCGCAGCAGCCCGCGCCGGGCGGACCGGGCACCGCTGCGACGCCTCCCGCCGGTATGCTGCGTGCGCTGTCGTTCCTGCCGTACGTCACCGTGGTCTTCGCCGCGTTCGTGCCGCTGGCGGCCGCCGTGTACATCCTGACCAGCACCACCTGGACCGTCCTCGAACGGTCGACG
Organism: Leifsonia williamsii; assembly: GCF_030433685.1. Taxonomy (NCBI): domain Bacteria; kingdom Bacillati; phylum Actinomycetota; class Actinomycetes; order Micrococcales; family Microbacteriaceae; genus Leifsonia; species Leifsonia williamsii. The sequence continues at coordinate 2,443,078 of NZ_JAROCF010000001.1, forward strand.
CTGCGGCGGCTGCTCGACCCCGAGCGCCGCCGCCCGACCGAAGGAGGCCAGCCATCGATCTCGCACTGAAACCCGTGCCCGTGCTCCGCACCGATCGGCTGCGCCTCGTGCCGCTCGGGCCGGAGCACATCGAGGGGACGTGGGCGGCCCTCCAGGAGCCCGAATCGATGCGGCTGACCGGCACGCACGCGACCTTCACGCGTGAGGCCGTCCAGCGCTGGCTCGCCCGCCTCGCGGAGCAGGACGACCGCGCCGACTGGGCGATCGTGCTGGCCGAGACGCAGGAGCACATCGGCGAGGTCGTCCTCAACGAGCTCGACGGGGACAACCGCTCCGCGAGCTTCCGCATCGCCCTCGCCTCCCCGCGCTGGTTCGGCCGGGGGTACGGCACCGAGGCGACGCGGGCGGTGGTCGAGCACGCGTTCGGCGCCGTCGGCCTCCACCGCATCGAGCTGGAGGTGTACGCCTTCAACCCGCGGGCGCAGCGTGCCTACGAGAAGGCCGGCTTCGTCGTCGAGGGCCGCAGGCGCGACGCGCTGCTGTGGGAGGGCGAGTGGGTCGACGCCATCCTGATGGGATGCTTGAACCATGTGGAATCGCAGCCGAGCCGACCAGACGCCTGACCCCGCCGTCGCCGACGAACGAGCCCCGGGCGGCCTGGGCGTCGGCGTGCAGGTGTGGGTCCGCGAGCACGGGACGCCGTCGGGCGACGACTGGGTCGGCGAGCCGACCGGCGTGATCATCGCGCGCGGCGAGCGCGGCGTGCGGTCGGTCACGCTGCCCTCCGACCGGCTCACGACCTGGGTGGTGGCGTTCAGCGAGCCGCAGCACCGGCGCGACGGGCGCGGCCCATACGCGTCGGCCACCATCCCGGCGTCGCTGCTCGTCGCGGCCGAGCCGGCGGAGTGACCGTGGCGGCCGCGCGGGGGGCCGGCGCCGCGCTCGGCGTCGGGCTGGTGCGGGGCATCAATGTCGGCGCCTCCACCCGCGTCGCCAAGGACGACCTCGCCGCAGCCTTCGCCGACGCCGGGTTCTCCGACGTCGTCACGCTGCTGCAGAGCGGCAACGCCGTGTTCGGCATGACGGGCGCGCCGACCGTCGAGCAGGCGGCGACGGTCGAGGCGGGCATCGAGCGGCGCTCCGGCGTCTCCGCGCGGGTGGTGCTGGTCGGGGAGGAGCAGTTCCGGGAGGTCGTGGCCGCGAACCCGCTGATCTCGGTCGCCGACGACGACGCCCGTCTCCTGGTCACCTTCCTCGACCACGACCTGCCGGCGGACCTCGAGCTCCCCGCCGACGCCGACCTCGCTCCGGAGGTGCTGCGCGCGGGGGAGCGGGCGCTCTACCAGTGGTGCCCGCTCGGCATCTCGAAGTCGGTCGTCCCCGCCGCGTTCTGGCGCGCGGTCGGGCCCGTGGCGACCGGCCGCAACCAGCGCACGCTGGCCCGGATCGTCGCCGAGCTCGACCGCCGCCGCTGACGGCTCCCGGCCCTCTTCTGCCTGTCGGCGGCCGAACCTACAATGTCGGCATGTTCGTCGAGGGGACCCTTCGATGGCAGGTCACCGAGGACTGTCCCTGGGACCTGCTGATGGCCCTCGCCGTGCGCGACCTGGCGGGGCTGCATGCGGTCGGCGACCCGGTCCTCCCGCGGCTGGCGCCGGAGCCCGAGCCGGCCTTGCACACGGCGACGAGCTCTGCTGCCCGCCGCGCGACCGCGGCGGGCACGCCGGCGCCGGGAGGCGCGGAGGCCGGCGACGACATCCTCTCCCGCCAGTGGGCGGCCTGGTTCGAACGTGCGGTGCACCGCGACCGGCGGCCGCTCGGCGGGCTGCTGCACCCGCCGCACTTCGAGGCGTTCGACCGGGCGATCGAGCTGCAGGACCTCATCCTCCGCTACTACGACGTCGCCGCGCACTGGTCGGCGGAGCGGCACGCGGAGTACGCGCGGACCAGTCTGGAGAAGCACGCGCAGCGGGCCGCCGACATCGTCGACGTGGTGCGGGAGCGCGAGCACGAGCTGCGACGGCAGGCCGGATACTTCCGGCTCGACATCGACGTGCTCCCGCTGGCCGAGCCGGGCGCGTGGATCGTGGGGCCGCACACCGTCGTGGTGAGCGGCAGCCTGCGCGACGATTCGCGCGCGTTCCGCGACTGGTTCCAACCGCTCGTCGCCGCGCTGGTGTAGCGGGGGCGGGGCGGAGCGGCCGGAACCGGGTCGCGGGCGGGTGGCCCGACCTAGGCGGGGCGGCGCTCCGGCGACTTCGTCTCGGTCGTGTCGGTCACCGCGACGTCGCCGACGGCCTCGTCGATGCGGGCGAGCACGTCGCCGTCCAGGCGGATGCCTGCCGCGGCCGCGTTCGACGCCACCTGCTCCGGGCGGGAGGCGCCCACGATGGCCCCGGCGACGTTCGGGTTCTGCAGCACCCACGCCACGGCCAGCTGCGCCATCGTGATGCCGAGCTCGTCGGCGATCGGACGGAGGCGCTGCACGGCCTCCAGCACGTCGTCGCGCAGGAAGCTCTTGATGGCGTTCGCGCCGCCCTTCTCGTCTGCGCCGCGGGAGCCCTCCGGCGGCTGCTCGCCCGGCAGGTACTTGCCGGTGAGCACGCCCTGCGCGACCGGCGACCAGACGATCTGCGAGATGCCCAGCTCGGCCGAGGCCGGGACCACAGCGCCCTCGATGACGCGCCACAGCATCGAGTACTGCGGCTGGTTCGAGATGAGCTGGAAGCCGAGCTGCTTCGCCAGCGCATGCCCGGCGCGCAGCTGCTCCGCGGTCCACTCGCTGACGCCGATGTAGAGGGCCTTGCCCTGGCGCACGATGTCGGCGAACGCCTGCATCGTCTCCTCCAGCGGCGTCTCGACGTCGTACCGGTGAGCCTGGTAGAGGTCGACGTAGTCGGTGCCGAGGCGCTGCAGGGAGCCGTCGATCGACTCCATGATGTGCTTGCGCGAGAGGCCGACGTCGTTGTGCCCCTTCGGGCCGGTGGGCCAGTAGACCTTCGTGAAGATCTCGAGGGAGGCGCGGCGCTCGCCCTTCAGCGCGTCGCCGAGCACCTGCTCCGCGACCGTGTTGGCGTACGCGTCCGCGGTGTCGAACGTGGTGATGCCGGCGTCGAGGGCGGCCCGGACGGAGGCGGTCGCGGTGTCGTTCTCGACCTGCGATCCGTGGGTCAGCCAGTTGCCGTAGATGATCTCCGAGATCTTGAGCCCGGACTCGCCGAGGTATCTGAATTCCATGCGGTTCACGCTACTCCGCGCGGAGCGCGGTCCCGGGTGTCGGTCGCGGATGGCAAGCTTGTGGAGTGGGACGAGCGGACGGCACGGATCGGCGGGTGACGACCGCCGACGTCGACGACACCGGCGCCCACATCCTGCACGTCGACATGGACGCCTTCTTCGCCTCCGTCGAGCTGCTCGACCGGCCCGATGCGCGCGGCAAGCCCGCGATCGTCGGGCACGCGGGCGGGCGCGGGGTCGTGACGAGCGCGACCTACGAGGCCCGCCGGTACGGCGTGCGGAGCGCGATGCCGATGGCGCAGGCGATGCGGCTGTGCCCGACCGCGATCATCCTGCCGCCGCACTACGAGAAGTACGTCGAGTACTCGAAGCGTGTGATGGACATCTTCCACGAGGTCACGCCGCTCGTGGAGCCGCTGTCGATCGACGAGGCCTTCCTCGACGTGTCGGGCGCCGGGAGGCTGCTGGGGTCGCCCCGGCGCATCGCCGAGCTGGTGCGCTCGCGCGTCGCGGGCGAGACGGGGCTGACCTGCTCGGTGGGCGTCGCCGCGACGAAGTTCATGGCGAAGCTCGCCTCCGGCCGCGCGAAGCCCGACGGGCTGCTCGTCATCCCGCCGGGCGAGACGATCGCGTTCCTCCGGCCGCTGCCGGTCGGCGCGCTGTGGGGCGTCGGCGCCAGCACGCAGGCGGCGCTCGAGCGGATGGGGCTGCGCACGGTCGCCGATCTGGCCGATGCGCCCCTCCACGTGCTCCAGAAGGCCGTCGGCGACGCGAGCGGGCGCCGGCTGCACGAGCTCGCGAACGGTCGCGACCCGCGCCGCGTCGTCACCGAGTCGCGCGAGAAGAGCATCGGCCACGAGAACACCTTCGGCGTCGACGTCGACGACCCCGACACCCTGCGCCGGGAGCTGCTGCGGCTCTCGACGCGGGTCGGCGAGCGCCTGCGCAGCCACGGGATGCTCGGCCGCACGGTCGCGATCAAGGTGCGGTTCTCCGACTTCCACACCATCACGCGCTCGCGCACGCTGGCCGAGCCGACGAGCGTCGGCCGGCGGCTGTTCGAGGAGGCGTGGCAGATCTTCGAGGCGCTGGAGCTCGACCTGCGCCGCACGCCCATCCGGCTGATCGGCATCCGCGCCGAGCAGTTGATCGACGCGGGCGGCGACGCGCTCGCGCTGTGGGACCCGGACGAGGAGTGGCGCAGCACCGAGCAGACCCTCGACGCGGTGAGCGCCCGCTTCGGCCGAGGCGTGATCGGCCCTGCCTCCCTGGTGCGCCGCACCAAGGAGGCCGACGCCGAGTCGACGGACGGCCGCAACCCGCGCTGGGTCTCCGACTGAGACCGCCGAGTACGCGGACTCTCCGCGTACTCGAGCGTTTCGGGGCGAATTCGTGCGTACTCGGCGGCTGCCGAGGGGCGCGGCTAGCGCAGGCCGACCTCGATGCCGCGGTGGTCGCTGCCGTTGTCGGGCAGCACCGTGCTGCTGACGGTGGTCAGCCCGCGGACGAACGCGTGGTCGAGCCGGGCGAGCGGCAGCGCCGCCGGCCAGGTGAAGCCGAGGCCGAGGGCGCTGTCCGGGTTCTCGGCGAGCACGTCGGTCAGCGGAGACAGCGTGCGGTCGGTGCTCGCGGTGTTGAGGTCGCCGACGACGAGGACCCGGCCGGCGTCGTCCGCGCGGACGGTGGAGGTCAGCGCGGCCAGCATCTCGTCGCGCTGCGCGTTCTCCCCGGGGCGGACGGAGGCCAGGTGCACCGCGTACACGCTCGTCGGCGCTCCGGGCGTCGCGACGTCGACGCGCAGGGCGCGGTCCCAGCCCAGCCCGAGCGAGAGGCGCTCCTCGCCGCTCAGCGGGTAGCGGCTCCAGAGGCCGACCGTGCCGACGACCGACCGGTAGGGGTAGGCGGCGTCGAGCACGCTCTCCACCGCGGGGAGGGTCGTGCCGTCGAGCTCCTGCAGCGCGATCAGGTCGGGGGAGCGGCCGGCCAGGTCGCGTGCGATGGCGGCGGCCGACGGGTTGCCGGCCTGCACGTTCTCGCTCACGACGGTGAACGCGGGCGCTCCCGCGCTCACCGCTGGCAGGGCCGCGGCGCCGAACAGCGACCACCAGATCGCCGCGGCCGTGGCGACGGCGAGACCGGCGAACACCGACAGCCGCAGCAGCGCGCCCAGCCCGAGCAGCACGATCAGCGCGCCCGCCCAGGGGAGGAACGTCTCGATCAGGGAGGCGGCGCCCGCGGTGTCCGGCAGCGCACCGTGCCACAGCAGCAGCGCCCCGACGCCGAGCGCCGCGATCCCGGTCACGAGGCCGCGAGGGCGACGGCGGGCGCGGAGGGATGACACGCGTCCGATTATTCCGGGCGCTCCGCCGAGAACCCGTGGCGGACGCTGGACGTGGTCTGCGAACTGCCCTGGCCAGCCTGGGAGGGGCGCGGTAGCGTGAGCGCATGACCAGCATGTCTCTCCGGCTCGCCGAGACCATCAGCTCCTCCGGCATCAAGTCCGTCTACGGCGAGCCCGTCGTCGTCGACGGCACGACCATCGTCCCGGTCGCGGCCGTGCAGTTCGGCTTCGGCGCCGGCACCGCCGCCGAGGGCGAGGACGCCCCGGGCGGCGCGGGCGGAGGCGGCGTCGCCATCCCGTTCGGCGCGTACGTGAGCGACGAGACCGGTGTGCGCTTCCGGCCCAACCTGATCACGCTGCTCGCGGTCGGCATCCCGTTCCTCTGGGTGGCCGGTCACGCCTGGGCGCGCGTCATCAAGGCGCTCAAGCGCTAGACTGGCGGCGAACACGGGAGTCCGGTGAGCCGGGCTGAGAGGAAGCTGCTCCAAGCTTCGACCGTCGAACCTGATCTGGGTCATGCCAGCGCAGGGAGGCATCTCTATATCCCGTGCCCTCTTTTCCTCGAGTGAAAGGGCACGAACAGTGCAGGACACCATCACGTCCACGAGCGCGCGGCCGACCGCGCGCGTCTTCCGCTGGCGCGTCGTCGACATCGTCGTCGCAAGCGTCGTCGCCGTCGCCGCCGGCGTCGTCTTCTGGGTCTGGGGCCAGGTGCAGAACCCGATCTCGGGTCCGGTCACGGCGGTGCTGCCGGGCTTCCAGGGCATCCTGAACGGCCCGTGGCTGTTCGCGGGCGTCCTGACCGCGCTCATCGTGCGCAAGCCCGGCGCGGCGCTGTACGGCGAGCTCGTCGCGGCGACGGTGTCCGCCCTGATCGGTACGCAGTGGGGATTCGCCACGCTGCTCTCCGGCCTGGTGCAGGGCCTCGGCGCCGAGATCGTCTTCGCGCTGTTCCTCTACGCGAACTGGAGGCTGCTGCCGGCCCTGCTCGCGGGCGCCGGCGCCGGTCTCGCCGAGTCGATCCTCGACCTCCTCTACTGGTACCCGGGCGCCAAGCCGGAGTTCGCCGTGGTGTACACGATCACGACCGTGATCTCGGGCGTCGTCTGCGCCGGGCTGCTGTCGTGGCTGCTGGTGCGCGCACTCGCCCGCACCGGGGCCCTCAGCCGCTTCGCCGCCGGGCGGGAAGCAGCCGGGCGGGTCTGACGCCGTGCCGCACCAGGGACAGCCGGTCCCTGCCGCCGTCCGGGTCGACGGCTGGGGCTGGCGCTACTCCGCACGGGCCGCGTGGGCGGTGCGCGAGCTGACGCTGCGCGTCGAGCCGGGCGAGCGCGTGCTGCTGCTCGGAGCCTCCGGCGCCGGCAAGAGCACCGTGCTCGCCGGGCTGGCGGGCGTGCTGGGCGGCGAGGACGACGGCGAGTCGGCCGGCGCACTGCTGGTCGACGGCCGCGACCCCGCCCGGGCACGCGGGGTGTCCGGGCTGCTGCTGCAGGACCCCGACGCCCAGGTGATCCTCGCGCGCGTCGGCGACGACGTGGCGTTCGGCTGCGAGAACCTCGGCGTTCCCCGGGCCGAGATCTGGCCGCGGGTGCGTACGGCCCTCGACGCGGTGGGGCTCGACCTGCCGCTGGAGCATCCGACCGCTGCGCTCTCGGGCGGGCAGAAGCAGCGCCTCGGGCTGGCCGGTCTGCTCGCCATGCGTCCTGGTCTGCTGCTGCTCGACGAGCCCACCGCGAACCTCGATCCAGAGGGTGTGGCGGAGGTCAGGGAGGCGGTGGGCGCTGCACTCGCGGCCACCGGCGCGACCTTCATCGTCGTGGAGCACCGGGTCGCGGTGTGGCGCGACCTCGTGGACCGCGTGGTCGTGCTGGGCGCGGACGGCGGCGTGCTCGCCGATGGCGCGCCCGACGCTGTGCTCGCGGATGCGGCCGGCGTGCTGCGCGCGGCGGGGGTGTGGCTGCCGGACGCCGCCGTGCCCGAGCCTCCCGTCGTCGTGCCGGGGGAGCGGCTGCTCAGCGCCGAGGCTCTGGCCTTCGGCCGCGGCCCCGCGGTCGTCCGCCGGCGCCGCCGGCGACCCGCCCGCAGCGACCGCTCCGTCGACGGAGCCGCGCTGCACGCGCTGCCCGACCGCGTCGACCTGACGCTCGCCGAGGGCTCCGCCCTCGCGCTCACCGGGAGGAACGGCGCCGGCAAGTCGACGCTGGCCCTCACGCTCGGCGGACTGCTCCCTCCCCTCGACGGGCGGCTGGAGGCGGAAGCACTGCTCGCCGCCGGCGCCGCGCACGAGCCGTCCCAGTGGCGGTCGCGCGAGCTGCTCACCCGCATCGGGAGCGTGTTCCAGAATCCCGAGCACCAGCTCCTCGCCTCCACCGTCCGTGACGAGCTGGCCGCGGGGCCGCGCGCCCTCGGGCTGCCCGACGACGAGGTGCGGCGCCGGGTCGACGAGCTGCTGGATCGGCTGCGGCTGGCAGCGCTGGCCGACGCCAACCCGTTCACCCTCTCGGGTGGCCAGAAGCGGAGGCTGTCGGTCGCGACCGCGCTGGCGACGCGTCCGCGGATCCTCGTGCTCGACGAACCGACCTTCGGGCAGGATGCGAACACCTGGGCCGGGCTGGTGGAGACGATCGCCGGGCTGCGCCGCGAGGGCCACGCCGTCGTCACCGCCACGCACGACGCCGAGTTCGTGGCGGCGATCGGCGCCGAGAGCCTCCGCCTCGGAGCGGGTCGGGAAGCGGGCCAGGGGGTGGTCGCGTGACGCTCCTCGAACCGGTCAGGCAGGGTCCGCTCACGACGCTCAACCCGGTCGCCAAGCTGGGCGCCGCGCTGATCGTGACCGTGGTGCTGCTGGTCTCGATCGATCCGGTGTCCGCGCTGGTGGCGCTCGTGCTGGAGCTTGTGCTGCTGGCCTTCGCGCGCCTCCCCGTCCGGGTGGTGGTCGCCCGCACGGCGCCGCTGTGGATCGCGGCGCCGCTCGCCGGTCTGACGACCGCGCTGTACGGCGCCTCCAGCGGCACGGTGTACCTGCAGTGGTGGGCGGTGGAGGTGAGCCAGGGCTCCCTGGAGCTCGCGCTCGCGACCATGCTGCGCATCCTGGCGATCGGTCTGCCCGCTGTGCTGCTGTTCGTGACCATCGACCCGACCGACCTCGCCGACGGTCTCGCGCAGCTGCTGCGGCTGCCCGCGCGCTTCGTGCTGGGCGGACTCGCCGGCCTCCGGCTGGTCGGGCTGTTCGTGGACGACTGGCGCGCGCTCACTCTTGCCCGCCGGGCGCGCGGGGTGGCCGAGAGCGGTGCCCTGCGGCGGCTGCTCGGCCAGTCGTTCGCGCTGTTCGTCCTCTCGATCCGCCGCGGCACCAAGCTGGCGACGGCGATGGAGGCGCGCGGCTTCGGGGCGACCGGCGCCCGGACCTGGGCACGGCCGTCGACCTTCCGCGGCCGCGACTGGGCGGCTCTGGTGGTCGCGGCGGCGGTCGCGACCGCGGCCGTGTCGGTAGCGGTCGCCGTGGGGAGCTGGAATGCGTTCGGACACTGACCAGCAGGGCGCCGATCTGAGGGGCGTCGAAGCGGCGGAGGCCCTGTTCGCCGGGGTACGGGACGCCGCTCGTCGCGCGGGGAGCCGGCCGGTCGTCGTGCTGATCGACGGTCCGAGCGGAGCGGGCAAGAGCTCGCTCGCGGACGAGCTGGTCGCGGCCTGGCCCGCGGCCGGGACCCCACGCCTGGTGCGCATGGACGAGCTGTATCCCGGCTGGGACGGCCTCGACGCCGGCTCCGCCGCCCTCGGCGGCGACCTCCTCGCTCCGCTGCGCCAGGGCGGCACCGGCCACTACCGGCGCTGGGACTGGGTGCGCGACCGGCCGGCCGAGCCGGTGGCGGTGGACGCGGAGGAGCCCGTCGTGGTGGAGGGCTGCGGCACGCTGGCCGCGGCGAACCTCCCGTACGCCGACCTCACCGTGTGGCTCGACGCCGACGACGCCCTCCGCAAGCGCCGGGCCCTGGAGCGCGACGGCGAGGTGTTCGCGCGAGAGTGGGACCGCTGGCAGGCGCAGTTCGAGCGCTACGTCGAGCGGGAGCACCCGCGGGAAGCGGCGATGCTGCGGCTTGACGTCACGAGCAGGCCGCTCGGCGGGCTGCTGGCCGGTCGGGGCTGAAGGTCCGCGGCCCGGCGACTCCACCATCCGGTAGCGGAGGACTAACGTTGACGTCATGACCGACAGCACGCACTCCGACCCCGAATACATCGTCGAGTTCGCCGACGGCCCCCTGGCCGGGCAGACGGACCGCCGGTTCCTGGTCGACGGCAAGGTGGACGACCGCATCGGCGTCGTCGCCGCCGTCGAGGGCCTGGAGTCCACGTTCTGGTACATCGCGGGCGATGAGCGCACCGTCGGCCAGCTGAAGCACGTCACCTACCACTTCGACGCCCCCGACAGCGACCCGGTCGAGGCCGACCAGGAGGACGAGTCCATCTTCGGCTACGGGGCCTGAGCTCCGCACTCCGACGACTCCGGCGCCTCGCGCGCCCGGCGCCTCCCGGCTAGGCCCAGCCCAGCTCGTGGAGGCGTTCGTCGTCGATGCCGTAGTAGTGCGCGATCTCGTGCACGAGCGTGATGTGGATCTCGTCGCGCAGCTCGTCCTCGTCGGCGCTGATCGTGAGGAGCGGCTCCCGGTACAGGATGATGCGGTCCGGCATCTCGCCGAAGCCGTAGCGGTCGCGTTCGGTGAGCGCGACGCCGTCGTACAGCCCGAGCAGGTCGAGGGAGCCGTCCTCCGGGCGGTCCTCCACGACGAACACGACGTTGTCGAGGCCGTCGACCATCTCGTCGGGGAGCTGATCGAGCTCGTCGGTGACGATCGTCTCGAACGCCTCCTCGTCCAGCTCCAGCGCCATCACCAGGCCCCGGCGACGGCCGCGTGGAGGTCGAGCAGCGCTGCGGTGCGCTCGCTCGGCCCGCGACCGAAGCCGCACTCGGTCGCCACGCCGAAGCGGGGTTGGGCGGTCGCGGCGGCGCGGGCACGACGCCCTGCACCCTCCACACCGTCCTCATGGTGCAGGAGGCCGAGGTACAGCTCGGTGCCCGTCGGCACGTCGACGTCGGCGAGGGGCGCGAAGTACGCGTCGTCGTCGCGGTCGATCGGCACAGGGAGGTGCACCCAGGCGATCGGGCGCGCGGCGCCGTCGAGGATGCCGCGGGTGACGGCCGCGAGGTAGCCGGCGTCGGCCGGCTGCACGAAGTGGTGCTCCTCCACGTCGCCGTAGCAGAGGTGGTAGCCGACGTGAACGTCGTCGGGGACGGCGGCCGCCTGACGGAGCGCGCGCTCGATCACGCCGCCGAGCACGTCGTCGAACCACGGCTCGATGCGGCCCTCGAGGAGCGCGAACTCCACGGCGGTGTCCCACTGGATGGCGAGGTCCTCGTGCGGGATGCCGGCGACGATCCGGTCGAGCTCGCCCAGCAGCGCGCGTTCGTACGCGGGCTCGACGGCGGCGCGGTCCTCGGGGACGATGAAGGCGCCGGTGACGGCGGCGGGCGTCGGCAGCGAGACCTGGAATCGGACTCCCGCCGGGATCGCGCCCTCCTCGCGCAGTCGGGTGAAGGTCGCGTACGAGTCGAGCGCCGCGTCGGCGTAGCCGAGGTCGGGGAAGACCAGCTCGTCCGCCGTGACGCCGTCGTCGAGCCGGAAGGGCCGGCCGTCGAAGATCTCGCGCAGGTAGTAGGGCTCGACGGGGATGCGCGAGAGCCCCGTCATGCTGTCGAAGCGCCTGGTCTGGAACTGGATCCAGTAGAACCGCTCGCCGACCTCCCCATCCGGGATGCGGTGGAGGCGGTCGCCGAGGCGGGCGCTGACGGCGCGGAACACGCTCTCCGCGTCGGGCAGGTTGACGCTGCCGACGAGGTGCGCGCCGCGGATGACGGGGCTGCTGGCGACCGGGTCGGTCGCGTCGGGGGTGCTCACCCGCGGGAGTCTACCGGCGCCGGGCGCCGGCGGACCCCCGCGGATGTCGCGGTGCGGGCGGAGTCGAGGCTCAGTACCAGTTGACGGACTCGGAGTGCGACCAGGCCGAGCACGGCGTGCCGTAGGAGCGCGCGATGTAGTCGAGGCCCCACTTGATCTGCGTGGTCGCGTTGGTGGCCCAGTCGGAGCCGAAGCTCGCCATCTTGCTGCCGGGGAGCGCCTGCGGGATGCCGGTCGCGCCGCTGCCGGCGTTGTACGCCTGATAGTTCCAGCCGGACTCCTTGGCCCAGAGGCTGCTGAGGCACGAGAACTGGTCGCCGCCCCAGCCGTACTGCGAGGAGGCGATGCTCGCCGCGACGGACTTGGCGCTGTCGGGCGTGTTCGCGGCGGCGGCGGCCTCCGCTGCGGCCTGGGCGGCGGCGGCCTCTGCGGCGGCCTTGGCGGCAGCTGCTGCGGCGGCGGCCTCTGCAGCCTTGCGGTCGGCCTCGACACCGGCGGCGGAGAGGGCGTCGGCGGCGGCCTTGGTGCTGTCGATCGACTTGCGGAGCGCGGAGTCGTCGAGCTTGGTGAAGCTGCCGAGCCCGGCGATGGCCAGTTTGGCGGCCGAGGCGTCGGTCTTGGTCTCGTTGGCGGAGACGGTCGCCTGCGCCGAGCTGAGCGTCTGCTGCGCCTCCTTCTCGAGGCGGCTGCGCACGATGGACTCGTAGACGCCGAGCTGGTCGTGGTGGAGGCCGGTGGACTGCGAGAGCTCCCTGGTCTCCTTCTCGTTCTGCTGCGCCGCCATCGCGGGGGCGATGAGGCTGGCGGACATGAGCACCGTGGCGGCGCCGGTGACGATGCGGCCGAAGGTGACGTTGTTCTTGACGGTGTGACGGATCGTGTTGAGCATGTGTTTCCTGGATCGGGCTTCCCCGCATACCGGACGCGCCCGACTCCGGGCGCACGGCGGGACCGCGTGAAGCGGCGTCCCGGCGGGCTGGCAGCCGCACCGGCACGTGCGGAATCGGCGGTGGACCCTGCGGGTCCCGACGAGGCGCGTGCGGCGCGGGTGTGCCGGCCGTCCGGGGGGAGTGGACCCAGCTCAGGGTCTGCGTTCAGTGGTGGGGGTGAGCTGGTGGTCGGCACCGACGGCATCCGATCGCCGTCGAGAAGCCACCCTAGGCGCGGTTTCTGGACGGTTCGGGCACGGAGCCTGGCAAAGTCGTGTACACGTCACCGTTCGTCGGCCGCGGTGGCGGTAGACCCATCGGGTGTTCCTCCAGGTGCGCCGGAGACGCGATCGGCATCCTCCTCCGCGCGGCTCATCGCGCCGTCAGTGACCCAGAACATTCCTGAGAGGAGTGACAGGGTGACGAGGCCGGCGATCAGGAACACGGCCGGAAGCCCCAGGATCTCGGCGATCAGCCCGCCGACGGCCGACCCGAGGGGCATCGTCCCGAACGCCAGCAGCCGGTACGCACTGTTGACCCGGCCGAGCAGGCGAGGGGGCGTCACCCGCTGCCGCAGCGACACGGTGATCACGTTCCAGACCGAGATGGCTGCTCCGCCGAGGGCGAACAGCGCCCCGATCGCCCACAGATTCGTCGTGAACGCGGGGACCGCGAGCATGATGGCGACGGCGAAGACGGTGACGATCAGGGAGCGCGCCCGCCCGAGCACCCGTTCGCACGGCTCGGCGAGGAAGGTGCCGAGCACGCTGCCGATCGCCATGACCGTGAGGAGCAGGCCGTACTCGGGGTCGTTCAACTGCAGCGCTGAGCCCGCTCCGACGGCGTACAGCACGAAGACCGTGAAGACGGCGTTGATCGCGAAGTTGAACCCACCCACCATGACAGCGAGCACGCGCAGCAGGCGGTGCCGCCCGAGGAAGCGGAGGCCTTCGGCGATGTCGGCGCGGATGGTCGTCGTGCGGGGGTGATCGGTCGCATACCGGCCGCGCACGAAGAGCAGCATCACGACGGCCGCCACCCAGAACGCGGCGGGCGCCCCGATGGCGAGCGCGGCGCTCAGGGCCACGAGGAGCCCGCCGAGCGGCGGCCCGACGAACTGGTTGGCGGTGAGCTCGGCGGCGTACAGCCTCCCGTTCGCCCGGGAGAGCGCGTCACGGCCGACGAGCTGGGGCAGGATCGACTGCGCCGAGGTGTCGTAGACCGTCTCGGCCACGCCGACGAGGAAGGCGGCGCCGTAGAGCACCCAGATCGAGCCTCCGCCGAGAAGGGTGAGCACCAGCAGGCCGCCGAGCACCGCCGACCGCGCGATGTTGGCGATCAGCATGAGCCGCCGCCGGTCGAAGCGATCGGCGAGCGCGCCCGCGGTCAGGGCGGTCAGCAGCCAGGGGAGGGTGAAGGCGATGCCCAAGCCGGCGATGAGGGCGGGGGAGTCGGTGAAGCGGATGGCGACCAGCGGCAGGGCGACCTTGAGCACACCGTCGGCGAGGTTGGAGAGGGCGGAGGAGCTCCACAACGTCCAGTACCGTCCGCCGAGGTGGACGCGCGAGCGGGGCTTCGGCGTCGCGGCCGTCTGCGAGGGCATACCGGCAGGATCGCACAGTGATGGAGAAACCTCAATCGGTCGGGGAAACTCTATCGGAGGGTCGTTGCAGGCTAGGCTGCGGGCATGGCTGCTGATCCCGAGTCGAAGCGCCGCCCGGCGACAGTGGCGGAGCTCAAGGCGCTGTCGCACCCGGTGCGGGTGCGCATCCTGCGCCTGTGCGGCGATCGCGAGCTGACGAACAAGGAGCTGGCCGACCGGCTGGACGTCGATCCGGGCACGGTGCACTACCACGTGCGGCAGCTCGTGGCGGCGGGGTTCCTGGAGCCGGCGCCGGTGCGGACGGGGGCGAGCGGCGCGCTGGAGAAGCCGTACCGGTCGACCGGGCGGTCGTGGTGGCTCTCGGTGGCGATGGAGGACCTGGATCTCAGTCAGGGCCTCGCGCCGATGGAGGCGTTCCAGCAGGAGCTCGCGGAGGCTGGGCCGGCCTCCATCGCGACGTACGCGCGGTTCTCACTGCACCTGTCGGAGCAGGACGTCGCCGAGCTCGATCGCCGCATCGTCGCCGTGCTGGACGAGTTCATCGAGTCGGACGCGGAGCGGGCTCGGGCGGGTCGTCCGGCGCACGGCGGGATCTTCCTGCTGCACCGCTCGGTGGAGTGACGCTCAGCGGAAGGACGAAGGCCCCGTCGCTTCTCGCGATCGGGGCCTTCATTTGGGGTGAGTAACGGGGCTTGAACCCGCGACCTCCTGGACCACAACCAGGCGCTCTACCAACTGAGCTATACCCACCATGTCCTGCGTCCGGCTTCAGCGAGCCGGTCGAGGCAACTCGTCGATTCTAGTACATCCGCGGGGTCCATTTTTCCACCACGGACGCGGCGGTCGCCTGCGTCTGCTCGGTGGTGGGCCCCGGCGGGGCGACGAAGGCGGCAGAGCGGTAGTAGTCGAGCTCGCGGATCGACTCGAGGATGTCGGCGAGGGCGCGGTGGCCGCCGTTCTTCTCGGGGGCGTTGAAGTAGATGCGCGGGAACCAGCGCCGGGCGAGCTCCTTGATGGAGGACACGTCGACGTTGCGGTAGTGCAGGTGGTTGTCGAGGCGCGGCATGAACTTGGCGATGAACATGCGGTCGGTGCCGATGGTGTTGCCGGCGAGGGGAGCGGTGCGCGCGGTCGGCACGAACCTGTGCACGTACTCCAGCACTTCGTACTCGGCCTCGGCGAGGCTCTTGCCGTTCGGGATCTCCTCGATGAGCCCGGAGGTGGTGTGCATCTCGCGGACGAAGTCGCCCATGTTGTCGAGCGCGGTCGCGTCGGGCTTGATCACGATGCTGAGGCCCGGGTCGAGCACGTTGAGCTCGAAGTCGGTGATGACGACCGCGATCTCGACGAGCTCGTCGACCTCGAGGTCGAGTCCGGTCATCTCGCAGTCGATCCAGACCAGTCGATCCGAGGAGGTAGCCATGTCACCGAGTCTAGTGCCGCCCTCCGACAGCCCCCGGCGCGCCGGCCCGGCCGCCGACGGGCAGCGGCTGGGGGAGCTTCGGCCCCATCCCGTCGCCGAGCGAGATGTGGCGCAGCCGGCGGGCCACCCAGGGGAGCGCGTGGAGGCGCAGCCAGGCGCCGAGCGGGAGGTCCGGCTCGTCGCGGTCGTCGTCGTGCGGCGGAACGGGGGCGGGGGAGGCGGCGGTGCCCGTGGCGGCCGAGGTCACCTCCGCGTACGGCACGCCGAGGGTGTGCGCCGCGTGGCTGGCGAGCAGCCGGTGCCCGCGGGCGCTCAGGTGGACGCGGTCGGCGGCCCACATCCCCGGGTCGCGGAACTCGCGCACGCCCCAGACGTCGAGCACGGTGGCCTGGTGGTCGCGGGCGATGCTCCAGATGTTCGCGTTGAAGACGGCGGCGCGCCCGCGGAACGGCTTGAGGAAGAACGCGAACTGCGGGTCGAAGAGATTGGCCAGGAGCACGGTGGCGCCGCTGCGGCGGAGGGCGCCGACTCCCGCCTCCAACCGCGCCGCGAGCTGGTCGGGGTCGGCGGAGGGGCTCATCAGGTCGTTGCCGCCGATGAGCACCGAGACGAGGTCGGGGCCGAGGGTGAGCGCGTGCGGGATCTGGTCGTCGACGACGTCGGCGACCCTCCTGCCGCGCACGGCGAGGTTGGCGAACTCGAGGGTGCCGCCGGCGAGACCGGCGTCCCCGTCGAGGATGGCGGCGAGGCGGTCGGCCCAGCCGAGCCAGCCTCCCGGGCGGGCGGGGGCGGCGTCGCAGAGCCCCTCCGTGATCGAGTCTCCGAGGGCGACGTATCGCGTGAAGGTCGTTCGGCTCACGCTGCGATCCTGCGCCGGGCGGGTGACGGGCGGGTGACGCGCGCGCGGAGCGGGGCCGATCGTCGCCGCGATTTCGCCGGACGTACACTGGCAGCGTGGATTCGACACCGGCCGTTGGCCCTGCGGCAACCGACGCGGAGGTCCGCCTCACCCTCTACACGTCGGCGTTCTGCGAGCCGTGCATGCAGACGCGCGCGGTGCTCGCCGAGGCGGCCCGCCTGGTGCCGCGGCTGCGGGTGACCGAGCGCGACGTCGCCGGCAACCTGGAGTCGGCGGAGGCGGACGGCATCCGCTCGACCCCCACAGTGATCGTCGCCGGCCCCGCGGGCGATGAGGTCTTCCGCGCCGAGGGCGTCCCCACCCTCAACCAGGTCCTGCTGGCGGCGGCGAAGGCCCTCTAGGCAACAGCCGAGTACGCAGAATATGCGCGGACTCGCCACGTTTCGGTCAAATTAGCGCGTACTCGACGGTTGGGCAGTCCGGTGCCCCCGGCAGGAATCGAACCTGCGACCAAGAGATTAGAAGGCTCCTGCTCTATCCGCTGAGCTACGGGGGCGCGTCCTCCACGATATCGCAGCGCGGGAGGGCCGCCGGGCGCGTCAGAGCACGGCGCCGTTCTTGCCGCCCCGGTTGACGATGGCGATGACCGGTCGCCGTCCGCGCAGCCCGAACCGCAGCCGGAGGCTGGCGTGCCGGGCGATCAGCAGCGCCACCACGACCGCGGCGACCGCCGGGACCACGCCGGAGAGGATCATCGCGTCGTGCGGGCCCGCCGCCTCCACGATCCAGCCCATGAGCGGTCCGCCGATGGCCTGGCCGCCGAGCAGCACGAGGATGTAGAGGGAGATGACGCGTCCGCGGATCTGCACGTTCGACGACATCTGCACGAGCGAGTTGGCCGCGGTGATGAAGAGCAGGTTGCCGACGCCGATGCCGACCAGCAGCAGCGAGAAGGCGATCTCGGTGGGCGCGAACCCGGCGGCGGCCTGCACGATCCCGAGCGCTGCTGCGGTGCCGACGACCATCGACAGCCGCACGCTCGTCCGGCGGGTGGAGGCGAGGGCTCCGGCCAGCGCGCCGGCCGCGACGAGCGCGTTGAACAGCCCGTAGCCCTGCGCGCCGACGTCGAACACGTCGTTCGCGTATGCGGCGAGGAAGACCGGCATGTTGAAGGCGAAGACGGCGACGACGGCGACCATCACGATCGTCCAGAAGATCACCGGCTTGCGGCGCACGTAACGCATCCCCTCGACCAGCTGTCCCTTGCCGCGCGGCGCGGCGGGGGAGGCGTGGAGGGCCGAGCGGTCGAGCGAGCACAGCGCGGCGACCACGGCGAGGCATGCGGCGGCGTTGATGGCGAAGGACCAGCCTCCACCGACCGCGTTGATCAGCAGACCGCCCACCGCGGGGCCGATCAGCCCGCCGAGCTGGAAGATCGACGAGTTGAGGCTGATCGCGTTGCGCAGGTAGCGCGGCCCGACCAGCTCGTTGACGAAGACCTGCCGGGCGGGGTTGTCGACGACCGTCACCATGCCGAGCAGGAAGGAGATGACGTAGACGTGCCACACCTGCGTCGTGCCCGTGAGCGTGAGCGCTGCGAGGACGGCGGCGAGGAGGGCCGCGGCCGACTGGCTGGCGATCAGCAGCTTCTGCTTCGAGTACCGGTCGGTGAGCACGCCGCCGTAGAGTCCGAACAGCAGCATCGGCGTGAACTGCATGAAGACCGTGATGCCGACGGCGGCGACGCTGCCGGAGAGCTGCAGCACCAGCCAGTCCATGGCGATGCGCTGCATCCACACGGCGGTGTTGGCGACGAGGTTGCCGGCGGCGAAGCGGCGGTAGTTCGGCACCCGGAGCGAGGCGAAGGTCTCGCGCCACGGCGGCCGCGCGCTCAGCACGGGCATGGGTCCGGTCGGCGGGGCGGCTGCTGCGTGGTTCGCCACTGTGTTCCTTGCGTGTCGTATGGGTGGTGTCTGGTTCCGTAACGGGCGGCTCTTCGACCATACGCATCGGTCGGCTATTCTGTGGGCGAATTGCAGTTATAACTCCCATTGGCTTTCCGAATGGATGTGCTCGTGTTCGATCCCGTGCTCCTGCACACGTTCCTCGCCGTCGCCGACACCCGCTCGTTCACCCGTGCGGCCCAGCGGCTCGGCATCAGCCAGCCCACAGTCAGCCAGCACGTGCGCCGCCTCGAGGAGGCCGCCAAGCGCCAGCTCGTCTCGCGCGACACCCGCGAGGTGCGGCTGACCGACAACGGCGACGCGATGGCGGGGTTCGCGCGCACGATACTCGCCGCCCACGCCGAGGCCGACCGCTACTTCAGCGGCTCCGCGATGCGGGGGAGGCTGCGGTTCGGCGCGGCGGACGATCTCGCGATCACGACGCTCCCGCGCATCCTCCGGCACTTCCGGCAGCAGAACCCGCAGATCAACCTCGAGCTGACCATCGACCAGTCGGGCCCCCTGCACCGGCGGCTGACGGCCGGGCACCTCGACCTCATCTTCATCAAGCAGAATCCGGGCACCACCGAGGGCGCCGTCGTCGCGACCGACGAGCTGGTGTGGATGGGGCAGGAGAAGACGGTCGTCGAGCCCGACCAGCCCGTGCCGCTGATCGCCTACCAGGGTCCGAGCCTCAGCAGGCAGGTCGCGATCGACGCCCTCGAGCGGGCGGGCCGTACCTGGCGCATCACCTGCAACACCCGGGAGGTGAACGGCGTGCTCGCCGCGGTGCGCGCGGGCATCGGGGTGGCGGTGTTCCCGCGGTCGCTGATCCCCACGGACCTGGTGAAGGTCACCAACCGGTTCAGCCTCCCGGAGCTCGGCCATGTCGACTTCACGCTGCTGTCGAACCCGGCGGCGGCGGCAGGGCCGGTGGAGGCGCTGACGACCGCGATCCTCGCTCGCGCGGTCACCCGCGTGGCGTGACTCCGCGGGCGTGACCGCTGTTCACACTCCCGAAATCCGCCGGGGATATGGTGGGCGCATGCGTGAACTCCAGGCCAGGATCATCGACGAACTGAACGTGAGCGCCGGCATCGACCCGGCCGCCGAGGTGGAGAAGCGGGTCGACTTCCTCGTCCGCTACCTGCGGAGCACGGGCGCCAAGGGCTTCGTGCTCGGCATCAGCGGCGGCCAGGACTCGTCGCTCGCCGGACGGCTGACGCAGCTCGCGGTGGAGCGGCTGGCCGAGCAGGGCACGGAGGCCGAGTTCATCGCCGTGCGCCTCCCGTACGCCGTGCAGCACGACGAGGACGACGCGCAGCTCGCGCTGTCGTTCATCCGGCCGCAGCGGACCGTGACGTTCAACATCCAGCGCGGCACGGACGGCGTCGAGGACGAGTACGCCGACGCCATCGGCGACGACATGACCGACTTCAACAAGGGCAACGTGAAGGCGCGCATCCGCATGGTCGCGCAGTACGCGATCGCCGGCCAGCGCGGCCTCCTCGTCGTCGGCACGGACCACGCCGCGGAGGCGGTGACCGGCTTCTTCACCAAGTACGGCGACGGCGGCACCGACGTGCTCCCGCTGAGCGGCCTGACGAAGCGGCAGGGCAAGGCGTTGCTGCAGCACCTGGAGGCGCCGGCGCGGCTGTACGAGAAGGCGCCGACCGCCGACCTGCTCGACCTGAAGCCCGGTCAGACCGACGAGGAGAACCTCGGGATCAGCTACTCCGACATCGACGACTTCCTGGAGGGTCGGGACGTCGCGGACGAGGTCGCGGAGGCGATCGAGGCGCGCTACCTGGCCACCGAGCACAAGCGCCGGGTGCCGGCCAGCATGTTCGACACCTGGTGGCACGAGCGGGGCGACTTCACGAACTAGGCGGGCATGCAGAAGGGGCGCCGGCGTGATGCCGGCGCCCCTTCTGCGCTTCGGGTGGTGTGCCTCGTCGGCCTGCTGTCAGGCGGGCTGCGGTCAGGCGGGCTGGCCGAGCCGGGTGGTCGGAGCGGTGTCCGAGCCGTCGCCGTCGGCCGGGGAGGTCGTGAAGGCGGCGGTCGGGAGGTCCTGACCGGGCTGCGGCTGCGGAGCCGGGGCGGCTGCGGTCTGGGCCTGTGTCGGCGCGGCCTGGGACGCGACCGCGGGCGCCTGACCGGCGGGCGCTCCCACGAACTGGTCGTGGTGCTGCTGCGCGACCCAGGCGTCCTGCTGGGCGATCAGGGCACGCTCGCCGTCGGTGTTCTCGAAGCGCCAGCGCTCGAGGTCGTTCTGGAAGATCTTGCGGGCGCGGCGCGGGTTGTTCTGCCATTCGATGAGCCGGTCGCGGAACTCCGCGACGGCCGGGTCGAGCTGGTAGCCGAAGGTCGCCGACGCGCGCTTCATCTCGGCCAGCTGGTGGCCGGCCCAGTTGGCGGCGATCCCGGCGCCCTTGATCGGCAGCAGGCGGACCAGGATGTCGGCCTGGCCGACGGCGCGGTCCGAGAGCACCTGCTCGGCGGGCGTCAGCGAGTTCCACACCGACGCCTCCGTGGCCGCGTCGACGAGGGCCGCGATGGCCGACGCCTTCTGCTGGCGGTCCGTGCGCTTGAGGAGGCCGCGGAGGGCGCCGCGGGCGATCCACGCCGCGAGCAGCCCGGAGACGATGACGGCGACCGCGAGGACCGCCGCGTTGAAGAGCGCCGGCTGTGCGGCCGGCGACGTGAGCCAATCGACGAAGTCATTCCACCACTGCATGCGGCCGATGGTAGCGGCGGCCGGGGCCGCCTCCCGGCAGCCTCCGCGCTGTGTCTCCGAATCGCCGTAGCAGAATGGAGGGACGAGCGGATGGAGGACGTTCCCATGCAGACTTTCGTGCTGGCCGGCGGGTGCTTCTGGTGCCTCGATGCGGTGTACCGGGTGCTTCGCGGTGTGCAGGACGTGGTGTCCGGCTACACCGGCGGCACCGCGGTGGACCCGTCGTACGAGGAGGTGTGCACCGGCCGTACCGGTCACGCGGAGGCGGTCGCGGTCACCTTCGACCCGGAGGTGATCCCGCCGAGCGTCATCCTCGACGTCTTCTTCACCCTCCACGACCCGCGTCAGCTCAACCGCCAGGGCGCCGACATCGGCACCCAGTACCGGTCTGCCATGTTCTACGACGGCGAGGAGCAGCGCGAGCTGTTCGAAGCCGCCCGCGACCGTGCATCCGAGTACTGGGACGGCGGCATCGTCACGACCCTGGAGCCGCTCGGCCCGTTCTACCGTGCCGAGGAGTACCACCAGGACTTCTTCGCGAAGAACCCCGGCCAGGGCTACTGCATGGCGGTGGCGGTGCCGAAGGTGAACAAGATCCGGAAGTCGTACGCGGAGTATGTGATCGCGGCGTAGGGGCGGCCCGGAGTTCTCCACGGGCTGGCGCTCGCGACGGGCTCTCCACAGATCCGGCGACATCCTCCCGGGCGGAGTCCCGGGCCGCGAGGCTGGTCTCGCGCCCCCTCAGCGGGCGCGAGAGGAGGACTCCATGACCGACACCGTCGCCGTCCGCGGCACCATCGCGACGCCGCCGCGGCACGTGGTGACAGAGGGCGGGCTGCCGATCACCAGCTTCCGGCTGGTCACGCGCCGCCGCCGGTACGACCGCGAGAAGCAGGCCTGGGAGGAGGTCGACGGCAACTGGTACACGGTGAGCGCCTTCCGGCGGCTCGCCGTCAGCGCCGCCGAAGACCTTGCGAAAGGCGACCGGGTGCTGGTCGCCGGGAGGCTGTGCATCCGGGAGTGGGAGGGCGAGGGGGAGCCGCGCGGCATCACCGCCGAGATCGAGGCGGAGGGGATCGGGCGCGACGTCACGGCCGCCGATCGCGGTCGGCGGACGGTCAGCCACGACCCCTAGAATGCGAGATATGAGCCGCCGCCCGACCCGACGTCCCGACTCGCCCTCTCCCTCCCGACCGATCGTCGTCGGTGCCCTCGGCGCCCTCGCGCTCGCGGCCGGGCTGGCGCTGAGCGGCTGCGTGGGCGGCGCGAGTCCCGCGCCCACGGCCTCCACTCCGGCGGCGTCTTCGCCGACGGAGGGGACGCCGACCCCGGCGGCGCCCGAATTCGTGCCCGGTGGTACGGCGCAGCAGAACCAGTCCTACTTCGACCAGGTCAACCGGGCGACGCTCGCCGCCAACCCCGACGCGAAGGGGCGCGACTTCATCGACGCGCTCGTGGCAGCCGGGTTCGCGAAGGCCGACATGCAGCTGACCGTCGACACCACGACGATCGGGCTGAAGGCGAACAGCATCCAGTTCTCCGTCAAGCTCGGCGACGGCTGCCTGATCGGCCAGAACGGCGCCGACGCCGGCGGGTACAACAGCATGGTGACGCCGGTGCTCTCGACCGGTGCCTGCCTGATCGGGCAGACCCGCGCGATCGACTGGTAGGGCTGGGCGCGCAGCGCTCGCGTCGCCGCGCGGGTCGCCGCGCGCGCAGCGCTCGGGTCGCCGCGCGGCTTCGCCGACGGCGCAACCGGGATGGGCGGCTACTGACCCGCTGTGCAGACGCACCCGGTATCCTCGTACGGGGCCTCCAGCGGCCGGGCGCGCCTTCCGCGACCCGTGGCCGGGCCCGCAACACAGACTCCAGGGAGAAGAGTGGCCGAATACATTTACTCGATGGTGCGCGCCCGCAAGGCGGTCGGCGACAAGGTGATCCTCGACGACGTGACCATGGCGTTCCTTCCGGGCGCCAAGATCGGCGTCGTCGGCCCCAACGGCGCCGGAAAGTCCACCATCCTGAAGATCATGGCCGGGCTCGACCAGCCCTCCAACGGCGAGGCGAAGCTCTCGCCGGGGTACTCCGTCGGCATCCTCATGCAGGAGCCGCAGCTCGACGAGAACAAGACGGTGCTCGAGAACGTCCAGGAGGGCGTCGGCGACATCAAGCAGAAGGTCGACCGCTTCAACGAGATCTCCGGACTGCTCGCCGACCCGGACGCCGACTTCGACACCCTGCTCGCCGAGATGGGCACCCTGCAGGAGCAGATCGACGCCGCCGACGCGTGGGACCTCGACTCCCAGCTCGAGCAGGCGATGGACGCGCTGCGCTGCCCGCCGGGGGACTGGCCGGTCAACACGCTGTCCGGTGGTGAGAAGCGCCGCGTCGCGCTCTGCCGCCTGCTGCTGCAGAAGCCCGACCTCCTGCTCCTCGACGAGCCCACCAACCACCTCGACGCCGAGAGCGTGCTCTGGCTCGAGCAGCACCTCGCCAAGTATCACGGCGCCGTGCTCGCGGTCACCCACGACCGGTACTTCCTCGACCACGTCGCCGAGTGGATCGCCGAGGTCGACCGCGGCCACCTGTACCCGTACGAGGGCAACTACTCGACCTACCTCGAGAAGAAGCGCGAGCGCCTCGAGGTCCAGGGCAAGAAGGACGCGAAGCTCGCCAAGCGCCTCTCCGAGGAGCTCGACTGGGTGCGCAGCAACGCCAAGGGCCGGCAGGCCAAGTCGAAGGCGCGTCTCGCCCGCTACGAGGAGATGGCGGCCGAGGCGGAGCGCACCAGGAAGCTCGACTTCGAGGAGATCCAGATCCCGCCGGGGCCGCGCCTCGGCCAGGTCGTGATCGACGCCAAGAACCTCGAGAAGGGCTTCGGCGACCGCAAGCTCATCGACGGGCTCACCTTCACCCTCCCGCGCAACGGCATCGTCGGCGTGATCGGCCCGAACGGCGTCGGCAAGACCACGCTGTTCAAGACGGTCGTCGGCCTGGAGCCGCTCGACGGCGGCGAGCTGAAGGTCGGCGAGACGGTGCAGATCTCGTACGTCGACCAGACCCGCGGCGGCATCGACCCCAACAAGAACGTGTGGGAGGTCGTCTCCGACGGGCTCGACTACATCCAGGTCGGCAAGACCGAGGTGCCGTCGCGCGCCTACGTCTCGACCTTCGGGTTCAAGGGTCCTGACCAGCAGAAGAAGGCCGGAGTGCTCTCGGGCGGTGAGCGCAACCGCCTCAACCTGGCGCTGACGCTCAAGCAGGGCGGCAACCTCCTGCTCCTCGACGAGCCGACCAACGACCTCGACGTGGAGACGCTGTCGAGCCTCGAGAACGCCCTCCTGGAGTTCCCGGGTTGCGCCGTGGTCATCACCCACGACCGGTGGTTCCTCGACCGGATCGCGACGCACATCCTCGCCTACGAGGGCACCGAGGAGGACCCGGCGAACTGGTACTGGTTCGAGGGCAACTTCGAGGCCTACGAGGAGAACAAGGTCCAGCGCCTCGGGCCCGACGCGGCGAAGCCGAGCCGGTCCACGTACCGCAAGCTGACCCGCGACTAGGCCCGCCATGCGACTCCACGTGCCGATCAAGCTCCGCTGGAGCGACCTCGACGCGTACGGTCACGTCAACAACGCCGAGATGCTGCGCCTCCTCGAGGAGGCGCGCATCGAGGCGTTCTGGGTGACCGACGACGCGGCCGACAACGCGACCGGCGGCAGCGGCCAGGCCGTCGGCGGGTCCACCGCGGTCCTCGACGGACGGCCGGGCGCCGACACGCTGACGCTCATCGCGCGGCAGGAGATCGAGTACCTCGCGCCCATCCCGTACCTGCGGCAGCCGCTCGACGTGCAACTGTGGCTCGGGAGGCTCGGCGGCGCGAGCCTCGAGGTCTGCTACGAGGTCTGGTCGCCGGAGGGGGTGGAGCCGCGCACGCTGTACTCGCGCGCGGCGACGACCATCGTCCTCGTGGACGCCGCCAGCGAGCGTCCGCGGCGCATCAACGACCGCGAGCGCGAGGCCTGGACGCCGTACCTCGACGACCCGGTGCAGTTCACCAAGCGCGGCTGAACCCCGGCCGTCTCCTCCCGTCGTCACGAAACGCCGTCTCGCCACCGGGCGAGACGGCGTTTCGTGTCAGATGGATGGTCGCGTGGGCCCGACGCGAGACCTACGCGGTCACCGTCACGGTGTCGCCGTCGATCGTCGTCTTCAGCTCCGGCAGCGGGTCCTTCGCCGGGCCGTTGATCACGTCACCGGTCGTGGCGTCGAACTTCGAGCCGTGGCAGGGGCAGTCGAACTCCGTGCCCTGCGGCGCGACCGTGCAGCCGGCGTGCGTGCACACGGCGCTGAAGGCGACCACCTTCCCGGCGGAGGGCTGCGCCACCACGACGGGAGCCGAGCCGATGGAGGCCGAGACGGCGCCGCCGACCGGGATCGACTTCAGCGAGACCGTCGTCGATGCTCCTGCAGTCGGGCTCGCGCCGGAGCCGCTGGCGCCCCCGGGTGTGCAGGCGGTGAGCAGCAGGGCGCCGGTGCCGGCGGCGGCCGCTCCACCGAGGTGGACGAGGGTGCGGCGGGTCAGGGGCGTTGCGTCGGACATGCTGGGATCCTCCCGGTCGGCGTAGCGTTCTCCTACCGTAGACACGAGGGCTGGGCGGGAACGGTTCACCGGCTATGAACTCCGGCTGTGAACCTTTCGGCCGGTTCTCCCGTGTCATCAGTGGAGGTGACCATGCCGGATGAGGACGCGCGCCTGCTGCGCGAGCTGCACGATCAGCACGCGCCGGCCCTGTGGCGCTACGTCGTGCATCTCACCGGCGACCGGGCGATGGCCGACGACATCGTGCAGGAGACGCTGCTGCGCGCCTGGCGCAAGCCGGCCGTCCTCGACCAGTCCCAGCAGTCGGCCCGCGCCTGGCTGTACACGGTGGCGCGCAACCTCGTGATCGACGACAAGCGCAGTGCCCGCAACATCCACGAGTTCGGCACGGACACGCTTCCGGAGCGCGCGGCGGCCGACAGCGAGGCCGACGCCGTGCTCGACGCGTGGCTCGTGAGCGACGCGCTCGCGGAGCTGTCCGCCGAGCACCGCGCCGTCATCGTCCACGCCTACTACGGCGGCCGGTCCGTCGGCGAGATCGCCCGGGAGCTGCAGATCCCGGAGGGCACCGTGAAGTCGCGCCTCCACTACGGTCTGCGGGCCCTCCGGCTCGCCCTGCAGGAGAGAGGAGTGACCGAGCGATGACAACGCACGACGAGTACGCGACCTGGGACGCCGCCTACGTCCTCGGCGCCCTCGCGCCGGCGGAGCGGCGGGAGTACGAGGAGCACCTGCGCACGTGCGAGCGCTGCGCCGGCGCGGTCGGCGAGCTGGCGGGCATGCCGGGCCTCCTGAGCCGGGTGCCGCGCGAGCAGGCGGCCGCGCTGCTCGACGCCGGCGACGACCTCTCATCGACGACCTCCGGCGCCGCCTCCGCTCCCGACGGCCCCTCGGACACGGTGCTTCCGTCGCTGCTGCACCGCGCACGCCGACGCCGCACGCGCACGCGCTGGCTGGTCGCCGGCCTGTCCGTGGCCGCGGCGGCGGTGCTCGTCGGAGTGCTCGCGTTCGTGCTCCCCACGGTCCTGCCGCAGGCGCAGCCGCTGAACGAGGCCGGCCGCGTGACCATGCAGCAGGTGGAGCCGAGCGCCGTGACGGCGGACCTCCGGCTGACCTCCGAGCCGTGGGGCACCCGGATCGAGTCGCGCTGCCGGTACGCGCACGTCGACGACGAGGAGGGATACCACCCCGCGTGGACGTACGCGATGGTCGTCACCGACCGCGAGGGCCGGCAGACCGAGATCTCGACCTGGACCGCCGAGGAGGGCACCACCGCGTGGCCCACCGCGACGACGAGCGTGCCGCTGACCGACATCGCGTCGGTCGACATCCGCACCGCCCGCGACGGCACGGTCCTGCTCCGGCACACCTTCGAGTGACCTGACGGCGCGCGCGTCAGCTCGGGACGCGGATCATCGCCTCCTGCGCGACGCTCGCCACCAGGCGGCCGTCGCGGCTGTAGATCCGGCCGAGGGCCAGACCGCGGCCGCCCTGCGCGGTGGGCGACTCCTGCACGTACAGCAGCCACTCGTCGGCGCGCGCCTCCCGGTGCCACCACATCGCGTGGTCGAGGCTCGCCGCGCGCAGGCCCGGCGTGCCCCAGGCGACGCCGTGGCGGCGCATCACGGACTCCATGATCGTGTAGTCGCTCGCGTAGGCGATGGCCGCGCGGTGCAGGGCGGGGTCGTCCGGCAGCTCGCCGAGCGTCCGGAACCACACGGCCTGGTGGGCGACGTGCTCGCCCTCCACCGACACGTACACCGGGGAGGTCACGTGCCGGATGTCGAAGGGCCGCTCGCCCGCCCAGTACTGCGCCACCGGGTGCGCGACGTCTGCGAGCACGTCCGCCGTGTTGGGCAGCGTCTCGGGGTCGGGCAGCCCCTCCGGCATCGGCACCTGGTGCTCGACGCCCTCGTCCTCGGTCTGGAACGACGCGATCATCGACAGGATCGGGAGGCCGTTCTGGTACGCCTGCGTGCGCCGCGTCGAGAACGAGCGGCCGTCGTGGATGCGGTCCACCGAGAACGTGATCGGCAGGTTCACGTCGCCCGGCCGCAGGAAGTAGCCGTGCATCGAGTGGATGCTGCGGTCGTCCGCCACCGTCCGCGTCGCCGCGACGATCGACTGCGCGAGCACCTGGCCGCCGAACACGCGGCCCAGCGGCATCCACTGCGAGGGACCGGTGAAGATGTCCTCGCTGGTGCGTGCGCCGGTGTCCGTGAGATCGAGCGCGGTGAGAAGGGAAGCCAGGGGCTCGGTCACAGTGTCTCCGTCCGTCGTCTCTAGTAGTTTAGAGAGCAGATGAGCCAGTCGTTTTCTCTCGTGGACCCCCTCGCCGTCGCCGATCTGCAGACCTATCTGTCGAGGGCGGCCCGT
The DNA here is from genome assembly GCF_030433685.1 of Leifsonia williamsii. Classification (NCBI taxonomy): domain Bacteria; kingdom Bacillati; phylum Actinomycetota; class Actinomycetes; order Micrococcales; family Microbacteriaceae; genus Leifsonia; species Leifsonia williamsii. Next base: position 2,471,083 of record NZ_JAROCF010000001.1, read on the forward strand.
GTCGAGGAGGGTTCCGTGCGCCTGATCGCCGGATCCGGCGTCCTCGCCGTGTACACGGCGATCCTGTACCCCCGGGGTCTGCTCGACCAGACGCCGACCGTGCTCGGGCTGCGCACCTTCGCCACCCGCGCCGATGTCGAGTTCGACGCGGTCGTGCCGATCCGGTCGCTGCTCGACCGCCTGGCCCGCGTGCGCGAGCAGGCGGAGGCGGAGGGCGAGTCCGCGGGAGAGGGCTCCGGTGCCGCCTCCGGCCCGGTGGAGGTGCGCCTGCCGCTCGAGGTGTCGACCGTGACGTGGGCCGGCATCTCGCCGCCGCGTGGTGGCTGGCGCAGGGTCGGCGACGCCGAGTACGACCTCCTCGCCGCCACGGCGAAGGCGGGCATCGCCGAGGTCGCTGAAGCGGTACCGGAGGGGCTCGGGGAGCAGCTGGTCCAGCGGGTGCGCGCCGAGGTGTGGGGCCGGCCGATCGAGGGTCTGGAGTGGGTGCCCGCGGGCGCCGCGTTCGCCGCGGAGAGCCTCGGCTTCCTCGACCCGGCCGAGCCGGTGACGCTGCACGAGACCGGCCCGTGGACGCGCATGACGACGCGCCGCGGCCACACCCTCATCCGCAGGCAGGCCTGGACGCTGCGCAGGTAAGCGGCCGCTGCGCCGCTAGCAGCGGCTGTGCCGCTAGCTCTCCCGCGCCGCCGCGCGCCCGGCCTGACGCCCGGAGAACAGGCACCCGCCGAGGAACGTGCCCTCCAGCGACCGGTACCCGTGCACGCCTCCGCCGCCGAAGCCGCTCGCCTCGCCCGCCGCGTACAGCCCGGGGATCGGCTGCCCGTCGGCGCCGAGCGCCCGCGCGTCCAGGTCGGTCTCGATGCCGCCGAGGCTCTTGCGCGTGAGGATGTGCAGCTTGACCGCGATCATCGGTCCGGCCTTCGGATCGGTGAGCTTGTGCGGGCTCGCGACCCGGATCAGCTTGTCTCCGCGGTAGGCGCGGGCCGCGCGCACGGCGGCGAGCTGGAGATCCTTCCCGAAGTCGTTGTCGAGCTCGCGGTCGCGCTGGTGCACGTGCCGGGCGACGAGCTGGGTGTCGAGTGGCACGTCGCTCAGACGCTGCATGCCGGCGAGCAGCTCGTCGAGGGTGTCGGCGACGACGAAGTCCGCGCCCTGCTGCTTGAACGCCTCCACCGGGGCTGGGGCGCCCGGTGAGAGCCGCTGGGCCAGCATCCGCACGTCCTTGCCGGTCAGGTCGGGGTTCTGCTCGCTGCCCGAGAGCGCGAACTCCTTCTCGATGATGCGCTGCGTGAGCACGAACCAGCTGTAGTCGGAGCCGGTGCGGCGGAGGTGCTCCAGCGTCCCGAGGGTGTCGAAGCCGGGGTAGAGCGGCGCGGGCAGCCGCTCGCCGCGCGCGTCGAGCCACAGCGACGACGGGCCGGGGAGGATGCGGATGCCGTGCTGCGCCCACACCGGGTCGTAGTTCTCGATGCCCTCCGTGTAGTGCCACATCCGGTCGCCGTTGATGAGGTGCGCACCCGCCTCCGCTGCGATTCCGAGCATCCGCCCGTCGACGTGCGCCGGCACGCCGGAGAGCATCTCGGCGGGAGGCGTGCCCAGCCGTTCGGGCCACGCCGCGCGGACGAGGTCGTGGTTGCCGCCGATGCCGCCGGAGGCCACGACGACCGCCGGGGCGCGCAGCGCGAAGTCCCGCACGACCTCCCGGTTGCTGGGCGCCCCGCGCCGCGCGGTGTCAGGGGCGAGCACCGCTCCGCGCACGCCGGTCACCCGGCCGTCCTCGACGATCAGCTCGTCGACGCGGTGCCGGTGCAGCAGCCGGGCCCGGCCGGAGGCGGCGGCCGCCTGCACGCGGTGGATGAACGGCTGCAGCACGCCAGGGCCGGTGCCCCAGACGATGTGGAACCGCGGGACGGAGTTGCCGTGCGCGCCCGCCGCGCCGGCTCCGCGCTCGGCCCAGCCGACGACCGGGAAGAACCGGACGCCCTTCTCATGCAACCAGGCGCGCTTCTCGCCCGCGGCGAACTGCAGGTACGCCTCGGCCCAGCGCCGCGGCCACAGGTCCTCCTCGCGGTCGAAGGCGGCCGAGCCGAACCAGTCCTGCCGAGCGAGGGCGAGGGAGTCGTGCACGCCCATGCGGCGCTGCTCCGGCGAGTCCACCAGGAACAGGCCGCCGAACGACCACCATGCCTGCCCGCCCAGGGAGGCAGCGGGCTCCTGCTCGACGATCGTCACCCTCCGCCCCGCATCGAGCAGCTCGCTGGCGGCGACGAGACCGGCGAGCCCGGCCCCCACGACGATCGCATCGGGTTCGGTGGTCATGGCGTGTCTCCTTCGGCACGTCGGGACGCCGCGCACGGGACGCGGGGGAGGATCAGTCCTCGAATGTGTTGACCATAGCGAACGCGGCGCGCTCCAGGTAGCTCCACAGCGTCTCCTCCTGCAGCGGAGGGAGGTGGAGCTCGTCGACCGCGGCGCGCATGTGGCCCAGCCAGCGGTCGCGGGCGTCGGGGTTGACACGGAACGGGTTGTGCCGCATCCGCAGCCGCGGGTGCCCGCGCTGCTCGCTGTAGGTGGTGGGCCCGCCCCAGTACTGCTCGAGGAACATGGTCATCCGCTCGGCGGCCGGGCCCAGATCCTCCTCCGGATACATCGGCCGGAGCACGGGGTCGGCGGCGATGCCGCGGTAGAAGGCGTCGACCAGGCGCACGAACGTCTCGTGGCCGCCGATCTGCTCGTAGAAGGAGGGCCCGCTGGGCGGGCCGACGGGGATCGTGGTCATGTCACTCCGCAGGGGGCCTGGTGGTGGGGGAGTCGGGGTCGTTCGGCGCGGCGGCGGGCGGTGTGCGCGGAGCGCGCGGTGTGCGCGGCCGGGGCGCGGTCGGGGTCGACTCGGAGGCGCCTGCGGCTGACGGGTCGGCGGCCTTCGTGCTCCGCGCGGCCGTCGGCGCCTTCGGCAGGCGCGCCTCCACCGCCGGCGTGATGCGGATCGCGTTCGGGTCGGGGACGGAGGCCGCCTGACGCTTCGCGGCGGCGCGCGCCTTGCGGCCCTTGAGCGGCTTCTGCTCGGTCACCGCCTGGGTCGGCCGGGTGCGCGGCGGCTTGGCCCCGGCGACGCTCGCAGCGCTGTCGAAGCCGCTGAGCACGACCGCCGAGAGCGACGGCAGCTTCACATCCATCTCGTCGAGCGCCTTCTTGAGCTGTGCGCGCAGCTCGCGCGAGACGTCGTCCTTCGCGGTGGTGCGGGTCTTGATCACGATGCGGATGACCATGGCGTCGGCCGAGATCGACTCCAGCCCCCACAGCTCCGGCTTCTCGATGATGCGCGAACGCCACTTGGGGCTCGTGGCGAGCGCGGTCGCCGTCTCCAGCATCTTCGCCTGGACCGCCTCGATGTCGGCGTCGTACGGCACGGCGAGGTCGATGATGACGCGGGCCCAGCCCTGCGACATGTTGCCGACGCGCAGGATCTCGCCGTTGCGCACGAACCAGAGCGTGCCGTTCACGTCGCGCACCTGGGTGATACGGATGCCCACGGCCTCCACCACACCGGTCGCCGGGCCGAGGTCCACCACGTCGCCGACCCCGAGCTGGTCCTCGAGGACCATGAAGAGGCCGTTGAGCACGTCGCGCACGATGTTCTGCGCACCGAAACCGAGGCCGGCGCCGATCGCGGCGGTGAGCAGGGCGAGCGAGCTCGCAGCGCTGGGCGCGACCACGCCGAAGATCATGACGATCGCGATGATGCCGACGGCGACGTTGACGATGTTGGTCAGCACCGAGCCGAGGGTGCGGGTGCGCTGCACCACCCGGACCGCCGCGAGGGGGGAGGCCACGAGCGCCTGCGTGTCGGTGACGTTCTGCTTGTTCTTCACCCCGCTGACGATCTGCTTGACCACGCGCCGGATGACGACGCGGAGGATCCAGCTGAGGAGGAACGCGCCGCCGATGATCAGGGCGACGTTGAGGAGGGTCAGCCCGGCGCCCAGCAGCCACTGGAGCACGCCCGCCCAGAAGTCCGATTCGAATACCTGCATACCGGTTCCAGCGTATCGGGCGGCGCCTTGGGGCGGGCTGGACCAGAGGGACCCGGCGGTCCGGATCAGCGCGCGACGAGCCCGTTGTCGTACGCGAAGATGACCGCGTGCACCCGATCGCGGAGGTGCAGCTTGGCGAGCACCCGACCGACGTGCGTCTTCACCGTCGACTCGGTGAGGAAGAACTTCGCACCGATCTCGCCGTTCGTGAGCCCGTCGGCCATCGCCAGCAGGATCTCGCGCTCGCGCGGCGTCAAGGCGTCGGCCGGGTCGTCGCCGGCCGCTGCGGGCGAGTCGGAGGCGGGGAGGCGGTCGGCGAACAGCTCGAGCATGGCGCGGGTCACCCGACCGGTGACCGCGGCGTCGCCGGCAGCGACCGCGCGGATGGCCGCGATCAGCTCCTCGGGCCGCGCGTCCTTCAGCAGGAAACCGCTCGCGCCGGCACGAAGACCGCCGAACGCGTACTCGTCGAGGTCGAACGTCGTGAGGATGATGATGCGCGCCGCCGGGTTCGCCGCGACGATGCGGCGGGTCGCCTCGATGCCGTCGAGGGTCGGCATCCGCACGTCCATCAGGATGACGTCCGGGCGCGCCTCCACCGCCAGCCGTACCGCCTCCGCCCCGTCGCCCGCCTCGCCGACGACCGCGAGCTCGGGCTCGGCCTCCAGCACCATGCGGAAGCCGAGGCGGACGAGCGCCTGGTCGTCCACCAGCAGGATGCGCAGGGGGCGGGAGTCGGTCATGAGTCCTCCGTCGTGGGTGAGGCGGTCGGTGCGGTCGGTTCGGTCGGTGCGGTTCCCGGCGTCTGCGCGGCCGGCACCGCCTGCCCCTCCGCGGCGGGCAGCTCGGCGTGGACGCGCCAGCCGCCGCCCGGCCGCGGGCCGGTCTCGATCCGCCCGCCGTACAGCGCGACGCGTTCGCGCAGGCCGATCAGCCCGCGGCCCGAGCCCGGCGCGACCGGTCCGTGCATGGCGGCGTCGTCCTCCACCGTGATCACGATGGTGTCGCGGTCGAAGCGGAGGGTCGCCTCCACCGTATCGGCCAGCGGGGCGTAGCGGAGGGCGTTGGTCAGCGCCTCCTGGACCACCCGGAACACCGTGAGCTGCCGCCCGACGTCGTCCGGCGGTGTTCCGGTCACCGTGATCCGCACCGGGAGACCGGCCGCCCGGAACCGCTCGATCAGCACGCCCAGCTCGGCGATGCCCGGCTGCGGCTCGTGCTCGACCGCCGTGCCGTCCTCGGCGGCGCGGAGCACGCCGAGCAGCCTCCGCATGTCACCCAGCGCGCCGCGGCCGGTCTCGGCGACGAGCCGCATGGTCTCCGCCGACCGTTCGGGCGCCGTCTGCGCGAGGCGCGCCGAGCCGTCCGCCAGCGTGATCATCACGGTCAGGCTGTGCGAGACGATGTCGTGCATCTCGCGCGCGATCCGGCTGCGCTCGGCCGCCGTGGCGATCTCGGCCTGCTGGTCGCGCTCGCGGGCGAGCTGGCGGGCGAGGTCGATCAGGGCGGCGAGGTAGCGCCTCCTGCTGCCGACCGAGCTGCCGATCAGCACCGCGAACGCCGACAGCACGAGGACGCCGAGGGCCACGATGATCGGGTCTCCGGGCCGCTGCGACAGGAAGCCGGTGGGCTGCAGCAACCGGGCGGTCAGGATCGCCGCGCCGCTGACCACGGCCAGCACCCCGAAGGCGATCCACGCCGCCCTCGCCGAGCGGTAGGCGGCCAGCGCGTACAGCGCCAGCATCGCGGGGAGGATGTCGGCCGACTCGGCGAAGACGATGGTCGCCGCGAGCGTGCCGATGGTGACGCCGAACACCACCGCCGGGTGGTGGCGCCGCGCGAACAGCGCGACGCCCGCGACCGCGGCCAGGATCGTCGTCGTGATCGTCTGCGGCGTCGGATGCGGGAGCACCGTGGCGATGCCCACCGCGACGGATGGGATCAGGTAGACGAGCGCGACGGCGGCGTCGACCAGCAGCGGATGCGCGGCGAGGAAACGCCGGACGGCCCCGGGCGGCCTCGGCAGTTCGAGGGCGCCCGGGGCCGCGGCGGCAGCGGAGGGGGTGGAGGCGGAAGTCACGCGGTCGGTGCTGTCCTCACGCTGTCGTCGTCACGCGGCGCCCTCAGGCATCCCGGCGCTGCAGCAGCACGCCGCCGACGATCAGCGCGACGAGCGCCCAGACCGCGACCGTGAGGACGTTGGCCCACGGCTCCAGCGAGCCGTTCGCGATGCCGGCCATGCCGCCGCCCGCATTGCTGAGCAGGTAGTGCTCGGCGTCAGCGAGCCACTCGGTCTTGGTCAGGCCCGTGACGATGTTGGCGATGATCGGCAGCACCAGCAGCACGCCGAGCGCTGCGGCGATGCCGCCGGCGCTCGCCTTCACGATGGCGCCGACGCCGAGTGCGAATACCGAGACGAAGCCCAGGTAGGCCCCCGCGCCGAGGATCGCCCAGAGGGTGTCGGCCGACAGCAGGTCGCCCTCGTAGCCCTTGCCGTTGAGCAGGGGCACGGCGATCGCCCAGGAGGCGGCCGACGCGATGATGCCCACGACGAACGAGACGACGAACAGCACCAGCGTCTTGGCCAGCAGCACCGGATAGCGGCGCGGGACGGCCGCGAAGGAGGAGCGGATCATGCCGGTGGAGAACTCGCCCGAGATGACGAGCACGCCGAGCACCGCGACGACGAGCGCCGAGAAGGTCAGGCCCGCGGTGGCCGCGGTGGTCACGAACATGTCGGCCTGCGCCTCCACGGCGGCCTGCTGCGGCCCGGGCACGCCGGAGGTCAGCACGTCCTTCGACGGGATGGAGGCCGACACGAGCGCCGAGACGCCGACGACGAGCACGATCGCGCTCGCGAGCGTCCAGAACGTCGAGCGCAGCGTGCGCAGCTTGATCCACTCGGAGCGGACGACGCGCGGGAAGCTGAGCCGCCCGAGCGACTGGTGGATGTGGCCGGTGGCCGGTGCGGTTGCGGTGCTCATCGGGTGACCTCCGTGCGGTATTCGACCTCGTCGTGGGTGAGTTCGAGGTAGGCCTCCTCGAGGGAGGCGCTGATCGGGGTGAGCTCGTGCAGCACGACGCCGGCGTGCGCGGCGGCCTCGCCCACCTGCGCGGCGGTGAGGCCGGAGACCTCCAGCAGCTGCGCCTCCACGCCGGTGATGGTCACGTCGGCGGAGGCGATCGCGTTGGCGAGCACCTCCGGCTGCGGCGTGCGCACGCGGACGGCGTTGCGGGTGGCCCCGGCGAGGATGTCGCCGACGGGCGCGTCGGCGAGGATGCGGCCGCGGCCCAGCACGATGATGTGGTCGGCGGTCTGCGCCATCTCGCTCATGAGGTGCGACGAGAGGAAGACCGTGCGGCCCTGCCCGGCGAGGTGCCTGGCGAACTGGCGCACCCAGAGCACGCCCTCGGGGTCGAGGCCGTTGACCGGCTCGTCGAGGATCAGCGTCGCCGGGTCGCCGAGCATGGCGGCGGCGATGCCGAGCCGCTGGCCCATGCCGAGCGAGAAGCCGCCGACGCGCTTGCCGGCGACCGCGTCGAGCCCGGTCAGGCCGATGACCTCGTGCACCCGGCGCTTCGGGATGCCGTGGGTCGCGGCCATCGCGAGCAGGTGGGAGTAGGCGGTGCGGCCGGTGTGCACGGCCTTCGCGTCGAGGAGGGCGCCGACCTCGGTCAGCGGGGAGCGGAGCTCCGCGTACCGCTTGCCGTCGATCGTGGCGCTGCCCGAGGTGGGCCGGTCCAGTCCCATGATCATGCGCATGGTCGTGGACTTGCCGGCGCCGTTCGGGCCGAGGAAGCCGGTCACCCGGCCGGGCTGGATGGTCGCCGTGATGCCGTCGACGGCGGTCTTGCTGCCGAACGTCTTGGTGAGGCGGTCGAGTCGGATCATGCGTCCAACGCTAGGGGAGGGGACCCCGTCCCGTCATCGGCCCGTGGTACGAGACCGTGCCGGGACGGGGTCCTTCCGTGGTGCCGTCCGCTACGCCTGCGCGTCCCTGGCCTGAGCGGCCAGCGCGCGCTCGACGCCGGCGAGGTTCTCGATCACGAGGCGGCGGAGCGCTGCGGGCTCCGGGTTGGCGTCCAGCCAGGCCCGGGTGGCGTCGCGCAGCTCCGCGTTCGCGAGCGGCGCCGGGTACATGCCCGCCACCAGGTACTCGGCGATCTTGTACGTGCGCGAGGCCCACACCTCCTGCAGCGCCGCGAAGTAGGGCTCGACGAAGGCCGCCAGCACCTGCTTGTCCGCCGCGCGCTGGAAGCCCATCCCGGTGAACCGCACGATGGTGTTCGGGAGGTCGTCCGACCCGAACACGGAGTCCCAGGCCGCCTGCTTGCCGGCGAGCGTCGGCATGCTCGCGCGCGCCTGGGCGGCGAACTGCGCGCCGTTGGCGGTGTTGTCGGCCGCGAGCGCTGCCGCGACCTCGTCCTCGCCCGCCGCGCCTCCCGCGACCAGCGCGATGAGCAGCTCCCAGCCGAGGTCCGTGTCGACGGTGAGACCGGGGAGGGTCGTGCTGCCGTCGCGCAGGGCGGCGATCGTCGCGAGCTGCTCGGGCGTGGAGGCCAGGGCCGCGAAGAACTTGACGAATTGGAACTGCGCGTCGCTGCCGGCCTCGGCCTGCTGCGCGAGCTCCCACAGCGCGTCGGCCGCGTGCTCCGCCGTCTCCTTCTGGCGCTCCGGGGCGACATAGGCGGTCGCCGCCAGCACCAGCTGGTTGAGCGTCGTGCGGATGGTCGTCGACTCGGTCTCCGGCGCGATGTTGCCGAGCACGAGCTTGACGTAGTCGCTCGCCGCCGTCTCGGCGTCGCGCGTGGCGTCCCACACGGCCCCCCAGACCAGCGAGCGCGCCAGCGGGCTCTCGATCGACGAGAGGTGGTCGATCGCGACTCGCAGCGACTCCTCGTCGAGACGGATCTTGGCGTAGGCCAGGTCGTCATCGTTGATCAGCACCAGCGCCGGGCGGCGGCGGCCGACCAGCTCGGCGACCTCGGTCCGCTCGCCGTCGACGTCGAGCTCGACGCGGTGGTCGCGCACGAGCCTCCCGTCGACCAGCTCGTAGAAGCCGATCGCGAGGCGGTGCGGGCGGATCGTCGGGTAGTCGGCCGGGGCGGACTGCAGCACGGCGAAGGAGGTGATGGTGCCGTCGGCGTCGACCTCCAGCTCCGGCCGGAGCGTGTTGACCCCCGCGGTCTCGAGCCACTTGCCGGCCCAGTCGGTCAGGTCGCGGCCGCTCGTGGCCTCCAGCTCGACCAGCAGGTCCTTCAGCTCGGTGTTCGAGTGCGCGTGCTTCTTGAAGTACTGCGCGACGCCGGCGAGGAAGTCGTCCTGCCCGACCCACGCGACGAGCTGCTTGAGCACCGAAGCGCCCTTGGCGTAGGTGATGCCGTCGAAGTTGACCTGCACGTCCTCCAGGTCGTTGATCGTGGCGACGATCGGGTGGGTGGACGGCAGCTGGTCCTGGCGGTACGCCCAGCTCTTCTCCATCGCGGCGAAGGTCGTCCAGGCCTCCGTCCACTCGGTGGCCTCTGCCGTGGCGAGGGTTGAGGCGTACTCGGCGAACGACTCGTTCAGCCACAGGTCGTTCCACCACTTCATGGTGACCAGGTCGCCGAACCACATGTGCGCCAGCTCGTGCAGGATCGTGACGACCCGGCGCTCCTTGATCGCATCGGTCACCTTGGAGCGGAACACGTACGTCTCGGTGAAGGTCACCGCTCCCGCGTTCTCCATCGCGCCCGCGTTGAACTCCGGCACGAACAGCTGGTCGTACTTCTCGAACGGGTACGCGTAGTCGAACCGCTCCTCGTAGAACGCGAAGCCCTCCCGCGTCTTCTCGAACACGTAGTCGGCGTCGAGGTACTCGGCGAGGCTCTTGCGGGCGTACACGCCGAGCGGGATGGTGCGGCCGTCGCGGCTGGTCAGCTCGCTGTGCACCGACGCGTACGGGCCGGCGATGAGGGCCGTGATGTAGGAGGAGATGACCGTCGTCGGGGCGAACGACCAGGTCTTCTTCCCTTCGCCGGCGTCGACCGGCTCGGGAGTGGGGGAGTTGCTCACGACGGCCCAGTGGGCGGGCGCGGTCACGGTGAAGGTGAACTCCGCCTTCAGGTCCGGCTGCTCGAACACGGCGAACATGCGCCGCGAGTCCGGCACCTCGAACTGCGTGTAGAGGTACACCTCCCCGTCGACCGGGTCGACGAAGCGGTGCAGGCCCTCACCGGTATTGGTGTAGATCGCGTCGGAGACCACGACCAGCTCGTTCTGCTCCTGCAGCCCGTCGAGCCGGATGCGGACGCCGTCGCTCACCTGCGCCGGGTCCAGCTCGACGCCGTTGAGCGTCACCGAGTGCACGGTGCGGGTGATGGCGTCGATGAAGGTGGAGGCGCCGGCCGTCGCGTCGAACCGCGCGGTCGTGGTGCTGCGGAACGTCTCCGGCCCGGTGGTCAGGTCGAGCACGACGTCGTAGCTGCGGGTGCGGACGAGCGACGCGCGCTCCTGGGCTTCGATGCGGGTGAGGTTCTCTCCTGGCAACGCTGACTCCTTGGACGAGGGGATACGGCGTGGATCGTGTCCACCGGATCCACCTTAGTGATCCAGCCTCGAGCGTCGGCGGCCTTCCCTAAACTGTCGCTATGCGCATCCATATCGCCACCGATCACGCCGGCCTCGACTTCAGCAGGCACCTGCAGGAGCATCTGAGCGCGGCGGGGCACGAGGTGGTCGATCACGGGCCGCAGGAGTACGACCCGATCGACGACTACCCCGCGTTCTGCATCAACGCGGCGAAGGCCGTGGTGCGCGACCAGCAGGCCGGGGTGGAGGCGCTGGGCGTCGTGTTCGGCGGCTCCGGCAACGGCGAGCAGATCGCGGCCAACAAGGTTCTGGGGGTGCGCGCCGCCCTCGTCTGGAACGAGAGCACCGCCGTCCTCGCCCGGCAGCACAACGACGCGAACGTCATCTCGATCGGCGCGCGCCAGCACACCGTCGAGGAGGCCACGCACTTCATCGACCTCTTCATCGCCGAGCCGTTCTCGCTGGAGGAGCGGCACGTGCGGCGCATCGCCCAGCTCGCCGAGTTCGAGGCCACCGGCGACATCGCGGGCAAGAACGTGGACCGCTGATGCCAGAGGGCCACTCCGTCCACCGCATCGCGCGGCAGTTCGCCGTCAATTTCGTCGGGCACCGCGTGGCGGTGTCGTCGCCGCAGGGGCGCTTCGCCGAGGGCGCGACACGCATCGACGGGCGGGTCATGACCGACGCCAAGGCGATCGGCAAGCAGATGTTCCTGGAGTTCGACAACGGGCTCTGGCTGCGCGTGCACCTCGGCCTCTACGGCGCGTGGGACTTCGCGGGCAATATCAGCATCGACCCCACGATCGCGAGTGCGAACGGGCGGATGGGGCAGACCAACCAGCGCGGCACCGACCTCGGCGGCGGCTCCGGCGACGACCGGGTCTTCGACGACGCCGGCGAGAACTCCCTCCACTCGATCGGGGCGCCCCGCCGCACCCGGCTGCGCATGGCGGAGTCCGAGAAGGTGGAGGCCGAGATCACGACGTTCCCGCCCGAGCCGATCGGCCAGGTCCGGGTGCGCCTCCTCACCGACACCGCGGTCGCCGACCTGCGCGGCCCGACCGCGTGCGAGGTGCTCGACCGGGCCGAGGTCGACGCGGTGATCGCGAAGCTCGGACCCGACCCGATGGTCGACTCCGGGCCCGAGGCGGAGGAGCGGTTCGTTACGACCGTCCGCAAGAAGCAGACCTCCATCGCCCTGCTGCTGATGGACCAGAGCGTGGTCAGCGGCATCGGCAACGTGTACCGCGCCGAGTTGCTGTTCCGGGCCAGGCAGAACCCGCACACCGCTGGCAAGAAGGTGCCGGTCGAGACGCTTCGCGAGCTCTGGTGCGACTGGGTGCGGCTGCTGCACATCGGCGTCGAGACCGGTCAGATGATGACGATGGACGACCTCGACGACGAGGCCTACCGCAAGGCGATGGCCAGCCGCGACGACCGGCACTGGGTCTACAAGCGCGAGGGCCTGCCGTGCCGGGTCTGCGGCACGCACATCGTCATGGAGGAGCTGGGCGGGCGCAAGCTGTACTGGTGCCCGAAGGATCAGAAGTAAGAGGAGTCGCGCGATGCGCCAGAACCCGAGCTTCACGCTCACCGACCCCGCCGAGCTGAAGCGGCTCGTGCGCGAGAACCCGTGGGCCACCTTCGTGAGCCACACCGCGGAGGGTCTGGTCGCCTCCCACTACCCGGTGATCCTCGACGACACGCGGGACGAGCTCAGCCTCCTCAGCCATGTCGGCCGCCCCGACGAGCAGCTGCACGAGCTGGGCCGGCACGAGCTGCTCGTGATCGTGCAGGGGCCGCACGGCTACATCTCGTCGTCCTGGTACGACGAGAACCCGGCCGTGCCCACCTGGAACTTCATCGCTGCCCACTTCAGCGGCGTGCCCGAGCTGCTCAGCCCGGAGGAGAACCTCGACGTGCTCGAACGCCTCGTCGACCACTTCGAGCGCGAGCTGCCGTCGCCGCGACGGATGCGCGGCACGCTGCAGGACTCGGCCTACGCCGACCGCATCTCGTCGGGCACCGTCGGCCTCCGGCTCACGCCCACGAAGGTGGTCGCCAAGCAGAAGATGAGCCAGAACCGGCCCGACCACATCGTCGACGCGATCATGACCGAGCTGGCCGGTGACGGGCCCTATGCGAGCGCCGGCCTGCTGCGCGAGATGCAGCTGGTGCACGAGCGCCGTCGCGCGGCTCGATGACCGGCGGCGCGACGGAGGTTCCCGGGCCCGACGCTCCCGCGACCCTCGTCCTGACCTCGGCCCGCCTCGTCGGCGCCACAGAGCCGGTCGACATCGTCCTGGCGGAGGGCCGCATCGTCGCGTCCGGTCCGGAGGCGGGCGCCCGCATCGGAGCGGCGGCGGAGCGCGTCGACGTCAATGGCCGCTGGGTCGTCCCCGGGCTGTGGGACGAGCACGTGCACTTCACCCAGTGGGCGCAGACCGCGCGCCGGCTCGACGTGTCGCGTGCGGCCTCGGCAGCGGAGGCGGCCGCTCTCGTTCATCGACGCGCCGCGGCGGAGCCAGGCGAGGAACCCCTGATCGGCTTCGGCTTCCACGACGCCCTCTGGCCCGACGAACCGACGCGGGCGCTGCTCGACGCGGCCGCCGGCGACCGCCCGGTCGTCCTGATCGCGGGCGACCTGCACTGCTCCTGGCTGAACTCGGCGGCAGCGGCGGTGTTCGCGCCGGGCAGCACGGAGGCGCTGCTGCGGGAGGATGCGAGCTTCGCCGTGACGAGCCTCCTCGCCTCCGCCGACGACGCGACCCTCGACCGCTGGGCGGCCGAGGCCGCCACAGCAGCGGCGCGTCGCGGAGTCGTCGGCGTGGTGGACCTCGAGTACGGCTGGAACCTCGACACCTGGGTGCGCCGCATCTCCGCCGGCCAGCAGGCGCTCCGGGTGGAGTTCGGCGTCTACAGCGACGACCTCGAGCGGGCGACCGGCCTGGGCCTGCGCACCGGGAGGATCGTGGAGGGCACCCGCGGCCTCCTCGCGGTCGGCCCCTTCAAAGTCATCTCCGACGGGTCGCTCAACACCCGGACGGCGCTCTGCCGGCACGCCTACCCCGACGGCGGACACGGCGTCGCGAACCTGACGCCGGAGGAGCTGGTCGCGCGCATACGCTTCGCCGCCCGCCACGGTCTGACGCCGGCCGTGCACGCCATCGGCGACGCGGCCAACCGGCTCGCACTCGACGCCTTCGAGGAGGTCGGCGTCGGCGGCCGCATCGAACACGCGCAGCTGATCTCCGCGGAGGACGTGCCCCGCTTCGCCCGGCTCGGCGTGGTCGCGAGCGTGCAGCCCGAGCACGCGATGGACGACCGGGATGTCGCCGACCGGCTCTGGGCGGGCCGCACCTCCGACGCGTTCCCGCTGGCGAGCCTCCTGCGCGCGGGCGCCCGGCTCACCTTCGGCTCGGACGCGCCCGTCGCCCCGCTCGACCCGTGGGCCGCGATCGCGACCGCGGTCGGCCGCACCCGCGATGGCCGCGAGCCGTGGCACCCGGAGCAGGCGATCCCGGTGGAGGCCGCCCTCACCGCCTCCACGCGCAGCACGATCGCGCCGGGGGAGCCCGCCGACCTCGCCGTGCTCGACCGCGACCCGCTCGCGGCCAGCCCCGACGGGCTGCGCACGATGCCGGTGGCGGCGACGCTCCTGGGCGGGCGCTTCACGCACGACGCGCTGGCCTGAGCCGCCGCGCGGCCCCGCAACTCCGGACGCACGCCGCAGAGCCGGCCGGGACTCCGGAGTTGCGGTCGCGCGCCCGGCGTGTCGGGCCGAGGCTCCGGAGTTGTGGTCGCGCGCCCGCGCGCCCCGCCGAGTTTCCGGAGTAGCGCCGCCGCGCCCGTAACTCCGGAGCCCGGCCCACTCTCGCGGCGTGTCGCGCCGCAACTCCGGAGGCGACCCGCCTCGCCGCTCGGATCTCCGGAGTTATGACGCTCCGCGTCTCGCCCCTCCGCAGGAACGCCGGCCCCACCCCGCGAACGCAGAACGGCCGCCACCCGAAGGCGACGGCCCGTTCCGCGACTGCGCGACTGCGCGCGTGTGCGACTGCGCGACTCGTGCGTCCCGCTTACTCGCTGATGTGCGCGAACAGGAACCAGCGGTCCTTGTCGAGGCCGCGGGCGATCTCGATGGCGACGTCCTGGCTGGTCTGGTCGAGCTCGTCCAGCTCCTTCACCGCGGTGTTGACGCTGGCGAGGGCCGCGTCGATCTGGGCGATGACCTCGGCGATCGACTCGTTCGCCGGGCGGAAGCCGGCGGTCAGCTCGGGAGTGGTGCTCTTGGCGGCGACGGTCGCGAGCCGGGCGTCGACGGGGAGGCCGAGGGCGACGATCCGCTCGGCGGCGAGGTCGGCCCAGTCCTGCGCGTGGTCGACGATCGTGTCGAGGAGCTCGTGCACGCCGATGAAGTTGGCGCCGCGCACGTGCCAGTGCGCCTGCTTGCCGTTGACGACGAGCGCCGTCAGGTCGAGCACGACCGGGGTGAGGAACTGCGCGACGCCGGCGGCGACGTCGGGGTTGGAGACACTACGGGGTGCGGCGATGTCGGTCATGAGGGTGCGTCCTTTCGTCTGCCTGCTCCAACGCTAGCGACGCCGCCGTGTTCCCACCACGAAGCGAGGGCTGCGCTAACTAAGGAATGCCTGGCCTCACCGCTGTTCCGCCCGACCTGAGAGGCGCGTCCGGGGGATATCCCCCCACCCGATCGGGCGGGCCGCCGGATACTCCGCGGCGGCCCCGGTCGCGAGGCTGGAGGACATGATCGATTCAGCCGCCTCACCCTCCGACCCCCGCGCCGCCGTCGCGTCTGCCACGCTGGACACCGTGACCACCGCCGCTTCCCCCGCTCCGGCCGCGACGGAGCCGCGCACCACCTACGGCTCGCTGTGGCGCGGAGTGCCGCGCGAGCTCGGCTTCCTCATCCTCACCATGCCCATCGCGATCGTGGGGCTGTCGGTCCTGCAGACCCTGTTCTGGACGGGCGTCGGCACGCTCGTCATCTACATCGGCATCTTCATCCTGGTCGCCACGTTCTACACCGCACGCGCCTTCGGGACCGTCGAGGTCGTCCGGCTGCGCTGGGCGGGCAGGCGCGAGATCCAGCGGCCGCGGTGGGAGCCGGCGGACCGGCCCGCCTCGTTCTGGCGGTCGCTGTTCGGCCCGTTCGTGAACGGCCACTACTGGCTGTACCTGCTGCACGGCCTCCTGATCAACCCGATCGTCAGCATCGTCAGCTGGACCCTCACGATCGTCTGGGTCTCCGTCGCGCTCGGCGGCCTGACCGGGTGGATCTGGGAGCCGTTCGTCCCGCAGGGCGACCGCGACTTCTTCCTCTCCAGCACCATCGTCGACTTCGTGTTCCAGACCCGGTCGACCTTCGACCCGCTCGTCGGCGACCGCGTCCTGTATGTCATCGCGGGCGCCGCCTTCGCGGCCACCCTGCCGTTCCTCACCCGCGGCCTCACCCTCCTGCACGACGTGATCGCCCGCGGGATGCTGGGCGCCTGGCAGTCGGAGGCGTTGAAGCGGGAGGTCGCCGACCTGTCGGCCTCGCGCGGCGCCGCCGTCGCCGCAGAGGACTCGTCGCTGCGCCGCCTCGAACGCGACCTGCACGACGGCCCGCAGCAGCGCCTGATCCGCCTGCAGATGGACATCGCCGCCGCCGAGCGCAAGCTCGCCGACGACCCGGAGGCCGCCGCTACGCTGCTCGCGGAGGCGCGGCAGCAGGCGGGGGACACGCTGGAGGAGCTGCGTGCGCTGTCCCGCGGCTTCGCGCCTCCGCTGCTCCAGGACCGCGGCCTGCAGGCCGCCGCCGAGTCGCTCGCCGCGCGCAGCCCCATCCCCGTCACGGTGGAGTCGTCGCTGGCCCCGGGGGAGCGGTTCGCGCCCGAGACCGAGCGCAACGCGTACTACGTGCTGGCCGAGCTGGCCGCGAATCTGGCGAAGCACTCGGGTGCGACGCAGGCCCGGCTGTTCCTCGACCGCACGAGCGGCGCGACCGGGCCCCTGCTGGAGGTGTGGCTCACCGACAACGGCCGCGGCGGCGCCGCCGAGGTGCCCGGCCACGGCCTGAGCGGCCTCGACGAGCGGGTGCGCGGTCTGCGCGGCGAGCTCGTCGTGGAGAGCCCGGTCGGCGGCCCGACGCGCGTCGGAGCCCGGTTCCCGCTGGGCTGAGCCGGGCCACTTAGCTGCGGAGTGCGTCACCCCTCTCGCCTCTAGGCTGGAGGGGTGACGGACTCCCGCCCCCTGCGCCTCGTGGTCGCCGACGACTCTGTGCTGCTCCGCGAGGGCCTGCTCCGGCTGTTCGACGAGGCGGGCTTCGACACCGTCGGCGCGTTCGGCGACGCGGACACCCTCCTGGAGGCGCTGCCCGACCTCGACCCGGACGTCGCCGTCCTCGACGTCCGCATGCCGCCCACCTTCCGCGACGAAGGCGTGCGCGCCGCCCTCCGCTTGCGTGCCGAGCACCCGCGGTTGGGTGTGCTGCTGCTGAGCCAGTACGTGGAGGGCACGTACGCGCAGGAGCTGCTGGCCGGCGGCAAGGGCGGCACCGGCTACCTCCTCAAGGACCGCATCGCCTCGCTCGACGAGCTGCGCGACGCGATCACCCGCGTCGCCGCCGGCGGCACCGTGCTCGACCCGGAGGTCGTGCGCCAGCTCCTGACCCGCCGCACCGACCCGATCGCCGCCCTGACGCCGCGCGAGCGGGAGGTGCTGACCCTGATGGCGGAGGGCCGCACGAACGCGGCCATCGCCTCCCGGCTCTACATCGGCGTCGGCGCGGTGGAGAAGAACGTGACCTCGATCTTCCAGAAGCTCGCCCTCGAGGACTCGGGCGACGACCACCGCCGGGTGCTGGCGGTGCTGGCCTACCTGCAGCTCTAGCCTCCGGGTGCGCGCCGGGTGTTGTATGACCGCATGGCAGGATTCGACGACATCACCAAGAAGGCCCAGGAGTTCCTGAACGACGACAAGGTGAAGGACGCCCTCACCTCCGAACAGGCCGAGGACATCAGCGACAAGCTCCTCGACGGCGTCGCCGGGGCGGCCAACAAGGTCACCGGCGGCAAGTTCGAGGACAAGATCGAAGGGGCGCGCGACGCGGCGGACAAGAAGGTGGGGGACGAATAGGCCTCACGGTCGGTACAGCGCGAGCGCGAGCAGCACGACGCCGCCGGTGAACCCGACAGCGCCGAGCGTCATGGACCTCTTGTTGGTCGGCCAGGGCTGACGGTTCTCAGCCCCGTCCCGCCCGACCGAGAACACCATGACGCCCACGCCCGTCACGACCGCCGCCAGCGCGAACGGTGCGACGACGAGCAGCATCAGGACGAAGGACAGCGTTCCTCCAACAGTCAGCAGGAGGTTTCTCGTCCGCAGCGTCATCGACTAGCCCAGCGTGATGTTGCACGCGGTCGATGGGATGACGTTGCCCGAGGCCGTGCCGGCCGATCGGGAGCACGGATCGACAACCTGCACATCCCAACCGTTGATGCCCAGGGCGAACTTGTGCTGAACGTACTGCCGCGATTGCCCGTTCACGATCCCGGTCGCTTTGCCGTCGAGCTTCACCCAACGCCACCCGGCGAAGAGCCCGTGCCCGGTGGTGGATTGGAATGCGGCTTTGGTGACCCGACCGTTGGTCACGCAGAGTTGATGCGAATGCGACACCCGCCACAGCGCCCCGCCGAAGGCGTTCGTGCCGGTGAGTCCGCCGGGGACGGACCAGCAACCGTTGGCCGGGACGCCGGCGCGGACAGTGCTGCCCCCGGTGGTGGCCATCGCTGCGCTCACCGTGAGCGCGGCGCGCGGGTCGGATGCGAACGATGCCGCAGCGGCGTCGTCGATCGGAACCGCCGGACCGCCGTCCTCGACCACCCGAACGACCACGTTCATGGCCTTGAAGAGCCTCCGCTCCCTCTTCGAGAGCTTCAAGAACGCTGCGCGCGGGTCGGCGGCCTTCGCAACCGAGCGCGACACGTCCGTCGCGGCTTCGATGTTCAGACTGGTGGGCTCCACCAAGCTCGAATCGGTCTCAGCTAGCATCGCATCGGCTTCGCTCGTGTCCTGGGTGATGGAACCTCGGGCCGCGCCGGACGCGGCGGCGCCGGACGCTCCGACGAGGGCCAAGGCAACAAGGATGGGTGCCAACGGTCTGA
This sequence comes from Leifsonia williamsii, assembly GCF_030433685.1. Lineage (NCBI taxonomy): Bacteria > Bacillati > Actinomycetota > Actinomycetes > Micrococcales > Microbacteriaceae > Leifsonia > Leifsonia williamsii. The sequence goes on from NZ_JAROCF010000001.1 coordinate 2,489,853, forward strand.
TGATTCTCATGGTGGTGCTCGTTCCGTGGTGCTGACGGAGCCCCTTCGACCCCGCACGCCCGACCGGGCGCACCATGAGCCAAGCAGCTGACATCAGAAACATCACGTCGTCATTAATGTGGACTCAAACATTTCAGTCGAGTCGCCGACGCGCAGAACGAAGCAACGGAGGGGATGACGGGAATCGAACCCGCGTAATCAGTTTGGAAGACTGAGGCTCTACCATTGAGCTACATCCCCGAGGCGCGTCCTGGCGGACGGCCGACGACCATCGTAGTACACGGCGGGGGTCGGTCCGGTGCAGTAGACTCTTCCGTGGTCTTTCGCACCGTCGAAGCCGGGGCGTAGCTCAGCTTGGCTAGAGCGCCCGCTTTGGGAGCGGGAGGTCGCAGGTTCGAATCCTGTCGCCCCGACGAGGACCTCGTTCCTTGCGAGAAGACCATCGTCCGCAGACCCAGGAGAACCCAGACATCGTGAAGACCACGGTCGAGAAGCTCAGCCCCACCCGTGCCAAGCTCACCATCTCGGTGACGCCGGAGGAGCTGAAGCCGTCCATCGCCCACGCGTACGAGCACATCGCCGAGCAGGTGACCATCCCCGGTTTCCGCAAGGGCAAGGTGCCGCCGCCCATCATCGACCAGCGGGTCGGCAAGGCCGCCGTCCTCGAGCACGCGGTCAACGAGGGTCTCGACGGCTTCTACCGCCGTGCCATCGAGGAGAACGACGTGCGCCCGCTCGGCCGCCCCGAGGCCGACATCACCGAGTGGCCGGACGAGAAGGACTTCTCGGGCGACCTGCTGCTGACCATCGAGGTCGACGTGCGGCCGGAGGTCAGCCTCCCGTCGTTCGACGACATCACCCTGACCGTCGACGCGGCCGAGGTGGCCGACAGCGACGTGGAGGAGGAGCTCGACCGTCTGCGCAGCCGTTTCGGCACGCTCGTGACCGTCGACCGCCCGGCCAAGACCGGCGACTTCGCGCAGATCGACCTGGTCGCCACCATCGGCGACGAGGAGGTCGACACCGCGGCGAACATCTCGTACGAGATCGGCTCCGGCGAGCTCATCGAGGGCATCGACGAGGCGCTCGACACGCTGACCGCCGGCGAGACCACCACGTTCGAGGCCCCGCTCATGGGCGGCGACCACGAGGGCGAGAACGCGCAGATCACCGTCACCCTGAACGCCGTGAAGGAGCGCGAGCTCCCGGAGGCCGACGACGAGTTCGCGCAGATCTCCTCCGAGTTCGACACCATCGCCGAGCTGCGCGACAGCCTCCGCACCCAGGTGGAGCGCGCCAAGTCGTTCGGCCAGGGCACCGCCGCTCGCGACCAGCTGGTCGACAAGCTGCTGGAGCTCGTCGAGATCCCCGTTCCGGAGCAGCTCGTCGAGGACGAGGTGCACCGCCACCTCGAGCAGGAGAACCGCCTCGAGGACGACGTGCACCGCGCCGAGGTCAAGGAGTCCAGCGAGAAGACGTTCCGCACGCAGATCCTCCTGGACGAGGTCGCGCAGCAGGAGGACGTCAAGGTCAGCCAGGACGAGCTCACCCAGTACCTCGTGCAGGGTGCCGCGCAGTACGGCATGGACCCGAACGAGTTCGTGAAGATTCTCAGCGAGAACGGCCAGATCCCGTCGATGGTCGGTGAGGTCGCCCGCAACAAGGCGCTCGCGATCATCCTCGGCAAGGTGAAGGTCGTCGACACCGACGGCAAGGCCGTCGACCTCAGCGAGTTCGTCGCCGTCCCCGGCGAGGACGAGGGCGACGAGGCCGCCGACAGCGCCGCCGCCGACGCCCCTGCCGAGGAGGCCGCCGCCGAGGAGGCCCCCGTCGAGGAGAAGCCGAAGAAGAAGTCGACCTCCCGCAAGAAGAAGGCGGACGAGGAGTAAGACCGACGATGACAGGAGGGCCGGGCACCGCGAGGTGTCCGGCCCTTCTGCCATCCTGAAGCCCTGACGAGAGAAGCCCTGACGAGAGAAGCCCTGACGAGAGAGGGGAACGCGATGGCGCACGATCCGGTGGCCCTGTTCGAGGAGGCCGGCGAGCACGATGCGGCGGGCCGCGAGGAGGAGGCCGAGCCCCTGTACCGCCAGGCTCTGGCCGAGGGGCTCCCCGAGCCGTACCGCTCGCAGGCGGTCATCCAGCTCGCGAGCACCGTCCGCAACCTGGACCGGCCGGACGAGACCCTCGAGCTGCTGCGCGACCTGCTCGCCGAGCACCCCCGGCACGAGCTCGCCGACGCGGCCCACGCGTTCGCCGCGCTCGCCCTGTTCGACCAGGGTCTCCCGGCCGAGGCGCTGCGGGAGGCGCTCACCGCGCTGGCACCGCACCTCCCGCTGTACCGGCGGTCCGTCATCGCCTACGCCGCCGAGCTCGAGGACCGCTGACGGCGCGCTCTCTGCCCAGGGCGAACAGCGCCGAAACGGCGACGGCGCTCCGATAGATTCGATTCCAAGCGACAAGGAAACGGAGCGAACATGGCCGACATGGCTGCCCCCCAGCCCAGTGTTTTCGACAGACTTCTGAGAGACCGCATCATCTGGCTCGGATCCGAGGTGCGTGACGAGAACGCCAACGAGATCGCCGCCAAGCTGCTGCTCCTGGCCGCCGAGGACCCGAAGCGCGACATCTACCTCTACATCAACTCGCCGGGCGGCTCGATCACGGCCGGCATGGCGATCTACGACACCATGCAGTTCGTGCCGAACGACATCGTCACGGTCGGCATCGGCATGGCGGCCTCGATGGGCCAGCTGCTGCTCACCGCCGGCACCAAGGGCAAGCGCTACATCACCCCGAACGCGCGCGTCCTGCTGCACCAGCCGCACGGCGGGTTCGGCGGCACCGCGAGCGACATCCAGACGCAGGCCCAGCTGATCCTCGACATGAAGAAGCGGCTCGCCGAGATCACGGCGAACGCGACCGGCAAGTCGGTCGAGCAGATCAACGCCGACGGTGACCGCGACCGCTGGTTCACCGCGCAGGAGGCGCTGGAGTACGGCTTCGTGGACCACATCCGCGAGTCGGCCCTCGACGTCTCGGGCGGCGGCGGCACCGAGCAGGACAAGCAGTAGCGAACGCCGGAAGGACAAGGACAACAGAATGAACATCCCCATGCTCGGCGGTCAGACCGCCGGCGTCCAGGCCGGTGGCGGCCTGCAGGCGCCCGGCTCCCGCTACATCCTGCCCAGCTTCGAGGAGCGCACGGCCTACGGCTACAAGCGCCAGGACCCGTACGCGAAGCTCTTCGAGGACCGCATCATCTTCCTCGGCGTGCAGGTCGACGACGCCTCGGCGGACGACATCATGGCTCAGCTGCTCGTGCTCGAGAGCCAGGACCCCGACCGCGACATCGTCATGTACATCAACTCGCCCGGTGGCTCGTTCACCGCGATGACGGCGATCTACGACACGATGCAGTACATCCGCCCGCAGATCCAGACGGTCGTGCTCGGCCAGGCCGCCTCGGCCGCCGCCGTTCTGACCGCCGCCGGCACGCCCGGCAAGCGGCTCGCGCTGCCGAACGCCCGCATCCTGATCCACCAGCCGGCCGTCGGCCAGGCCGGTCAGGGGCAGGCGTCCGACATCGAGATCCAGGCGAACGAGATCATGCGCATGCGTTCGTGGCTGGAGGAGACGCTCGCGAAGCACTCCAACCGCTCGGTGGAGCAGGTCAACAAGGACATCGACCGCGACAAGATCCTGTCGGCGGACGAGGCCCTCGAGTACGGCCTGATCGACCAGGTGCTGACCAGCCGCAAGACGCTGCCGGCGCTCGTCAAGTAGCGTCAGGCTCCATCGGGAGGGGCGGCCGTCGACTGCGACGGCCGCCCCTTCCGCATGCCGGAGGACGGCCGGGCCGCGGCGCGCGACGCGAAAGGACACCGGGTGCGCGCCAATGTCGCCCGCACGGGTTAGGCTCGGACGAAGACACCCGTAGAAGGAGGGGGAGAGGGATGGCACGCATCGGGGAGAGCGCCGATCTGCTCAAGTGTTCCTTCTGTGGCAAGAGCCAGAAGCAGGTTCAGCAGCTCATCGCCGGTCCTGGCGTGTACATCTGCGACGAGTGCGTCGAGCTCTGCAACGAGATCATCGAGGAGCGGCTCGCCGAGGCGGGCGAGGAGGCGTCGAGCGAGTTCGACCTGCCGAAGCCGAAGGAGATCTTCGGGTTCCTCGAGGAGTACGTGATCGGCCAGGAGCAGGCCAAGCGCGCCCTGGCGGTCGCCGTGTACAACCACTACAAGCGCGTCCGCGCCAAGCAGACCATCACCTCGGCCGACGCCATCGACGACGTCGAGATCGCGAAGAGCAACATCCTGCTGATCGGCCCCACCGGCTGCGGCAAGACCTACCTGGCGCAGACGTTGGCCCGCCGGCTCAACGTGCCGTTCGCCGTCGCCGACGCCACCGCCCTCACCGAGGCCGGCTACGTGGGCGAAGACGTGGAGAACATCCTCCTCAAGCTGATCCAGGCCGCCGACTACGACGTCAAGCGCGCCGAGACCGGCATCATCTACATCGACGAGGTCGACAAGATCGCCCGCAAGGCCGAGAACCCGTCGATCACGCGCGACGTCTCGGGCGAGGGCGTGCAGCAGGCGCTGCTCAAGATCCTGGAGGGCACCGTCGCCTCCGTTCCGCCGCAGGGCGGCCGCAAGCACCCGCACCAGGAGTTCATCCAGATCGACACGACGAACGTGCTGTTCATCGTGGCCGGCGCCTTCGCCGGGCTGGAGGAGATCATCTCGTCCCGCGCGGGCAAGAAGGGCATCGGCTTCGGCGCCCCGCTGCACTCCAAGGGCGACGACGTCAACCTCTTCAGCGAGGTGCTGCCGGAGGACCTGCACAAGTTCGGGCTCATCCCGGAGTTCATCGGTCGGCTCCCGGTCGTGACCACGGTGACGCCGCTCGACCAGGACGCCCTCATGCAGATCCTCACCGAGCCGAAGAACGCGCTGGTCCGCCAGTATCAGCGCATGTTCGAGCTCGACGGCGTGCAGCTCGAGTTCGAGCACGCGGCGCTGGAGGCCATCGCCGACCTGGCCGTGCTGCGCAAGACCGGTGCCCGCGGGCTCCGCGCGATCATGGAGGAGGTGCTCGGGCCGATCATGTTCGAGGTGCCGTCGAGCTCCGAGGTCGCGCGTGTCGTCGTCACCAAGGAGGCCGTGCTCGAGAACGCCGCGCCGACTATCGTCCCGCACCGCCCGCGGCGCGAGGAGAAGTCGGCCTGACGGCCGGCTTGATCAAGAACTCCGGCGCCCGCGTCACCATCAGCCACGCCGGCAGGATCGCCAGGCACAGGATCGGCAGCACCAGCAGGTTCGACGTCACGGCCACGCCGATGAAGAGCGCGATCCAGCCATCCCTGGTGACCGCCAACGTCATCCCGAGCACGCCGGCCGACACCGCGACCTGCAGCGGGATGGCGGGGATCAGCGCCCACGCCAGGACGCCGATCGCCGCGCCGATGAAGACGGCGGGGAACACCCGCCCGCCGCGGAAGCTCGAGCTCGCCGCGATCAGCAGTGCCGCCAGCTTCACGACGATGATGAGGGCCAGCTCGCCCGGCGGGTAGTCGTCGCGGTTCTGCACCAGGTCGCCCATCTGATCGAGGCCCTTGAAGAGGGTGATCGGGCCGCCGAGTGCGCCGAGCAGGCCGAGCACCACGCCGCCCAGCATCGTCATCAACAGCGGATGCCGGAGCGCATGGAACGCCCGGTGGATCAACGGGAACAGGAACGCCCCGACGATCCCGAGCCCGGTGGCGATCGCGCCGATCACGACCGAGGCCAGCAGGTCCCAGCCCGTGATCGTCGTGTAGGCGGGCATCGGGATGGCGAAGTGCGGATGCGCGAGGAACGTCATCGTCAGCGACCCGGCGGCCGCGGCGACCAGCGGCAGGAACAGCTTGTCCCAGAGCGCGCCTCCGCCTTTCACCGCGGCGACGACCCCGGTGAAGACGAGCGCCGCGGCGACGGGCGTGCCGAAGAGGGCGCCGATGGTGCCGGAGGCCGCCATCAGCATGACGAGCTGTGTGGGCACCGCCTTCCACAGCCGGGCAGCGAGCGCGACGAGCAGGCTCGTGTTGATGGCGATGATCGGGTTCTCCGGGCCCAGGCTGACGCCGCCGGCCAGCGCGAGCACCGCGGCCAGTGCGAGGGAGGGCACGATGCCCGGGCGCAGGGGGGCGGCGACCAGCTCGGTCGTGGCCGAGTCGGGTCCCGCGTGGCCGGGGACGAGCCAGACCACCAGCCCGACTGCCACCCCGGTGAACGTCAGGACGAGGAAGATCCACCAGCCCGAGTGCGGGTCGACGCCGAGCATGTGCGGCAGCGCGGTCCAGATGCCGTCCTCGAGCAGGCCAGCGACCTCGTCGACGGCCCAGAGCGCGAAGGCGCTGACGACCCCGATGATCACGGCGGGCAGGCTGAGCAGCACCAGCGTGCGCGCGGTGGGCGCCGCCAGCTCCGGCTGCGTCGAGGTCATGCCCGCCCCCTCCCGCGACCCCGCTCCGGGGCGCTGGCGCTCACGTTAGAGCGTGCCGCGGGAGCGCGGCTAGGGTGCGGAGGCGGACGCCCGGCTCAGCCGTCGAGTCCGCGCCGCTTCAGCAGCGGCTCGATGACCGCGTCGCGGCCGCGGAAGTCGCGGTACGCCTCCAGCGGGTCCTTCGCGCCGCCGACGCCGAGGAGCCGCCGGCGGAACCGGTCGCCGTTCTCGCGGGTCAGGCCGCCGTTCTCCTTGAACCACTCGACCGTGTCGGCGTCGAGCACCTCGCTCCAGATGTAGGAGTAGTAGCCGGCGTCGTAGCCGCCCGAGAAGGTGTGGGCGAAGTAGGTGCTGGCGTACCGCGGCGGCACGGCGGGGTTGTCGAGCCCCACGGCCGCGAGGGCGTCGGCCTCGAACGCGGCGACGTCCGCGACGGTGTCGTCGGCGGTGATGCTGTGCCACGCCTGGTCGAGCAGGGCGGCGGCCAGGTACTCGCTGGTCGCGAAGCCCTCGTTGAACGACTCGGAGGCGTGGAGACGGTCGATCAGCTCCTGCGGCATCCGCTCGCCGGTCTCGTGGTGCACGGCGTAGTGCTCCACGATCTCCGGCCACAGCATCCACATCTCGTTGACCTGGCTCGGGAACTCCACGAAGTCGCGGAACACGTTGGTGCCGGCGAACTTCGGGTAGGTCACCCGGGCGAACAGGCCGTGCAGCGCGTGCCCGAACTCGTGGAAGAGCGTGTTGGTCTCGTCGTAGGTCAGCAGCGTCGGCGAGCCGGGGGCAGGCTTCGGCACGTTGAGGTTGTTCACCACGACGGTCGGCGTGCCGAGCAGGTCGGACTGCGCGACGAGCGGGTTCATCCAGGCGCCGCCGCGCTTGGAGTCGCGGGTGTAGAGGTCGAGGATGTAGAGGCCCAGCGCGGACCCGTCCTCGTTGCGCACCTCGAAGACGCGCGCTTCGGGGTGGTAGGCGACGAGGTCGGTCCGCTCCTCGAAGGTGATCCCGTACAGCCGCGTCGCCGCGTAGAAGACGCCGTCGCGCAGCACGCGCTCGGCCTCGAAGTACGGCCGCATCGCCGCCAGGTCGACGTCGTACTTCGCGGCGCGGACCTTGCCCGCGAGGTAGGCCCAGTCCCACGCCTCGACGGTCGCGGATCCGCCGGCCGTGTCGAGCTGCTCGGAAAGGTCGGCCTGCTCGGCGCGCGCGTTGCGGGCGGCGGGAGGCGCGAGCCTGCCCAGCATGTCGGCGACCGCCTGCGGGGTGCGGGCGGTCTCGTCCGCCGTCACGAAGGCCGCGTGCGTGTCGAAGCCGAGCAGCCGCGCGCGCTCGGCGCGGAGCCGGGTGATCTCGAGCACCAGCGGGCGGTTGTCGTTGTCGCCGCCGCGGATGCCGCGTGCGCGGGAGGCCGTCATGATCCGCTCGCGCACCGAGCGGTCCGTCAGGGTGGCGAGCCACGGGTGCCCGGTCGGCAGGACGAGGGTGACGACGTACTTGCCGTCGAGGCCGCGCTCCCGTGCGGCCTCCGCGGCGGCGGAGAGCTCTCCGGGGCCGAGGCCGGCGAGCTCCTCCGCCGAGTCGAACACGACGGCGAGCTCGTTGGTGTCGGCGAGCAGGTTCTTCTCGAACCGCGTGGTGAGGGTGGAGAGGCGCTGGTTGTACTCGCGCAGCCGCGCCTTGTCGTCGTCGCTGAGGCCGGCGCCGGCGAGCGTGAACTCGGTGCGGTAGCGCTCGATCAGGTAGCGCGACTCGGCGTCGAGGCCGAGCTCGTCCCTCCGCCCGTACAGGTCGTCGATGCGGCGGTACAGGTCGGGATTCAGCCGGATCGCGTCCTGGTGGGCGGCGAGGCGCGGCGCCATCTCCTCCTCCAGCGCGTTGGTGAAGTCGGTGGAGTCGGACGAGCTCTTGTTGAAGAACACCTCGGCGACGCGCTGCAGCGTCTGCCCCGACCGCTCCAGCGCGATCATCGTGTTCTCGAAGGTGGGGGCCTCGGGGTTCGCGGTGATCGCTTCGACCTCGGCCAGCTGCTCCGCGAACCCGCGCTCGAAGGCCGGGCGGTAGTGCTCGTCGCGGATGTCGGCGAAGGGCGGCAGCTGATAGGGGAGCGTGCTGGGCGAGAAGAAGGGGTTCGAGGAGTCTGCCATCGCCCCAGCCTACGGCCACCGGACGTTCACGTAACGTGGCCGGGAGGCCGTCGCGGCGCTCCCTAGGATGGCCGCATGGACCTCCACGAACGGTATACCCACGGCCACCACGAGAGCGTGCTGCGTTCGCACGAGTGGCGGACGCTCGAGAACTCCGGCGCCTACTTCGCCGGGCTGCTGCGGCCGGGGCTGAGCGTGCTCGACGTGGGGAGCGGGCCGGGGACGATCACGTTCGACCTGGCCCAGCGGGTCGCGCCGGGGACGGTGGTCGGCGTCGACTACAGCCACGACATCGTGGAGCACGCCAGGCGGTCCGCGGCGGAGCGGGGTGTCACGAACGTGCGGTTCGAGCAGGGCGACGCCTACGCGCTCGACGTCGCGGACGACACGTTCGACGTCGTGCACGCGCACCAGGTGCTCCAGCATGTCGGCGACCCGATCGCGGTGCTGCGCGAGTTCCGCCGTGTCACGCGCCCCGGCGGCATCGTCGTCGCGCGGGACGTCGACTGGGGCGGCACCATGTGGGCGCCGCTGCTCCCTGGCCTCGGCGAGTGGATGCGCGTCAACCAGGCGGTGCAGCGCGCCAACGGCGGCGAGCCGTTCGCGGGCCGGCTGCTGCGGTCGTGGGCGCTGGAGGCGGGCTTCGCGCGGGTCGACAGCAGCGCCTCCATCTGGTGCTTCGCCTCCGACGAGGAGCGCCGCTGGTGGGGGGAGTCGTGGAGCGTGCGCGTCACCGAGTCGGACTTCGGCCGCCACGCCCGCGACGAGGGCATCGCAGACGACGCCGCCCTCGCGGAGATCTCGGCGGCCTGGCTGGAGTGGTCGCGCCACGCGAACGGCTGGTACGGCATGCCGCACGGGGAGATCGTCGCGCACGTGTGAGGGGCGGCGATGACGACACCGCAAAGGAACCATTGCAAAGAAACTGATGCAAAGACATCGATGCAAAGAAACAGTTGCAAAGATGCCTTTGCATAGCTAACCTGGGGTCATGTCCGAAACCGACCCCACCACCGGCCACCTCTGGGACGACGCCCTCGACATGGCGGCGCTGCGCGCGCTCGCCCACCCGCTCCGCGTCGAGCTGATGAACGAGCTGTCCGACTTCGGGCCGGCCACCGCGAGCACACTCGCCGAGCGGCTGGGGGAGTCGAGCGGCTCGACCAGCTACCACCTCCGTCAGCTCGCACGCCACGGCATCATCGTCGAGGACACGGAGCGCAACTCCGGCCGCGAGCGCTGGTGGAAGATGGCCCCGGGCGGCGTCACGATCGGCTCGCCGGAGACGCTGGCCTCGCCGGCCGGCCGCGAGGCGAACGAGCTCGTGTCGCACGCCTGGCACCAGAACAACGAGCGCCGGTTGAGCAGCTTCCTGCGCCGGGGCATCGAGACCTTCGGCATGGAATGGATGGAGGCGAGCACGCTCTCCACCGCCCACCTCGAGTTGACGCGCGAGCAGCTGGTCGAATTCGGCCGCGAGTACTACGCGCTGCAGACCCGCCTCAAGGAGAAGTGGGCCGCCGACGGCGAGGCGGAGCCCGGCGACCGCAAGCGCGTGCAGGTCCAGTTCAACGCCTTCCCGCTGGTCGAGCAGGAGGACCGGTGATGGCCTCTCGCCTGGGCGCCGGCTTCGGGAGGCTGTGGACCGCCGCAATCGCGAGCAACCTCGCCGACGGCATCCTCCGCACGGCCGTCCCGCTGATCGGCACGACGCTGACCCGCGACCCGGCGCTCATCGCCGGGCTGACCGCCGTGACCTTCCTGCCATGGCTGCTCTTCGGCATCCCCGCCGGCATGCTCCTCGACCGGGTCGACCGCAGGGTCGCGATGGCGGCGGCGAACGGCCTCCGCTTCGCCGTCGCCGCCGCACTCGCGCTGCTGACCGCCGCGGGCGGGCTCACGATCTGGTGGCTCTACGTCGCGGTCCTCGTCTTCGGGCTGGGAGAGACCGTCTTCGACAACGCGACGACGACGGTGGTGCCGAGCCTGGTCACCCGGTCACAGCTGGACCGGGCGAACGGCCGGATGCAGTCGGCTGAGATCGTGGTGCAGAACTTCATCGCGACTCCCGTCGCCGGCTTCCTGTTCGCGGTCGCCCTGGTGCTGCCCGTATGGCTGACCGGTGCCGGGTTCCTGATCGCGGGCCTGCTCGCGCTCAGCATCCCGGCGGCCGCCGCCCACGCGCACGACCTCGCGGCAGAGGGGGGAGCTTCGCAGCCCCGGCCGAGGTTCGGTGCGGTGGTCGGCTTCCTCGTCCATCACCGGTTCCTGCGCGCGATGATCGTGCTCACCTCCCTGACGGCGTCGGCGCTCGCCTTCGCGCAGGGAAGCGTGGTGCTCCTGCTGCTGCAGACCTTCACGGTGCCCGCTGCCTTGATCGGCGTGATCACCGCGGGCGTCGGCGTCGGCGCTCTCGTCGGCGCGCTGGTGTCGAGCAGCCTCGTGGCGCGCTTCGGTCGCGGCCGCGTGATGTTCTGGTCGGTGCTCGTCAGCGGTGTCGGCATCCTGGGCGTCGGCGTGACCTCGAACGTGGCGATCGCCGTCTCGTCCTACGCGATCGGGGCCTTCGGCGTCGCGGTCTGGAACGTGCCGTGGGGCGCGCTGCGCCAGGCGCTCGTGCCGAACGCCATGCTCGGTCGGGCCATGGGCATCGTCCGCACCATCGGCTGGGGGCTCACCCCGATCGCCACCGTGCTCGGCGGGTTCGTCGCCCGCATCGACCTCCGGCTGCCGTTCGTCATCGGCGGCGGCGCCGTGGTCGTCCTCACCCTGGTCGCGACCCGGCTGCTGCTGGGCGCCGACCGCCACGTGCCGCGTGATGACGCGGCACCCGCCATCGAGATCCCCGTCGGAGAAGGAAGGGCATCATGACCGCCTTCGCAGCACCCGTCCGCCGCCCGTTCTCGCACCGGATCGCGCTCCGCGCCGGCCGCGCCCTCACCACGTGGGGAGCGCGCGCGCCACGGCCGCAGCACGACGCCGAGCGCGTCTCCACGATGGAGGCCGCCCGCGATCACGCCGCTCGCACGCTGCCGCAGCTGCCGCGCTGACGGCCGCTCGATCGCGGCGGCCGGGTGGAGGCGCGCTCAGACCTCGCCGAAGTCGCCAGCGTCGGTCTCGACCGTCTGGGTGATGGTGGCGGAGTCCTCGGCCGGGTTGTAGCGGATGACCGTGCCGTCGTCGAGCTCGACGACCGGCTTGCCCTCCAGCCAGGTGAGCGTCCAGCTCCAGCCGGCGGTGTCCACGTCGGTGGCGACCAGCTCCTCCTCGACGGTGGAGACGGCGTAGCCGACCACCTCCGGCAGGTTGGCGGGGGCCTGCTCGCCGACGGCCCAGCGGGTTCCGAGCTGCATCAGGCGCTCCGCTCCGCCGCGAGCGGCATCTCGTAGGTGACCCACTGGGTGCGCTCGGCCACGCTGTCGTACACGCGCTGCGCGTCCGCGTTGTCGTTCGCGGTGATCCACTGCACGACGCCGAGGCCGCGCTGCTGGGCCAGCGAGCGCGCGTGCTCCAGCAGAGCTGTGCCGACGCCGTGCTGGCGGGCGTCCTCGGCGACGAACAGGTCGTCGACGAAGAGCCCGCGGTCGCCCTCCAGCGGCCGCGCGAACTCACGCACGTGGGCGAGCCCGACGATGCGGTCGCCGTCGACCGCCACGTAGCCGCTCTCCTCGTGCTCGGGAGACGTCAGCCACGACCAGAGCAGCAGCGCCTTCTGATCGGTCAGCTCGGTGTCGTAGAACTTCGCGTACTCACCGTAGAGATCCAGCCAGGTGAAGAAATCGCCGTCCCTGACCGGTCGGATCTCGATCGACATGGGTCCCTCCGTTCGCCGTGTCTCGACCATATCCCGTCCCCGATCAGGGGACGAGGTCGTAGGTCACCCACTTGGTCTTCTCGGCGACCGCGTCGTAGAGCCGCCGGGCTGTCTCGTTGTCCTTGGCGGTGATCCACCGGACGACCGTGAGGCCGCGCTCCTTCGCCGTCTCCTTCAGCTGCGTGAGGAGGGCCGTGCCGGCCCCCGCCCCGCGCGCGTCGGGCGTCACGAAGAGGTCGTCGAGGTACAGGCCCTTGCTGCCGTCGAGCGGCCGGACGAACTCCCGCACGTGGGCCAGCCCGATCGGGGTGCCCTCCTCATCGACGGCGAAGTAGGCCTCCAGCTCGTTCTCCGGGTCGGAGATCCAGCTCCAGACCAGCAGCGCCTTCTCGTCGGTGACCGGCTGCTCGTAGAACTCGCCGTACCCCGCGTAGAGGTCGAGCCAGGTGAAGAACTCGTTGTCCTCCACACGCCTGACCGTAGCCGTCATCGTTCCTCCTCGCTCGGGGCCTGAGCAAGCAGAATATCGGTCACGGTCAGCTCGTCGGCGGAGGCGAACCGCAGTTCCGCGATTCTGCCGACCGAGCGGAGGTCGCCGGCGGCCGCCTCGACGGCCGCGATCTCGTCGGCGGGGCCGGAGATCACGGCGGAGTCGACGGGCGTGCGCTGCGAGGCCTTCGCGGCGGTCTTCGCTCCGCGAACACCGGTGAGGGCGCGACCGACGGTCGCAAGGACCTTCCGCGTGTCGGGCCAGTCGGCGGAGGCCGTCTCGGCGGCCTGCGGCCAGTCGGCGACGTGCACGGAGCCCTCCTCGAACCAGCTCCACGCCTCCTCGGTGGCGAAGGGCAGCACGGGGGCGAACAGCCGGAGGAACGCGGACAGCGCGACCCGGAGGGCCACGACCGCGGAGGCCTGCTCCGGAGTGGCCTCGCCGTACGCGCGCTCCTTCACGAGCTCGAGGTAGTCGTCGCAGAACGTCCAGAAGAACGTCTCCGCGACCTCCAGCGCCCGGGCGTGGTCGTAGTTCTCGAGCGCGGCCGTGGCGTCGGCGATCACCTCGGCCAGGTTCTGCAGCATGCTGCGGTCGAGTGGCGCGGTGACGAGCGCCAGGTCGAGCGCGGCGGGCGCCTCGAAGCCGAGGATGAACTTCGCCGCGTTGAGGACCTTGATCGCCAGGCGGCGGCCGATCTTGATCTGCGTCGGGTTCTGCGGGTCGAAGGCCGCGTCGGTGCCGAGCCGCGAGGAGGCCGCCCAGTAGCGCACGGCGTCCGAGCCGTGCTTCTCGAGGATGTCGGCGGGCGTGACGACGTTGCCCTTCGACTTCGACATCTTCTTGCGGTCGGGGTCGACGATGAAGCCGGAGATGGCGGCGTTGCGCCACGGCGCGACATCGCTCTCGAGCTTCGAGCGGAGGAGCGTCGAGAACAGCCAGGTGCGGATGATGTCCTGCCCCTGCGGCCGCAGGTCGAACGGGAACACCGCGCCGAACAGCTCGTCGTCGCGCTGCCAGCCGCCGGCCAGTTGCGGGGTGAGCGAGGAGGTCATCCAGGTGTCCATCACGTCGTGCTCGCCGACGAAGCCGCCGGCGTGACCGCGCTGCGCCTCGTCGAAGCCCGGCGCGGTGTCGGAGGACGGGTCGACCGGGAGCATCCCCTCGGTCGGCAGGATCGGCTGGTCGAAGACCGGGTTGCCGTCGCCGTCGAGCGGGTACCAGACCGGGATCGGCACGCCGAAGAAGCGCTGGCGCGAGATCAGCCAGTCGCCGGTGAGGCCGCCGACCCAGTTCTCGTACCGCACGCGCATGAAGTCGGGGTGCCAGCCCAGCTCGCGGCCGAGCTCGATCAGGCGGGCGCGGAGCGCCTCGTCGCGGGCGCCGTTCTTGACGTACCACTGCCGGGTCGAGACGATCTCGAGCGGCTTGTCGCCCTTCTCGAAGAACTTGACCGGGTGCTGGATGGGCTTGGGGTCGCCGATGAGGTCGCCGGAGGCGCGCAGCAGTTCCACCACGGCCTGCTTGGCCGAGAACACCGTCTTGCCGGCGAGCTGCGCGTACGCCTCGCGTCCCTCGGCCGACTCGATGGCCGACGGAGGCTCGCTGAGGATGCGGCCGTCGAAGCCGATGATCGCGCGGTTCGGGAGGTCGAGCTCGCGCCACCAGGTGACGTCGGTGATGTCGCCGAAGGTGCAGATCATCGCGATGCCGGTGCCCTTGTCGGGCTGGGCGAGATGGTGGGCCACGACCGGCACCTCCACGCCGAAGACGGGCGTGCGGACGGTCTGGCCGAACAGCCCCTGGTAGCGCTCGTCGTCCGGGTGCGCGACCAGGGCGACGCACGCGGGCAGCAGCTCCGGGCGGGTGGTCTCGATGTACACCGGGCCGTCGGCGCCGTGGAAGGCGACGCGGTGGTAGGCGCTCGGCTGCTCGCGGTCCTCGAGCTCGGCCTGGGCGACCGCGGTGCGGAAGGTGATGTCCCACAGGGTCGGCGCCTGCGCCTGGTACGCCTCGCCGCGCTCGATGTTGCGCAGGAACGCCAGCTGGGAGGTGCGGATGGAGTCCTGCCCGATGGTCCGGTAGGTCTGCGACCAGTCGACCGAGAGGCCGAGGCTGCGCCAGAGCGCCTCGAACTGCTTCTCGTCCTCCTCGGTGAGCCGCTCGCACAGCTCGATGAAGTTGCGGCGCGAGATCGGCTTCTGGTCGGCCGCCTTGGTGCTCTTGTTGTCGCCGCCCTCGAACGGAGGCACGAAGTCGGGCTCGTACGGCAGCGACGGGTCGCAGCGCACGCCGTAGTAGTTCTGCACGCGGCGCTCGGTCGGGAGGCCGTTGTCGTCCCAACCCATCGGGTAGAACACGTGCTCGCCGCGCATGCGGTGGAACCGCGCGACGACGTCGGTGTGCGTGTAGCTGAAGACGTGGCCGATGTGCAGCGATCCGGAGGCCGTGGGCGGGGGAGTGTCGATGGAGTAGACCCCGTCGCGGCCGGCGGCGAGGGCGCCGTCGCGGTCGAAGCGGAAGGTGCCGTCGGCCTGCCAGTGGTCGCCCCACTTGGCTTCCAGTCCTTCGAGGGCGGGCTTGTCGGGCACGGGGCCGAAGGCGCTCATGGTTCTCCGATCGATATGTGCGGCACCGTGTCCTCGAGGTGCCTGAGTATGGGGATCCCTCCCAGGCTACCCGAGAGCACGGTGCCGCCGCCGATCAGACCTCGTCGACGATGGGCGCCCTCCTCGCCGCGACGAGCGACGCGACGAGGGTGGCTCGTGGGCCCACCTATGTTGAAATCAGTTGTCCGATCGCATCCACGAGCCGAGCGAAAGACCGGGACCGCTTCGTGGCGGTGTCCACGTCGATGAGAGATGCGTAGCGTTTTTGGTCGACTGACTCCGAGTAGACCCCATTGATCAGAAGCGACGCAAAGTGGTTTTTGGGGCCTTTGAGAAGTTCAGGATTTGTCTGGAACTGTGCGTCTGGCTTGACCGCCTCGCGTCCCGCCATGGTGTCGATCGACGCCAGGAACCAAGCTTCGAACTCCCGAACCGCGGGAGCGACGAGCACCCGGCGATGGGACACGCACTCGGATGCTCGCGCCTCAAGGTCGCTGGCAAGTTGCTCGGGGTCGTCGTCGTCGCTGTCGAGGACCACCAGCACGGATTCATGTGCGACAGAGACGAGCTGAAGCGCCCGTTCATAATCACTGAATCTAGGCGAGAACCTCCCGCGCTTGACTCTCATCGGTGAGTGTTGCGGAACAATGTCGAACCTTCCGTACGCCTCGCGCGCGACTCTGGCGACCAGCGACGGCATTGCCAGGACTTCGCCGTGGCCCTCCACGATCAATCCCAACGAATTCAAAACAGGCTCGCTGGCTTCTGAGTTGTCTTGGCGAACACATCCGGCTTGACTTGTTCCAGGCGGAGGAGCTCGCCGACTGTATAGAGGTTCTCTTTTGCTGCCATACGGGTCGCTGGATCGACTTGGCCGATCGTTGTCTTTCCTCGGTCCGACTGAACTGCCAGGACGGAATCGACGTCGATGCTTGGGTGGTCGAGAAGATCGGGACTGTGCGTGGTGAGAAGAAGCTGGTGCTTCTTCGACCGCTCCAGGAGGGCGTCCATAAGGCGGTGAGCCGCTCCGGGATGAACAGCGGTCTCTGGTTCCTCAATGCTCACGAGAGGGGTGTTCTCCTGGAAGGCCGCCACCAGAACGCATAGGGCGCGCAACGTGCCGTCAGACACGTTCGAAGCCAAGAAGCTCCATGCGCGCTGATCGCCCACCACGTCCTGCTTGAATTCGACAGTCTCCTTCGGGCCGAAGGACCGAGGTGCGATCGAACGAATTCCCGGCACAACTGCTCCTAGGTACTCCGTGACGCGATCGAGCGATCGCGGAGACATCTCCCTCAGACGACGGATCACGGACGCCAGGTTGCTGCCATCCTCAGTGAGGATCTCTCCCATGTCGGGGCTCTGCAGATCTCGCACATGGTTCGGGTTGAAATTGTAGAAGCCGAAGTCTCGTAGCCCGACAGCTACCTCTTCGTATTCGGTAAGTCCACCGATTACGGAGAGGGCCAAAGAATTGCGCGCGACTCGGACGGTCGCCAAGCTGGGGCCGGTGGAACTGATGACACCGTCCACCGATTGGAAGGATGCGACCAATTCTTCGCGGCGGTAAACGCGGCAGACTTCTTTTTGAACCTCGAACGTGAAGTCCTTTTTCGCAGACACTTGATAGGCGTACTCGGCGTGTCCGCTCGGTGTGTCAATGTCGTACCGCACCCCGAAATGCGTTGGGTGGCCCGTACTACGTCGGCGAACGTCAACGATTCCGCCTCGATCGCGAATTGCATTCTCGAGGTTTGTCTGCAGCGCGTCCCGAGTGAGTCTGATCCCGTCAATGAAGTTGCTCTTGCCGGATCCGTTCGGGCCCACCAGGAGGGTCAGCCGGCTGAGTGGTACATCGCAAGCTTCGATGCTCTTGAAGTTCTTGAGAACCACACGGCGAATCGTCGGGCTCGGCCACACGCTCCCGGGAATAGGCATTTTGGCGTCCGCCAGCCCTTCTATTCCGTCATGCAAGGTCTCCAATGGCATGACACCGAATGTTACATATCGAAGATCGAATTGCAAGAGCTCTCGTTCTCGCCACCCGTCAGGCGTGATCCTAACTGTTGATCGCCGTCTTTCGGACTCGGTGTACCCGACGTCACGGTGCCACCGCCGATCGGCCGCGTGCCGCCGATCAGACCTCGTCGACGATCGGCGCCCTCCTCGCCGCGACGAGCGACGCCACCAGCGTGATCGCCGACATGATCGCGAGCACGATGCCCGGGTGCCACCAGGCGTTCCCGGTCGCCTGGCCGAACACCAGCGTCAGGGCGGGGACGAAGGAGGTCAGCAGCGCCGCGATGCTGTACGCCACCGAGAGTCCGCTGTATCGCACCTCGCTCGGGAACAGGTCGGACATCATGCCGCCGAGCCCGGCCCACGAGAGCGTGGGCAGGATCCCGCCGATGATCATGCTCGCGACCAGGATGCCGAAGGAGGCGTACTGCAGCAGGAAGTACATCGGGAACGCGACGATCAGCGTGCCGATCGCGCCGATGGCGACGACCCTCGCCGACCCGATCTTCACCGCCCAGAGCCCGAACAGCGGGATGGTCACGAGCTGCAGCAGGCCGCCGATCGTCGTGGCGACGAGGAGGTCCTGGTACTGGAAGCCGAGCACGGCCGTCCCGTAGTCCACCATGTACGTGTTCATCAGCGAGTACGAGCCGATGCCGAGCACAGCGGCGCCGATGCCGATGACGAAGCCGGAGGGCGCCTTCCGGAAGACGTCGAGCACCGGGAACCGGTCGCGAGTGCCGGTCTCGACCAGGCGGCGGAACACCGGCGTCTCGTCGATCGACCAGCGCAGGTAGAGCGAGACGAGCAGCAGCGGGAACGCGGTCAGGAACGGGATGCGCCAGCCCCATGCGGCGATGTCCTCGGTCGACAGGGTCAGCGTGAGCACGATGAAGACGACGGCGCTGAGGATGGAGCCGACCGGCGAGCCGAGCTGGGGCAGCGCCGCGTAGAACCCGCGCCGCTTGGGGTTCGAGTACTCCGTGGCGAGCGCGATCGCGCCTCCCCACTCCCCGCCGACCGACGCGCCCTGCACGAGCCGCAGCAGCACGATGGCGATGCCGCCGAACCAGCCCGCGGCGGCATACGTCGGCAGCACGCCGACGAGGCCTGTGGAGATCCCCATGAGGAGGATCGTGATCAGCAGCGTCGGCCGCCGGCCGATCCGGTCGCCGAGGTTGCCGAAGATGATCGCGCCCACCGGGCGGATGACGAAGCCGGCTGCGATGGCCAGGAAGCCGGCGAGCACGCCGCCGAAGGTGCCGAGCGGCGCGAAGAACAGCGGGCCGACGAAGAACGCGGCGAAGTACGCGTACAGGTAGAAGTCGTACGACTCGAGCGCGGTGCCGACGAACGAGGCGACGGTCACGCGGCGGGCGGTGCCCGGGGTGATGCCCGGCCGGTCGGTCTCGACGGCGGGCGCTGCTGTGGAGGTCACGGGTGTCCTTCTTGGGAGAATGGAGGAGGCGGTCTGACGGGTTCTTATCTAGACCGGGTCCAATAATGGCATGAGGGAGAACACGCGGTGGCAGACAGGCATTCCCCGGGCCGCGCGTCCGCCTCCGGCCGGCCCCGCGCCTCGTCCCGGCAGATGCTCGCGGAGGCCGCGGGCGAGCTGTTCCTCGAGCAGACGTACGCCGGCACCTCCATCGACGAGATCGCCCGGCGGGCCGGCGTGAGCCGTGCGACCTTCTTCAACTACTTCCGCGGCAAGTCCGACCTGCTCTGGCTGGAGGTGGACGAGTCGCTGGCCGGGTTCGGCGCGGTCCTCGCCGCGCAGCCCGACGACCTGGGCCCCATGGACGCCGTGCTCGCCGCGATGCTGACGCTCGCCGAGGGGTTCGGGCCGAACCGCCTCCCGCTCGCCGTGACCCAGGTGGAGGCGATGGGCACCGACGAGGAGCTCCAGGCCTCCGCCCTCCCGCGCTTCCTGCGCCTGGTCGCGCAGGTGGCGACGGCGATCGCCGCCCGCACGGGCGCCGACCCCGACGCGCTCCTGCCGCGCAGCGCGGCCACCGCGGTCGTCGGCGCGGCGGTCAGCGCCGCGGTGGTGTGGGCGCGCTCGGGAGTCGGCCGCGGGCCGCTGGCCCCGCTCGTCCGGCGCGCCGTCGAGCCGGTCTGCCGGGGCTACGCCACCGCCCTCGCGAACGGATAGAATGGACGGCACAGACTGCGACCCGGCCATCACCGGCGAGTCTTCGGAAGAACGGCGCGGCCCCGGCGGCGCCCAGTAGAACCGAACGGGTACGGCCCGTCACAGCCGACGACGAGAGGTCCCGTCCGCCACCGCAGGCGCCCGGGGCAAGCGGGGTGGTACCGCGACGGGCGTGCGAGCGTCCGGCGTCCTCGTGCAGCACATCCATCTGCCAGGAGAGAGATGCCGTACCCCAAGTCGGTCCCGTCACCCGAGGAACAGAGCGGGCAGCAGAATGCCGCCGAGGTCACGCCGAGCCCGTCGTTCCCCACGATCGAGGAGGGCGTGCTCGCTTTCTGGGAGCAGGACGGCACCTTCCGCGCCTCCATCGACAACCGCGCCGACGCCGAGGAGTGGGTGTTCTACGACGGCCCGCCCTTCGCGAACGGCCTGCCGCACTACGGCCACCTGCTGACCGGGTACGCGAAGGACGTCTTCCCGCGCTTCCAGACGATGCGGGGCAAGAAGGTGGAGCGCCGGTTCGGCTGGGACACCCACGGCCTGCCCGCCGAGCTCGAGGCCGAGCGGCAGCTGGGCATCACCGACAAGAGCCAGATCGAGGAGATGGGCCTCGCCGCCTTCAACCAGGCCGCGAAGGACTCCGTGCTCAAGTACACCCGCGAGTGGCGCGAGTACGTGACCCGCCAGGCGCGCTGGGTCGACTTCGACAACGACTACAAGACGCTAGACGTCACCTACATGGAGTCGGTGCTCTGGGCCTTCAAGCAGCTCCACGAGAAGGGGCTGGCGTACGAGGGCCACCGCGTGCTGCCGTACTGCTGGCGCGACCAGACGCCGTTGTCCAACCACGAGCTGCGGATGGATGACGACGTCTACAAGATGCGTCAGGACCAGACGGTCACGGTGACCTTCCCGCTCGTGGGCGAGAAGGCGGAGGCGCTCGACCTGACCGGCGTGCGCGCGCTCGCGTGGACGACGACGCCGTGGACCCTCCCGACGAACCTCGCGCTCGCGGTCGGACCCGACATCGAGTACGCCGTCGTGCCGTCGGGTCCGAACGGGGCCGCGGACACGCAGGGCGCGCCGGAGGTGCCGGTCCTGAGTGGCGAGTACCTGCTCGCGACCTCCCTCGTCGGCAACTACGCCAAGGACCTCGGCTACGACTCCGCCGCCGACGCCTTGGCCGCCGTGACGCGCACGTACCGCGGCGCCGACCTCGCCGACGTCGAGTACGACCGGCTGTGGGACTACTACGCCGACACCGAGAAGTGGGGCACGCAGAACGCGTGGCGCATCCTCGTCGACGACTACGTCACCGTCGAGGACGGCACCGGCATCGTCCACCAGGCCCCCGCCTACGGCGAGGACGACCAGCGCGTCACCGAGGCGGCCGGCATCCCGGTCATCATCTCGGTCGACGACGGCGCTCGGTTCCTCCCCGACGTGGAGGACGTGGCCGGGCTCCAGGTGTTCGAGGCGAACAAGCCGCTCATCCGGCTGCTCAAGGAGCAGGGCCGGCTGCTGCGCCAGGCGAGCTACGAGCACTCGTACCCGCACTGCTGGCGCTGCCGCAACCCGCTGATCTACAAGGCGGTGTCGAGCTGGTTCGTGCGCGTCACCGACTTCCGCGACCGGATGGGCGAGCTCAACCAGCAGATCAACTGGGTGCCAGAGAACGTCAAGGACGGCCAGTTCGGCAAGTGGCTGGCCGGCGCCCGCGACTGGTCCGTGTCGCGCAACCGGTACTTCGGCTCGCCGATCCCGGTGTGGAAGAGCGACGACCCCGCCTACCCGCGCGTCGACGTGTACGGCTCGCTGGAGGAGCTGGAGCGCGACTTCGGCCGGCTGCCGCTGAACGCGGCGGGCGAGCCGGACCTCCACCGCCCCTTCATCGACGAGCTGACCCGGCCGAACCCCGACGACCCGACCGGCCGTGCGACCATGCGCCGCATCCCGGACGTGCTCGACGTGTGGTTCGACTCGGGCTCGATGCCGTTCGCCCAGGTGCACTACCCGTTCGAGAACCACGACTGGTTCGACAGCCACAACCCGGCCGACTTCATCGTCGAGTACATCGGGCAGACGCGCGGCTGGTTCTACCTGCTGCACACGCTCGCGACGGCGCTGTTCGACCGGCCCGCGTTCAAGAACGTGATCAGCCACGGCATCGTGCTCGGCAGCGACGGGCAGAAGATGTCGAAGTCGCTGCGCAACTACCCGGACGTCAACGAGGTCTTCGACCGCGACGGCTCCGACGCCATGCGCTGGTTCCTCATGTCGAGCCCGGTGCTGCGCGGCGGCAACCTCGTCGTCACCGAGGAGGGCATCCGCGAGGGCGTCCGCCAGGTGCTGCTGCCGCTGTGGAGCACGTGGTACTTCTTCTCGCTGTACGCCAACGCCACCGGGTACGAGGCGAAGCGCTCGCTGACGTCCACCGACGTGCTCGACCGCTACCTCCTCGCCAAGACCCGCGACCTCGTGGAGGCCGTGACGGCCGACCTGGACGGGCTCGACTCCACCCTGGCCGCGGCCAAGCTGCGCGACTTCGCCGACGTGCTCACCAACTGGTACGTGCGTCGTTCGCGCGACCGGTTCTGGGAGGGCGTGTCGGAGGGCGACAGCAGGAGCACGGAGGCGTTCGACACGCTGTACACGGTCCTCGAGACCGTCACCCGCGTCGCCGCGCCGCTCCTGCCGCTCGTCAGCGAGCAGATCTGGAAGGGCCTCACCGGCGGTCGCAGCGTCCACCTGACCGACTGGCCCGAGGCGGCCGAGTTCCCGGCCGACCCGGCGCTGATCGACGCGATGGACCGCATCCGCGCCATCAGTTCGACCGCGCTGTCGCTGCGCAAGCAGGCCGGCCTGCGCGTGCGCCTCCCGCTCGCCTCGTTGACCGTGGTCGCGCACGACGCGGCCGCGCTGCAGCCCTTCGAGGGGATCCTCCGCGACGAGCTCAACGTGAAGGCGGTCAGCCTGGTCGAGCTGCAGGAGGACAGCGCCGCGCAGTACGGCATCACCTCCAAGCTGACGGTGAACGCCCGCGCGGCGGGTCCGCGCCTCGGCAAGCAGGTGCAGCAGGTCATCAAGGCCGCGCGCGATGGCGACTGGAGCGAGGCCGACGGCGTCGTGACCGTCGGCGGCATCGAGCTGGTGGCGGGGGAGTACGACCTCGTGCTCGAGACCGCGCAGGCCGACGGCGACGCCACGACCGCGCTGGCGCTCCTCCCGGGCGGCGGCTTCGTGCTGCTCGACACCGTGACGACGCCGGAGCTGGAGGCCGAGGGCCTGGCGCGCGACATCATCCGCGCCGTGCAGGACACCCGCAAGGCCGCCGGGCTCGACGTGAGCGACCGCATCGAGCTCTCACTCAGCTTCGAGAGCCCGGAGGACGGGGCCGCGGTCGAGGCGGCGGCGGCGGCCGTCGACATCGCGGCGGAGACGCTGGCCGGGCTGGTCGGCATCGCCGCGGGCGGCGTGGTGGAGACAGGCGCCGACGGCGAGTTCCGCAAGGAGTTCGCCGCCGGTCAGTTCGCGAACGCGGGCGCGTTCACGGTCGGCGTGGCGAAGGCGGAGGTGACGGTGCGATGAGCGACGAGTTCGACGACGACGTCCGCGAGCAGGCGGAGGCGGTCTACCAGGCGCTGCTCGCCCGGGTCGGCGAGGGGGCGCCCGAGCGGCGGCTCGACGCGACCCGGCGCGCGGTGGAGCTCCTGGGCGACCCGCAGCGCGCCTACCCGATCGTGCACATCACCGGGACCAACGGCAAGACCTCCACGAGCCGGATCACCGAGAGCCTGCTGCGCGCCTACGGCCTGCGCACCGGACTGCTGACCAGCCCGCACCTCGTGCGCTTCAACGAGCGCATCGTGATCGACGGCGAGCCGATCAGCGACGAGGACCTCGTGCGCAACTGGGAGGACGTCGCCCCATACCTCGAGATGACCGACGCCGAGCTGATCGAGGCGGGCAAGCCTCCGCTCACCTTCTTCGAGGCGCTCACCGCGCTCGCATACGCGGTGTTCGCGGACACACCCGTCGACGTCGCCGTCGTCGAGGTCGGCATGGGCGGCGAGTGGGACTCCACGAACGTCGGCGACGGGCAGGTCGCGGTACTCACCCCGATCTCGCTCGACCACACGAAGGCACTCGGCGACACGGTCGCCGAGATCGCGCGCACCAAGTCGGGCATCATCAAGCCGTCGGCCGACGTCGTCACCGCCGTGCAGCCTCCCGAGGCCCTCGATGCGATCCGGGAGGCCGTGGCGCTCAGCGAGGCCTCGCTCGCCGCCCAGCCGCGCGACTTCGACGTGGCCGCCACCCGCGTGGCGGTCGGCGGGCAGCTCGTCACCGTGCGCGGCCGTGCGGCGACCTACGAAGACGTCTTCCTGCCGCTGTACGGCGACCACCAGGCGCAGAACGCCGCGGTCGCCGTCGCCGCGGTCGAGACCTTCCTCGGGCGCGGGACGCAGCCGCTCAAGACGGACCTCGTCGAGGAGGGCTTCGCCACGGCGACCTCGCCCGGCCGGCTCCAGCTGATCGGCATCGAGCCCACGGTGCTCGTGGACGCCGCGCACAACCCGGCAGGCGCCGAGACGCTCGCCCAGGCGATGCGGAGCTACTTCGACTTCGACGAGCTGACCTTCGTCATCGGCATCCTGCAGGACAAGGACGCACGCGGCGTCGTCCGCGCCCTCGCGCCGGTAGCGACCCAGTTCTTCGTGACCGAGCCCGCCTCCGAGCGCGCGCTGCCCGCCGACGACCTCGGCGAGCTGCTGCGGGAGGAGGTCGGCGACGAGGCGACGATCGTCTACGGCGACACCATCGACGCCCTCGAGGCGGCGCGCGAGTGGGCGGCCGAGGAGCCGCGACGTGCTGTCGTCGTCACCGGCTCCATCGTTCTCGTCGGCAGCGCCATGGCGTACGCCGAGGAGCAGGGCTGGAAGCAGGCCGCGCAGTGACCGACGCTCCCGACGCCGGCGCGCCGGCTCCGGCGCCGCGCCCGCGTCGCGCCCGCGGGCTCCGCGAGCTGCTCGGCTCGATCGTGCTCGGCTTCGAGCTGATCGTGGTCTTCCTCGGCGCGCTCGTGCTGTTCGGCCTGAAGGCGCTGCCGCCGGCGGTCGCGCTCGGCGGGGGAGCGGCGCTCGTGCTGCTCATGATCGTCGCGATCGGCACGCTGCGCTGGCCGGTGGGCGTCGTCCTCGGCTGGCTCGTCCAGCTCACCGTGGTGGCCGCCGGATTCCTGGTGCCCGCCTTCTTCATCGTCGGCGCGATCTTCACCGCCATGTGGACGTACTGCATGATCGCCGCCGCACGCATCGACCGCAACAAACCGGCCGCCCCGGCCGAGAACGGAACGGAGAACCCATGACCGACGTCGAAGAGACCCTCGTCCTCGTCAAGCCCGACGGAGTCGCCCGCAGCCTCACGGGCGAGATCCTGCGCCGCATCGAGGCGAAGGGCTACTCCCTCGTCGACATCCGGATGCTGCAGGCCGACCGCACGCTGCTCGCCCAGCACTACGCCGAGCACGAGGGCAAGCCGTTCTACGAGCCGCTGGTCGAGTTCATGGAGTCGGGCCCGATCGTCGCCCTCCGCGTCGCGGGCAACCGCGTCATCGAGGGCTTCCGCTCGCTGGCCGGCACGACCGACCCGACGACCGCTGCGCCCGGCACGATCCGCGGCGACCTCGCCCGCGACTGGGGCCTGAAGGTGCAGCAGAACCTGGTGCACGGCTCCGACTCGCCCGAGTCGGCGCAGCGCGAGCTGGCCCTCTGGTTCGGCTGAGCGCCTCCCCGCAACGCACGACGCCCCCCACGGATTGCCGTGGGGGGCGTCGTCCGTTAAGGGTGGATCAGATGAACGCTCGGTGGATCCAGTCGAGCTGGATCTGCGCCAGCACGGCCACGATGGCGTAGCTGACGATGGTGATCAGCGGCACCCAGCCGTAGAGCGTCGCGAACAGCTTCCGCGCCCGCTCGCCGACCGGGATGTGCCCCTCTTTGAGGTTGTAGAGCGTCACGGCCCAGAAGGTCGGGATCGTGACCGCCCAGGTGACCATGCACCACGGGCACAGCACGTTGAGGACCGTGATCGACTGCGTGATCAGGAAGATCACGAGCGCCAGCGCGAGCACCACGCCGAGGTTGAGCAGCAGCCAGTACCAGCGCGCGAAGCGGCCGGCGGCGAACAGCCCGACACCGGCCGCGATCGTCGCCGTCCAGCCGCCGATGCCCAGCAGCGGGTTCGGGAAGCCGAGCAGCGAGCCCTGCCACGAGTTGAGGTTCTTGCTGCATCCGACCAGCACGCTGAAGTTGCAGGAGAGCTGGGCTCCCGGGTCCTCCAGCAGGTGGAACTTGTCGACGGTGAGCATGAACGCGGCCCACAGGCCGATGGCTCCGGCGACGATGAGAAGGATGGCAAGGGCGGTCGGGCGGCGGTATGGCACCGCATCGAGACGGTCTGACACCCTCGGATTATGGCATGCGCCACGCGGGCCGGACTGGGAGCGCCCAGTGGTCGCGCCCGCTCGTGCGATAATCGTCTGCAGAGTCGTCCGGCACCGCCGGTCGACGCCGACAGAAGGCTTGACGGCGCCACGCGCCGAGGAAGACCGGTCGAAGAGACCGGCACAGACAATGAGCCGGATGCCCGCCGCGCCACCAGCCGGCAGCGTCCGCGAAGGATTACGGAGGGGCCGAGCGCCTCTCCGACGGAGAGTACCCGGTGTGCGGGGGCCCGCCCACCGGTCGAGGAGTGCACCAGCGATGGTGGAGAACGAGAACAGCGACAACACGAACAGCAACGGGACCGACGCGGGGGGACGCAAGCGCAAGGGGCTCTTCGGAGCCCGTCGCGCGGTGAAGCGGACCTTCGAGCCGGTGGAGCGGGCGCAGGCGCCCGGCGGAGCCGACCCAACCGAGGTCGAGGACGTCGAGGCCGTCGAGGTCGCGGTGGAGCAGACCGCGGTCGAGGAGGCCGCCAGCGTGCCGGACGCGGAGCAGACCGCTCCGGCCGGCGACGCGCATGCTCCCGTCGACGCGGGCGGCCAGCACCTGCCGCCGGCGCTGCCCGAGCAGCACGGCCGTCACGCCGCGCCGGCGTCGGCGAGCGTCCCCGGCCTCCCGCCGACGACGCTGCTGTTCCAGGCGCCCGACCTGCCGGAGCTCCCTCCGGCGCCCCCCGCCGACGAGGAGCCCGCCGGCAGCGTCCGCCGCCGCTCCCGCCGCCGCGCAGGCGAGTCCGGCCGCGACGGCGCGGGCGACCCCGCCAACACCGTCGTCAAGGTGCGCACGCCGCGCGAGCCCGAGCTGATCACCGAGCCGCAGAAGGTCAAGGGCTCCACCCGGCTCGAGGCCAAGAAGCAGCGCCGCCGCGACGGCCGCGACGCCGGCCGGCGCCGCCCGGTCATCACGGAGGCCGAGTTCCTCGCCCGCCGCGAGTCCGTCGATCGTCAGATGATCGTCCGCTCCAAGGGCGGCCGCATCCAGATCGGCGTGCTCGAGGACAAGGTGCTCGTGGAGCACTATGTCGCCCGCTCGCAGGAGGCGTCGCTGATCGGCAACGTCTACCTGGGCCGCGTGCAGAACGTCCTTCCCAGCATGGAGGCCGCCTTCGTCGACATCGGCCGCGGCCGCAACGCCGTGCTGTACTCGGGCGAGGTCGACTGGGACGCCGTCGAGACCGGCAACCAGCCGCGCCGCATCGAGCTGGCGCTGAAGGCCGGCGACCGCGTGCTCGTCCAGGTCACCAAGGACCCGGTCGGCCACAAGGGCGCGCGCCTCACCAGCCAGATCTCGCTTCCCGGCCGCTACCTCGTCTACGTGCCGAACGGCTCCATGAACGGCATCAGCCGCAAGCTGCCCGACACCGAGCGCTCGCGCCTCAAGAAGATCCTCAAGGAGGTGCTGCCCGAGAGCGCGGGCGTGATCGTGCGCACCGCCGCCGAGGGCGCCACCGAGGACCAGCTGACCCTCGACGTCAACCGCCTCACGGCCCAGTGGGCCGACATCAGCAAGCAGGTCGAGACCGTCCAGGCGCCTGCGCTGCTGCACAGCGAGCCGGACCTGCTGATCAAGATCATCCGCGACGTCTTCAACGAGGACTTCCAGAAGCTCGTGATCCAGGGCGACGACGCGCGCCAGACGATCGAGAGCTACCTGCGCTCGGTCGCGCCCGACCTGCTCGACCGGGTGGAGGCGTACGAGGGCGAGCGCGACGCGTTCGACGAGTACCGCATCACCGAGCAGATCGAGAAGGCGCTCGAGCGCAAGGTCTGGCTGCCGTCCGGCGGCTCGCTGGTCATCGACCGCACCGAGGCGATGACCGTCGTCGACGTCAACACCGGCAAGTTCGTCGGTTCCGGCGGCAACCTCGAGGAGACCGTCACCAAGAACAACCTGGAGGCGGCGGAGGAGATCGTCCGCCAGCTG
This sequence comes from Leifsonia williamsii, assembly GCF_030433685.1. NCBI lineage: Bacteria > Bacillati > Actinomycetota > Actinomycetes > Micrococcales > Microbacteriaceae > Leifsonia > Leifsonia williamsii. Next base: position 2,517,999 of record NZ_JAROCF010000001.1, read on the forward strand.
CGGCTGCGCGACATCGGCGGCATCATCGTCGTCGACTTCATCGACATGGTCCTGGAGTCGAACCGCGACCTCGTGCTGCGGCGCCTGATCGAGTGCCTGAGCCGCGACCGGACCAAGCACCAGGTGGCAGAGGTCACCTCCCTCGGGCTCGTGCAGATGACCCGCAAGAAGCTCGGCCTCGGCCTCCTGGAGACCTTCAGCGAGGCGTGCGAGGTCTGCGCGGGCCGCGGCGTCATCGTGCACCACGACCCGGTCGTGAAGCACCGCCAGCCGCAGGCGCCGCAGAACGAGCGCCGGCGCGGACGCGGCGCCAGCTCCAACGGGAGCGGCACCGGCAACGGCAACGCCGGCAACGGGCACGCGAACGGCCAGGCCGCGCACAGCACCACCGGCACGCACGCCATCACCGACGACGCCAAGAACGCGCTCGCGCAGATCGCCGCGTCGACCATCCACGCGCACGCGGAGCACGCGGAGGAGGCCGCTCCGGCCGCCGCCGTCGAGCCGCCCGCCGAGGCGCCGGCCAAGAAGCGCCGCCGCAAGGGCAAGGGCGGCCAGACCGCCGAGCAGCAGCCGCCGGCTGCGCAGGAGGAGCAGGCCACCGAGGTCACCGAGCTCGTGGAGGTCGAGGTCGAGGTCGACGTCGAGGAGGTCGCGGTGTTCGCCGAGGCGTCGGAGACGCCCGCCGAGCCGGTCCTGCCCGTCATCGACCTGCCGGAGCCCGCGCCGGTCGTGGCAGCAGCCCGGCCGTCCGCCGAGGAGACGGAGCTGCTGCTCGACTCCGTGCTCGACGCGCTCCCGCAGCCGAAGGCGCCCGGTCAGGGCCGCAGCCGCAGCCGCCGCGCCAGCACGACGGTGATCGCCGGCGGCGAGCTCGCCCCGAAGTCCGAGTAACGCGCTCCGCCACGCGCCGGCGTCAGTGCCGGCGCGTGCGGTCGCGCGCCTTCACGCGCAGTCCGCTCGCGATCAGCCGCGCCACCAGCTCCTTGCCCGGCACGGGCGTCGCCCCGGCCGCCACGAGCTCGTCGTGGCGACGGTCGGGCACGTCGTAGTGGTCGAGGTCGAAGGCGCGCTCCGGCACGTCGTTGGCCGCGGCGAAGGCGTGCAGCTCCTCCAGCGACGCGTCGCTGACCAGGTGCGACCACAACATGCCGTGGGCGGGCCATGCCGGGGGATCGATCAGGACCGTCATAGAATGATTGTAGGAACCGGGAGCCGAATTGACCGGCTGCCCGGGCCTCGGGTAAAGTAGACCGTTGGTGTGTGCCGGGCGTTGATCCGCACCGCCGTCATGGTTTTCTGAGAGCCGCTCCCGCCTCGGGCGAGCGGGCGGACTCGACAGTGATCCCCAGAACAGTGAAGAGCAGGACCAGGTCCGGGCTGAGAAGCCGCCGGGAGCTGTTCCCCGACGAAAAAAGGTACGTGAAAGTGGTTTACGCAGTTGTGCGCGCCGGTGGCCGGCAGGAGAAGGTCGAGGTCGGCACCATCGTGACGATGGACCGCATCAAGGCCGACAAGGACGGCACCGTCGAGCTGGCTGCTGTGCTGCTGGTCGACGGCGACACCATCACCTCCGACGCCGCCGCGCTGTCCAAGGTGAAGGTCACCGCGGAGGTCCTCGGCGACCTGCGCGGTCCGAAGATCGTCATCCAGAAGTTCAAGAACAAGACCGGCTACAAGAAGCGCCAGGGCCACCGCCAGGAGCTCACGCGCGTCAAGATCACCGGCATCAAGTAGCCGATACCGGACCTCGAGGAGAAGAAGACATGGCACACAAAAAGGGAGCGAGCTCCACTCGCAACGGCCGCGACTCCAACGCGCAGCGCCTCGGCGTGAAGCGCTTCGGCGGCCAGACCGTCAACGCCGGCGAGATCCTCGTCCGCCAGCGCGGCACGCACTTCCACCCCGGTGTGAACGTCGGCCGCGGCGGCGACGACACCCTGTTCGCCCTCTCGGCGGGCGCGGTGGAGTTCGGCACCAAGGGCGGCCGCAAGGTCGTCAACATCGTGGCCGCCGAGGCCTGAGCCTCCGCGCCACGCGCAGCATCATCCGGATGGGCGGGCTTCGGCCCGCCCATCCGCCGTTTCAGACACCGTAGGGAGCACCACCATCATGGCGACGTTCGTGGATCGCGTGACGTTGCATCTGCGCGCCGGCAACGGCGGCAACGGGTGCGTCTCCGTGCGGCGGGAGAAATTCAAGCCGCTGGCCGGCCCTGACGGCGGCAACGGCGGCAACGGCGGCGACATCGTCCTCGTCGCCGACCCGCAGGTCACGACCCTGCTCGGCTACCACCGCCACCCGCACCGCTCGAGCGACAACGGCGGCTTCGGGATGGGCGACCACCGCAGCGGTCAAACCGGCGAGGACCTCGAGCTGGCGGTGCCGGTCGGCACGGTCGTCAAGAGCCCGGACGGCGACGAGCTCGCCGACCTCACCGAGCCCGGCATGCGCTTCGTCGCGGCGCCCGGCGGCCTCGGCGGCCTCGGCAACGCCGCTCTCGCGACGACCAAGCGCAAGGCTCCCGGCTTCGCGCTCCTCGGCACGCCCGGCTGGGAGGGCGATGTCGTCCTCGAGCTGAAGACCGTCGCCGACGTGGCGCTGGTCGGCTACCCGTCCGCGGGCAAGTCGAGCCTGATCGCGGCGCTATCCGCTGCGAAGCCGAAGATCGCGGACTACCCTTTCACGACCCTCCACCCCAACCTCGGCGTGGTGCAGGCGGGCGACACCCGCTACACCGTCGCCGACGTGCCCGGCCTCATCGAGGGCGCGAGCGAGGGCAAGGGCCTGGGCCTGGAGTTCCTGCGACACGTCGAGCGCTGCTCCGCGCTGCTGCACGTTCTCGACTGCGCGACGCTGGAGCCCGGCCGCGACCCGCTGAGCGACCTGGATGTCATCCTCCGCGAGCTGGCCGCGTACCCGGTGCCGGAGGGCCAGCTCCCGCTCCTCGAGCGCCCGCAGCTGATCGCGCTCAACAAGATCGACGTGCCGGAAGGCCGCGAGCTCGCCGACTTCGTGCGGCCGGACCTCGAGGCGCGCGGCTATCGCGTGTTCGAGATCTCCACGGTCAGCCACGAGGGCCTCCGCCCGCTGTCCTTCGCTCTGGCCGAGGTGGTCGAGCAGGCACGTGCGCAGCAGGCAGAAGAGGAGGCCGTGCGCCCGCGCATCATCATCCGCCCGAAGGCGGTCGACGACAGCGGCTTCGTGGTCAAGGTCGAGGGCGGCTCGGACGGCCCGGTCTACCGCATCCTGGGCGCCAAGCCCGAGCGCTGGGTCGCCCAGACCGACTTCGCCAACGACGAGGCCGTCGGCTACCTCGCCGACCGGCTCGCGAAGCTCGGCGTCGAGGACCAGCTGTTCAAGTCGGGCGCCGTCGCCGGCTCGACGGTCGTCATCGGCCGCGACAACGGCGTGGTGTTCGACTGGGAGCCGACCCTGACCTCCACCGCCGAGCTGATCACCTCGCCGCGCGGCACTGACGTGCGGCTCGACGCCAACCAGCGGCCCACCCGCAACCAGCGCCGTGAGGACTACTTCGAGCGCATGGACGCCAAAGCGGAGGCGCGGGCCGAGCTGCTGCGCGAGCGCGAGGCCGGCCTCTGGCAGGACGACACCTACGACGAGAACGCGACGGAATCCGAGGAGACCGACCGGGCATGACCATCGACGACCGCAGCCAGATCCCCGCCGCCCGCCGCATCGTCGTCAAGGTCGGCAGCTCGTCCATCAGCGGCGAGAACGCGGGGCAGATCGGCCCGCTCGTCGACGCCCTCGCCGAGGCGCACGGGCGGGGCGCCCAGGTCGTGCTCGTGTCGTCGGGTGCAATCGCCACCGGCATCCCCTATCTGGCGCTGGAGTCGCGCCCCTCGGATTTGGCGACGCAGCAGGCCGCCGCGGCGGTCGGCCAGAACGTGCTCATCTACCGCTACCAGGACAGCCTCGACCGGTACGACATCGTCGCAGGACAGGTGCTGCTCACGGCGGGTGACATGGAGAACCCGACCCACCGCAGCAACGCCCGGCGGGCCATGGAGCGCCTGCTCGAGCTCCGCATCCTGCCCATCGTCAACGAGAACGACACCGTCGCCACGCACGAGATCCGGTTCGGCGACAACGACCGCCTCGCCGCGCTGGTGGCGATCCTGCTCGACGCCGACCTCCTCGTGCTGCTCTCCGACGTCGACGCGCTCTACACGAAACCGCCGCAGGAGCCGGGGGCCGAGCGCATCGAGCACGTCGCCTACGACGACGCGCTCGAGGGCGTCACCATCGGCGCGACGGGGCTCTCCGGCGTCGGCACCGGCGGCGCGCTGACCAAGGTCTCCGCCGCGCGCCAGGCCGCCGAGCGCGGCACCGCCGTCGTGCTGACCGCGACGACCCTCGTGACCGAGGCGCTGCGGGGGGAGGCCGTGGGCACGTGGTTCGCGCCGGCTCCGGTCGCCGCGTCCGGCGCCATGACGTTCCCGGTGCCCGCGTCCGAGGCTGCGGCCGCGTCCTAGACTGAGGGCATGTCCTCGACCATCGCCGCCCCCGTGTCGCTCGACGAGAAGCTTGCCGCCGCGAAGCGCGCCTCGATCGCCCTCGCCACCGCGACGACCGACCGCAAGGACACGGCCCTCCGCGCCATCGCCGACGGGGTGCTCGCGGCCTCCGCCGAGATCATCGCCGCCAACGAGCTCGACCTCGCCAACGGCCGGGAGAACGGCCTCTCCAGCGGCCTGCTCGACCGGTTGTCCCTCACCCCGGCCCGGCTGCAGGGCCTGGCCGACGCTGTGCTGCAGATCGTCGGGCTCGCCGACCCGGTCGGCCAGGCCGTGCGGGGCAGCGCGCTGCCCAACGGCGTTCACATCACGCAGGTGCGCGTGCCGTTCGGCGTGGTCGGCGCCATCTACGAGGCCCGCCCCAACGTGACCATCGACATCGCCGCCCTCGCGATCAAGAGCGGCAACGCCGCCGTGCTCCGCGGCGGCAGCGCGGCGATCGAGACCAACCGCGTGCTCGTCGGCGTGATCCAGCAGGCGCTCGCCTCCACCGGGCTCCCTGCCGACGCCGTGCAGACCATCGACGAGTTCGGCCGCGACGGAGCCGCGCAGCTGATGAAGGCGCGCGGGCTGGTCGACGTGCTGATCCCGCGGGGGAGTGCGGACCTCATCCGCACGGTGGTCACCGAGTCGACGGTGCCCGTGATCGAGACCGGCGCCGGCGTCGTCCACGTCGTGCTCGACGAGAGCGCCCGCGAGGACTGGGCCGTCGACATCGTCCGCAACGCCAAGGTGCAGCGCCCGAGCGTCTGCAACGCCGTCGAGACGCTGCTCGTGCACCGCTCCGCCGCCGACCGGCTGCTCCCTCCGGTGCTCGCCGCGCTGACGGAGGCCGGGGTCACCATCCACGCCGACGAGCGCTCCCTGCCGTACGCCGCCGACGCCTCCACCACCTCCGTCCCGGCGACCGACGAGGACTGGGCCACCGAGCACATGAGCCTCGACATCGCCGTGAAGGTGGTCGACGACCTCGACGAGGCGATCGAGCACATCCGCCGCTACTCCACACAGCACACCGAGTCGATCATCACGAACGACCTGGCGAACGCCGAGCGCTTCCTGGCCGAGGTCGACTCCGCGGTCGTGATGGTGAACGCCTCCACGCGCTTCACCGACGGCGGGGAGTTCGGCTTCGGCGCCGAGGTCGGCATCTCGACCCAGAAGCTGCATGCGCGCGGACCGATGGGCCTGCCCGAGCTGACGAGCACCAAGTGGATCGTCCGCGGGTCCGGCCAGATCCGCGGCTGAGCGGCCACTAGACTGGACTGCGGGCCTCGCCCGGAAAGGAATCACCGATGTCTCACCTGACGACCGTCCTCGCCGCTGCGGAGACCCATGTCGAGCTGCCGATCCCCGCCTGGGCGTTCGGAGCCATCGCCGCCGCCGTCTTCCTGGTCCTCCTCATCGTGGGCTGGAGCTACAAGGACGTCGCCAACCGTCACGGCCACCGCGCCGCCCCCGACGCCGCCTCGCACGCCGGCGCCCCCGGCGCGACCCACCACGGCACCGGTCACCCGACGCAGGGACACTAGTCCTCGCAACGCATGGAGCTGACGGAGAAGAGCCGCCCGCGCATCGGCGTGATGGGCGGCACCTTCGACCCCATCCATCACGGCCACCTGGTCGCCGCGAGCGAGGTCGCGCAGTCGTTCGACCTCGACGAGGTGATCTTCGTCCCCACCGGGCAGCCCTGGCAGAAGGGCGAGGTCACGCCGGCGGAGCACCGCTATCTGATGACGGTGATCGCCACGGCCTCCAACCCCCGGTTCACGGTCTCCCGCGTCGACATCGACCGCGACGGACCGACCTACACCCGTGACACGCTGCGCGACCTGCACGAGGAGCGCCCGGACGCCGAACTGTTCTTCATCACCGGCGCCGACGCCATCGCGCAGATCCTCAGCTGGCGCGATGTCGACGAGCTCTGGAAGCTCGCGCACTTCGTTGCTGTGAGTCGTCCGGGACACGACTTGAGTATTTCTGGATTGCCGCAGCAAGACGTAAGCTTGTTGGAAGTTCCGGCCCTGGCGATCTCGTCGACCGATTGCCGGAGCCGGGTGAGCAGGGGATTCCCGGTCTGGTACCTCGTACCCGACGGAGTGGTCCAGTACATCTCCAAACACCACTTGTATCGGAGCGTGGCATGACTTTGTGGCCTGATCAGCCCAACGATGCGAGCGCGCAGCCGCAGACCAGGCGACAGGCGCGCGAGAAGGAGCGCACCGCGTCGCGTCGCGCCGGCACCGCCGAGTCGACGCCGGCCGGTGAGATCCCCGAGATGACGGCCACCGCCGGCTCCGCCCAGCAGAATGCGCAGCAGCAGGCGGCCCAGCAGCAGGCTTCCCAGCAGCAGGAGTCCGCGCAGCCTCAGCCCGCGGCGCCCGAGCGTCCCGCCATCCCCGCGACCGCGTTCGCCGAGCCGCTCGTGACGCCGCCGTCACGCCCAGCGTCGGCGCAGGGTGGAGCGACGCAGGGCGCAGCACCGCAGGCCGCGCAGCAGCGACCGGCCGCCGGCTCGCCGGGCGGGCTGTTCCAGCGGGCGTCCGACCCGAAGGTGCCCGAGCCGGTGACGCAGCCGGTGTCGGTGCTCACGTCCGACCAGCCGGCCGCCTCCGGTGCCGCTCCCGAGCGCACCCTCACCCGCCGGGAGCTGCGCGCGATGCTGCAGGCGCAGGAGGCCAACCAGGCCAGCCAGAGCCCGCAGATCGCGGAGCCGGTCGCCCCGGTGGCCTTCGCATCGCCGGCATCGCCGCGCCCGCAGTCGTCCGCGCCCCAGCAGGCCGCCGCTCCGGCGCCCGCGCCGGAGGCCGAGACCCCGTCCAGCTCTGCGAAGTCGGCGTGGCCGTTCGCCCCGCTGGCCCCGTCGGCCGCACCCGCTACGGCATCCGCCGCGCACGGCGATCGCACCGACACCACGGTGACGCAGACCGCGGCCTCCGAGTCCCCGTTCACCGCGTTCGGGCTCTCGACGCCCGCGCCGGGCAGCGCGGGGGCGGCAGCCCAGCCGTCCGCAGCCCAGCCGTCCGCGGCGCAGTCGTCCGCCGCTCGACCGGCGCCCGCCGCCGACCGCGACGCCGCTCAGGAGCGTCGCCCGTTCACGCCGCCGACCGGTCACTGGTCGACGGCGGCCGAGCTCGACGACAAGAACGAGCCGATCATCTCCCGCAACGTCGGGCAGTCGACGGCCGCGACCACGACGAACGCGCTGATCCTGCCCGCGATCCCGCAGCCCGACGCGACCGCGCCGCTGACGAGCACGGGTGAGATCCTCGTCACCGGCTCGATCGACCTGCCGCGCGGAATGGGCGCCACCGGCGCGAACCCGCAGCACCTCGACTCGTCCGACATCGACCGTCTGCTCGACGGCGAGGAGAACGAGTTCAACACCTCGGAGGTGGCTCCGGTCCGTGCCTCGCGCGCGATCAGCAGCCACTCCTCGACCCGCGGGGTCATCACGCCGCCGAAGAAGCGCGGCAACACGCTCCCGGTCGTGCTCATGGTCACCGCCGGTGTGCTCGCGGTCGGCGTCATCGGCCTGCTCATCGCCGCCTATGTGCTGAGGGTGTTCTGATCTTCCTGCCCGCCGCACCGCACCCCGTACCCGTCACCGCCCCGCGACCGGAGGACCGCTCGTGACCGCATCCCCGCACGCCCTCGAACTGCTGCAGCTCGCGGCGGCCGCAGCCGATTCCAAGGGCGGCGAGGACCTCGTCGGCCTCGACGTCTCCGGTCCGCTGCCCCTCACCGACGCCTTCCTGCTCGTCACGGGCCGTGTCGAGCGCAACGTCGTCGCCATCGCGAGCGAGGTGGAGGACCGGCTCAACGAGGCGGGCGTCCGCACGCTGCGCCGCGAGGGCAAGGCCGAGGGCCGCTGGGTGCTGCTCGACTTCGGCGACCTGGTCGTCCACGTCTTCCACGAGGAGGACCGGATGTACTACTCGCTGGAGCGGCTCTGGAAGGACTGCCCCGTCATCCCGATCCAGCTCCCGGTCCCGGAGCGCGCAGAGTAACATCCGACGCCGCACTCGGCGTTCTCCCGGCTTCGCCTGAGAGTTCTCTCATGCGGAGCCGGTTCACTGTGGGCATGAAGTGTCCCACCGACAACGCGACCCTCGTCATGAGTGAGCGCAGCGGCATCGAGATCGACTACTGCCCCGAATGCCGAGGGGTGTGGCTCGACCGCGGAGAGCTCGACAAGATCATCGACCGCGCCGGCGCCGGCAGCACACCCGCCCAGCCGCAGCAGGGCTACCCGCAGCACCAGGCGCCGGTCCCGCCGGCCTACCCGCAGCAGGCGTACCCGCAGCAGCACCAGTACCCGCAGGAGGGCCAGTACCCGTACAAGAAGAAGCGCGAGAACTGGCTCAGCGAGCTGTTCGACTGATCGCTGACGCGGGCCGGGACACGCGACGCGCCCGGCCCGCGCGACCGTTTTCGCTCTGCGCCCGCCCATGTAGTACGATCGTTGAGTTGCTTCGGGAGGCCGAAGGAACACCGTACGGGTCTGTGGCGCAGCTGGTAGCGCACCTGCATGGCATGCAGGGGGTCAGGGGTTCGAGTCCCCTCAGATCCACCAACAGAAGGCCGGTCACCGCGAGACGCGGGGCCGGCCTTCGTCGTTCCTGCGCAGAGCGGAACACGCTGTCCAGCTGACGCCGTGACGAGGAGCGGCGGACGCTGGGGTGGTGAGCACCACCTCCGGTCGCCGGGCGGTCTGGGTGCGACCCCTCGGGGCCGTGGCCTGCGGCCTCCTCGCGGTCATCGTGGTCGGCTCGCTCTGGCGCTGCCCGCCGCGACGCGTCGAATCCGGCGGCGTCGCCTACGACTCCAGCAGCTACGTCGTGAGCCCGTTCAGCCGCCCGTCGGCGCAGTGCACGAGCGCGCTGCCGTGGCCCGACGACTGGTGGGCGCCCTGGGTGCTGCTCGTCGCGGTCAGCCTCGTGGCGTGGGCGCTCTTCGTGGTCGTCGGGATGCTGGCCCATTCCGAGCCGGAGCAGCCCGAGCCGGAGCAGCGCGGGCCCGGGGAGCGCGGACCCGAGGAGCGTGACCGCTGACGGGCCGCCGGCGGGAGTCAGCGCGGTGTCTCGATCCAGGTGTGCCATGGGGTGACGGTGCCCACGAAGGCCATCGCGTCGAAGGCCGCGCGCGCGTCCACCGGCTGCAGCTCGTCCCCGTTGAGGGTGCCGCTCGTCGCGTCGAGCAGGGCAGCCGCCTCGCCATCGACGCCGCGGAGGTCGACCAGGTAGGGCTCCGTCGACGCACTCGACAGGGCACCATCCAGCGACGACGGCGCGGCCGGGTTCATTCGCTGGACGAAGGGGGTGGAGTGGCCGGGCCGGTCCTCCGGCCGCGGGCGGTGCAGCCACGCCTCGCCGCCGTCGAACGCGCTGCCGATGACCACGTAGTCGGTCCCGAGGCGGTCGGCGAGATGCTCGCCGACCGTTGTCATGGGGGAGGGGACGAACGGCGGGGCGAGGAACGGCCGCTTCTGCACATGCCCGTTCGCTGCTCCGATCACCACGCGCGGCTCCCGACGCAGGATCCACTCGACGGTGTCCGCCATGGTCGCATCGCGGAGGTTCGCGCCCGGCCAGGTGCGGGTCGGGCCCGCGGTCATCGCCGCGAGGAAGGCGTCGGTCGCCTGGGCGACCTCTGCCGCACGCAGGGCCGTCTCGACCCGCTCGGGATCGGCGAGCGTGCGGAACTCCGGCCGTCGGGCGCGGAGCCGGGCGACGAGGTCGCCGATCCGCGCCGTGAGCTCGTAGCGAATGGCTGCGGGGAGGGCCAGGTACGCCTGGATGGTGATGGCGGCCTGCGCGATCCCGCTGCGGTCGCGCGGCAGATACGCGAACAGGGGGAGCAGGGTGCTGTGCGCGTGGGCGGCGTACGCGGGGTCGAGGTCGTCCAGCAGCCCGAGAGCGGTCTCCACCCCGGTCAGGGCGCTGGCGGCGGAATCGGCGAGGTCCATCCCGGAGAACCGCAGGGGCAGGCCCGAGCGGAGACGCTGCTCGCGCATCCTTGCCAGCTGGTCGAGCTGCTCCTCGCAGCGGCCGAAGCCGTACGAGATGCCGCGCTCGAGGACGCCGCGCACGCCCGCACCGCCGTCGCGGAGCCACCCGTCGACGATCGCGCCCTCGGGGAACCCGCTCTCGAGCACGAGCGCGGTGAAGCCCGCGCGGCGCGCCAGGAAGCGGAACACCCGGTGGCGCAGCTGGAGGAACTCGTGCGCCCGGTGCATCGACTCGCCGATGGCGACGACGCGGGCGTCGCCCACGATGTCGAGGAGCGGCTCCAGGTCGGTGTCGTCCTCGGCGTCCGGGTCGAGCGTGGAGAGGCGGGCGGCGTGCGCGCGCAGCCAGCGCGTGAGGGCGTCGGGGGAGTCCTGCTCGGTCACCCGACGATCGTGCCAGCAGACGTGGGCGGTGCGCCCGGGCGCAGGCGGGACGTTCGCCGACGGCGGAGACGACAAGCACTGGTAGCAGCACTACCGGTAGTGGTACTATCAGCGACATGCAGATCGGAGAGCTGTCGGAGCGGACGGGAGTCGCGCCCGCCACCATCAAGTACTACGTGCGCGAGGGCCTCCTGCCCGCCGGGGAACGGCTCGGGGGCAACCGCACGGAGTACTCCGACGCGCACGAGCAGCGGCTGCGGCTCGTGCGGGCGATGCTCGAGATCGGCCAGCTCTCGGTCGCCTCCGTGCGCGACGTCCTCGCCGCGCTCGACGAGCCGGGGGCTCCGATCGCGGCCACCTTCGACGTGGCGCAGCAGGCGCTGTCGCGCGCGGCGGTGCCGGACGTGTCCGAGCCGACCGCGGCCTCCCTGGCCCGCGTTGATGCGCTGGTGGCGCGCGCCAGCTGGGGCGACTGCGACGACAACATCGGGCGCGACATCGCCGCGCGCGTGCTCGACGGGTTCGAGCGCGCCGGCTTCCCGCTTCCCGACGACTACCTCGACCGGTACGCGGAGGCGGCGCAGGTGCAGGCGGAGGCCGACCTCGGCGCCGTCGGCCTGCTGCCCGACCGCTCGCGGATGACCGAGCTCATGGTCGTCGGCACCATCCTGGGCGACCCGCTCGCCCTCGGTCTGCGCAGGATCGCGCAGGCCGTCGTCACGAACCGGAGGAGCACGCCATGAGGACGACGTGGAAGTCGGTGTTCGCCTGGCACCGCCCGCTGATGACGGTGGCCGCGCTGATGGCGGTGTGCGCCGCGGTCAGCCTGGTCGGCCTCCTGGTCGACCATCGCGAGGTCACCGGGCTGGACGCGTGGACCAAGCCGCTCAAGTTCTCGCTGTCGATCCTGCTCTACAGCGTGACCTGGGCCTGGCTGATCGCACAACTGCCGCGCTGGCGGCGCATCGCGCACGCGACCGGGACGGTCATCGCGGTCGCCCTGATCGTGGAGCAGGCGGTGATCGTCGGCGCCGCGGCGGCCGGCACGACCAGCCACTTCAACGTGTCGACGCCGCTCGCGACGGCGCTCTGGGCGGTCATGGCGGTGTCGATCACCGTGCTCTACGTCTGCACGTTCGTCACGACGTTCACGGTCTTCTTCCTGCGGCTGCCGACCCGCTCGGCGACGCTCGCGGTGCGGGCGGGCGGCGTGATCGCCCTGGTGGGGATGGGGCTCGCGTACCTCATGACCGGTCCGACGGCGCAGCAGCTCGCGGACTTCCGCGGCATCGCGGGCGCCCACACCGTCGGGCTCGCCGACGGCGGTCCCGGGCTGCCGCTGCTCGGCTGGAGCACCGTCGGCGGCGACCTGCGCATCCCGCACTTCGTCGGGATGCACGCGCTGCAACTCCTCCCGCTGCTCGCGATCGTGCTGGCCTGGCTCGGCCGACGGGTACGGGTGCTCGCCGACGACCGCGTGCGTGTGCGGCTGATCGTGATCGCGAGCGCGGCATACGCCGGAGCGCTGGTGGTCGTCACGGCGCAGGCGCTGGCGGGGGAGTCGATCGTGCGGCCGACCGGCGTTTTCCTGGCGAGCGGCGCGACCGTGCTGATCGGCACGGTGACGGCCGTCGTGATCCTGCTGCTGCGGGCGCGGACGTACGGTTCGTGGACGGACCTTCAGCCGGTCGCGCGTCGTGGAGACCCGACCCTCAGCGGCTCGAAAGCTTCTCCTCGGTAGTATTTCGGCATCCCTGCCCACCGTCACGGCGCCCCGGGCGCGCTCGACCTCGAAGGATGCGCATGACCGACTCACCGCGCCGACAGCAGCGCCCGCGCGGACCGGCGCCGGTCCGGCACGGGCGCCTGCCCCGGCGACGCGCCGCCGGGCTGGTCCTGCGGATCGTGGCGCTGGTCGCCGCCGTGGCCGTGGTGAGTGTCGGGTCGGTGGCCGGGTACGCGGTGTGGGATGTGGCCCACTCGGTGAAGAAGGGTGTCGCCCTCGTCACGCGGTCGGGGCAGACGCAGCAGCCGGTGCCGAACGTCGGTGCGATCGAGGGCGGCGTGAATCTGCTGCTCGCGGGGACCGACAGCCGGAGCGACCTCGGCGGCATCTACGAGACGCAGGAGGAGCAGGACGCCAGCAGCGGCGCCGGCAACAACGACGTCACGATGCTGCTGCACATCGCTCAGGACCACAAGAGCATGATGGTCGTCAGCTTCCCGCGCGACCTGATGACGAAGATCCCGGACTGCCCGTCGCCGGACGGCAACGGCACCGTCGACGGCAGCTCGTACGCGCAGTTCAACACGGCGCTCTCGCGCGGCGGGCTGGCGTGCGTGGTGCTGACCGTGGAGGAGCTGACCGGCCTGAACATCCCGTTCGCGGCCACGATCAACTTCGCCGGGGTGAGTGCGATGTCGAACGCGGTCGGCGGCGTGACCGTGTGCCTGGCGTCGCCCGTGAAGGACGACTACACGAACCCGCCGCTCGACCTCCAGGCCGGGCAGCAGGAGCTGGTGGGGGACACCGCGCTGTCCTTCCTGCGCAGCCGCCACGGCGTGGGCGACGGCAGCGACCTCGGCCGCATCTCCAACCAGCAGGTGTTCCTGTCGGCGCTCGCGCGCAAGATCGTCAGCGGCGGCGTGCTCTCGAACCCGGTGCAGCTCTATGCGCTCGCGAAGGCGGCGGTGGCGAACGTGACGCCGTCGGAGTCGCTGAGCAACCCGACGACGCTCGTGCAGATCGCGATGGCGGTGAAGGACACCGGTCTCGACAACATGGTGTTCGTCCAGTACCCGACCGTCGAGGATCCGGACGACGTGAACCGCGTGGTGGTGCAGAGCGACGCCGCCGACGCGCTCAACGAGGCGCTCGTGAACGACCAGCCGGTGCGGCTCACCGGGACGACGGGCGTGGCGTCGGAGGACCCGACCGCCACGGCGACGCCGACCCCGGGCAGCACGGACGGCGGCGGCACGGACGCGGCGACCCCCGATTCCGGCGCGCCGGCAGCGCCCGGCACCGAGCAGCCGGCGGCCCCGGGCGCCACGCCGACGCCGACCGGCACGGGCGCGGTCGACCTCCCGTCGACGATCACCGGCCAGACGGCTGCACAGCAGACCTGCACGAAGGGCAACGACTAGCGGCCGTCGCGCCGCTCATTGCTTTCGTCGGTGGTGGGCGCTTGGATGAGTCCATGCCCACCACCGGACGGATGACGTCGCTGCAGCTGCGGGTCCTCCTCATCGCGATCCTCGCCAGCTTCGTCGCCTTCCTCGACGGCGCGGTCATCAACGTCGCGCTGCCCGCGATCTCGGAGGAGCTGGGCGGCGGGCTGCCGCTGCAGCAGTGGGTGGTCGACGGTTATCTGATCACGCTCGGGTCGCTCATCCTCGTGGCGGGGTCGCTGTCGGACGTGTTCGGCCGCAAACGCGTGCTCTACGCGGGGCTGATCGGCTTCCTGATCACCTCGCTGCTGTGCGCCTTCGCGCCGACCGGGGTGTTCCTGGTGGTCGCGCGGGCGCTGCAGGGCGTCGCCGGGGCGCTGCTGGTGCCGAGCTCGCTCGCGATCATCATCTCCACCTTCGACGGTCCCGCCCAGGCGAAGGCGATCGGCCGGTGGACGGCGTGGACGGGTGTCGCGATGATCGCCGGCCCGGTCGTGGGCGGCGTGTTCGTGGACGCGCTGTCGTGGCGCTGGGTGTTCGTCATCAATGTGATCCCGATCGCGATCACGCTCGTCCTCATGTTCACGCTGGGGCAGAGCGACAAGGGCAGCGGCGGGAGCGTGGATGTCGTCGGCGCGGTGCTGGGCTCGCTCGGTCTGGCGGGCACCGTCTATGCGCTGATCGAGCAGGGCGTGCAGGGCTGGTCCAGCCCTGGAGTGTGGATCCCGCTGCTGCTGGGCGTGCTCGCGCTCGTCGCCTTCTTCGTGGCCGAGACGCGGATCAAGCGGCCGATGCTGCCGCTCGGACTGTTCTCGGTGCACAACTTCTGGGTGGGCAACCTCGCGACCGCCTTCGTGTACGGCGCGCTCGCGTTCGGGCCGCTCGTCGTGACGCTGTTCCTGCAGCAGGTCGCCGGGTTCCCGGCGACGGTCGCCGGGTTCGTGTTCATCCCGTCGACGCTGTGCATGCTGCTGCTCTCCGGCTTCTTCGGCGGACTGGCCGGCCGGTACGGGCCGCGCCTGTTCATGGGCGCAGGGCCGATCGTCGCCGCCTGCGGCTTCCTGTGGCTGCTGATGCTCGGCGATGACGTCGACTACTGGCTGGAGCTGCTGCCGGGCGTCCTGCTGTTCGGGATCGGGCTCTCGATCACGGTCGCTCCGCTCACCAGCGCGATCCTCGGCTCCATCCACCACGAGCAGGCGGGCATCGGGTCGGCGGTGAACAACGCCGTCTCGCGCATCGCCGGCCTGATCACGGTCGCCATGGCGGGCCTGATCATCGGGCAGCAGCTCGACGCGGCCGGGCTGCACCGGGCGCTGCTGTGCACGGCCGGACTGCTGATCGCGGGCGGCGTGGTGTCCGCCATCGGCATCCGCAACCACGAACCCGCGGCGGAGCCGATTCAGACGGCGACGGACTGACCCGCGAGGGCGAGCATCACGACGTCGATCACGGCGCAGGCCATGACGAGCTGCATGAGCAGCCGGGTGGGGCTCCGGCGCAGGAGCAGCACCACGCCGGTGATCGCGGCCGCCAGCCCCAGCACGAGCCCGACGATCAGGACCGGGCGCACCGGGAAGCCGGGGCCGAACGTGATCAGGAGCGTCGCGGCGGCGAGACAGCCGAAGGCGACGAGGCCGCCGCGGCGGGCGCCGAGCATGTGCGGGAAGCCCCGGATGCCCGTGCGCGCGTCGTCCTCCAGATCCGGGAGCACGTTGGTCACGTGCGCGGCCACCCCGAGCAGGGCCCCCGCCGCGTAGACCCACGGCTGGGCGAGCGCCGGCTGCTCCTGACCGAGCGTCGCGACGGCGGGGAGGGCGCCGAAGCTGACCACGAAGGGCACGAACGAGAACACCGTCGACTTCAGCCCGAGGTTGTACGCCCAGCCTCCCGCGATGACGACGAGGTGGGCGAGGAGCGCGGCCCAGCCCAGCAGCAGGGTGACGACCACCGCGAGCGCGAGGGCGACGAAGGCCGAGGCGCGCACGGTCGAGACGGAGATGTCGCCACGGGCGGCCGGCTTGTCGGCGCGCTGGACGGCGCGGTCGCGAGGGGCGTCGAGCCAGTCGTTCGACCAGCCGATCGACAGCTGGCCCAGCAGTACCGCGACGGCGAGCAGCAGGAGGCGGCCGGGCGGGTAGCCGAGGCCGAGACCCACCCCGGTGGCGATCACGGTCACCACCACCGTCGGCCCGGGGTGGCTGGCCAGTAGCAGGGAGGTGGCCTTCGCCACGGGAGTCGCCATGCCGGTCATCGTAGCCGCGGCGGATGATTCCGCAAACGACTTGCGCGATCCTGCAACGCCTTGCGTACACTGTCGCCATGTCGAAGCGACTCGCCGAGGTGGCGCGCAAGGTCGGTGTCAGTGAGGCCACGGTCAGCCGGGTGCTCAACGAGAAGCCGGGCGTCTCGCAGGCGACACGTCAGGCCGTGCTGACCGCGCTCGACGTGCTCGGCTACGAGCGGCCGACGAAGCTGCGGGGTGAGCGGGCCCGGCTGGTCGGTCTCGTGCTGCCCGAGCTGCAGAACCCGATCTTCCCGGCCTTCGCGGAGATCCTCGGCGGAGCGCTCGCGCAGAACGGGTACACCCCGGTGCTGTGCACGCAGACCGCCGGCGGGATCACGGAGGCCGACTACGTCGACCTCCTGCTGCAGCAGCAGGTCTCCGGCGTCGTCTTCGTCGGCGGCGCGTACGCCCAGGAGGACGCCTCCCACGACCACTACGCCCGGCTGACCGAGCTGAACCTGCCCACCGTGCTCGTGAACGCGCCGGTGGACGCGCTGCGCTTCGCGACGGTCTCATGCGACGACTCGGTCGCGACGACGCAGGCGCTCACCCACCTGCGATCGCTGGGTCACGAGCGCATCGGGCTGCTGCTCGGCCCGCGCGATCACGTGCCGTCGCAGCGCAAGCTCGCCGCGGCGCAGCGCCTCGCGGAGAGCTGGGGGAGTCCGCTGGAGGACGGCTTCATCGTCCACTCCCTCTACTCGCTGGAGGCCGGGCAGGCCGGCGCGACGCGCCTCCTCGCCGCCGGGGTCACCGCCATCGTGTGCGCCAGCGACCCGCTCGCGCTCGGCGCGATCAGGGCGGTGCGCCGGGCCGGGCTGTCGGTGCCGGGCGACGTGTCGATCGTCGGGTACGACGACTCGGCGCTGATGAACTGCACCGAGCCTCCGCTCACGACCATCCGGCAGCCGATCGAGCCGATGGGCCGCACGGTGATCGAGCTGCTGCTGCGGCAGATCTCGAGCGATTCGGCGCTGTCGGACGAGCTGCTGTTCGAGCCGGAGCTGGTGGTCCGCGGGTCCACGGGACCGGCTCCCGCGCCCGTCGCCTGACGCAAATCCGCGCAAGAATGCGCAAGGGAATTACTCACTGTCGAGTTCTTGCGCAATCCTGTCGAGTACCTGCATGCTGAGGCGCAGCGACGAGGCCGACGCCCCGCCGCGCACCCGCGGCCCGCTGAGGGGCCGCCCGATGCGAAGGGCTCACCGTGGACCTCTCCGTGCTGGCTCCGGCCGACCGCGTGGCACCGCCGACACCTCCCGCCGACGACCCGGCGTGGTGGCGCAGCGCCGTCATCTACGAGGTGTACCTGCGCAGCTTCGCCGACGGGAACGGTGACGGCGTCGGCGACCTCGCCGGCCTCCGGCAGCACCTCGGCTACCTGCACGACCTCGGCGTCGACGCGATCTGGATCACCCCGTGGTACGCGTCGCCGCTGGCGGACGGCGGCTACGACGTGGCCGACTACCGCACGATCCACCCGGCCTTCGGCGACCTCGCCGAGGCGGAGGCGCTGATCCGCGAGGCGCTCGCCCTCGGCATCCGCACCATCATCGACGTCGTCCCCAACCACGTCTCCGACCGGCACCCGTGGTTCCGGGAGGCCCTGGCCGCCGGCCCCGGATCGCCGGAGCGCGAGCGGTTCTGGTTCCGGCCCGGCCGCGGCGAGCGCGGCGAGCAGCGGCCGACGGACTGGGTGTCGAACTTCTCGGGCGACACCTGGACGCGCGTGACGGAGGCCGACGGCCGCCCGGGCGAGTGGTACCTCCACCTGTTCAGCCCGGAGCAGCCCGACCTCAACTGGAACCACCCCGACGTGCGCCGCGAGCACGAGGACATCCTGCGGTTCTGGTTCGACCGCGGGGTCGCCGGCGTGCGGATCGACTCGGCCGCGCTGCTCGTCAAGGACCCGGCGCTGCCCGAGGTGCCGGAGGCTCCCGGGCCGGGCGAGCACCCGAATCAGGACCGCGACGAGCTGCACGCGATCTACCGCTCCTGGCGGCAGGTCGCCGAGGAGTACCCGGGCACGCGGGTGCTGGTCGGGGAGCTGTGGCTGCCGGACATCGACCGGTTCGCCCGCTACCTGCGTCCGGACGAGCTGCACACCGCGTTCAACTTCGACTTCCTGGCCCGGCCGTGGGAGGCGGGCGAGCTGCGTGCCTCCATCGAGCAGACGCTGGCCGCGCACGCTCCTGTCGCCGCGCCGAGCACATGGGTGCTCTCGAACCACGACGTGACGCGGCCGGTGACCCGGTACGGCCGGGCGGACACCGCCTTCGCGTTCGCGACGAAGCGGCGGGGCACGCCGACCGACCTGCCGCTCGGCCGTCGTCGAGCACGGGCGGCGGCGTTGCTCACCGCCGCGCTCCCCGGATCGCTCTACGTGTACCAGGGCGACGAGCTGGGACTCCCGGAGGTGGAGGAGCTCCCGGCCGACCGCATCGAGGACCCGATGCACTTCCGCTCCGGCGGCGTCGACCCCGGCCGCGACGGCTGCCGCGTCCCCCTGCCATGGCGCGGGACCGAGCCGCCGTTCGGCTTCAGCCCGGAGCTGTCGAGAGCCGAGCCGTGGCTGCCGCAGCCTCCCGAGTGGGCCGCGCTCACCGTCGAGGCGCAGCAGAGCGACCCGGCGTCGATGCTCTGGCTGTACCGGCAGGCGCTGCGGCTGCGGCGGGCGGAGCCGGGTCTCGGCGACGGGCCGCTGGAGTGGCTGGAGGCGCCGGAGGGCGTGCTCGCCTTCGCCCGCGGCGACCGGTTCGTGTCGGTCACCAACCTGTCGGACCGCGCGGTGCCCCTCCCGGAGCACACCGCCGTCCTGCTCAGCAGCAGCCCGCTCGACGCGGGACTGCTGCCACCCGACTCCACGGTCTGGCTGCGCACGGCGCAGCGGCCGGCGGAGCACCTCACCAGCAACGCACAGCGAAAGGAACACTGACGATGAAGTCACGACACACGGTCGCCGCGGTGGCGGCGGTCGCGATCGCCGGAGCGGGGCTCCTGGCCGGATGCTCGTCCTCCGGCCAGGACTCCGGCGACGGAAAGGTGCGCATCACGGTCGCGAGCCTGATCCCGGGCAGCGACAAGGCGGCCTTCACCGCCTTCGACGACCGGGTGAAGGAGTTCGAGAAGGCGAACCCCGACATCGACATCACGGCCGAGGAGTACCAGTGGACGGGGCCGACGTTCGCGACGCAGCTCGCGGGCGGCACCCTCCCCGACGTCTTCAACGTGCCGTTCACCGACTCCCAGTCGCTGCTGCAGGCGGGCCAGCTCGCCGACATCACGGCCGAGGTCGAGAAGCTGCCGTACGCCGACAAGTTCAACGAGAACGTGCTCGCGGTGGCGAAGGACGGCGACAAGATCTATGGCATCCCGTACGGTCCGTACGCCATGGGCCTGTCGTACAACCGGCAGCTGTTCCAGCAGGCCGGGCTCGACCCCGACAAGCCGCCGACCACATGGGACGAGGTGCGGCAGTACGCGAAGACCATCTCGGAGAAGGTGCCGGGCGTCGCGGGCTACATGCAGATGACCCAGGGCAACACCGGCGGGTGGGAGCTGACCACCACCGTGTACGCCCGCGGCGGCCGCATGGAGACCACGGACGGCGACAAGACCACCGTCACCACGAACAACCCGGTGACGAAGGAGGCGCTGCAGTGGCTCCATGACGTGCGGTGGGAGGACAACGCGGCCGGCAGCAACTTCCTGCTCGACTGGAGCGGCATCAACCAGGCGTTCGGCGCCGGGCAGGTCGCGATGTACCCGTCGGGATCGGACGTGCTGACCTCCCTCGTGCAGCAGAACAACGTCGACCCGGCGAACTACGGGCTGACGATGCTCCCGGTGGCGGACGACGCGGACGCCGGCGTGCTGGTCGGCGGCAACGTCGCGGCGGTCAGCCCGAAGTCGTCGCAGAAGCAGAAGGAGGCCGCGGTGAAGTGGATCGACTTCTACTACATGCAGAAGCTGCTCGACCAGGATCAGGCCGTCGCCGACGCGAAGGTGCTGGCGAAGTCCGACCAGCCGGTCGGCGTGCCGACGCTGCCCGTGTTCGACAAGGCGACCTACGACCAGAACATGGAGTGGATCAAGGGCGAGGTCAACATCCCGCTCGAGAACGTCGCACCGTTCACCGGCCCGATCTTCGACGCGAACCTCGTGCCGGAGCCGAACAAGCACACGCAGGAGCTGTACGGCGCGCTCGACTCGGTCGTGCAGGCGGTGCTGACCGACAAGAACGCGGACATCGACGCGCTGCTGACGAAGGTCGACACCGACATCCAGAAGCTCGTCGACGCCGACTGAAAGCCGTCATGACCGCGATCGACCGACCGCGTGCGCAGGTCCGCCGCCGCCGCAGCCCCCTCACCTGGCTGCGCGGCGGCGGCCTCAGCACGCTCGTCTTCCTGCTGCCGATGCTCCTGATCTTCGGCGTGTTCTCGTGGTGGCCCATCCTGCGCAGCGTGGTGATGAGCTTCCAGCACACCAACCTGGTGTCGCCGCCGACCTGGGTCGGCTGGGACAACTTCGTGCAGGTGGTGAACGATCCGCTGTTCTGGACGGCGGTCGGCAACACCGCCTGGTTCGCCCTCCTCGCGTTGATCCTCGGCTACCCGGTGCCGCTCGTCGCCGCGGTGCTCATGAGCGAGGTGAAGCGGGCGAAGGGGCTCTACAGCGCGCTCGCCTACCTCCCGGTGGTCGTGCCGCCGGTGGTGGCGGTGCTGCTGTGGAAGTTCTTCTACGACGCACGGCCGACCGGCGTCTTCAACACGATCCTCGGCTGGGTGGGCATCCCGCCGCAGCCGTGGATCCAGGATGCGGCCCAGGCGATGCCGTCGCTCGTGGTCGAGGCGACCTGGGCGGCCGCGGGCGGCACGATCATCATCTACCTGGCGGCGATCACCGGGGTCGCTCCCGAGCTGTACGACGCGGCGGAGGTCGACGGCGCCGGGATCTGGCGCAAGATCTGGCACGTCACCCTCCCGCAACTGCGGAGCGTGCTGCTGATCACGCTCATCCTGCAGATCATCGGGACGGCGCAGGTGTTCCTCGAGCCGTTCCTGTTCACCGGGGGAGGCCCGGTCGACTCGACCGTGACGATCCTGCTGCTGATCTACCGGTACGCGTTCCAGAACTCCCTGGGCGGCGACTACGGAGCGGCGACGGCGCTCAGCCTGATCCTCGCCGCGTTCCTCGCCGTCCTCTCCCTCGTCTACTTCCGCCTCACCAAGTCCTGGAGCCAGAGTTGAGCACCTCCACCCAGCTGCCGCCCGAGGTCCGCACGGTCGTCGCGGACGTGGTCGAACCCGGTGCCGTGCCGGAACCGCCCGGGCCGCCGCGGCGCGGGCTGCGCGGACCGTGGCGGCGGGCGCGGCAGGACGACGACGGTGGCCGCGGCATCCTGTCGGTCTCCGAGCGGCGCCGTCCCGGCATCCGCTGGACCACCCGGGCCGTGCACGGCGCGCTGCTGGCCCTGCTGATCGTCGTCGGGCTGGGCCCGCTGCTCTGGCTGGCCAAGGCGGCGATCACACCGACCGAGGACACCCTCCGGACGCCGATGGCGCTGTTCCCGAACGGGGTCGACTGGGCGAACCTGTCGGAGGCGTGGTCGACGGTCCACATCGACGTGCAGTTCGTCAACACGATCTGGGTCGCGGCCGGCTCGTGGGCGGTGCAGATCGTCGTCGCGACGACCGCCGGCTATGCGCTGAGCGTGCTCCGGCCGCGGTACGGAGCCGTGCTGTACGGGCTCATCCTCACGACGCTGTTCGTGCCGGCGGTGGTGCTGCTCGTGCCGCTGTACCTCACCATCCTGCAGCCGCCGCTGCTCGGGCAGTCGCTCATCAACACCTTCTGGGCGGTGTGGCTGCCGGCCGGGGCGAGCGCGTTCAACGTGGTGCTGGTCAAACGGTTCTTCGACAACCTGCCGCGCGAGATCTTCGAGGCGGCGCGGACCGACGGGGCGGGTCCGTTCCGGCTGTTCTGGTCGATCGTGCTGCCGATGTCGAAGCCGATCCTCGGCGTGGTGTCGGTGTTCGCGGTGATCGCGGCCTGGAAGGACTACCTGTGGCCGCTGCTCGTGCTGCGCGACCCCGACCTGCAGCCGCTGTCGGTGCGGCTGCCGACCCTCCAGGCCGCCATCCAGCTCGACGTGTACCTGGCCGCGCTCGCGATCTCCACACTGATCCCGATCGCGCTGTTCCTGGTCTTCCAGGGGCTGTTCCTGCGCAGCGCCGGACTCGGAGGCGCCGTCAAGGGTTGAGGGAGGGGCGCGGGCTAGCATCGAGGGATGCCCTCCCGCCCCCGCACCTCCGGTACGCGTCCGCGTCGCCCCGGCATGCGCCGCTGGGCGAGCGCCGTCGTCGCCGCCGGCCTCGTCGCGGTGCTGGCCGGGTGCAGCGGTGCCGGGGCGGCGGCCCCGACGGGGTCGGCGGGCGCTCGGCACACGGCGACCGCGACGCCGACGCCCACGCCGACGACCGACCCGGTCACGGCGTTCGCGAAGGCGCGGCTCGCCCGCATGACCCTGCAGCAGAAGGTCGCGAGCCTGTTCGTCCTCCACCAGCCGGGCACCGACGGCGCCGCGCTCGGCGCGTACGCCTCCGCGCACGGGCTGGGCGGCATGATCCTGATGGGCGACAACGTCCCGCCGACGCCGGAGGCCCTCGCGGCGCAGACGGCGGCGATGGGCGCGAGCGATCCCGACCTCCTGCCCCTCATCGCGATCGACGAGGAGGGCGGTGACGTCACCCGCCTGCCGTGGGATGCGCTGCCCGGTGCGGACACGCTCCGCGGCCAGGACCCGGCCGCCGCGACCGCGGCGTTCCGCCAGCGCGCGGCGCTGCTCGCGCAGGGCGGCGTGAACGTGAACTTCGGGATCGTCGCGGACGTGACCGCCGATCCGTCCTCCTTCATCGCGAGCCGCGTGCTGGGCGGCGATCCCGGTTCGGCGGCCGCACGCGTTGCGGCAGCGGTCGCGGGGGAGCGGGGCGCCGTGGCGAGCACGCTCAAGCACTTCCCCGGCCACGGCGAGACCGACGCCGACTCGCACCTGACCGTGCCCACCGCACCGCTCGGGCACGACGACTGGGCAGCGCGCGACGCCGCGCCGTTCCGCGCCGGGGTGGGGGCCGGGGCCGAGCTGGTCATGTTCGGGCACCTGGTCTACAGCGGGGTGGATGCGGCGCCCGCGTCGCTCTCACCCGCCTGGCACCGCATCCTGCGCGAGGAGCTCGGCTTCGATGGGGTCGCCATCACCGACGACCTCCGCATGCTGGAGGACACCGGGCTGCCGGAGTACCGGAACGCGGGCGAGAACGCCGTGCGGGCGATCGCGGCGGGCAACGACGTGGTGCTCGACGTGCTGCCGGCCGGCGCGGACCCGGCCGCGCTGATCGACCCCGTCGTGGCGGCGGTGCAGCAGGGCCGCATCCCGGCCGCGCAGGTGGACGCGAGCGCGCTGCGGGTACTGGAACTGCGCCGGTCGCTCACCGTAAAAGAGTGACACGTCAACTTTTTCTCGCCATTCCGGAATAGGATCTGGACCTATGCGCTTGCATGTACCTGTGCGGCGCGTGCCGCCCCCGCGACGGACCGATCCACAAGGAGACAGCGAATGACCATCGACATCCCCGGTTACAAGGCCGGCACCTGGACCATCGACCCCGCCCACAGCGAGGTCGGCTTCAGCATCCGCCACCTCATGATCAGCAAGGTGAAGGGCGTGTTCGAGAACTTCGACGCCACCTTCGTCACCGCCGAGAACCCGCTCGACTCGAAGGTCAGCGCCAAGGCCGACGTCGCCTCCATCAACACCAAGGACAAGAACCGCGACGCGCACCTGCGCACCGGCGACTTCTTCCTCGCCGAGGAGCACCCGACGATCGACTTCGTGTCGACCGGCGTGCGCCACGAGGGCGGCGAGTTCCTCGTCGACGGAGACCTCACCATCAAGGGCGTGACCAAGCCCGTCACGTTCGAGTTCGACTTCGGCGGCTTCGGCCAGGACCCGTACGGCAACTACAAGGCCGGCGCGACCGCCAAGACCAAGATCAACCGCGAGGACTTCGGCCTCACCTACAACGCGGCCCTCGAGACCGGCGGCATGCTGCTCGGCGACGAGGTGACCATCACCCTCGAGCTGCAGGCGGTCCTGAACCAGGCCTGATCGCTCCACCCTCGGCAAACCGCCGAGTACGCGGATTCTCCGCGTACTCGGCGGTTTTTCGTGTACTTCGCGCGTACTCGGCGGATGGTCAGTGGCCGATGAGGGGGGCGACGACGCGCGCGAGAACGGAGGGGCGGCCGGTGAGGCTCTCCTCCACGTCGGCGGCCTCCATCGCGGCGAGGCCCGCGTTCGCGCCCGCGAAGCGCAGCGGCTCGGGCTCCCAGGGGCGCGAGCGGTGGCCGACCCAGGGCAGGGCGGTGAGCGCGGTCTCCCGTCCGGTGAGCAGGTCGGCCAGCGTGCGCCCGGCGAGGTTGGTCGTGCTCAGGCCGTCGCCGACGTAGCCGCCCGCCCACGCCTCCTGCGCCTCCCTGTCGTAACCGACGCTCGCGTGCCAGTCGCGCGGGACGCCCAGCGGCCCTCCCCAGTGGTGGGTGATGCGCGCGCCTGCGGCATCCGGCAGCAGGTCGAACAGCGTGCGGACGAGGTGGTCGCGCACCCGCCGCGAGCGGTCGTACGCGGGGTCGACGGCGCTGCCCAGGTGGTACCGCGCGCCGCGGCCGCCGAACGCGATGCGGTCGTCCGCGGTCCGCTGACCGTAGACGATGAGGTTGCGGAAGTCGGTGAAGGTCTGGCCGTGCGCGATCCCGATGCGGTCCCAGACGGCGGCGGGCAGCGGCTCGGTCGCGATCATGAGCGAGTAGAGCGGGAGGATGCGCCGGCCGACCTGCGGCAGCTGCGATCCGAAGCCCTCCGTGGCGTTGACGACCGTGCCCGCGGTGACGCGGCGGTCGACCCCGCCGGATCGGGCATGGACGACCCCGTCGCGCCAGCCGACGACCTCCGTCTGCTCGGCGATCGTGACGCCCCGGGCCTCCACCACGCGGGCGAGGCCGCGGACGAGCTTGCCGGGGTGCACGCGGGCGCAGTCCGGTGTGAAGGTCGCCGCGACGGCGTCGGGCACGCCGAACCGCGACCGCACCCGCGGGGTGCCCCAGAGCGCGACGCGGTCGACACCGAAGCGTTCCGACTCCTCGTACTCGGCGCGTGCGGCGGCCAGCTGCGCCGCGCCCCGCGCGAACGTCACCGTGCCGCCGAGCGCGTAGTCGCAGTCGATGTCCTCGGCGGCGACGACGCGGCCGACCTCGTGCACGGTGTCGACCATCGCGCGGCGCTGGGCGACCGCCGCGTCGAAGCCGTAGCGCGCCTCCAGCCGGGACGCCGACCAGGGGAACAGGGCGGAGCACCAGCCGCCGTTGCGCCCGGAGGCACCGAACCCGGCGACCTCCTTCTCCAGCAGCAGGATGCGCAACCCGGGGTCGTGCTGCTGCAGGTAGTACGCGGTCCACAGGCCGGTGAGGCCTGCGCCCACGATCGCGACGTCGACCGTCGCGTCGGAGTCGAGGCCGGGGCGGGGACGATATCCGTCCTCCGCCCCTGCACCCGACGCTGCGGCACCCGACGCTGCGGCGATCGAGTCGAACCAGAAGCTGGTGCCCCGGTAGTCCATCCGTTACAGGTGGTTCGTCGCCTCGGTGAGCACCGACTCCAGGATCTGCCGGATCTCCACGAACTCGTCCGGCCCGATGGTGAGCGGCGGCGCGAGCTGAACGACGGGGTCGCCGCGGTCGTCGGCGCGGCAGTACAGGCCCGCGTCGAACAGCGCCTTGGACAGGAAGCCGCGCAGCAGGCGCTCCGACTCGTCGTCGTTGAACGTCTCGCGGGTGCCCTTGTCCTTCACCAGCTCGATGCCGAAGAAGTAGCCGTCGCCGCGCACGTCGCCCACGATCGGCAGGTCGAGCAGCTTCTCGAGCTCGGCCCGGAACAGCGGCGAGTTCTCGCGCACGCGCTCGTTGAGCTTCTCCTCCTCGAAGATGTTCAGGTTCTCCAGCGCCACCGCGGCCGACACCGGGTGGCCGCCGAAGGTGTAGCCGTGGTAGAAGGACGTCGAACCGTGCTTGAACGGCTCGTAGATCCGGTCGCTGATGATCGTCGCGCCGATGGGGGAGTAGCCGGAGGTCATCGCCTTCGCGCAGGTGATCATGTCGGGCACGTAGCCGTACTCGTCGCAGGCGAACATGTGGCCGATGCGGCCGAAGGCGCAGATGACCTCGTCGCTGACCATGAGTACGTCGTACTTGTCGCAGATCTCGCGCACCCGCTGGAAGTAGCCGGGAGGCGGCGGGAAGCAGCCGCCCGAGTTCTGCACCGGCTCGAGGAAGATCGCGGCGACCGTCTCCGGCCCCTCGAACAGGATCATCTCCTCGATGCGGTTGGCCGCCCAGACGCCGAACGCCTCGAGGTCGTCCGCCGGGGCGCCCATCTCGGCCGCGCGGTAGAAGTTCGTGTTCGGCACGCGGAACCCGCCCGGGGTGAGCGGCTCGAACATCTCCTTCATGGCGGGGATGCCCGTGATCGCCAGCGCGCCCTGCGGGGTGCCGTGGTAGGCGACGGCGCGGGAGAGCACCTTGTGCTTGGTGGGCCGGCCCTGCAGCTTCCAGTAGTACTTGGCCAGCTTGAAGGCGGTCTCGACGGCCTCGCCGCCGCCGGTGGAGAAGAAGACGCGGTTGAGGTCGCCCGGCGCGTACTCGGCGAGCCGGTCGGCCAGCTCGATCGCGTTCGGGTGCGCGTACGACCAGATCGGGAAGAAGGCGAGCTCCTCCGCCTGCTTGGCCGCGACCTCCGCGAGCCGCTTGCGGCCGTGCCCGGCGGCGACGACGAAGAGGCCGGAGAGGCCGTCGATGTAGCGCTTGCCCTGGCTGTCCCAGATGTGGTGGCCTTGGCCCTTGGTGATGATGGGGACGCCGTGGCCCTCCTCCATCACCGACTGCCGGGCGAAGTGCATCCAGAGGTGGTCCTTCGCCTTGGCCTGGAGGGCGGCGTCGCCGGAGGTGATGGGCTCGCCGAAGGTTTCTACGGTTGTCGTCATGAGTTATCGCGTTCCCCAGTTGTAGAACTGCTTGTGGAGTTTGAGATAGACGAACGTCTCGGTGGACAGCACGCCGTCGAGGGTCCGGATCTCCGAATTGAGCATGTGGATGAGGTCGAGATCGTTCTCGCAGACGACCTCGGCGAGGATGTCGAAGGTGCCGGCCGTGAGCACCACGTAGTCCACCGCCGGCATCGCCGCCAGCCGGTCGGCGACGACCCGGGTGTCCCCGCTGACGCGGACCCCGATCATCGCCTGGCGGTAGAACCCGAGCTGCATCGGGTCGGTCACCGCCACGATCTGCATCACACCGGACTCGGTCAGCTTCTGGACCCGCTGCCGGACCGCCGCCTCGCTGAGACCGACGGCCTTGCCGATCTCGGCGTACGAGCGGCGGCCGTCGACCTGCAGCTGCTCGATGATCGCCTTCGACACGTCGTCGATCTGCGGCGCCTTCGCGCCGTTCGCCGTACGAGGGGTGCTCATGGAGCGATTGTGTCAGTGGGCATGCGGTCCTGCAAGCGATTCCGCACATTCTCGGCCGATCGGCTGACGGAATCCGCAGGCGGCTGTGCGCAACGCTGAGCGGATGGAGGGCGTGGGACCGTGTCGCACGGCGGCGCGCGACTACACTCGACCGGGTGACCGCCGGCAGCTCCACCCCCTCGGCGCGCCCGGCGCGTCCCGGCGGCTACGCCCGCTACGCGCCCACCGGCGGCCCGGCGCGCTGGCTGCTGATCGCCGGGCGCCGCTTCGTGGCCGCGGTCGAGAGCACCGTCTCCGACCAGATCGTCGATGCCGTCTGGTGGCTCGCCGAGTCGGAGCTGGCGACGATCGAGTCCGTCGTCGGCGCCTTCCCGCTCTCCGGTCCGGACAGCGTCCGTTCGTTCGCGGTGGCCGAGCTCGGCGCCGCCAACGACCGCGGGGAGCGTGTCGTCACGGCTGTCGTGCGCGGTTCGGCGGCCGTCGACGTGTTCTCGGTCGGAGGCTCGCGACGGTTCTCCGCCGGCGGCGTCCAGCCGTGGGTGCTCGCCGAGTTCCGCAACGTGACCGGTCTCGTCGTCGGCGGCGACGATCACGCCACGGGGCCGGTCGCCGCGCTCACCATCGGCTCGCTGCCGCTCGGGCTCGGCGTCGTGGACGGCGAGCTGCTCGCCTGGAGCGTGGCGCCGATCGAGCGCGTGCCGCGCGCCTCTGCCGAGGCTCCTGCCGGTTCCGGCCCGGCGGCCGAGGAGACCGTGCTGCGCCAGCGCGCGCGCAGCTCCAGCGTGTTCGGCCACGTCGGCGGCGCAGGCGAGAACCCCGGCGCCGGTGAGGCGCGGCCGGTCGCGCACGAGCTGCCGGGGGCGGTCGACATCGCGGCGCCTCCCACCGCCACTCCGCCCGCACGCGCAGTCGTCCCGCCGCCCGCGCCGCGACCCGGCGGCGTGCCCGGTCCGCAGGACGCCTTCCCGCCCACCGAGCCCGTCGTGCTGCCTCCTGCCCCTCCCTCGTTCGCGCTGCGGATCGGTTCCGCGCCGGTGATCGTGCTCGACACGCCGGTGCTCGTCGGCAGGAGGCCGGCCCCGCTCCGGCTCGACACCGGCGCGGAGCCGCGCCTCGTCGCGGTCGACTCGCCGACCCAGGAGGTCTCTGGCACGCACGTCCGCATCGAGCAGGAGGGCGAGGCGGTCGTCGTGACCGACCTGCGCTCCACCAACGGCACCGTCGTCGTCTCGCCGGCCGGGCACACGACCCGGCTGCGCCCGGGGGAGTCGGTCGCCGTGCTCGCCGGGACCACGATCTCCATCGGCGACGGTAATATCATCGAGATCACCGCCGCCTCGGCCGGGCTGTGGGGGACGGACCGGCCGCCGATGCGGGAAGACCGCCGAGAAGAAGGACGCCCGTGACCCAGATCGGTCGCAGCAACAGGCGCCACACCGTCACCGTCCCCGGGACGCAGGACGCGCGCATCAGCCTCGCCTGGGCCGCGCTCAGCGACAAGGGGTATCGACGCAGCGTCAACGAGGACAGCCTGCTCGCCCGCTCGCCCATCTTCGCCGTCGCCGACGGCATGGGCGGCCACACCGCGGGCGACTTCGCCAGCACGGCGGTCGTCACCCGGCTCGCCGAGCAGGTGTCGACCGACTTCGTCGACCAGGGGGCGCTGACCGGAGCATTGCGCGCCGCCGTCGACGACATGGGCCGCGGCGTCGGCCACACCGACCTCGGGACGGGCACCACCGTGACCGGTATCGCCCTGACGCTGGCGGACGGAGCCCCGTACTGGCTCGTGTTCAACATCGGCGACTCCCGCGTGTACAGCTACCGCGACGGCACCCTGGAGCAGCTGACGCTCGACCACTCGATCGTGCAGGAGCTGCTTGATGCGGGCGCGATCACGCCGGCGGAGGCCGAGGTGCACCCGCACAGCAACGTCATCACGCGTGCCGTCGGGTTCAACGAGGACCCGGTGCCCGACTACTTCCTGCTGCCGATCGTGGCCGGCTCCCGGCTGCTGGTGTGCTCGGACGGGCTCACGAAGGAGCTGACCGAGCACGGCATCCGCTACTTCCTCGCCGAGGGCGCCTCGCCGGCGGACGCGGCGCAGCAGCTCATGGACGCCGCGCTCGGCAACGGCGGCCGCGACAACGTGACCGTCGTCGTGGTGGATGTGCTCGCGACGCCCGAGTCCGGGGCGCACCGCGAGGGCACGCCGCGGCGGGCCGCGCGGCGGCACTAGAGCCGCCGGAACTCTCCACAGGGCCCCTCGGTCCCGGTGCGATGACCCCCGAGTTGGGGGTGATTCGGTTGTCCCCAGACCAGGTCTGGGCAGCCGAGGGGCGAGGTGCCGCTGCCTACAATTGTCAGACCGTTTCCACAGCAGCGGATGCCGTCCGCGACGACCGGGAGGAGCAACGTGGCCCGGCGCCTGCCGTCACAGCCGCCGAACCTCCCCGGCTTCTCGTACGTCCGGGTGCTCGGTTCGGGCGGCTTCGCCGACGTCTTCCTGTATGAGCAGAACATGCCGCGACGCCAGGTCGCGGTCAA
Organism: Leifsonia williamsii; assembly: GCF_030433685.1. Lineage (NCBI taxonomy): Bacteria > Bacillati > Actinomycetota > Actinomycetes > Micrococcales > Microbacteriaceae > Leifsonia > Leifsonia williamsii. The sequence continues at coordinate 2,548,521 of NZ_JAROCF010000001.1, forward strand.
GGTCATGCTCGCCGAGGTGGTGACCAGCCAGGTCAAGCAGATGTTCCAGGCCGAGGCCAACCTGATGGCGCAGCTGAGCACGCATCCGTCGATCCTCACGGTGTACCAGGCCAGCGTCTCCGCCGACGGCCGGCCGTATCTCGTCATGGAGCTGTGCTCCTCCGCGATCGGGCAGCGCTACCGCTCCGAGCCGCTGGCCGTCGCCGACGCGCTGAGCGTCGGGGTGCGCATCGCGAGCGCGGTCGAGACGGCCCACCGCGCCGGCGTGCTGCACCGCGACATCAAGCCGTCGAACATCCTCACCACGGCTTACGGACACCCCGTGCTCAGCGACTTCGGCATCGCCGCCACGCTCAGCGAGGCCGACGTCACCGAGGCCATCGGGCTCAGCATCCCGTGGTCCGCCCCGGAGGTGCTGCTCGACGAGACCAGCGGCACCATCGCGAGCGAGGTCTGGTCGCTCGGTGCGACGCTGTACTCGCTGCTGGCGGGCCGCTCGCCGTTCGAGGTGCCCGGCAAGGAGAACACGTCGGCGGAGCTCATCCACCGGATCACGAAGGGCCGCCCGCTGCCGATCGGCCGGGCCGACGTGCCGCCGCGCTTGGAGCAGGTGCTGCTGCGGGCCATGTCGCGCAAGCCGTCGCAACGGCAGCGCAGCGCGCTGGAGCTGATCAGGGAGCTGCAGTCGGTCGAGGTCGAGCTCGGACTGCCGCAGACGCCGATCGAGGTCGCGATGGACGACTGGGCGCTGGCGACCGCCGACGACCCCGAGGACAGGACCCGCGTGCGCGGCGTCGTCGCCGTCGACCCCGGCTCGTCGCGGCGCCGACGGCGACGCGCTCCCGTCGAGGCGTCGTCGGGCGCTCGCGGGCCGACCCGCGCGCCCACCCGCACGATCGTGCGCGAGAGCGGGAGCGCGCCCAGCACGCGACCCAGCGCGCCGGCCCGCACGCCGCGCGCTCTCGTGGTGTCGCTGATCGCGTGCGCGGCGCTCGTCGTGGTCCTGGCCGTCATCGCGGGCGTCGTGCTCGTCAGGGCCGGTCAGGCGGGCGACATCCCCGCCGTCCGCGACCTCAGCGGCCGGGTCGCCGGGAGCACGATCGTGTTCACCTGGAGCGACCCCGGCCTCCAGGACGAGGACACCTATCAGGTCGCCGTCGACGACGCCCCGCCGAGCAGCCAGCGCTCCACGGAGTTCCGGGTGGACGCGAAGCCGGGGCAGACCGTGTGCGTCACCGTGACCGTCAACCGCTCCGGCCGCACGGGTGACCCGAGCGGCCAGAAGTGCGTCGAGCGGACGGACGGCCCGTGAGCAGGCTGGGCGCGGCGTGGTCGTGGGTCGCCGGGCACAAGTCCGTCGCCGCGACCGCGGTCTCCGGGACGGTGGTCGCCGCGCTGGTCGCGACGCTGGCCGTCGTCTCCGGCGGCTACAGCGCCCAGCACATGATGCTCGACGACGCCGCGGTCTGGGTCGCCAGCGACGCCAAGAAGTCGCTCGGCCGCGCCAACACCGAGATTGAGAAGCTCAACTCCGTCGTCGCCGGCACCGGGGAGGCGCTGGACGTCGTGCAGGACGGCGAGAACGTGCTCCTGCTCGACCGGGAGGCCAGCACGGTCGCCGCCGTCGACCCCGCGACGGCGGAGGCGGGCAAGTCCGTCGCACTGCCGCCGCGGTCGCCGCAGGTCGCGGTCGCCGGCGATCACGTCGCCCTCCTGTCGCAGACGACGGGCCAGCTCTGGCTCACCACGATGGACCAGCTCGACCAGTACAACTCCGGGTCTGCGGCGACGATCGACCTCGGCGGTCGGGCTGTCGCGGCGCTCGACCCGTCCGGCGTGCTGTTCGCCTACCAGCCGGGAACGCGCTCGGTGGTGCGCATCGACCTCACCGGTCCCGACCCGGCGACCACGACCCACAAGGTGCCGACGACGGGAGAGGGGGAGGATGTCGCCATCACCTCCGTCGCGGGGCACTGGGCGGTCTTCGACCCGGCCGAGCGGACGCTGTGGCTCGACGGACGCACCGTGAGCCTCGGCCGCCAGCTGGAGGGCGCCTCCGACATCGTGCTGCAGCAGCCGGCGGCGACCGGCTCGGCCGTCTGGCTCGCGGCGAGCACGGGTCTCGTGCGGGTTCCGCTCGACGGCTCGGACCCGAGCCGCCCGGTGACGGGAGCCTCCGGGGCTCCCGCAGCACCGGTCACGGTCGCGGGCTGCACGTACGCGGCCTGGACGGGCGGCGCGGTGTGGAGCTCGTGCGGCGGCGATGGCAAGGGGGCGCAGAGCACGCTCGAGAAGGTGCCGGGCGGGGCGCAGCTCGCGTTCCGCGTCAACCGCCAGCGGGCCGTGCTCAACGACGCGCGGTCCGGCGTCTCGTGGGCCGTGCAGAGCGGCAACACCCGCATCGACAACTGGGACGAGCTGGTCTCGAAGAAGACCACGCAGGAGCTCGTCGACCAGTCGAAGACCGACAGCGCTCCGCAGTACGAGAAGCAGGAGGAGCCTCCCGTCGCCGTCGACGACGCGTTCGGCGCCCGGCCGGGTCGCGTCACTCCGCTGCCGGTGCTGCTCAACGACTACGACGCCAACGGCGACGTGCTGACGATCGACTCGTTCACCGCCGTGCCGGAGGAGCAGGGCACGATCGAGCTGACGAACGCCGACCAGCAGCTGCAGATCTCGCTGCCGGAGACGGCGACCGGCACCATCGACTTCGACTACACCATCTCGGACGGCCGCGGCGGGACCGCGACGGCGCACGTCACGGTGACCGTGCGGGCGCCCGGCGAGAACGCGCCCCCGGTGTGCGTGCGCAACGCGAAGGCCGTCGTGCAGACCGGCGGCCGCGTCACCACCGCCGTGCTCGGCGACTGCTACGACCCGGACGGCGACTCGTTCTACCTGGCCGGAGCGAGCATCCCCGCGCCCGATCTCGTCACCTTCACGCCGCAGGGCCAGGTCGCCTACTCGGACCACGGCGACGGCGGCTCCGTCAAGGACGTGTCCCTCGTGCTCTCCGACGGACTGGCCGAGGGGACGGGCCTGCTCGCGGTGACGGTGCGGCCGCCCGGCCAGGTGCCGATCATCGCCGACCCGTTCGCCGTGCAGGCGTACGAGGGGCAGGAGGTCACGGTCCGCCCGCTCGACCACGTGCGCGGCGGCAACGGCACCGTGCGGCTGAGCACGGTCCCGACCAAGGCCGACGCCACGCTCACGCCGGACTACCAGGGCGGCACGTTCCGGTTCGAGTCCGACCAGCCGGGGACCCACAACATCGAGTACTCGGTCACCGACGGCGTGGTGACGGCCACCGGACTCGTGCGCGTGGAGGTGAAGGCGCCCCCAGGGGCGAAGACCGCCCCGATCGCGGTGCCGCACACGGCCTTCATCCGCGAGCAGTCCAGCCAGGACGTGGACGTGCTCTCGACCGACATCGACCCGTCCGGCGGTGTTCTGCTCGTCACAGGCGTGACGCCGCCCGACGCGTCGTCGGGCGTGTCGGTGCAGGCGCTGCAGCAGCGCACCCTCCGCGTCACCCTCGGCCGGCCGCTCGCCGGCCCCGTCGACTTCCACTACCGGCTCAGCAACGGGCTGGCCGACACGATCGGCACGGTCACGATCGTGCAGCTCCCGCCCCTCGCCGTGCACCAGCCGCCCATTGCGGCGCCGGACGCGATCGCGGTGCGCGTGGACGACGTGGTCGACATCCCGGTGCTGGCCAACGACGTGCAGCCCGACGGCGACGAGCTGACGCTCGACCCGACGCTCGCGACGCCGCTGCCGGCCGGAGCGGGACTGCTGTTCGCGAGCGGCGACCAGCTGCGCTACCTCGCCCCCTCGAAGCCGGGCAACTACACCGCCGCGTACCGGGTGAACGGCGAGGACGGCCAGTGGGCCACCGCCGAGGTCACCATCGCGGTGCGCGAGCGCGACGCGGCCACCAACAACCCGCCGGTGCCGAAGACGGTGACCGCCCGGGTGCTGGCCGGCGACGTCGTACGCGTCACCGTGCCGCTGTCCGGGATCGACCCCGACGGGGACTCCGTCCAGTTCATCGGTCAGGAGACCAACCCGCAGAAGGGCGCCGTCGTCGCGTCGGGTCCGGACTGGATGGACTTCCAGGCGGGGGACTACGCGGCAGGGACCGACACCTTCTCGTACGCGGTGGTCGACGCCCTGGGCGCGCGGGCCACCGGCACGGTCCGCGTGGGCATCGCGCCGCACGTCGAGGGCGCGCGCAACCCCGTCGCCGTCGAGGACGACGTGACGGCCCGCCCCGGCAAGAAGCTCAGCGTGCAGGTGCTCGCCAACGACAGCGACCCCGACGGCAGCCCGCTCACGGTGAGCGGGGTGACGCCGCTCGAGGGCACGGCGAAGGCGAAGGTCATCGGCGATCTGGTGCAGGTGAGCACCCCCGAGGCCGAGGGCACCTACGGATTCCTCTACAGCATCCAGAACGCGCGGGGAGGGACGAGCCAGGCGTTCCTCCGCGTGACGGTCAGCAAGAACGCGCCGCCCGCGCGGCCGGTGGTCGACGACACGACGCTCGGGCTGTCGGACATCCTCGGCAAGGAGCATGTCGACGTCAACGTGCTGGCGAACGTCTTCTTCGCCGACGGCGCGGTGTCTTCGCTGAAGCTGTCGCTGGTGCAGGGGTACGGCTCGGGCGCCAAGGTGACGGCCGACAAACGCGTGCGCGTGGCGATCGCGGCGGACAGCCAGATCATCCCGTTCCGGGTCGCCAACCCCGAGGACGAGTCGATCGTGGCGTACGGCTTCGTGCGCGTCCCCGGGTACGACGACGCTCTGCCGCAGCTGAAGCGCGGAGCGCCGGCGCTGACCGTCGTCAGCGAGAAGACGCTGACCATCCACCTCAACGACTACATCGTCGCGGTCGGCGGCCGGAAGGTGCGCCTGACGGATGCGGCGACCGTGCGCGCGACGCACGCCGACGGCGGCGACCTCGTGGTGAACAGCGACACCCTGCAGTACACGTCGTCGGCGCGCTACTTCGGCCCCGCCTCCATCTCGTTCCAGGTGACCGACGGCACGAGCGCCAACGATCCCAAGGGCAACGTCGCGACCATCGTGCTGCCCATCGACGTCACGGCGCGCGAGAACCAGCCGCCCGTGTTCACCGGCGCGCTGATCGACTTCGAGCCGGGGCAGTCCAAGACCGTCGACCTGGCGAAGCTGACCCGTTACCCATACGCGCAGGACCAGGACGAGCTGCAGTACAGCATCCAGGAGCCGCGTCCGCAGGGCGTCACGCTCGCCCTCAACGGGCAGAAGCTCACCGTCACCGTCGCCGCCGGCACCGCGAAGGGGGCCCGACCGTCGATCGCGATCGGTGTGAAGGATGCGGTCAACCCCGGTCAGGCCGGGCGGATCGACGTGAACGTGGTGCCGTCCACCCGGCCGCTCCCGAGCCCGCAGTCGGATCGGGTGATCGCTCCGCGCGGCAAGACGAGCACCGTCGACGTGCTGGCCAACGACCAGGCCACCAACCCGTTCCCGGGCAAGCCGCTGCGCGTGGTCGCGGTCCGCGCGGCCAGCGGGGGCCTGCCCGACGGCGTGAGCGTCACGCCGAGCGCGGACAACGCCACGCTGTCGATCACGGTGTCGCCGACCGCGGCGCCTGCCGACGCCACGCTGCAGTACGAGGTCGCCGACGCGACCGGCGACGCCGACCGCTACACCTGGGGCACCGTCGTGGTGTCCGTGCAGGACCGGCCGGCTCCGGTCTCGAACGTCCAGATCGGTGCGATCGGCGACCGCAGCCTCGCGCTGAGCTGGGTGCCGGGCGCCTTCAACAACTCGCCGATCACCGGGTTCGACGTGACCATGGCCTCCGCGGCCTCCGGCGCGGTGCTGTCGACGACCGAGTGCTCGACGACCACGTGCACGATCCAGACGCCGGGCAACGGCCCGGAGAACGCGGTGACGCTCACGGTGCGCGCGAAGAACGCGCTCGGCGCCTCCGACCCGACCTCCTACGCCGAGCCGGTGTGGTCGGACGTCGTGCCGAACGCGCCGGCGGCCGTCGGCTCCACGCCGCTCGATCACGGGCTGCGCATCACCTGGACCAAGCCGGCCGAGGCCCCCGGCGCCAGCGCGATCACCTCGTACTGGGTGACCCTGGGCGGCGTGACCAACTCGCTGCAGGTATCCGGAGCGGACCCGGTCGGCACACCCTACTCGCTGTCGATCTCCGACGCGGGCATTGCGAACGGCGCCTCCATCGGCTTCGCGGTCTCGTCGCGGAACGGCTTCTACCAGGGCCGCACGACATGGAACCAGACCCAGGGGAGCGGCGTCCCCGCCGGCGCGCCGCTCACGACGGGCGTGGCCCCGGTCGCGACGCCGAGCGAGCAGGACGGGACCACGGCCACGCTCAGCTGGTCGGGGGTCTTCAGCGACAACGGCAAGCCGGTCACCGACTACTTCGCCGCGGTGTTCCAGGGCGGGGCGATCCCCAACTGCACCGTGACCGGGGTGGAGGACGGCGCCCCGGTGCTGCGCCACGACCCGCTCTCCGGCTCGTTCAAGCAGGTCCAGGGCGGGCAGGTCCAGTTCTCGGGTCTCCAGCCGAACCAGACCTACGGCTTCGCGGTGTACGCGTACAACGGGCAGGGCTGCACGCGCAGCTCCGTCAGCACCGCGACGGTGCGGCAGGCGCCGGGCGGGGTGACCGGCGTGGTCGTCACGACCCCGGCGCAGCGAAACGGCGAGAGCACCTACGACTTCCAGGTCGACGTCAACTACCGGCACGGCAGCGGGAACAGGCCGGTCATCGACTACTCGCTGGTCCTGCCGGACGGCTCCACCGAGCCAGGGCGCTTCAACAACACGACGAGCGGCCTGGCGTCCGGCCAGAACGGCTCCCACTACGGCGTGCCCCTGCAGATCCGCATCGACAGGATCTGTGAGACGTATCCCGACGGGTCGCAGCTGTGCTCGACTCCCGGCTTCACCCAGAAGCTCGGCGTGGCGGTGAGCACGGAGATCGGCGGCACGCGGTACGACCCCGCCACGCGCACCTTCACGTGGACGTCGTGGCCGACCGGTTCGGGCTACAGCAGTGTCACCTACAGCTGCGACGGCGGCGTGACGACCGCACCGATGCCGGCCGTCGGCCAGACGGCGTCCTGCGTCGCTCCGGAGGACGTGCTCAGCCCGGAGCTGCAGGTGCGCGTGATGGTGGACGGCGACGAGTACACGCAGACATATCCCGCTTCCGGCATGGCGGGATGATGGCCCGCCATACTGTCGGAGGGGGAACCCGAGCCTCCCGACCGCAACGCCCCGACCGAACCCACCCGCATTCCGCACCCGACCGACTCCGAGGAGCCGCAGCATGACGATGACCCCCGAGCAGGCCAGCTGGTTCTCGGGCGTGTTCGACCGCCTGGTGCAGAACATCGACCGCGTCCTGCTGGGCAAGACCCACGTCATCCGGCTCGCGCTGACCGCGATGCTGAGCGAGGGCCACCTGCTGCTCGAGGACTACCCGGGCACCGGCAAGACCTCCCTCGCCCGGGCCATCGCCGAGAGCGTGCGCGGCACCACCAACCGGGTGCAGTTCACGCCCGACCTGCTGCCCGGCGACATCACCGGGGTCAACATCTACGACCAGCGGACCGGCGCCTTCGAGTTCCACCGCGGCCCGATCTTCGCCAACATCGTGCTCGCCGACGAGATCAACCGGGCGAGCCCGAAAACGCAGTCGGCGCTGCTGGAGGTGATGGAGGAGCAGCAGGTGACCGTCGACGGCGTGCGCCATCCGGTGGGCGCGCCGTTCATGGTGATCGCCACGCAGAACCCGATCGAGCAGGCCGGCACCTACCGGCTGCCGGAGGCGCAGCTCGACCGGTTCCTCATGAAGGCGTCGATCGGCTACCCCGACCACGAGGCGACGCTGCGCATCCTCGAAGGCGCGGAGCGCCGGGCGCACGAGGTCGTGGTGCCGGAGGTCGTCTCGGCGGCGACGGTCGTCGAGATGGCGACGATGGCGCGCGGCGCTCACGTCGACCCGACGATCAACGACTACGTCTCGCGGCTCGTGGAGGCCAGCCGCGACGCCGACGAGATCCGCCTGGGCGTCAGCGTCCGCGGGGCGCTCGCCCTGGTCCGTGCGGCGAAGACGCTCGCCGCCGCCTCCGGCCGTTACTACGTGACCCCCGACGACGTGAAAGCGCTGGCCGAGCCGGTGCTCGCCCACCGACTGGTGCTCGACCCCGAGGCGGAGTTCGAGGGCGTCACCGCCTCGAGCATCGTGGGCCAGCTGCTGATCGAGGTGCCGCCGCCGAGCGATCGGGCCGCCGTGTGACCACGGTCACCCGGACGCAGGCGGAGCTCACCAACGCGCGGGCCCGCATCGTCGGCGAGCGCGAAGGCGTCCTCGCCGACGCGATCGTCTGGACCGTCCGGACGAGCGCGGTGGTCGGCCATGCGGTCGCGCGCGTGGCGCGCCGGGTGAGCGGCGTCGTCACGCCGCTGGGCTGGGCCATGGCGCTCCTCACGGTCCTCGCGCTCGTCGCCGGGTACGTCTTCGGCTGGGTGGAGGCGGTGGTGCTCGGCTGGGCGGCCCTCGCGCTGCTGATCATCGCGTCGGGTTACCTCGCCGGCCGCCTCGCGTACAACGTGCGGCTGTCCCTCCCCGCCAACCGGGTCGTCGTCGGCGACCGCGCCCCGGGCGGCGTGGCGGTCCGCAACCCGCTGCGCCGCCGCCTTCCCGGCGTGCGCGTCGAGGTCCCGGTCGGCCACGGCCTCGCCGAGTTCGCCGCGCCGTCGCTGGGCGCGGGGGAGGAGCACGCCGACGTCTTCGTCGTGCCGACGCAGCGCCGCGGCATCGTGCCGATCGGCCCCGTGCGCACCGTGCGCGCCGATCCGATCGGGCTGCTGCGGCGCGAGGTGGTGTGGGCGGAGTCGCTCGATCTGTTCGTGCACCCCCGCATCATCGCGATCCCGAGCATGAGCACGGGGTTCGTGCGCGACCTGGAGGGGGCGCCGACCCGCGACCTCACCTCCAGCGACATCGCCTTCCACGCCCTTCGCGAGTACCAGCCTGGGGACGAGCGGCGCTACATCCACTGGAAGAGCACGGCGAAGACCGGCAGCTACATGGTGCGCCAGTTCGAGGAGACGCGCCGCAGTCACCTGCTCGTCGCGCTCAGCCTGTCCGAGGCCGACTACGCGACGGACGAGGAGTTCGAGATCGCCGTGAGCGTCGCCGGGTCGCTCGGCGTCCGCGCGATGCTCGACGCGCGCACCGTGTCGGTGGTCGCGAGCGCCGAGACGCCCGAGTTCGCCAAGCGGATGGTGTTCAGCTCGCGCCGGCTGCGCACCGTCAACCGGGGCTCCCTGCTCGACGACCTCTCCGGCGTGGAGCGTGCCACCGCGGCTCTGCGACTGCCCGAGCTGGCACAGGTGGCGGCGGAGGACGCGGCCGGCATCTCCATCGCCTTCCTGGTGTGCGGCTCGACGTCGACGCCGGCCCAGCTGCGTGCGGCCGCCTCGCACTTCCCGCTCGGCGTCGACGTCGTCGCGATCGTGTGCGACGAGAATGCCGTGCCATCGCTTCGGCGGGTCGCCGACCTGAGCGTGCTGACCATCGGCTACCTGGAGGACCTCCAGCGGAGCCTGGCGAAACGGCTCGCGACATGAGCCGCTTCGCCCGGCTGCGCGCCGCCGCGGTCGACATCGGTTTCGCCCTCCTCGCCGTCGGCCTCGCAGGCTGGTCGTTCTGGCCGGTGTACCAGTCGCCGGAGTTCATCATCATGCTCGCGGGGGCGCTCGTCCTCGGCGCGGCCGTCGCCGTTGCCGCGGCGCTGTTCCGCTGGCCGAGCATCGTGGTCGCGGGACTGTTCGTGCTGGTCTTCCTCGCGGCCGGCGTGCAGCTCGCCGTGCCGAGCCTGGCCGCGGCCGGCGGCCTCCTGCCCACCGCGGACGGCTTCGTGACACTCGTGCAGGCGACCTGGCTGAGCTGGAAGCAGCTCGTCACCATCACCGTGCCGGTCGGCTCGTACCAGGCGCTGCTGGTGCCCGCCTTCCTGCTGACCCTCCTGGCCACGGTCGTCGCGGTCTCGACGGCGGTGCGGTCGAAGCGGCCGGAGCTCGCGGCGATCGTCCCCGTCGTACTGCTCGTGACCGGCGTGCTGTTCGGCTCGGCAGTGGCACCCGTGCCGATCGCCCTCGTGCTCGTGCTCGGCGCGGTGCTGGTGGTCTGGCTGATCCGCTTCCGCCTGCGCCGGCGCTCCGCCGCCATCCGCGCGCTCCGCGAGCAGAGCGGCATCCGCGTGGAGACGGCCCGCGAGCGGCGCTCGACGGTGCTGCTGACGGCAGCGGGCGCCACCGTCATGATGCTCGGCGCCGGGGCGGTCGGCATCGCGGCGGCAGCGCTCGCTCCGCCTCCCGGTGACAGACAGGTCGTCCGCACGGCCGTCGAGCAGCCGTTCGACCCGCGCGACCACCCGAGCCCGCTGAGCGGGTTCCGCCGCTACCTGCAGGAGCCGGTGTCCGACCGGCCGATGCTCAGCGTCACGGGCCTGACCGGCGACAGGAGGCTGCGGATCGCGACCCTGGACACGTACGACGGCGTGACGTACTCGGTCGGCAGCGGCGACGTGACGAGCGCCTCCGGCTCGTTCACCCGGCTGCCGTACCGGCTCGACCAGTCGGAGGTGCGCGGCACGAAGACGGAGCTCACGGTCACGATCCGCGGCTACCGCGGCCCGTGGGTGCCGGGGTCGGGGCAGCTGGAGCAGCTGTCGTTCCTCGGATCCGGGGGCGCCGCGCTCGACGACGCCTTCTACTACAACGACGTCACGGGGACCGGAGCGGTGACCACGGATCTCTCCGACGGCGACATCTACACCGCCGACTCGGTGGTGAAGCCGCAGCTGACCGCCTCCCAGCTCGAGCGCGTCCAGCCGGGCTCCGCCGCCGTCCCGCGCCCGTCGGTCGTGCCGGACGAGCTGCAGTCGACCCTGCAGAAGTACACCGCGGGCATCACCGCGCCGGGCGCCCGGCTCGCCGCGGCGCTGAAGGGGCTGGCGGCCGACGGCTACATCAGCCACGGCGTCGGGCCCGACGAGCCCGCCAGCCGCTCCGGCCACGGCGCCGACCGCATCACCGAGCTGTTGACGGACGTGCCGATGCTGGGCGACCAGGAGCAGTACGCGGTCACGGCCGCGCTGATGGCGCGGCAGCTCGGCTTCCCTGCGCGCGTCGTCGTGGGTTTCGTGGCGCCGGGCGACGTGGCGGTGAACGGCCCAGTCACGTTCGTCGGCTCCGACATCTCCGCCTGGATCGAGGTGCAGACGACCACCGGCTGGGTCACCGTCGACCCGACCCCTCCCGAGCGGCCCGTGCCGCCGAAGCAGCCGGAGCAGCCGACCCAGATCTCCCGGCCGCAGACGAACGTGCAGCCCCCGATCGACGAGAACCCGCAGCGCAAGGACGAGCCACCGCAGTCGCAGGTCGACAGCGCCGACCAGAAGCCGCCGAACCCGGCGCTGGAGACGCTGCTCGGCATCCTCACGGCCGTCGGCTGGACGCTGCTGGTGCTGTGCGTGCTCGTCTCGCCGTTCCTCGCCGTCATCGCGGCCAAGTGGAGGCGGCGGTCGCTGCGCCGCTCCGCCCGCACCGCCTCCGAGCGCATCGTCGGGGGCTGGCGCGAGTTCGCGGACGCGGCGGTGGACCACGGCTACGACCCTCCGCCCTCGGCCACCCGGGTGGAGTTCGCCCAGACGATCGGCGGCGCCCGCGCCTCCGCCCTCGCCAAGGTCGCCGACCGCGCCGTGTTCAGCCCGATCGCGCCGACGCCCGAGGAGGCCGACACGGTCTGGAAGGCCGTCGACGACCTCCGCGCCCAGCTCGCGAAGCGCGACACGCGGTGGAAGCGGCTGCTCGCTGCCGTCTCCCTGCGTTCGCTCGGTTACCGTGGAGGAACACGGGAGAGGAAGGTCAGGCGATGAACTGTCGGGTGTGCGGCGCTGAGCTGGCGGAAGGCACCCTGTTCTGCGGCAACTGCGGGAGCTCGGTCACGGCCTCCCGGGTGCGGCCGCCCGAGATCGCCGACCCGCGCCCCTCCGACACGTCGATCATCTCCGAGCGGCTGCCGTCCGTCGACGACCTCCCGCCTGCGCCCGCGGTCGCGGGGCGGTTCCCCGCTGCCGATGACCTCGACGAGGACGGCCTGCCGCCGACGGAGGCCATCGTGCTGCCGCTCGAGGCGGCGCCGCCAGCACCGGCCGTCCGGCCGTTCACGCTGAGCTTCTCGACCGGGGAGTCGGTGGAGGTCGTGGGCTCCGGCCTCGTCGGCCGCCGGCCGATCACGCAGCCGGGGGAGAGGGTCGACCAGCTCGTCGCCATCTCCGACCCGGCCCGGAGCGTCTCGAAGACCCACCTGGAGTTCGGCGTCGAGGCGGGCGAGCTGTGGATCTGCGACCGCTACTCCGGCAACGGCACCGTCGCCCACCCGCTCGGTGGCGTGGCCCGCCTGTGCGAGGCGGGCCGCCGCTACCGTGTGACGCGTGGGACCCGGGTGGAGATCGGTGACCAGTGGTTCGACGTCAGCTGAGCTTCGACGTCAGCTGACCGTCTCGGTCAGCTGAGCGCCCGCTCCGCCAGCGCGTCCGCGACCTCGACCGCCTCCAGCCCATGGGCCTCCGCCACGCCGGCGTTGGTCACGCGGCCGTCGTGCACGTTGAGCCCGAGGGCGAGCGACGCGTCGGCCGCCAGCGCCGCGTGCCAGCCGCGGTTGGCGATGGCGCGGGCGTAGGGCAGGGTGGCGTTGGTGAGCGCGTAGGTGGAGGTGTGCGGCACCGCGCCCGGCATGTTTGCGACGCAGTAGAACAGCGACTGGTGGACCGTGAAGGTCGGGTCGGCGTGCGTGGTCGGGTGCGAGTCGGCGAAGCAGCCGCCCTGGTCGACCGCGATGTCGACGAGGACGCTGCCCGGCTTCATGCGCGAGACGAGCTCGCTGCTGACCAGCTTCGGCGCCTTCGCCCCGGGCACGAGCACCGAGCCGATGACGAGGTCGGCGGCGACGACGGCCTTCTCGATCTCGAAGCTGTTGGAGGCGATGGTCTTGATGCGGCCGGCGTACAGCGCGTCGAGCTCGCGCAGCCGGGCGATGTTGGTGTCGAGCACGGTGACCTCGGCGCCGAGGCCGACCGCGACGTGCGTGGCGTTCGTGCCGGCGACGCCGCCGCCGAGCACGGTCACGACGGCCGGGTGCGTGCCGGGGACGCCGGGCACCAGGAGGCCGGGGCCGCCGTTGGGCTTGAGCATCGTGTTCGCCCCGACGATGGGCGACAGCCGCCCGGCGACCTCGCTCATGGGGGCGAGCAGGGGGAGGCTGCGGTTCGGCAGCTGCACCGTCTCGTACGCGATCGCGGTGACCCGGCTCTCGACCAGCGCGCGGGTCAGCGCCTCGTCGGCGGCGAGGTGGAGGTACGTGAACAGGACGAGCCCCTCGCGGAAGTAGCCGTATTCGCTCTCGATCGGCTCCTTCACCTTGAGGATCAGGTCGGCCGCCTCCCAGGTGCTCGCGGCGTCGGGGAGGATCGTCGCGCCCGCGTCCGCGTACAGCTGGTCCGGGATGGAGGAGCCGACGCCCGCGCCCGTCTCCACGAACACCTCGTGCCCGTTGCCGACCAGATCGTGGACGCCCGCGGGGGTGATCGCCACCCGGAACTCGTTGTTCTTGATCTCGCGGGGGATCGCGACCTTCATGGGGTTCCTTCCACTCGAGGGGATTCGGCTCCACCCTAGCGACGTTGACGGACGATTTCGATAGTCCTGTCCATACTCTTCTGCTGAATCCGTCATGTCGATGGGGGTGGAGGGCGGATTCGGTCAGTCCGCCCGGTCCGGCGGTGATCCCGAGACGGACGGGTGCGGTTTCGCGCCCGAATCGAGCGATCCGGCACGGATTTCGTAAAGATCATGTTTCAAGATGGACGATCTGCCCTCGATCTGGTGCGAATACCGAAGCGGTGTGCCAGGATCGACCCACCGCGACGGCACGCCGATGTGCGTCGGCGGAGCGTCGCCCGTGGTCCGTGTTCGATCCCCGAAGGAGCACCCCCGTGAAGCCCAGGCCCCTCCCGCAAGACCCGATGGTCCGCCGCCTCGTGCTGGCCGCGCAGCAGTCGCAGCTCACGCGTCGCGGACTCCTCGCCGGCGCCACGGCCGGCGCCGCCGCCCTGGCCCTGGCTGCCTGTTCGACCGGGGGAGCCGGCAGCAAGCCGACCGCGGCCAAGGACCAGTCCGCGACCGACAAGACGATGACCTGGGCGAACTGGCAGGCGTACCTCGACCAGGACGACTCGGGCGGCTACCCGACGCTCGAGGCGTTCGAGAAGCAGTCGGGCATCAAGGTCAAGTACGACGTCGCCGTCGACGACAACAACACCTACTACGCCAAGGTCAAGGATCAGCTGGCGCTCGGCAAGGACATCGGCGCCGACACCGTCTGCCTCACCGACTGGATGGTCGCCCGGTGGATCCGCCTCGGCTACGTGCAGGAGTTCGACGCCGACGCCATCCCGAACAAGAAGAACCTCGTCTCGAACCTGGTCGACGTCGACTTCGACAAGGGCCGCAAGAAGTCCCTGCCGTGGCAGAGCGGCTTCGCCGGCATCTGTTGGAACAAGTCCAAGCTCCCGAACGGCCTGAAGTCGGTCGACGACCTCTGGAAGCCGGAGCTGAAGGGCAAGGTCGGCGTGCTCAGCGAGATGCGCGACACGATGGGGCTGATCCTGCTGCAGCAGGGCGTCGACATCTCGGGCGACTTCTCCGACGCCGACTTCGACAAGGGCATCGAGAAGCTGACCAAGGAGGTGAGCGACGGCCAGATCCGCAACATCAAGGGCAACTCGTACCTCAACGACCTGAAGTCGGGCGACACCCTCGCGGCCATCTGCTGGTCGGGCGACATCACGCAGCTCAACGCCGAGGCGGGCGACAACTGGCAGTTCGCGCTCCCGGAGGCCGGCGGCACCCTGTGGAGCGACAACTTCCTGATCCCGATCGGGTCGACCCGCAAGGCCAACGCCGAGAAGCTGATCGACTACTACTACCAGCCCGAGGTCGCCGCGGAGGTCGCGGCCTGGGTCAACTACATCACCCCGGTGCAGGGCGCGAAGGAGGCGGCGACGAAGATCGACCCGTCTCTCGCGGACAACCAGCTGATCTTCCCGGACGACGAGACGCTGTCGAAGGCGCACGTGTTCCGCACCCTCACCCCGGCGGAGGAGCAGAAGTACCAGGCCGCCTTCCAGAAGGTCATCCTGGGGGCCTGATGCCGAAGGGAGTCTTCGCCGAGTCCGGCGCCGACCTGCAGCTGGCCGGCATCACCAAGCGCTTCCCTGGCTTCACCGCCATCGAGGACCTGAACCTCACCATCCCCGCCGGGTCGTTCTTCGCCCTCCTCGGGCCGAGCGGCTGCGGCAAGACCACGACCCTGCGGCTGGTGGCCGGCTTGGAGGAGCCGACCGCCGGGCAGGTGCTCATCGGCGGCAAGGACGTCACCAAGACCAAGCCGTTCCAGCGGCCGGTGAACACGGTGTTCCAGAGCTACGCGCTCTTCCCGCACATGACCATCCTCGAGAACGTCGCGTTCGGCCTCCGCCGCCGCCGCATCTCCGACCCCGTCGCGAAGGCGCACGAAGCGCTCCGGCTGGTCGAGCTCGATCATCTTGCCGCCCGGCGCCCTGCGCAGCTCTCCGGCGGCCAGCAGCAGCGCGTGGCGCTCGCCCGTGCGGTCGTCAACCGGCCCGCCCTGCTGCTGCTCGACGAGCCGCTCGGCGCGCTCGACCTCAAGCTGCGGCGGCAGATGCAGCTGGAGCTGAAGGCCATCCAGACGGAGGTCGGCCTCACCTTCGTGCACGTCACGCACGACCAGGAGGAGGCCATGACCATGGCCGACACGGTCGCGGTCATGAACAAGGGCCGGATCGAGCAGATGGGCGCGCCGGAGGTGCTGTACGAGCTGCCGTCGACGGTGTTCGTCGCGAACTTCCTCGGCCAGTCCAACCTGTTCGCCGGGCCGGTGGTCGAGACCTCGACGGCGACGCTCGGCATCGAGGTCGCCGGCGCACGCATCCAGGTGCCGCGATCGCGGGCGCAGCGCGAGACCGGAATGGTGACGGTGGGCGTCCGGCCCGAGAAGCTGACCCTCCACGCCACCCCCGAGACCATCCCGCCCGGTGCCAACCGGCTCGGCCCCGGCCGCGTCACCGACGTATCGTTCAGCGGGGTGAGCACGCAGTATCTGGTCGACATCCCGGGCGCCGGAACGATCGTCGTCTTCGCGCAGAACCTGACCAGCGGTCCGGTCGCGGGGCTGGGCGCGAGCGTCTGGGTGGCGTGGGAGGCCGACCACACCTTCGTTCTCGCCGACCAGCCTCCCGCCGACGGCCGCTTCGTGGACGACGCCGACACGCAGGCCATCGCCGCCCAGGCGCGGGAGCGGATGCTCAACGAGCTCGAGGGGGCGTAATGGCCATCGCCGCCTTCACGGGGAGCGCGCCCCCGGCGCAGGACCAGGAGCCGGCGGTCCGGCGGCGCAGCGGCATCGCGCTGGTGCTGCTGCTCCCGGGTGTGCTGTACCTCGTCCTGTTCTTCCTCACGCCGCTGATCTCGCTCATCATCACGTCGTTCCAGGCGCCGGTGCTCGACGGCGATATCGGGCAGTACCAGACGGCGTTCCAGTGGTCGAACTACACCGACTCGATCTCCGAGTACTGGCCGCAGATCCTCCGGTCGTTCGTCTACGCGCTGATCGCGACGGCGGCCGCCCTGGTGATCAGCTACCCGCTGGCGTACTTCATCGGCGTGAAGATGCGCGGCCGGCCGGTGCTGCAGAACCTGCTGATGACGCTGGTCATCGCGCCGTTCTTCATCAGCTTCCTGCTCCGGACGCTGGCGTGGAAGGCCATCCTCAGCGACGACGCCTGGGTCGCCAGCACCCTCAAGGGGCTGTCGATCCTCCCTCCGGACGCCCACATCACCGGGACGCCGTTCTCGGTGATCTTCGGCCTCACCTACAACTTCATCCCGTTCATGACGCTGCCGCTGTACGCGACGCTGGAGCGGCTCGACACCCGGCTGCTGGAGGCGGGGCAGGACCTGTACGCGAGCAACTGGACCACCTTCCGCAAGGTCACCGTGCCGCTGTCGATGCCGGGCATCGTGTCGGGGACGCTGCTCACCTTCATCCCCGCCGCCGGCGACTACATCAACGCCTCGCAGGACTTCCTCGGCGCCGCGGACACCTCGATGATGGGCAACGTCATCGAGAGCAACTTCCTGGTGCTGCAGAACTACCCGACGGCCGCCTCCATGTCGGTGATCCTGATGGCCGTCATCCTCGTCATCGTCGGCGTCTACGTGCGCAGGAGCGGAACGGAGGACCTGCTGTGACCACCGACACCACCTCGAACATCGTCCGGCCGAGCGAGATCACGCCCGCTCCGGTGCCCGCGCGCCCCGCCCGGTTCCGGTTCAAGGGGCTCGGCCTCGGCGTGTACGCGTTCCTGGCGCTGGCCTTCCTGCTGATCCCGATCGTCTACACGTTCGTGTTCTCGTTCAACGACGCGATCAAGAACAACATCGCCTGGCGCGGGTTCACCTTCCGCAACTGGACGAACGTCTGCGACGCCGCCGGCATCTGCGACGCCTTCATGGCGAGCATCATCATCGGCCTGATCTCGACGGTCGTGGCCACGGTACTCGGGACCATGATCGCGCTGGCGCTGATGCGCTACCGGTTCCGGTTCCGGTCGCAGACCAGCCTGCTGCTGTTCCTGCCGATGGCGAGCCCGGAGGTCGTGCTCGGCGCCGGCCTCGCCGCCCAGTTCCTGAGCCTCGGCGTCAACAAGGGCTTCGGCACGATCATCATCGCGCACGTGATGTTCTGCATCAGCTTCGTCGTGGTGACGGTGAAGGCTCGCGTCGCCTCGCTCGACCCGGCGCTGGAGGAGGCGGGGCGCGACCTCTACGGCTCGCCGATCGCGGTGTTCTGGCGGATCACGTTCCCGCTGCTGCTGCCCGGCATCCTGTCGGCGGCGCTGCTGTCGTTCTCACTGAGCTTCGACGACTTCATCATCACGAACTTCAACGCCGGAGCGGTGACGACGTTCCCGATGTACATCTACATCGCGGCGTCGCGCGGCATCCCGGCGCAGGCCAACGTGATCGCGAGCGCCGTCTTCATCATCACGATCCTGGTGGTGCTGATCGCCCAGCTGACGGCGGCCGCCCGCGCCAAGCGCCTGGCGCGGACGACCGCCTAACACGACGGAGAGGTCCCGACTCGCCGTCCGAGCATGTGCCCGGCGGCGAGTCGGGACCTCTCTGCGTCTAGTAGGCGGCGCGGATCGCGCCCACCGGCTGCCCGCCGCCGAGCACGGCCAGGTCGAGCTCCGGCAGCACGGCCTCCACCGCCGCACGGTCGATCGCGCCCGCGTCGGCGAGCAGCGACAGGCCGACGACGGAGGCGGCGCGGAGGCTGCCGTCCAGCATCTTGAGCGCGACGGTCGTGCCGTCGGGGGCGGCCATGACCATGACGCCCTCGGCGCCGAGCTTGGCGAAGACATGCAGCTCGTCGATCACCACGGTGTTGGCGCGGCCGGGGCCGTCGAGCGCCCAGCCGTTCGCGAGCACGGCGTTCTTGAGCAACGCTGCATTGCGGAAGAGCTGGAACGGCGAGCCGTCGGAGGCGGTGGCGATCCGCTGGATGCCCCGCGCGAGCGCCGTCAGCGGCAGTGCGAACACCGGGGCCCCGCACCCGTCGACGCCGGTCACCGCGACCTTCTCGCCGGTGAAGCGCTCGACCGTGTCGCGGATGTGGTGCTGCAGCGGGTGCTGCGGGTCGAGGTAGCTCTCGGTCGGCCAGCCGTTCGTGCGGCAGGCGACGAGCATCGCGGCGTGCTTGCCCGAGCAGTTCATGTAGATCGGCCGCGGGCCCTCGCCGGCCCGGACGAGCTCGTCGCGGGAGGCGGAGTCTCCCGGCCAGTCGGCCGGGCAGCCCAGGGCGTCCTCGGTGAGGCCGCCCTGCGCCAGGATCGTCCGCACGACCGAGACGTGCGCAGGCGTGCCCGCGTGGCTCGCCGTGGCGAGCACCGCGCTGGTGCCCTCGAGCGCGACACCCGCGCCCATGACCGCGACCGCCTGGAACGGCTTCATGGTCGAGCGCGGGAAGACCGGCCGCTCCGGCGCGCCGAGCGAGCGCACGACGGCGCCGTCGGGGCCGAGGACGACGGCGGAGCCCACGTGCCGCGACTCCACGAATCCGCTGCGCTCGACGACGGCCAGCTCGACGGCCTCCTCGCCGGTGAAGACGGCGCTGCTGTTCACGCCGCCGCTCACAGCGAGGCGAGCGCGTCGTCGATGACCGACACGGCGTCCGCGATGAGCTCGTCGCTCACGGCGAGGCTCGGCAGGAAGCGGAGCACGTTGCCCCAGGTGCCGGCGTTGAGGAACAGGACGCCCTGCTGCGCGGCGTGCGCCACGATCGCGCTGACCGCCTCCGGATTCGGCTCCTTGGTGGTCTGCGCGGTGCCCGGCTTGACCAGCTCGATCGCGAGCATCGCGCCGACGCCGCGGACGTCGCCGATGATGTCGTACTTCTGCTGCAGCGCCAGGAGGGCCGGCTTGAGCGTGCGCTCGATGCGGGCGCCCTCGGCGAGGAGGTCGTTCTTCTCGATCTCGTCGAAGACCGCGATCGCCGCGGCGGCGGCGACCGGGTTGCCGCCGAAGGTGCCGCCGAGGCCGCCGGGCTGCGCGGAGTCCATGATCTCGGCGCGGCCGGTGACGGCGGCGAGCGGCAGGCCGCCCGCGATGCCCTTCGCGCTCAGTACGAGGTCGGGGACCAGGCCGAAGTGCTCGCTGGCGTAGTAGGCGCCGGTGCGCGCCATGCCGCTCTGGATCTCGTCGGCGATGAAGACGACGCCGTTGGCGGTGCACCACTCCTGCAGGGCGGGGAGGTAGCCGTCGGCCGGGACCATGAAGCCGCCCTCGCCCTGGATCGGCTCGACCACGAGGCAGGCGAGGTCGGACGCGCCCACGACCTTCTCGAGGTATGCGATCGTGCGAGCCGCCGCCTCCTGACCGCTGAGGCCGTCGCGGTAGGGGTACGAGCTGGGCGCGTGGTAGACGTCGCCGGCGAACGGGCCGAAGCCGGAGGCGTACGGCATGGCCTTGTAGTTCATGGCCATCGTGAGGTTGGTGCGGCCGTGATACGCGTGGTCGAGCACGGCGACGGCGCGGCGACCGGTGTGCTTGCGCGCGATCTTCACGCCGTTCTCGACGGCCTCGGCGCCCGAGTTGACGAGCACGGTCTTCTTGGCGTGGTCGCCGGGGGTGTGCGCGGCGAGCAGCTCGGCGACGCGCACGTACTCCTCGTACGGTGTGATGGTGAAGAGCGTGTGGATGACGTCCTGCAGCTGGGCGGCCGCGGCCTCCACGACGGCGGTCTCGGTGTGGCCGATCGTGGTCACGCCGATGCCGGCGCCGAAGTCGACGAACTGGTTGCCGTCGACGTCGACCAGCACGGCACCGTTCGCCTTGGCGATGTAGACGGGCAGGGCGGACGAGACACCGGTCGGGACGACGGCCAGGCGGCGCTCGTGCAGCTCCCGCGACTTCGGGCCGGGGATGGTGGTGACGATGCGGCGTTCCTGCTTCACCGAGTAGACGGGCGCGGAGGTGCTGAGGGTGTCGGTCATGATGTCCGAGTGTAGCCGGGGTGCCAGAATCGGAGCATGAAGCTCGAGCACTCGTACGCGATCGATCTGCGCTGGACAGGGGACCGGGGGAGCGGCACCAGCGGCTACAAGGCCTACGGCCGCGAGCACGTCGTGAGCGCCGAGGGCAAGCACACGATCGAGGGCTCGGCGGACCGCGTCTTCTTCGGCGACCGCGAGCGCTGGAACCCGGAGGAGCTGCTCCTGGCCGCCCTCGCGCAGTGCCACATGCTCAGCTACCTGGCGGAGGCCGCGGGGGCGGGCGTCGTGGTCGTCGGGTACACCGACGCGGCCACCGGCGTGATGGAGCAGACCGGGAACGGAGGCGGCCACTTCACGAGCGTGACGCTCAACCCGCGCGTCACCGTCGCCGACCCGGCGCAAGCGGCGCTGGCGGAGTCGCTGCACGCGCCCGCCTCCGAGAAGTGCTTCATCGCGGCGAGCGTGAACTTCCCGGTGCACCACCGCCCGGAGATCCTGACGCTGGTCTGACCCGTCACGGCCCTCCGTCGAGTTGTCACGACACGCCGTCAGGCGACGTGCCGAGACGGCGAGTCGCGCCAAATGGATGTCGTCAGGCGCAGCCGAGGCGAGGTGCGGCCGACGCGGCGGGCGCGGGAGGGGCGAGCGGCGCGGCCTGCTGCTGCGGCTCGGCGGCGGCCCAGCGGTGGATCGCGGCGACCCAGCGTTCGTCGCGCGTCAGCGGCGGTGGCTGCGGGATGCCCGACTCGTGCTGCGTGCGCAGGAGCTGCGCCTCCCGCTCCCGCTCCGCGAGGCTGTTCGTCGCGATGGCCCAGATGGTCAGCGGATGCATGATAACCCCCTATCAGCGTTGACCAGTTACTGAGGCACACGTTACCGTAACCGCCTATCGCGTTACAATGGTTGCATGCAGACGAATGCTCCGGCGGGTGCGCCCGCGGTCGGCCCCGACCTCCTGGTCGACTTCCTCAACACGCTCGACGTGGAGGACGGCACCGACCAGCTCGCCGAGGCGGCGTCGTTCCGCACCTGGGCCGACGCCCACGGCCTCGAGCCGGGGGAGCGGGAGGAGGCGCGCCGAGTGCGCGACGCGCTGCGCACCCTCGTCGACGGCGGGCAGGGATCGCTGCCCGGCATGAGCCTTCCGGTCACCGCTGCCGCCGGCGGCCTCGCGCCCGCGGCGACCACCGTGGCGGAGGCCGCCGTCGCCAGCGCGCTCGTGCTCAGCATCCAGGGCCGCCTGAGCCGCGTGAAGCTGTGCGGCGGCGAGGACTGCCGCTGGGCCTTCTACGACGCGTCCCGCAACGGCTCGCGGCAGTGGTGCAGCATGGAGGTCTGCGGCAACCGGCAGAAGGCGCGCACGTTCCGCGCCCGCAAGCAGTCCGGCGACTGACGCGGGCCAGAGCTGCTAGAGCGCCATAGCTGCTAGAGCGCCAGAGCTGCTAGGGGGCTAGAGCCGCTCGGGCCGCAGTGCCCGCTTGACTCGCTCCACGGCGCCGGCGGGCGGCGACTCGTTGTACGTGCCCGCGAGCTCCTGCCCGGTGAGCGCGTGGATGGCCGCCATGATCTCGTCGGTCGCCTGCCGGCGGGCGCGGCCCGAGTCGGCCGGGCCGAGGTGCGCGAGGTCGAGCGGCTCACCGAAGGCGACGGTGACGCGGCGGACTCGCGGGAACTTCGCGCCGACCGGCTGCATCTCGTTCGTGCCGATCAGCCCGACCGGGACGACCTTCGCGCCGGTGGTCAGGGCGAGCCAGCCCACGCCGGTACGGCCCTTGTAGAGGCGGCCGTCGAGCGACCGGGTGCCCTCGGGGTAGAGGGCGAAGGCGGCTCCGGTGTCGATGATCCGTCGTGACTGCTCCAGCGCCTCCTGCGCGGCCTGGCCCGCCCCGCGCTTGACGCCGACGGCGCCGATCGCGGTGAAGAACGCGCGAGAGACGGCGCCGCGGAAGCCGGTGCCCTCGAAGTAGTGCGACTTGGCGAGGAACTGCACCCGGCGCGGCGAGGTGATCGGGATCAGCACCGAGTCGATGAACGAGAGGTGGTTGGAGGCGAGGATGACCTTGCCGTAGCGCGGGACGTTCCGCTTGCCGACCACGTGCGGGCGGTAGACGAGCTTCGCGACGGGGGCGACGATCCAGCGGGCCACGAAGTAGAGCAGGCCGGGACGCTGGACGTCTGCGTCGGCCCGGTTGTCGGCGGCTGCAGCGCCCTCGGCGTCGTGGATGCTCACCCGTCGAGCGTAACGACGGCCACATTCCGCCGGAGGCATGGGCGCCCGCCGGAGGCATGGGCGCGGCCCGAACGCGGCATGAGCCGCTCAGCCCGGGAACGCCTTCGGCGCGTCGCAGCCGTAGCCGCCCGCGTAGAGCAGGCACGGCGGCACGAAACCGCCGAAGCGCACCGCGAGGGGGTCGCCGAACCACGTCGTGTAGAGCCGCGAGAAGTTCAAGTTGCCGTAGGTGGAGCAGTCGCCCGCCGGCCCGCTGGCGTGCGCCAGCGTCTCGTCGTTCGGCTGGTACGGCGTGTAGTTGTAGAGGTTCGCGGTCGCCTGGTTGGCGATGCGCACGCTGCTCGCGCCACAGGTGGCGTCGGGGTGGAACTGGATGCGGTTCGCGCCGATCCGGTACCGCCAGTCCCCGGGGTGCGCGGTGTACTCCCGGAACTGCCACGCCGCCCGGTAGACCTGGTTGAAGAAGCCGAAGTAGCGCTTGTCGCACTCCGCGGTGTCTGGGCAGGCGTAGCCGGTGGCCTTCTGGTAGCCGGAGGCGCTCGGCGCGGTCAGCAGCGACTGCTCCTTCTGCAGCAGCACCAGGAGCACGCGCGGGCTGATCGTGCACGCCTTCGCCACCCGGGCGATGATGCTGCTGGCCCGCTCCTTCTTCGCACCGGGGATGGCGTCGCAGCGCTCGGCGGAGGCGGGGGTGTCGGGCGTCGTCATCCGGAACTCGTCGAGACACGGCGAGTCGTCCTTGGGCCGGCAACGCCGCTCCTCCAGGAACCGCTGGATCTGACCGGCCGTCATCGCGTCGGGGTTGTAGAAGCTGTCGTCGCTGATGATCTGCCCGGGATCGAAGGGGGCGCGCTCGGCCCCGAAGGCGCCCGTCGCCGGCACGACGCCGAGCGCCGCGGCGAGCACCGTCGCCGCCGCCGCCAGGCGTGCGAGCGCAGCGGTGCGGAACGCGCCGGTGCCGAACACGCCGGAACCCCGTGAACCCGAGCGCCGTCGCCGCATCCCCCTCATGCCTCTGATCCCGGTCACGCCTAGCCGAGCCGGCCCAGCGCCTCCTCCAGCACGGTCGCCGCGTCGTCGATGAGCTCGTCGCTGATGACGACCGACGGCAGGAGGCGCAGGACGCTGTCCCAGCTTCCGGCGTCGAGCGGGATGACGCCGTTGCTGGTCGCGTGGGCGAGCACCTGCTTGAGCGCTTCCGGGTTGGGCTTCTTCGTGCCGGGCACCACGAGCTCCACGCCGAACATCGCGCCCTTGCCGCGGACCTCGCCGACGACGGGGAAGCGCTCGGCCCAGTCGCCGATGCGGGCGAGGAGGCTGCGCTCGACGCGCTGCGCCTCCGCGATCAGGCCCTCCTGCTCGATCACGTCGAACACGGCCAGCGCGGCCGCCGTCGAGACCGGGTTGCCGCCGAAGGTGCCGCCGATGCCGCCCGGCTGCACGGCGTCCATGATCTCGGCGCGGCCGGTGACCGCGGCGAGCGGGAAGCCGCCGGCGATGCCCTTCGCGGTCGTGACGAGGTCGGGCACGACGCCGTGGTGCTCGATCGAGTACCAGGCGCCCGTGCGGGCGATGCCCGCCTGGATCTCGTCGGCGACGAAGACGATGCCGTTCTCGGTGCAGAACTCCGAGAGCCGCTTGAAGTAGCCGGGGGCGGGGATGACGATGCCGCCGTCGCCCTGGATCGGCTCCACGAACAGGGCGGCCAGCTCGGTCGCGCCGATGTGGGTGTTGATGTAGTCGATGGTCCGCTCGGCGGCCTCCTCGCCCGTCATGCCCTCGGGGTCGCGGAACGGGTAGCTGATCGGGAGGCTGTAGATCTCACCGGGGAACGGCCCCATCCCGGCGCGCTCCGGCCAGGGGCGGTACGTCATCGCCATGGTGAGGTTGGTGCGGCCGTGGAAGGCGTGGTCCAGCGTCGCGATGGCGCGGCGGCCCGTGAACTTGCGGGCGATCTTCACCGCGTTCTCCACCGCCTCCGCGCCGGAGTTGACGAGGATGCTGTGCTTCTCGAAGTCGCCGGGCGTGATCTGCGCGAGCTTCTCGGCGACCTTCACGTAGTTCTCGTACGGGGTCACGGTGAAGAGCGTGTGCGTCAGCTTGCCCGCCTGCTCGGCGGCGGCCGCGGCGACCGCCGGGTGCGCGTGGCCGATCGTGGTGACGCCGATGCCGCAGCCGAGGTCGATCAGGCGGTTGCCGTCGACATCGACCAGGATGGCGCCGGAGCCGGACTCCATGTAGATGTTCGCGAGGGTGCCGGCGCCGCGGCTGACCGAGGCCACGCGGCGCTGCTGCAGCTCCACCGACCGCGGGCCGGGCAGCTCGGTGACGAGGTGGCGGGACTGGGGCACGGAGAATTCGCGGGTCATGCCCTCCATCGTAGGCGGCGCTCCCGAGCCGGCCCTCCACGGCGGGGCCGTTCGCACGGACGATCCGGCCGTTGCACGGCGGACTGTCAGCGGGCCCCTAACCGGATGGGGCAGACTTGTGCGTCGTGCGCAAGACTCTCTCCCTCCTCACCGCCGCCCTCGTCGTGACCGGGCTGGCCGCCTGCAGCTCCTCGTCGGGCGAGCCGAGTGCGAGCTCCACCCCGACCGCCGCTGCCGCCGCCTGCGAGAACGTCAAGGCGGGCGACGCCTCGAAGTCCGTGAAGGTGGAGGGCGCGTTCCGCAAGGCCCCGACGGTCAGCATCCCGTCGCCGCTCAACACCAGCGACATCGAGCGCAGCGTCGTGATCACCGGAACGGGCCAGAAGGCACAGGCCGGAGCGAGCGTCGACGTCGCCCTCGCCGCGTACAACGGCACCACCGGCAAGGAGCTGACCCCCGCCGCCGGCTTCGACGACCAGGCCGCCCAGACGGTCACCCTCGACGACAAGCAGTACGTCCCCGGCCTCGTCCGCGCGGTCGAGTGCCTGCCGGTCGGCTCGCGCGTGGTGCTGACGGCGCCCGCCAAGGACGCCTTCGGCAGCGCCGACATCTCCCAGCTGAGCCTCACCGACAAGGACTCGGTCGTCTTCGTCGCCGACCTGGTCGACGTGCTCCCCACGAAGGCGAACGGCACGACGGTCGAGCCGCCCGCGGGCCTGCCGAAGGTGACGCTGGCGAAGTCCGGCGAGCCGACCATCGCCATCCCGAAGACCGACCCGCCCACCGAGACGAAGATCGCGGTGCTGAAGCAGGGCGACGGGGACACGGTCCAGGCGAACGACACGGTGACCATCCAGTACAAGGGTGCCCTGTGGCGCAACGGGAAGGTCTTCGACGCCACCTGGACGCGGGGCCAGCCGTACACGAACAACGCCTCGCAGTTCGTCCCCGGCTTCACCAAGGCGCTGATCGGCCAGAAGGTCGGCTCGCAGGTCATCGCGGTCATCCCGCCGGCCGACGGCTACGGCTCGAAGGGCAACGGCGACATCAAGGGCACCGACACGATGGTGTTCGTGGTCGACGTCCTCAAAACAGTGCGTTGATGCCCTGGTATCTGAGATCGCGGTAGGCACGCCCGCTGCGGCGAACGCGGCGGTGTACTGGACGAGTCCAGGGTGCTCGTCCACCGGGGTGTGCATGTACCGCGGCGACGGGACGCCGATCGGCTACGACGGCACCGGGTCGCTGACCATCAAGCAGGGCAGCATCCGTTCGGTCGCCGCGGGCGAGGACGACGACCGTGAAGCTCGCTACGGGGACGACGTATGTGATCGCCGCGACGATGATGATCACCTTCCCCAACGGGCTTCAGACAGTGGTGTCGATCTCGCGCTGAGGGCGCGGCCTGCTGTCGTCCTGATGACGACGCCCCTCCTACGATGGGGGGATGGCCGACATCTCCTCCCGCCGCGTCGTCATCCTCGGGTCCACCGGGTCGATCGGGACGCAGGCGCTCGACGTCATCGCGGCGAATCCGGAGAGGTTCGAGGTCGTCGGGCTGACGGCCGGGCGCAACGCGGACCTGCTCGCCGAGCAGGCGGAGCGGTTCGGGGTGCGGGAGACCGCGCTCGGGGCCGAGGACGCCGAGCGGCTGGTGCGGTCGGTGGAGGCCGACGTCGTGCTCAACGGCATCACCGGCTCCGTCGGGCTCGGCCCGACGCTGGCTGCGCTCGAGACGGGCGCCATGCTCGCGCTCGCCAACAAGGAGTCGCTGATCGTCGGCGGCGAGCTCGTCAAGCGGGCCGCCGCTCCCGGGCAGCTGGTGCCCGTGGACTCCGAGCACTCGGCGATCGCGCAGGCGCTGCGGTCCGGGTTCCCGCACGAGGTGCGCCGGCTGGTGCTGACCGCGTCGGGCGGGCCCTTTCGCGGGCGCAGCCGGGCGTCGCTGCGCGACGTGACCCCGCGGGAGGCGCTCGCGCACCCGACCTGGGACATGGGCCTGGTCGTGACCACGAACTCCTCGACCCTCGTCAACAAGGGCCTCGAAGTGATCGAGGCGCACCTGCTGTTCGACGTGCCGTTCGAGCGGATCGATGTCACCGTGCACCCGCAGTCGGTCATCCACTCGATGGTGGAGTTCGTCGACGGCTCCACGATCGCCCAGGCGTCGCCGCCGGACATGCGCCTCCCGATCTCCCTCGGCCTGGGCTGGCCCGACCGGGTGCCGGGAGTCGGAGCCCCACTCGACTGGACGCAGGCGCATACCTGGACCTTCGAGCCGCTCGATGACGCCGCCTTCCCCGCGGTCTCGCTGGCCAAGCGGGTCGGAAGCGCGGGAGGCACGTATCCCGCGGTGTTCAACGCCGCCAACGAGCAGGCGGTCGCGGCCTTCCACGCCGGGGCGATCGGCTACCTCGGCATCCTCGAGACGGTCGAGCGGGTCGTCGACGCACACACGCCCGACGGCGAGCTGACGCGGGAGTCGCTGGCCGAGGCCGAGCGCTGGGCGCGCGCGGAGGCCGACCGGCTCATTGCCGCATAGGGCGCACCGAGCAATCACGCGGCTGCTTCCAAGGCGGTCGCGGCTACCCTGAGTCCGTGGATTCCGTGCTCCTGTTCATCCTCGGCGTCGTCATCATCCTGATCGGGCTGGCGCTGTCGATCGCGTTGCACGAGATCGGCCACCTGGTGCCGGCCAAGCTGTTCGGCGTCAAGGTCACGCAGTACATGATCGGCTTCGGCAAGACGCTGTTCTCGTTCCGCCGCGGCGAGACCGAGTACGGCGTGAAGGCGATCCCGCTCGGGGGCTACATCTCCATGATCGGGATGTTCCCCCCTGGCAAGGAGGGCGGGCAGGGCCGCAACGCCACCACCGGCTTCATGCAGGGCCTCGCGCAGGACGCCCGCCAGGCGAGCGCCGAGACCGTGCTGGTCGGCGAGGAGGACCGCACCTTCTACCGCCTCCCGGTCTGGAAGCGGATCATCATCATGTTCGGCGGCCCGTTCATGAACCTCGTCATCGGCATCGTGCTGTTCGGCGTGCTGCTCATGGGTTTCGGCGCGCCCCAGAACTCCACCACCATCGCCACGGTGAGCCAGTGCGTGCTGCCGGCGACCAGCAGCAGCCAGACGTGCTCGTCCGACGACCCGAAGGGGCCCGCGGCGGCGGCGGGCATCGAGCCGGGCGACCGGATCGTGTCGATCGACGGCACCCGCATCTCCACCTGGGCGCAGTCGACCGCGATCATCCGCGAGTCGGCCGGGAAGTCGCTCTCCGTCGTGGTCGCGCGCGACGGCGCCGAGCGCACCGTCACGGTGAGCCCGATCAGCAACAAGGTCGCGAAGACCGACGACCAGGGCAAGGTCGTCAAGGACGCCGGCGGGAGCATCGAGACGCTCACCGTCGGCTTCGTCGGCATCGGCCCGGTGCAGCAGCTCGTGCCCCAGCCGGCGACGGCGGTCCTGCCGGCGGTCGGGGCGCAGACGGAGGCGGTCTTCAACGTCTTCCTGCACCTCCCGCAGCGCATGGTCGACGTGTGGAACGCGGCGTTCGGCTCGGCCGAGCGCGATCCGAACGGCCCGATCAGCGTCGTCGGCATCGGCCGGGCGGCGGGCGAGCTGACCGCGCTCGACGGGGTGCCTGTGGTCGACAAGGCCTACACGATGATCGGGATGCTGGCCTCCCTCAACATCGCGCTGTTCGTCTTCAACCTGGTGCCGCTGCTCCCGCTCGACGGCGGGCACATCGCCGGGGCGCTGTGGGAGGGGCTGCGCCGCACGTTCGCGAAGATCTTCCGCCGCCGCGACCCGGGCCCCGTCGACATGGCCAAGCTGATGCCGCTGACCTTCGCCGTCGTGATCGTGCTGGGCGGGATGAGCGTGCTGCTGATGTACGCGGACATCGTCAAGCCGGTCAACCTCTTCGGCTGAGCGCGCCCCACGCGCAGGGCGCGCTCCCGAGCAACGCCCAGACGGTTCCCAATCGGCCGCGTAGGATTGAGGACGTGGCAGCAATCAATCTGGGGATGCCCAAAGTCCCCGAGACCCTCGCCCCCCGTCGCAAGTCCCGGCAGATCCGCGTCGGCAAGGTGCTGGTCGGCGGCGACGCCCCGGTCAGCGTCCAGTCGATGACCACGACGCCCACCACGAACATCAACGCGACCCTGCAGCAGATCGCGGAGCTCACCGCCTCCGGCTGCGACATCGTCCGCGTCGCCGTGCCCAGCCGCGACGACGCCGAGGCGCTGCCGATCATCGCGAAGAAGAGCCAGATCCCGGTGATCGCGGACATCCACTTCCAGCCCAACTACGTCTACGCGGCGATCGACGCCGGGTGCGCCGCCGTGCGCGTGAACCCGGGCAACATCCGGAAGTTCGACGACCAGGTCGGCAAGATCGCCGCCTACGCGAAGGCCGCGGGCGTCTCCCTGCGGATCGGCGTGAACGCGGGCTCGCTCGAGCCCAGCCTCCTTCAGAAGTACGGCAAGCCGACCGCGGAGGCGCTCGTCGAGAGCGCCGTCTGGGAGGCGAGCCTGTTCGAGGAGCACGACTTCCACGACTTCAAGATCTCGGTCAAGCACAACGACCCGATCGTCATGGTGAAGGCGTACCGCCAGCTCGCCGAGCGGGGCGACTGGCCCCTCCACCTCGGCGTGACGGAGGCCGGGCCGGCCTTCCAGGGCACGATCAAGTCGGCGACGGCGTTCGGCATCCTGCTCGGCGAGGGCATCGGCGACACCATCCGTGTGTCGCTGTCGGCGCCTCCCGCCGAGGAGGTCAAGGTCGGTCTGCAGATCCTGCAGTCGCTCAACCTCCGCGAGCGCAAGCTCGAGATCGTGTCCTGCCCGAGCTGCGGCCGCGCCCAGGTCGACGTGTATTCGCTCGCCGACAACGTGACCGAGGGCCTGCAGGGCATGAGCGTTCCGCTGCGCGTCGCGGTCATGGGCTGCGTCGTGAACGGCCCGGGGGAGGCCCGCGAGGCCGACCTCGGCGTGGCGAGCGGCAACGGCAAGGGGCAGATCTTCGTGAAGGGGGAGGTCATCAAGACCGTCCCGGAGTCCGAGATCGTGGCGACGCTGATCGCCGAGGCCAACCGCATCGCCGAGGAGATGGGCGACGCGGGCGCCGCCTCCGGCGAGCCGACGGTCACGGTCGGGGCGCACTGACCGCCGGGACGGGCTCGAACTCGACCTTCCCCGTCGCGATGTCCGCGGCGGTGAGCCGCACGCGCACGCGTTCACCCGGGCGCACGCCGTCCGTCCTGGGTGCCGAAGCGACCACCGCCGGCTCCTGCAGCTGGATCAGGATCGAGCCGTTCCGCACGCCGAGCACGGTCGCGTCGAACTCGGCGCCGACGTGCGCGGCCAGGAGCGCCGCCTCCACCCGCGCGATCGCCTCCGCGTCGAGACGCGACGCCAGCCTCCCCGAGGCGCCCATGATCGAGGGGAGCTGGCCGAGCGATGCCCGCGCCCAGTCCGGCACCGGACGCCCCGCGCAGAGCGCCTCGCAGACCACGAGCACCCAGCGGTCGACGAGTCGGCGCAGGGGAGCGGTGGTGTGCGCGTACGGCGCCGCGATGGCCGACTGGAGCGGGTCGGCGGGGGGCTCGCCGTCCATGACGACGTAGCCTGCGCCCCGGAAGAGCCCGGTCGCCGCCTGCAGCACGGCTCCGGCCCGCGGGTCGGCGTGGTCGAGCGTGCGCAGGTACTCGCCGTAGCCGACATCCTCGGGCCAGGGGAGGCCCAGCGCCTGCGTCTGCGTCCGGAAGGACGCGAACGCCTCGGCGGAGGGCGCCGGCATCGTACGCAGGATGCCAACCCGGGCGTCGAGCATCAGCCTGGCGGCCGCCATGCCGGTGAGGAGCGAGAGCTGCGCGTTCCAGTCCTCGACCGGCAGCGGGACGCGGCGTTCGAGGGTGTACGCGCCGTCGCGCAGCACGATCTCCTCGTCGGGCGCGTTGAGGCTCGCGCCGCCGCGGGCGCGCTCCTGCTCGATCCGCAGCGGGCCGACCTCCGCCAGCAGCGCCAGCGGCTCGGGCGCAGAGCCGTCGTCGAGGGACGCCTGCGCCTCCGCGTAGCTCCACTGCCGCTGCGAGCGGATGCGCGCTCGTGCGACCGTCACGGACGTCTCTGCGCCGTCGGCGGCGAGCCGCACGTCCCAGACGAAGGCGCTGCGCACGACGCCCGGCAGCAGCGAGCCGGCGTCCTCGCCGATCGCGGCGGGATGCAGCGGCACCCGGCCGTCGGGCGCGTAGTACGTCTCGCCGCGTCGGCGCGCCTCGGCGTCGACGGCGCCCCCGGGCGCCACCAGGGCGGGTACGTCGGCGATGGCGTAGCGCAGCCGGAAGCCGTCGCCGTCGCGCTCCAGATGCAGTGCCTGGTCGAGGTCGGTGGAGCCGGCCGGATCGATCGTCAGGAACGCGACCTCGGTCAGGTCGGCCGCGGGCACGGCGGGCGAGCCCGGCGTTGTCTGGGCCTGCGCCGCGCGGGCGGCCTCGGCCTCCGCCTCCTCCGGGAAGCCCTCCGGCAGCCCGAGCTCGTGGCGGAGGGCGGCGAGGGAGGCGCTCAGCTCGCCCTGCGCGGCCGAGGCGGTGATGCGGGTGCGGCGGTCGGGCATGTCAGCACCCTACGCTCGGCGGCGGGAGGCTCGGCGGTGGATGGGCTCGACGGCGGATGGGCTCGACGGCGGGTGGGCTCCGCGGCGGGTGGGCTCGGCGGTCGCGGCACACCGGCCCGGCGCCCCTCCCGCGCCCTCTAACATGGAACGGTGCCTACACGCCTGAGCAACTACTTCCTCCGCACCCTCCGTGAAGACCCCTCCGACGCCGAGGTCACCAGCCACCGCCTGCTGGTCCGCGCCGGGTACATCCGCCGCCAGGCGCCGGGCATCTTCGCGTGGCTGCCGCTGGGGCTGCGCGTGAAGGGCAAGATCGAGGCGATCATCCGCGAGGAGATGACGGCCGCGGGCGCGCACGAGGTGCACTTCCCTGCGCTGCTGCCGCGCGAGCCCTACGAGGCGACCGGCCGCTGGGAGGAGTACGGCGACGCGCTCTTCCGGCTGAAGGACCGCAAGGACGCCGACTACCTGCTCGCGCCCACGCACGAGGAGGCGTTCACCCTGCTGGTGAAGGACCTGTACTCGTCGTACAAGGACCTCCCGCTGACGATCTACCAGATCCAGGACAAGTACCGCGACGAGGCCCGGCCGCGCGCCGGCCTGCTGCGCGGCCGCGAGTTCACCATGAAGGACGCCTACTCGTTCGACGCGACCGACGCCGGCCTCGACGCGAGCTACCAGGCGCAGCGCGACGCGTACGAGCGCATCTTCAGCCGGCTCGGGCTCGACTACGTGATCGTGCAGGCCGACGCCGGGGCGATGGGAGGCTCGCGCAGCGAGGAGTTCCTGCACCCGACCCCGGTCGGCGAGGACACCTTCGTCCGCTCGGCCGGCGGCTACGCTGCCAACGTGGAGGCGTTCACCACGCTCGCACCGCCGACCCGCTCGTACGAGAAGCTCACCCCGCCGGAGGTGCTCGACACCCCGAACACGCCGACGATTCAGACGCTGGTCGACGTCGCGAACGCGAAGCACCCGCGGCCGGACGGGCGCGCGTGGACCGCCGCCGACACGCTGAAGAACGTCGTGCTCGCGCTCACCCACCTCGATGGCGCCCGCGAGCTGGTCGTCGTCGGACTGCCGGGCGACCGCGAGGTCGACCTCAAGCGCGCCGAGGTCGCCTTCGCACCGGCGGAGGTCGACGCGGCCACCGACGAGGACTTCGCGAAGCACCCCGGCCTGGTGAAGGGCTACATCGGTCCCTGGTCGGCCGAGGGTCCGGTGCTGGGCGAGGAGGCCTCCACCGGCATCCGCTACGTCGTCGACCCCCGCGTGGTCGACGGCTCGGGCTGGATCACCGGCGCGAACGTCCACGGCAAGCACGTCTTCGGCCTCGTCGCCGGGCGCGACTTCGGCTGGGACGGCGTCGTGGAGGTCGCCGAGGTCAAGCCGGGCGACCCCGCTCCCGACGGCTCCGGCCCGGTGGAGCTCGCCCGCGGCATGGAGATCGGCCACGTCTTCCAGCTCGGCCGCAAGTACGCGGAGGCCCTGGGGCTGAAGGTGCTGGACGAGAACGGCAAGCTCGTCACCGTGACGATGGGCTCCTACGGCATCGGCGTCACGCGCATCCTCGCGATCATCGCCGAGGAGAACAACGACGACCGCGGCCTGATCTGGCCGGAGGCGGTCGCGCCGTTCGACGTGCACGTGGTCGCCGCCGGACGCGACCAGGTCGCCTTCGACGTGGCCGAGCAGGCGACGGCGGAGCTGGAGGCCGCCGGCCTCGACGTGCTCTACGACGACCGCCCCAAGGTGTCGCCCGGCGTGAAGTTCGGCGACGCCGAGCTGCTCGGGGTGCCGCGCGTGCTGGTCGTCGGCCGCGGCGCCGCCACCGGCGAGGTCGAGCTGTGGAACCGCCGCACCGGCGACCGCCGCACGCTCCCGCTGACCGAGGCCATCGCCGAGCTGACCCGCTGACCCCGTTCGGCCGCTTAGCCGCCGAGCACAGGAAGAACGTCGCCCTTCCCCCGGATCGGCGACGTTTTTTCTGTGCTCGACGGCTGGCGGCCGGTGGCGGCTAGGCGGCGGGGTCGCCGGTGAGCTCCGAGTGGATGCGGCGGAGGTCCTCCATCAGGGAGCCGAGCAGGATCCAGTGCCGAGGGTCGGGCGTCGCGATCACCAGCGGTGCGGTCAGTGCCGGGATGCCAGCGGTCTCCGTCGACGGCTCGGTGACCGGGGCGTCGGGGTCGCGCGAGATCAGGCGCACGTCGTGCGCGGCGCGGCGCAGCTCCTCGGCGATGGCGACGAGGGTCGGCTCGCCCGCGAGCCCGTCGTCGTAATGGTCGTGCAGGGCGCGGGTCATGCCGATCGACCGGGTGAGCAGCGGTTTCAGGCGCGCGAACAGCTCGTCGTCGTGCTCGAGCTCCGCCCGGTGCCGGCCCTGGCGGGGGTTGAGGGTGAGGCTCTCGCGCGCCGCTGTGAGCGCCTGGTCGGCCTTCGCCTCCATCGGCCGCAGCAGCCGCGCCTCCAGCAGGAGCCCGTGGAGATCCGCCGCGGTCTGCGGGGTCGTCAGCGCGGTGGCCAGCCGGTCGAGCGTTGCGGCGATCTCCGCGCCGAGGCCGGTGACCGCCACGCGCGCCGGTCCGGTGAGCACGGGCGGGACGAGCGCGATGTTGACGATGACGCCGATGATCGCGCCGACGATGGTCTCGCCGATCCGCGCGAAGGCGTACTCGGGGTCGGAGGCGCCGATCGCGAGCACGAGCATGGCGCTGATCGGCACCTGATTCGCCGAGCCCGGGGTGAGCTTGAGCGCCCATGCGAGCAGCACCGAGATGACGACAGCGACGAGCACGATCCAGCTGTTCGTCCCGAAGAGCAGCGCGACGGCGTAGGCGACGACCACGCCCACGACGACCCCGATCGACCGCTCGATGGCCCGGCCGATCGACTGGTTGACGCTCGGCTGCACCACGAGGAGGGCTGCGATCGCCGCGAACACCGGCAGCTCGCCCGGGACCAGGAAACCGGCGACCAGCCAGGCGATGACCATGGCGACCGCGCTCTTGACGACCTGCAGGAACGGCGTCCTGCTGGCGGCGCGGATGCCGACGGGGAGTCTCAGAGCCACTGCTCCAGGCTAGTCCGCGCGGGCGGGCCGGCCGGGCGCGTCGCTCAGCCGTGGCGGCCGCCCGGGAGCGTCGCTCTGGGGGGACGGTCGGACGCGTCGAGCATCGGTGGCGGCGGCTCCGGGCGCGTGCGTGGGCGGGGCGGCCCCGCGCGGGCGGCCGGCCGGGCGCGTCGCTCAGCCGGCGTACCTCCGGTACGCGGCCGCCGAGCGGGCGACGGCGCGCTGCTGCGCGGCCGTGAGCGGCGTGAACGGCTCCGGCACGACCTCTGCCCCGGAGCGGCGCCAGGTGCCGGCGACGCGGCCGCGCGCGACGAGGATGGGCTGGAAGATGCCGTTGCCGCCCGGCACGATCCTCTCGAACAGCTCCTCGTCGAGCACGGCGGAGCGGTCCCGGTAGCCGAGGAGGTACTCGTCGAAGGCGGGGAGCAGCGGCACGGCCTCGCGCTCGGCGCGGGTCTCGGCCGTCGCGGCCGCGCGGTTGGCGAGCTCGGCCGTGACGAGGTACTCGGTGCCATCGACGGTGAGGGTCGTGAGCGCGTCCGCGAGGAGGGCACGGGCCGCGCGGGCACCCGTGATCGTGCCCTTGATCCACCAGACGAAGTCCTGGAGCGTCGCCGGGCCGTGGCCCGCGAGGTAGCGCAGCAGGAACTCGGCCAGCGCCTCGTCGCCGGTGAGATCGCGGCGTCGCGGAGCCCACTCGTCGAGCAGCACGAGCGCCTGCTGGGTGCGGTGCGTCGGACCCCAGCACAGCACGCCCGTCTGCGCGAGGTAGTAGATGAGGTGGTAGCCGCGCTGCCCGGTGGTGGCGATACCGGCGCGCTCCCACACCTCCTGCATCTCGGCGCGGCCCAGGCTCCGGCCGCCGCTGAGCGCGTCGACCGCGATATCGCGGGCGCGGGTGAGGTCGGCGGTGTCGAGCTCGAGCTGCCGGTGCCGGTTCGCCAGCCCCTGCACCATGCGCGCGGTCGTCACGCCGAGCATCCAGCGGAGGTCCTCCGGCGGGACGAAGTGGAGGGTGCCGCGCATCGGCCACGACCGCACGATGCGGCCGGCGTCGAGGTCGGCGAGCACGTCGGCGCGCGTTGCGCCGCCGGTGCGCACGGCCAGCGCCCAGCAGCCGGCAGCGAAGTCCTGCGCCTGCACGGCGAGGAGGCGACGGGCGACGGCGGCCGGGTCGGCCTCCCGCTCGCCGTCGATCGCGTGCGCGAGGCGCCGCATCCGGAGGAGGTCCGCTCGGCTGGCCATTGCCACAGTATGCCGTCCACCACCGACATCCGGGCTCGGATGTGCGTGGCCCAGCGGGATCCGCGGGCTACGGCAGGATGTCGAGCGCCTTCAGCTGCTCGCTGATGCCCTGGCCGTCGTTGGCGTACACCCATGGCGCGCCGAAGAGCTCGCTGTGCTTCTCGGCCTTCGAACGTCCGCCGGCGAGCACCGCCTCCCCGCTGGAGAGCTGGCGGATGGCGACAGCAGCGACGTTGCCGGGATGCGCGGTCGTGAACTCGCCGTACAGCTGCTCGTCGTGCTGGCCGTCGTCGCCGATCAGCAGCCACTTGAGGCCGGGGAACTCTTCGGCCAGCCGGGAGAGGCTCGTGCGCTTGTGCTCGCGGCCGCTGCGGAACCAGCGGTCGTGCGTCGGCCCCCAGTCGGTCAGCAGCAGGGGACCGGCGGGGAACAGGTTGCGCGACAGGAAGCGGGTGAGCGTCGGCGCGACGTTCCAGGCGCCGGTAGAGAGATAGAAGACCGGGGTTCCGGGATGGGAGGCGGCGAGCCGCTCCAGCAGCACCGACATGCCGGGCGTGGGGACGCGGGCGTGCTCGTCGAGCACGAAGGTGTTCCAGGCGGCGAGCAGCGGCCGGGGGAGCGCGGTGACCATGACCGTGTCGTCGATGTCGGAGATGATGCCGAAGGTCGCCTTCGGGTCGACCACGAACACCGGCGCCTCGAACACGCGGGTCGACTCGGGCGTGGTCAGCCGCACGGTGTGCCAGCCGGGCGTCAGCGAGACGGGGATGACCGTGTCGATCACTCCGCCGCGGTCCGGCCGGACCTCGTGCCGGTCGCCCTCGATCTCGACCGTCACCGTCACGTCCGAGACGGGCACGCTGATGAACGACCTCCAGCCCCTGATCGACTCCTCGCGCTTGCGGTGCTTGCGCTCGGCGCGGCTGCCCGGCTTCGGCTCCTTCGCCAGGACCACGCGGCCCAGGATGCGGACCCAGGTGGGAGCGCCGTAGCCGGTGTACGGCACGACCGTCGCGAGGAACCCGCGCTTGCGCGCGCGGCGGGCGCGGAACTCGTGGAAGGCGTCCTCGATGCGCGCGGCGCGGTGCATGATCGGCTCGACCGCCCGGGCGACGGGAGCGCCGGAGGCGGGGCCGCCGTGCTCCTGGCCGTGGGGGTCGGGGGTTGCGGTCATAGAGCTTCAAGTCTCTCATGGAGTGCAGGAAGACGATCACCAGCCCCCGATTTGGGGCCGATTCTGCGACGAGTTCAAGGCGATTCCCGTGCAGAAGTGAGGTTTCCCCGAATATGATCCGTTGTGTAGCGATAGGGAATCGTCGCCACACTGGGCTGGGGACCCATCACGAGAACGCAGAAACGCAGAGAAGGAGCCGCCCTCGTGCCCATCAACGATCTGGTCGCCGGTCAGAACACCGTCGGAGCCGCGCTCGTGCGCACCGAGCCGATCCAGGAGCGCAGCGCCGCCCGGATCGACGCGCTGCTGGACGCGGCCGCCGAGGTGGTCGACGAGATCGGCTTCGACCGGCTCACCACCGCGATGGTCGCCGAGCGCGCCGGCGCCTCCATCGGCACCGTGTACCGCTACTTCCCGGACCGGATCGTCCTGCTGCAGGCCCTGCGCGACCGCGCGCTGCTGCGCTACCGCCGCTCGGTGGTCGCGGCCATCCACGAGCAGAACCCCGCGCACTGGTGGAACGCGGTGGAGTGCGCGATCGACGCCTTCGTCGACATGTTCCGCACCGAGACGGGCTTCCGCATCATCCGCTTCACCGACGCCGAGCGCTCGGGAGTGCCGGAGGAGGAGGTGGCCCGCGACGTGTCGTTCGCGCGGCAGTTCGCCGACATCCTCTCCGACGAGTACGGCCTCCCCGCGGGCGAGGACCTCGCGTTCCGCCTCGAGATCGTGGTCG
Organism: Leifsonia williamsii; assembly: GCF_030433685.1. Lineage (NCBI taxonomy): Bacteria > Bacillati > Actinomycetota > Actinomycetes > Micrococcales > Microbacteriaceae > Leifsonia > Leifsonia williamsii. The sequence goes on from NZ_JAROCF010000001.1 coordinate 2,586,695, forward strand.
AGATCATGGATGCGCTGATCAACCGCGCTTTCCTCGACGACCCGGCCGGCGACGAGAAGTACATCGCCGAGGCGCGCACGGTGGCGCGCGACTACCTCGAGAAGCGGTACTCGTCGGAGGGCTGAGCACCGCCTCCGCACCGGTTCCTCCCGTCCGGGAATGTCGGCGGTCCGTGCGACGCTGCATCCGAAGAGCGTTCGGCGCCGAACACAATTCGACGCAATCGTTGTGCAACGCGACGAACGCTGTTTGGGTAGAAGGGATGGCGCCCGCCGTCCCGCCCGGGCCGAGCCGCCTGAGAGGGCGGCGCACACGAGAGGATCGGACCCGCGATGATCGAGTTCCGCTCCGTGACCAAGCGTTTCCCGGACGGCACGCTGGCGGTCGACGACTTCTCGCTCGTCGTCCCGTCACGTCGGATCACCGTGCTGGTCGGTTCGTCCGGCAGCGGCAAGACGACCATCCTGCGCATGGTCAACCGCATGGTCGACCCGACGAGCGGCGTCGTCGAGATCGACGGCGAGGACGCGCAGCGGCTGAAGCCCGTCGCACTGCGTCGCAGCATCGGCTACGTCATGCAGAACTCGGGCCTCCTGCCGCACCGCAAGGTCGTCGACAACATCGCGACGGTCCCGCTGCTGAACGGCGTGAAGAAGAAGGAGGCGCGGGCGAGGGCGCTCGAGCTCATGGACACGGTCGGCCTCGACCGGTCGATGGCCGACCGCTATCCGAGCCAGCTCTCCGGCGGCCAGCAGCAGCGCGTCGGCGTCGCCCGCGGCCTCGCGGTCGACCCCAACATCCTGCTGATGGACGAGCCGTTCGGCGCCGTCGACCCGATCGTCCGCGACGAGCTGCAGAACGAGCTGCTGCGGCTGCAGCGCGACATCGGCAAGACCGTGCTGTTCGTCACCCACGACATCGACGAGGCCTTCCGGCTCGGCGACCAGGTCGTGATCTTCCGGACCGGAGGGATCGTCGCCCAGCAGGGCACTCCCGCCGAGATTCTCGCGCACCCGGCCGACGAGTTCGTCGCCTCCTTCATCGGGGCCGACCGCGGCCGGCGCGCGCTGCACGTGGAGTCGACGCCGACGGGCTCCGTGCTCGTCGACGCCGACGGGCGTGCGGCAGGACGGCTGGCCGACGCGCCGGCGTCCAGCACCGACGGCGCCGCCGCCGGTGTCTCCGGAGCAAAGGCCGCGACCCTCCCGGTCGCGGGTGCTGCGGCGCAGGGTGAGGGCCGGACGTGAGCTGGCTCTGGTCGAACCTCGACCTGGTGTGGGGGCTCACGCTGACCCACGTCTGGTTGAGCGCGCTGCCCATCGTCATCGGCTTCGTGCTGTCCCTCCCGATCGGGTGGCTCGCGAACCGCTACGCCCTCAGCCGGCCGGCGCTGCTGACCATCGGCGGCATCCTGTACGCGATCCCGTCGCTGCCGCTGTTCGTCGCGATGCCTGCGCTGATCGGCACGCGCATCCTCGACCCGATCAACGTGGTGGTCGCGCTGAGCATCTACGCGCTCGCGCTCATGGTGCGCACGACGGCCGACGCGCTCGCCTCGGTCGAGGGCGACGTGCTGCAGTCGGCGACCGCCGTCGGCTTCTCGACCTGGCGCCGGTTCTGGGCGGTGGAGCTGCCGCTCGCCGGACCGGTGCTGCTCGCGGGCCTGCGCGTCGTCTCCGTCAGCACGGTCAGCCTGGTGAGCGTCGGGTCGCTGATCGGCGTCTCCAATCTCGGCACGCTGTTCGTGGAGGGGCTGAACCGCTACTTCCCGTTCGAGGTCGGCGTCGGCATCGTCGCCATCATGATCGTCGCGCTGGTCTTCGATCTGGTGCTCGTGCTGCTCGGGAGGCTGCTGCTGCCGTGGTCGCGGACCGACCGGCGCACGGGGCGGCTGAAGCGGTCCGCCGCCATGAAGGCGGTGACCGGCGCATGACCGACATCCTCGCCGCCTTCGGGTGGATCTTCGACCCCGCGCACTGGGCGGGCGCCAACGGCATCCCGGCGCGCACGCTCGAGCACATCTGGTACTCGTTCCTGACCCTCGTGCTCGCGTCGGCGATCGCGCTGCCGATCGGCTTCGCGATCGGGCACTCCGGGCGGCTGCGCGGGATCGCGATCGGCGCCTCCGGTGCGCTGCGCGCGCTCCCGACGCTCGGCCTCGTCGTGTACCTGGCGCTGATCATGGCGAACATCTCGATCGTGCCGCCGTTGATCGCGCTGACCATCCTCGCCATCCCGCCGCTGCTCGCCGGCGCGTACTCGGGGCTGGAGTCCGTCGACCGGCGCACGATCGACGCCGCCCGCGCGGTGGGGATGACGAGCTGGCAGGTGTTCACCAAGGTGGAGCTGCCGCTCGGTCTGCCGCTCGTGATCGGCGGCGTGCGCTCGGCGGCGCTGCAGGTGATCGCGACCTGGACCGTCGCGGCGATCCTGCCGGTCGGCGGCCTCGGCCGCTACCTCATCGACGGGCTCCCGGTGCAGAACTACGCCGAGATGCTGGGCGGCTCGATCATCGTCGTCGCCCTCGCCCTCGTCGTCGACGGGCTGTTCGCGCTGCTGCAGCGCGTCGTCGTCCCGCGCGGCGTGGCCGCGGGGCGCGTGCGCGACGTGCGCAGCAAGCAGAAGGACCCGTGGCGCCCGCTCGGTGTCACCACTCCCGGTCGGGAGCCCTTCTGAGCTCCTGAACCCGGACCTCCCGAACCCGGACCTCCTGAACCCCTACGACTTTCCCGACCCGACGCACCACACCACAGAAGAGAGAAGATCATGTTCGCATCCAGAAAGGGCCGCATCGCCGCCGGCGTGCTCGCGGCCGGCGCCCTGCTCGGGCTCAGCGCCTGCTCCTCCGGCGGGGGCGGCGCCTTCAGCACCGAGAGCGCGTCGTCGTCCGGCGACACCGTCACCGTCGGCTCGGCCGCGTTCGGCGAGTCCGAGATCCTCATGCAGATCTATGGCCAGGCGCTCGAGGCCAACGGCGTCAAGGTGGCATACAAGCCGAGCATCGGCCAGCGCGACGTCTACCTCAAGGCGCTGCAGGACGGCTCCATCGACCTGATCCCGGAGTACAGCGGCAACCTGCTGCAGTTCTACGACAAGAACAGCACCGCGACCTCGAGCGAGGACGTCTACGCCGCCCTCAACGACGCCCTGCCGAAGGGCTTCGAGGTGCTCGACCAGTCGAAGGCGCAGGACGCCGACTCCTACAACGTCACCAAGGAGTTCTCGGAGAAGTGGGGCGTCACGAGCCTCGCCGACCTCTCCAAGGTCACCGAGCCGCTCAAGGTGGGCGCGAACCCCGAGTTCGAGACCCGGCCCTACGGCATCCCGGGCCTCAAGGCGGCGTACGGCGTCTCGGCGACGCTGACCCCGATCAACGACTCGGGCGGCCCGCTGACCGTCACGGCGCTGAAGAACGGCGACGTGCAGCTGGCGGACATCTACACCACGACCCCCGCGATCAAGGACAACGGCTTCGTCACCCTGAAGGACCCGAAGAACCTGATCGCGGCGCAGAACATCCTCCCGCTGATCAACAGCGAGAAGGCGTCGTCGAAGGTCAAGGAGGTGCTCAACAAGGTGTCGGCCGAGCTCACCACCGAGGACCTCATCGACCTCAACGCAGACAACCAGGGCGACAGCAAGACGCAGCCCGACGCGGCGGCGAAGAAGTGGCTGGAGGACCACCCGATCAAGTAGGCGGGAGGCTCCTTCCGGCGGGCGTCAGCGCTCGTCGACCTGCGGCGGCTCGGGATTCCGGGCCGCCGCAGTCGTGTCCTCTGCGGCCATGTGCCGGGCCTCCCGCTTCTGCAGGATCTTCTTCACCAGGAAGACGATCACGATGAAGGCGGCGATCACGGCGACGAAGACGTAGCCCGCCCAGTGCAGCTCGCGCGAGAGCTCGCGATAGCCGCCGGCCGCGGCCGAGCCCACGCTCACGTAGGCGAACGCCCAGATCACGCAGGCCGGCGCCGTCCAGGCCATGAAGGTGCGGTAGCGCATCGGGCTCATGCCGACGGTGAGCGGGATGAGCGAGTGCAGCACCGGCAGGAAGCGGGACAGGAAGACCGCGATCCCGCCGCGCCGGGCGAGGTACGCCTCCGCGCGGTCGAAGTTCTGCGGCCCGAGCCGCCGCCCGAGCCGGCTGGCGCGGATGCGCGGCCCGAAGAAGCGGCCGAGCGCGAAACCGATCGACTCGCCGCACAGCGCCCCCACGATGACGGCGACCACGAGCCCGACGTACTCGACTGGGTTGCCGACCGCCGTGCTCGCGACCAGCACCACGGTGTCGCCGGGAACGATCAGCCCGATCAGGATGCTCGTCTCGAGCATGATCGCGACACCGGCGAGGATCGTGCGCAGCAGCGGGTCGACCCCCTGGATCAGGTCGAGCAGCCAGGTGAGCGCGTCGTTCATGAGGAGGCGGCGGTGTCGTCGCGCGGGCCGCGCGGCTGGGTGGGCATAGCGACGATGCTACTGGGCGGCACCCGGGCGGAGGCTGCGCGCTAGCTGAGCAGCACCAGCAGCGGTGGCACCGCGACCAGGAGTGCAGTGGTGGCGATCACGGTCGCGCGCAGCATCGGTCCGACGGTGCGGTGGCCGGCGACGAGCCGCTCCTCGCGGGCCAGCAGGGCTTGGCGGCGCTGTTCGGGGGTGCGCTGGTCCTTGGGGGCGCCGAGGGCCGTCCCGGCCGTGCCGGTCTCGTCGACGATGCGGATGGCGTGGGCCAGCACGGCGTCGCCCTCGGCGCGGCGCGCGGTGTCGTCGGCCAGCATCTCCAGCAGCAGCGCCACGGCATCCTGGGCCCGGGTCGCGATGGGGAACCAGGGGAGGGACCGCTTCCACGAGCGGAACGCGTCGAGCAGGAGGTGGTGCTTCTGCCGCAGGTGAGCGCGCTCGTGCGCGACCACGGCCTCCAGCTGCTCGGGGCTGAGCAGCGCGATCATGCCCTCCGAGAGCACCGTGACGCTGCGGGCGCCCGGCAGGCAGTAGGCCGCCGGTGCCGGGTGGTCGATGACCCGGGTGGCCGGCGCGTCGGGCAGGGGAGAGCTGAGCAGGGTCAGCAGCTCGAGGTGGCGGTGCCGCTGCCGGCGGCTGCGGGCGGAGGTCAGGGCCAGGTTCAGCAGGAGGTGCGCGGTGAGCAGCACGGCGGCGCTGAGCAGGAAGGCGTTGAGGAGGGTGGCGTCGGCCGGCAGGGGACCGTGGAACACCGACGCCGCTGCGCCGCCGATCCGGCTCCACAGGTCGTCGCCGAACGGCTCCAGCCCGGCCACCAGCAGCGATCCGATCATGGAGATGCCACCCGCGAGCGCGATCGACTGCCAGAGTGCGACGGCGAGCACGGGCGCGGCCGCCGGCCACTTCGCACGCGCGAGCAGCAGCGGCACCGGCCAGGCGAGGGCGATCGCGAGCAGTCCCAGCACCACGGCGGTGCCGTCGACGGCGGTCACCGGCGCTACGACGACCGGGCGTCGAGCAGGCGGCGCAGCATCTGCGCCTCCGACTCGTCCACCGACCCGACGAAGTACGCGAGCGCCTCCGTGCGGTCGGAGGAGGACTCCAGCACCTCGTGCATCAGCTCGGCGACGTGGCCGGCGCGGGTGAGGGCGGCGGAGTAGAGGTGCGGGCGCGCGTCGCGGTCGCGCGACACGAAGCCCTTCTGCTCGAGGCGGGAGAGCACGGTGAGCACGGTCGTCAGCGCCGGGGTCTTGCCGCCGTCGCGCGCGCCTGCCAGTCTGTCGCGCAGTTCGCCAGCGCTGAGCGGGGTCTCCACCGCCCAGAGGGCGTCCATGACAGCCCGCTCCAATTCTCCGAGATTCGCCACGATCCCAGGATAACCCGGCGCGGCTGGAAATGTTCTACACTCTGTAGAAGAAGAGCTTCTACGACGTGTAGAAGTTCGATCCGCGAAGGGTGTGCCGTGTGAACGAGCTCCTGGATCCGCTGCTGCTGGCCCGCTGGCAGTTCGGACTGACGACGATCTACCACTTCTTGTTCGTGCCGCTGACGATCGGCGTCGTGACCTGTGTCGCGATCTTCCAGACGGCCTGGTACCGGACGGGCAAGCCGCACTACCTGCAGCTGACCCACTTCTTCGGCAAGATCTTCCTGATCAACTTCGCGATGGGCGTCGTCACCGGCATCGTTCAGGAGTTCCAGTTCGGCATGAACTGGTCGGACTACTCCCGCTTCGTCGGCGACGTGTTCGGCGCCCCGCTGGCCCTGGAGGGCCTGCTCGCCTTCTTCCTGGAGGCGACCTTCATCGGGCTCTGGATCTTCGGCTGGGACAAGCTGCCGAAGGGCCTGCATCTCGCCACCATCTGGGTCACCGCGGTGGGCAGCGTGCTCTCGGCGTACTTCATCATCGCGGCGAACGCCTTCATGCAGAACCCGGTCGGCTACACGCTCAACGAACAGCGCGGACGCGCGGAGCTCAGCGACATCTGGGCCGTGCTGACCAATAAAGTCGCGCTGGCGGCGTTCCCGCACACGATCTTCGCCTGCTTCATGGTCTCGGCCGGCCTGATCATCGCCGTCGCCGCCTGGCATCTCTCGCGGAATCAGAATCTCGAGACCATGCGCCCCGCGCTGAAGTTCGGCGCCTGGCTCATGATCGGCGCCGGACTCGGCACGGTGCTGAGCGGCGACCAGCTCGGTCTCGCGATGGTCGAGACGCAGCCGATGAAGATGGCCGCGGCGGAGGCGCTCTACAAGACCTCGACCGGCGCCGACGCGTCGTTCTCGCTGTTCACCCTCGGCACCCCCGACGGCGTGCACGAGCTGTTCTCCATCCGCATCCCGTACCTCCTCTCGTTCCTGTCGACCCACACGCTGAACGGCACGGTCGAGGGCATCAACGACCTCCAGGCGCAGTACGTGCAGCTGTACGGACCGGGCGACTACACCCCGATCATCTGGGTCACCTACTGGTCGTTCCGCTGGATGATCGGCCTCGGGATGCTGCACATCCTCGTCGCCGTCGTCGGCCTCTGGCTGACCCGCAAGGGCCGCACCCCGAAGTACCGCTGGATGTGGCGGATCGCGATCTGGGCGATGCCGCTCTCGCTCGCCGCCATGATCGTCGGCTGGATCTTCACCGAGATGGGCCGCCAGCCGTGGATCGTGTTCAGCCTGATGAAGACGGCCGACGGCGTCTCACCCGGCACCACGGGACTCGAGGTGCTGATCTCGCTGATCGCCTTCACCGCGGTGTACGGCGCCCTGGCCGTCGTCGAGTTCAAGCTGATCAAGCGCGCAGCGCAGAAGGGCCCCGCCCCCATCGACGAGCACCTGGACGAGGCCGGCAAGCCGGTCCCGGTCGCGACGGTCTACTGAGGAAGAAGGAGCACACGACATGGATCTCGCAGTTCTCTGGTTCGGCATCGTCGCCTTCTTCTTCGTCGGCTACTTCGTGCTCGACGGGTTCGACTTCGGCGTCGGGATGTCGCTGCCGTTCCTCGGCCGCGACGACACCGACCGGCGCGTGCTGATCAACACCATCGGCCCGGTCTGGGACCTCAACGAGACGTGGGTGATCGTGGGAGGCGCCGCCCTCTTCGCGGCGTTCCCCGAGTGGTACGCCACCCTGTTCAGCGGCTTCTACCTGGCGCTGCTGCTCATCCTGATCGCGCTCATCCTGCGCGGGGTGTCGTTCGAGTACCGGCACCAGCGGCCGGAGGCGGCGTGGAAGCGGCGCTTCGACACCATGATCGTGATCGGCTCGGCCCTTCCCGCCTTCCTGTGGGGCGTCGCCTTCGCGAACATCGTGCAGGGCGTGGCGCTCGACGCGAACCACGACTACACGGGGACGCTGTTCGACCTCCTGAACGGGTACGCGCTGCTGGGCGGCCTGACGACCCTCCTGCTTTTCTTCACGCACGGCGTGGTGTTCGTCTCGCTCAAGACCGACGGCGCGATCCGCGAGCGGGCGCGCCGGCTGGCGACCCGCTCGGGAGCCGCCGCGATCGTGGTCGCCGCCGCGTTCCTCCTCTGGACCGGCATCGCGCACTTCTCGCCGCTGTTCCTGCTTCTCGCGGGGCTCGCAGCGCTGGCTCTCGTCGGCTCGTGGATCGCCAACCTGCGCGGGCTCGAGGGCTGGTCGTTCGGCCTCATGGCCGCGACGATCGCGCTGGCCGTCGTGTCGCTCTTCTCGGCCCTGTTCCCGAACGTCATGCCGTCGTCGCCGAACCCGGAGAACAGCCTCACGATCGCGAACGCGTCGAGCACCGACACGACGCTCACGGTGATGACGTGGGTCGCGGTGATCTTCCTGCCGCTCATCCTGCTGTACCAGGGCTGGACCTACTGGATCTTCCGCAAGCGGGTCACCCGCTCGCACATCCCGCAGGACGCCGGCGCGGCGGAAGCCGTGGAGGCCTGACGTGCGTCCGCTCGACCCCCGGCTGCTGCGCTATGCCACGGCCACCCGCGGCACCCTCGCCGCCGGTGCGGCGCTGACGTTCGCGCAGACCGCGCTCGTCATCGCCTTCTCGTGGCTGGTGACGCAGCTGGTGGTGCGGGCGATCGCGGGGGAGCCGCTCACGGCGCTCACGCCGCTGGTCGCCGGCCTGGCGGTCGTCGTCGCGGCGCGCGGCGCGGTGGTCTGGGCGGTCGACGCGGTCGCGGCGCGCGGCGGGGCCGCGGTGGTCGGGCAGCTGCGCGAGCGGCTCATGGCGGCGGTCGGGCGGCTCGGCCCCGCCTGGCTGCGACAGCGCTCCAGCACCGATGTCGCCCTGGTCGCCGGGCGCGGGCTGGACGCCCTCGACGGCTACTTCGGGAAGTACCTGCCCCAGCTGGTCGCGACCGCGGTGGCGATGCCCGTCCTCGTGCTCGTCATCGGCTCGCAGGACCTCACCAGCGGGATCATCGTGGTGCTGACGCTGCCGCTCATCCCCGTCTTCATGATGCTCGTCGGCTGGGCGACCCAGGCGGCGCAGCAGCGGCAGTGGGAGGCGCTGGCCGGGCTGTCCCGCGGGTTCCTCGACGTCGTGGGCGGCCTCTCCACGCTGAAGCTGTTCGGCCGGCAGCACCGGCAGGAGGCCCGCATCCGGGCGATCAGCGACGACTACCGGGTGCGGACGATGAAGGTGCTGCGCATGTCGTTCCTGTCGGGCTTCGTGCTCGAGCTGGCGGCCAGCCTCTCGGTCGCGCTCGTCGCGGTGACGATCGGCCTGCGCCTGGTCGGAGGCTCGCTCGACCTGTCGGTGGGGCTGTTCGTGCTGCTGCTGGCGCCGGAGGCGTTCCTGCCGCTGCGCAACGTCGGCGCGAGCTACCACGCCGCCGCCGAGGGCATCGAGGCGGCAGGCCGGGCCTTCGCGGTGCTGGAGGCGGCGGACGCTGCCGCCTCCGATGCCGGCGGGCGGCCGGTCTCCGTCGCCGCCACGGGGCTGGTTTTCGAGCGGGTCTCCGTCGCGTACGACGACCGTGTCGCGGTGGGGCCGTTCTCGGCGGAGGTCCGTCCCGGCGAGGTGGTCACGCTCACCGGGCCGAGCGGAGCGGGCAAGTCCAGCCTCCTGGCGGCCGTGCTCGGCTTCGCGTCGTACGCCGGTCGCATCGGTGCGGGCGGGCGCGAAGACCCGGCGGGGAGGCTCGACGCCGTCGCCTGGGCCGGTCAGCGCCCCGGTCTGATCGCCGGATCGATCGCGCAGAACGTCGCGCTCGGCGCCGCGGAGCCCGACATCGCCCTCGTGCGGCGGTCGCTGTGCGACGCGGCCGCGCCCGAGCTCGACCACGAGCTGGTGCTGGGCCCTGCCGGAGCCGGGCTGTCCGGCGGGCAGGCCCAACGGGTCGCCGTCGCCCGCGCGCTGTACCGGCTGCGGGCGGGTGGATGCCCGGTGCTGCTGCTCGACGAGCCGACGTCGGCCCTCGACGCGGAGGCGGAGGCGCGCCTCCTGGCCTCGCTGCGGCGGGTCGCCGAAAAGGGAGCCGCGGTGCTGGTCGTCAGCCATCGGGAGGCGGTGGCGGCGGCCGCCGACCGGGTGATGCGGGTGAGCGGCGCGGAGGTCATCGCGTCTCCCGCCGGGTCGAACGTCGAGCGGAAGGATGTCGCGCATGTCTGAGCACCGGGCCGGGAGCGCCGCCGTCAGCGGGAGCGCCGCCGGGCGCGGGTCCGCCCGCCTCTCGGCCGACGCCCGCGGCATCCTGCGGCAGGCGCTGCCCCCGGCGCGTCGGCTGTGGGGCGCCATCGCCCTCGGTGCGCTCAGCGCCCTGAGCGCCGTGGCCCTGCTCGGCGTCTCGGCGTGGCTGATCACGCGGGCGGCCGAGCAGCCGCCGATCATGTACCTGACGGCCGCCGTGGTGGGCGTGCGGGCGTTCGCGCTCGGGCGCGCCTTCTTCCGCTACCTGGAGCGGCTCGCCGGGCACGACGCCGCATTCCGGCAGCTCCCCGGCATCCGCACGGCCCTGTACACGCGGCTCGTGCCCCTCGCGCCGGACGGGCTGCGCGGACGCGCGGCGGGCGGGGTCGAGGTCGGCGCCGGGCGCGCTCGTGGCGACGGCGACCTCCTCTCCCGGCTGGCCGACGATGTGGACGACCTGCAGAACCATGCGCTGCGCGTCGTCCAGCCGCTGGCGACCTCGGCCGTGGTGGTGCTGGTGAGCGTCGTCGCCGCCTTCCTGGTGCTGCCGGAGGCGGGAGCCGTGCTCCTGCTGACGCTGGCCGGCGCCGCGGTGGTGGGGACGCTGATCAACCGCTGGGCGGCGGGCAGCGCCGAGCGCTCTATCGCCCCGCTGCGCGCCGACCTGTCGGCCCGCATCCTGGACCTCGTGCGCTCGGCCGACGTGCTGACCGCGTTCGGCGCGCTCGGCTCGGCGCAGCGTGGGGTCACGGATGCGAGCGACCGGCTCACCCGCGCGGTCCGGCGCCGGGCCGCCGGGCTGGGGCTCACCGCCGCCGCGGTGTCCGTCCTCGCGGGCGGCGCGACCCTGCTCGGCCTGGTCGCCGGCATCCCCGCGCTCGGCGACGGGCGGATCGACGGCCCGCAGCTCGCCGTCGTCGCGCTGCTGCCGCTGGCGGTGTTCGAGGTGTTCGGGATGGTGCCGACCGCCCTCGGCGCCTGGCGCCAGGTGCGCACGAGCGCCGAGCGCATCGCGGCGACCGCCCCCGCGGAGCTGCCGTCCGGAGTGCCCGTCGACCGCTCGGAGGCCCTCCCGCTGGCTGCTGACGGCGTGCCAGAGGTGCGCTTGGAGGGCGTATCCGCGCACTGGCCCGACGACGAGGGCGTCGACGTTCTGCGCGATGTCGACCTCGTGCTGCGGCCGGGGGAGCGGGTGCTGCTGACCGGACCGACGGGAGCGGGCAAGACGGCGCTCGCGCACCTCCTCGTCCGGTTCATCGACTACGACGGCCGGTACACGATCGGCGGCGTGGAGGCACGCGACGCTCGCCAGGACGACGTGCGCCGCATCGTCGGGCTGTGCGAACAGCAGCCCTTCCTGTTCGACGCCGACCTGCGGCAGAACCTCCTGTTCGCCAGGGACACCGCCACCGACGACGAGCTGCTCGCGGTGCTCGACCGGGTCGGGCTCGGCGACTGGGCACGCTCGCGCGTCGGGCTGGACACGCCGCTCGGGGAGCGGGGAGCGCTGGTCTCCGGCGGTCAGGCGCAGCGGATCGCGCTGGCGCGGGCGCTGCTGGCGGACTTCCCCGTGCTCGTGGTCGACGAGCCGACGGCGAACGTCGACCCCGGCGCGGCCGACCTGGTCGTGCGCGACATCCTCCGCACGGCGGCGGAGGACGGCAGGACCGTGCTGCTCATCTCGCACACGGAGGTGCCGCGCGACCTCATCACGCGCACCGCCCACCTGAGGGCCGGGACGCTGACCACTGCCGCGTGACGCCCGCCGCCCGATACTTGTCACGACACGCCGCCTCCATCCCCGTCCTGGCGGCGTGTCGTGGCAACTCGATCACCGTTCGGGGGTCGGGGAGGCCGGGAGGGGCCGCGCGAGCGTCGTGAAGCGGGCGCGCCAGGCGTCGGTGCGGGCCGGGTCCTGCGCGAGGCGCGGGCCGTCGACCCAGCGCGTGACCGCCCGGATGCCGTGCAGAGCGTTCACCGCCCACAGCACGACGCCGTCGAGCTGTGCGGGCGAGGCCTCCTCCTCGTCGACCACGACCCCCAGCGCGGCCGCGATGCCGCGGACCGTGCGGGCCGCGACGCTGTCGACCCGGGCGAGGGAGAGCGGAGGGGCGAACAGCGTCTCGCCGCGCCACCAGAGCAGCGCCGTTGTCGCGCCGTCGGAGACGAAGCCCTCGTCGAGGATCACCGCCTCCTGCGCACCCTTCCGCTGGGCGCGCTGGCGGAGCACGGAGAGCCGGTCGATGTCGGGCCCCTTCAGGTGCGGCGTGCGGCGCGGATCGTCGGCGGCGGTGGCCACGACGACCTCCCTGTGCAGCTCCGGAGCCGGCCGCAGCCGAGCGCGCAGCCGCAACGCGTCGCGCTGCCGGACCAGCTCGAGGCGCGGGAACCAGTCGCCATCGCGGGGCAGGGAAGCGATCGCGGCCTCCCAGAACCGGTCGAGGTCGGCGCGATCGCGCCAGCCCTGCTCGCGCGCCGACTCCACGAACCGGGACCGGTGCAGCGGCAGTGCGAGCACGCGCCCGCCCGAGAGGAGGAACGAGTCGGCGACCAGCAGCTCCGTCTCGACGACCTCGCAGCTGTCCTGGACCACCAGCGTGCCGCCGGCCCAGTCGGAGAGTGTGCTGACCGCATCCATCCCGCCAGGCTAGCGGCCCCGGCTGACGGCGCATTCGGCGCGGCTGCGCGCGCGCCCTAGGCTGAGTCGGTGGTCGCCCCGCTCCGCGTGCAGCAGCTCGGCGCCGGGATCGACCCGGCCGACGCGTTCGTCGTGCTGTTCGGGGACGCGGGAGGCTCGTCCGCACCAGCCACGGGCGACGCGGTGTGGCTCGACGCCGGTCCTGGCGCGACCCACGGCCGCAGCATCCTCGGCACCGGGAGGATCGTGCTGACCTCCTCGGTCGCCGACGGCACCGTGACGCTCGACGGACGCACCGGGCCGGGCGACATCCTGTCCGCGCTCCGCGAGGACCTCGCCTCCCGCCCCCGCCACGCCCCGGGGAGTCCGCTCGGCTGGTTCGGCGTACTCGGCTACGAGGCCGGCGCCGCGGCGCTGGGCATCCCGGTCGCGGCGACGGCCGCGCCGGATGCGGCCTTCCTGCTGGTGGACCGCGCCGTCGTGTTCGATCACACCACCGGCACGGCGGCGCTGATGACCACCGACGATCCGGAGGCGCTCGCCTGGGGTGAGGATGCCTCCCGCCGGCTCCACACCCTCCGCGCCACTCCCGGCACCGCCGCCGCCTACGAGCGCGCCCACCCCGTCCCTCCCGCCTCCGCGACCTGGCGCCACACCGACGCCGCGTACCTCGACCTCCTCGCCGCCTGCCAGAGCGCCATCCGCGCGGGCGACGCCTACCAGCTTTGCCTCACGAACACCGCGACCGCGGCCACCGCCGCCGACCCGCTCGCCGTGCACCTCCGCCTGCGGCGGACGAGCCCCGCGCCGCACGCCGGCCTCCTCCGGATCCAGGGCCGCACCCTGGTCAGCTCGTCACCGGAGCAGTTCCTCCTGGTGACGCCCGAGGGCCGGGTCCGCACGCGGCCGATCAAGGGCACCCGCCCGCGCGGCGCGACCGTCGCCGCCGACCTCGCCCAGCGCGCCGAGCTCGAGGCGAGCGAGAAGGAGCAGGCCGAGAACGTCATGATCGTCGACCTCATGCGCAACGACCTCGGCCGGGTGTGCGAGGTGGGCTCCGTCGCCGTGACGCGGCTGCTCGCCGTCGAGAGCTACGCCCAGGTGCACCAGCTGGTGAGCACGGTCGAGGGGAGGCTGCAGCCCGGACTCGGGGCGGTCGACGCGGTCGCGGCGTGCTTCCCCGCCGGGTCGATGACGGGCGCGCCCAAGCTCAGCGCCATGCGCATCCTGCACGACCTGGAGGCGGGCCCGCGCGGCGCCTACGCCGGCTGCTTCGGCCGGTTCGGGCTCGACGGCGGAGCCGAGCTGGCGATGGTCATCCGCAGCGTCGTCCTCGACGGCCGCACCGCGACGATCGGCGCGGGCGGCGGCATCACAGCGCTCTCCGTCCCCGCCGAGGAGGTGGCGGAGGTCCGGGTCAAGGCGCGCGCCCTGCTCGCGGCCATCGGTGCCGGGAACGCGACGGAAGCCTCCCGCGTTGACTGAGGTGAACCTTTAGTAGTCTGGATGCTCGGGCCACCCCTGCCCGACGTCTTCTCCTGCCCGCCGCGCACCGGCCGGCAGCGCAACAACACATCTTGGGAGTCACGTGGCACACCAGCAGGATTCAGGGAGCACGGCCGCGGCGGAGGCGCAGTACGACTTCGCGGCCATCCAGAGCAAGTGGCTGCCCGTCTGGGACGAGCTCCGGCCGTTCGCGACGGACGACCCGGCGGACAAGCGCCCGCGCAAGTACATCCTCGACATGTTCCCGTACCCCTCCGGCGACCTGCACATGGGTCACGCGGAGGCGTACGCGCTCGGCGACGTCATCGCCCGCTACTGGCGCCAGCAGGGCTTCAACGTGCTGCACCCGATCGGCTGGGACTCCTTCGGCCTGCCGGCCGAGAACGCCGCGATCAAGCGCGGTCTCGACCCGAACGGCTGGACCAACGACAACATCGCCCAGCAGAAGGCGAGCATGCGCCGCTACGCGCCCAGCTTCGACTGGGACCGCGTGCTGCAGACGAGCGACCCCGGCTACTACCGCTGGAACCAGTGGCTGTTCCTCAAGCTGTACGAGAAGGGCCTGGCGTACCGCAAGGCGAGCCAGGTCAACTGGTGCCCCTTCGACCAGACCGTGCTGGCCAACGAGCAGGTCGTCAACGGCCGCTGCGAGCGGTGCGACAACCTGGTCACCAAGAAGAAGCTGACCCAGTGGTACTTCCGCATCACCGACTACGCGGACCGCCTGCTCGACGACCTGAAGCAGCTGGAGGGCGCCTGGCCGTCCAAGGTGATCAGCATGCAGCGCAACTGGATCGGCCGCTCCACCGGCGCCGACGTGCAGTTCGCGATCGAGGGCCGCGAGGAGCCGGTGACCGTCTACACGACGCGTCCCGACACCCTGTACGGCGTGACCTTCATGGTCGTCGCCCCCGACTCCGACCTGGCCGCCGAGCTGGTGCGGGACGCCCGGCCGGAGGTGCGCAAGCGGTTCGAGGACTACCTGGAGGTCGTGCGCGGCACGACCGAGATGGACCGGCTGAGCACCGAGCGCGAGAAGACCGGCGTCTTCCTGGAGCGGCACGCCGTCAACCCGCTGACCGGCGAGCGCATCCCGATCTGGGCGGCCGACTACGTGCTGAGCGACTACGGCCACGGCGCGATCATGGCCGTGCCGGCGCACGATCAGCGCGACCTGGACTTCGCCCGCGCCTTCGACCTCCCCGTGCGGGTGGTCGTCGACACCACGCAGCCGGTGACGGGCGCCATGCCGATCATCCCGGTCGACCCGGAGACGGGCGAGCCGGTGCTGCCGGACGACGTGCAGCTGGAGAGCCCGGTCGAGACCGGCGTCGCGCTGACCGGAGAGGGCCGGCTGATCAACTCCGGCCCGTTCGACGGGCTGAGCAAGTCGAACGCGATCCGCCGCGTGACGGAGGCGCTGCAGGGGTCCGGCCTCGGCGCGCCGGCGAAGAACTTCCGCCTGCGCGACTGGCTGATCTCGCGTCAGCGGTACTGGGGCACGCCCATCCCGATCATCCACTGCGAGCAGTGCGGCGAGGTGCCGGTGCCGGAGGATCAGCTGCCGGTCACGCTGCCGCCGGCGGAGGGCCTGGACCTGCAGCCGAAGGGGACCAGCCCGCTGGGCGCCGCCTCCGACTGGGTCAACGTCTCCTGCCCGAACTGCGACGGGCCGGCGAAGCGCGACACCGACACGATGGACACCTTCGTGGACTCGTCGTGGTACTTCCTGCGCTTCCTGTCGCCGAACGACGCCACGCAGGCGTTCGACCCGCGCGAGGCCGAGAAGTGGGCGCCCGTCGACCAGTACGTCGGCGGCGTGACGCACGCGATCCTGCACCTGCTGTACTCGCGGTTCATCACCAAGGTGCTGTTCGACATGGGCTCGATCAGCTTCACCGAGCCGTTCACCGCGCTGCTGAACCAGGGCCTGGTGCTGATGGACGGCTCCGCGATGAGCAAGTCGCGCGGCAACCTGGTGAAGCTGTCGGAGCAGCTCGACGAGCACGGCGTCGACGCGGTGCGCCTGACGATGGCGTTCGCCGGCCCGCCGGAGGACGACATCGACTGGGCGGACGTGTCGCCGGCCGGCAGCGCCAAGTTCCTGGCACGCGCCTGGCGCATCGCCCACGACGTGACCAGCGCGCCCGATGTGGTGTGGAAGACCGGGGACCCGGCGCTGCGCCGCGTCACCCACCGCTTCCTCGCCGACGCGCCGGGGCTGGTGGAGGCCTTCAAGTTCAACGTCGTCGTCGCTCGCCTGATGGAGTTGGTGAACGCCACCCGTAAGGCGATCGACACCGGCGCCGGGCCGGCCGACGCGGCCGTCCGCGAGGCCGCAGAGGTCACCGCGATGGCGCTGAACCTGTTCGCGCCGTACACCGCGGAGGACATGTGGGCGCAGCTGGGCTACGAGCCGTCCGTGGCGCTGGCCCAGTGGCGCAAGCCCGACCCGACCCTCCTGATCGAGGAGTCGGTGACGGCCGTCGTCCAGGTCGACGGCAAGGTCCGCGACCGGCTGGAGGTGTCGCCCAAGATCAGCGCGGACGAGCTGGAGGCTCTGGCGCGCGGGTCGGAGGCGGTGACGCGCAGCGTCGGCGACCGGGAGGTCGTCAACGTGATCGTGCGGGCGCCGCGGCTGGTGAACATCGCGACGCGGGCGCGGGGGTAGGTCTCCGGTTCTGCTTCGGGCGGCGGTCTCGGGCGGCGGTCTCTCCACAGGAGGGCCGCCGCCCTTCGTTCTCCACGGATCCGTCGGTGGTGGCGTTTCGTGGTGCGCGGGTTCCTAGCGTGAGGGGATGCGTCATCGAGCGGAGTCCCCGGAGCCGGAGGGGGAGGTGGAGGCGGAGCTCCCACCTCCACGGTCGGCGCGCGTCCGGCTGGGGGTCGGGGCCGTCGTGGTGCTGCTGCTGGCGGGGCTTGTCGTCGCGGTGGTGCTGGCTGCGCTGGGGCAGCAGGGGAGCACGGTGTCCTACGGGGAGGGGAGCGCCGGGCCGGTGGCGTCGCCGGGCGCGCACGTTTCGGCTTCGGCCGGGCCGACGGCTGCCGAGCTGCTCGTGCATGTCGCGGGCGCGGTGCGTACGCCGGGCATCGTCAGCCTTCCACCCGGGGCGCGTGTCCTCGACGCGGTCGCCGCGGCGGGAGGGCTCACCGAGGGCGCCGATCCGGCTGGCGTGAACCTCGCCCGGCCGGTGGTGGACGGGGAACAGCTCGTGGTGCCGAAGGTGGGGGAGGCGCCCGCTCCGGCTGCGGCGGGTGGCGGTGGTGGTGCCGGGGGCGCTTCGGCGGGTTCGGCCGGTGGTGCTGGCGCCGTCGTCGACCTGAACACGGCGACGCTCGCAGACCTCGACGGCCTCCCGCGGATCGGCCCTGCCCTCGCCCAGCGCATCCTCGACTGGCGCGAGGCGCACGGCCGCTTCGCCTCCGTCGACCAGCTCCGCGAGGTGACCGGCATCGGCGACAAGATCTTCGCCGACCTGAAGGATCGGGTGCGCGTGTGAGCGGCGACGGCCCCGACCTCCGGCTGGCAGCACCGGCGGCCGCGATGTGGCTGGCGGCGGGCCTCGGTGTCGGGATGCCGCTGGAGGGTGCGAGCGGGCCGCTGTGGTGGGCGGCAGGCGGGTGCGCGCTGGTGTGCGCGGTGCTGGTGTGTCTGATGCTGCTCATGCAGAGGCGCGAAACGGCACGGCATGCTGCTGGGCGGCGGCGGCGGCTGCGTGCGGTTTCGTTCGCCGCGGTGGCGGCGCTCGGGGCGGGTCTGGGGTGCGCTGCGACCGCGGCGGCGACTCCCGGCCGGACGTCGGCCGTCCTCGCCTCGGCGGCCCGGGCGCGAGAGGAGGTCACGGTCGACGTGCGGGTGGATACGTCGGCCCGCCGTGTGGCGTCCGGGTTCGGAGGCGAAGCCCGCTGGCGCTGGCGGGGGACCGTGGTGCGGGTGGCCGTCGGTGGTGCCGAAGTCGCGGGCCTGGCGGTTCCGGTGACGGTGACATCAGAGGGTAGGGAGGCTCTGGGTGCGGCCGGCACTGCCGCTGGGCCACGCGACGATGCCCGCCGAGTCACGGCCTCCGTTGTCGCCCCCACCTCGAAGGACGCCCTCGTAATCGGCTCCGTCCTCCACCTCCACGGCTTCCTGACCCCGGAGCCGCCCGGCGAGCCCACCTCCTTCCGCCTCCGCGCAGGCGACGGCGGCCACGTCGTCGACCCGCCCCCGTTCTGGCTGTCGTGGGCGAGCCCGGTGCGGCAGGCGTTCGCCGACGCCGCCGCGCGCACTCCGGGCGACGGCGGTGCCCTCCTCCCGGGCTTGGCGATCGGCGACGAGACAGCGGTCCCCGTGGCGCTCGACACCGCCATGAAGGAGAGCTCCCTCAGCCACCTCACCGCCGTCTCCGGCGCCAATTGCGCGCTCGTCACCGGGCTGGTGCTCCTCGGGGCGTCATCGCTCGGTCTCGGCCGCCGGACCCGGGTCGTGATCGCGGGCTGCGCTCTCGCGGCCTTCGTCGTGCTCGTGGGGCCCAGCCCGAGCGTGGTCCGGGCGGCCGCGATGGCGGTCGTCGTACTGCTCGCGCTGATCCGCGGACGACCGGTCGACGCGCTGCCGACGCTCGCCCTGGCGGTGATCGTGCTGCTGCTGCACGACCCGTGGCTGTCGCGCGACTACGGCTTCGCGCTGTCCGTGCTCGCGACGGCGGGCCTCCTGCTGTTCGCCGCGCCGCTCGCACGGGCATTGTCGCGGTGGATGCCGCGTCCCCTCGCCTTCGTCCTGGCGGTCCCGGCGGCTGCCCAGCTCGCGTGCCAGCCGGTCCTGCTCCTGCTGTCGCCGACGATCCCGCTCTACGGCGTCCTCGCGAACCTGCTCGCCGAACCGGCGGCTCCGATCGCCACGGCGCTGGGATGCGTCGCCTGCCTCCTGCTGCCGTGGGCGCCGGCACTCGGACAGGCCGCCGTCTGGCTGGCGTGGGCACCCGCCGGCTGGATCGCCGAGGTGGCCCGGGTCGCGAGCGCGCTGCCCGGGCACGCGCTGCCCTGGCCGGACGGGTCGCTCGGCGTCCTGCTCTGTGTGGGGCTCGCCTCCGCGCTCGTGCTGGTGTGTGTGCGGCACCAGCTTCCGCGCGCTGTGGGCGTGACTGCCGCGGCAGCGATCCTGTGTGCCGTTGTCGCGTACGCGGGCACGCTCGGGGGAGGAGCCATCGGCCGCGTCGTGGCGCGCCCCGGTGACTGGGCGGTCGCGGCGTGCGATGTGGGCCAGGGCGACGCGCTGCTGCTCCGTGACGGCGACGAGGTCGCGATGATCGATGTCGGGCGAGAGCCGGAGCCCGCCACCGCCTGCCTCGACCGCCTCGGCATCGGCCGGCTCGCCCTCCTCGTCCTCACCCACTACGACGCGGACCACGTCGGCGGCCTGGCCGGCGTCGTCGACCGGGCGAAACGTGTACTCGTCGGGCCGGCGGTTCGCGATGCCGACGAGGCGATCCTCTCCCGGCTCGACGCAGCAGGCGTCCCCGTCGAGCAGGGCACGGCCGGTATGAGCGGCGCCCTCGGATCGACAAGATGGCGACTCCTCTGGCCGCCGTCCGCCCCCGCACGTCCTGGCGAACCGGCGAGCGGCGGACCGACGGGCAACGAGGGCAGCATCGTCGTCGCCGCCGACGGTCATGGCCTCCGCACCCTCTTCCTGGGCGACCTCGACGAGCGCGCCCAGGACCGGCTTCTGGCGACCGGAGCGATCCAGCCGGTAGACGTCGTCAAAGTCGCGCACCACGGCTCCGCCGACCAGAGCCCGTCCTTCTACGCCGCCATCCACGCCCGGCTGGGCCTCGTCTCGGTGGGCGCCGACAACGGCTACGGCCATCCCACCCGCCGTGCCCTCCACATGCTCGCCGAGGCGGGCACGGCGGTCGCCCGTACCGATCAGCAGGGCCTCCTGCTGGTGTCGCCGGGCGACGGAGGCCCTCGACTCTGGTCGGAGCGGCCGGCCGCGGTCTCGTCCCCGGCTGCAGCCTCGGCCCCGGCAGCGGTCCCGACGCCGGCTACAGTATCGACGCCGGCCGCTGAATTGATGCCGGCCGCTGTATCGACGCCGGCCCCCTGGCCGCAGTCTCGACCCCCGCGCAATCTCGACGCCGCGCACGCGGCCGCCCGTACCGCCCGTGCCGCCACTGACGGTGGCCCCCCGTATCCTGGATGCGGACGAGGAGGAACGTGGCGACCCGAAACACCGGCCGTGCCGGCGCGAGCCGAGGCGGCAGCAGCAGAGGCGGCGCAGCGCGCGCGGCGAGCGCGATCCCGCAGCTGCCCTGGAACCGCATTCGGGCGGCGCCCGTGGTCCTCGTCACCGGGCCGGAGGGCTTCCTCGCCGACCGGGCCACGCGGATGCTACGCGACCAGCTCAAGGCCGCCGATCCGAGTCTCGAGATCAGCGACCTCTCCGCCGCCGACTACGCGCCGGGGGAGCTGCTCACGCTCGCGAGCCCCTCCCTGTTCGGGGAGCCACGGCTGATCAGGGTGGAGGCGGTCGAGAAGTGCGGAGACGCGTTCCTCGCCGAGATGCTCGACTACATCACCGCTCCCGCGGAGGGGACAACGGTGGTGCTGCGGCACGCCGGCGGCGTGCGTGGCAAGAAGCTGCTCGACGCCATCCGCTCCGGCACGGGCGACGGCGTCGAGGTGGTCTGCTCCGAGCTCAAGAAGGACTCCGAGAAGTACGAATTCGCGCAGGCGGAGTTCGCCGCGGCCGGGCGCAAGATCACCCCGGGCGCGCTGCGGGCGATCACCTCCGCGTTCGCGGACGATCTCGCCGAGCTTGCCTCCGCCTGCCAGCAGCTGCTGTCCGACTCGGCCGAGCAGATCACCGAGGCCACCGTCGACAAGTATTACGGCGGGCGCGTGGAGACCAACGCGTTCCAGGTCGCCGACGCGGCGATCGCGGGGCGGCACGGGGAGGCGCTGGTCACGCTGCGCCACGCGCTGGCGTCGGGTGCGGATCCCGTCCCGATGGTGGCGGCGTTCGCGAGCAAGATCCGAACCATGGCGAAGCTGTCGGGGGCGCGTGGAGGCTCCGGTCAGCTCGCGCAGCAGTTCGGCCTCGCCCCCTGGCAGGTCGACCGCGCCCGGCGCGATCTGCAGGGCTGGACCGAGGACGGCCTCGGTCGCTGCATCGAGGTGCTCGCCGAGACGGACGCCAACGTGAAGGGCGGCGGCCGCGACCCGGTGTTCGCCCTGGAACGGATGGTCCGCATCATCAGCTCGCGCGGACGCGAGTAGCGGGCCCTCGCAGAAACGAGTACCCGGGCAAACGAAAACCCCCGCTCCGGACGGATCCGGGAGCGGGGGCTCGGTATGCGGGTCAGCACCCGCGCTGATCGACGATCAGAGCGCGGCGACCTGCTTGGCGATGGCCGACTTGCGGTTCGCCGCCTGGTTCTTGTGGATGACGCCCTTGCTGACGGCCTTGTC
Organism: Leifsonia williamsii; assembly: GCF_030433685.1. NCBI lineage: Bacteria > Bacillati > Actinomycetota > Actinomycetes > Micrococcales > Microbacteriaceae > Leifsonia > Leifsonia williamsii. The sequence goes on from NZ_JAROCF010000001.1 coordinate 2,608,364, forward strand.
GAGGCGCTTGGAAGCGAGGCTGAGGGCGGCGACCGCCTTGTCCTTGTCGCCGGCGGCGACGGCCTCGCGGGTGGCGCGGACGGCGGTCTTGAGCTGGCTCTTGACCGCCTTGTTGCGCTCCTGCGCCTTCTTGTTGGTGCGGTTGCGCTTGATCTGCGACTTGATGTTTGCCACGGATGGTTACTTTCGTTCGAAGTGAGTATCGGAGGTGCCGCTCAGCGGGAGAGGGCCGCCGGTGCGGCGTCGTGCGGGACACCCACACGCAAGCCAACAAACAACTTTAGCAGCGGCCCGGCCTCCCGACCAAAACGCGGGCCGAAGCGCTGCGTCAGTCGGCCGTCACGGCCTCCGGCGCGTACGACCCGCTGGTGAGCTCGTCGAGCAGCGTGGGCCCGTTCGGCTCCCAGCCGAGGTCGATCCGCGCCTTCGCGCCGCGGGCCTGCTGGTCGAGCAGCAGCGCCTCGGCGAGGCCGGCGCCGAGCCGCTCCTCCGTCTCCGCCACGGGCTCCGCCTCCACGCCGCCGACGATCCGCGCAGCGGTGGCCGCCGCCTCGCCGAGCTGGCGCACGGTGGGGTTGGCACCGCTTGCGCCGATGTAGGTCGCGCCGGCGTCGCCCTGCTCGAGAGCGAGCACGTACAGCGCTGCGAGGTCGTCGACGTGCACGGTCGCCCAGTGTTGCGAGCCGTCGCCGATGAGGCGCAGCGCGGGGGCGACGCCCTCGCCGCGGGGCGCGTCGACGATGACGTTCGGCAGGCCCTTGCCGTGGCCGTAGACGATCGAGGGCACGACGACCATGCCGCGCACGCCCTCCGCGCCCAGCACGCGCGCCTCGTTCGCGCCCCGCCAGGCGGTGATCGCGGGAGGCGCGGCGGGGGAGTCCTCGGTGATGTCGCTGCTGCTTCCGTACGTCCAGATGCCGCCGGTTTGCACGAACGGCTTGTCGCTGCCCTCCAGCCCGCGCAGCACGGCGTCGATCAGCACCGGGTCGACGTCCTGGGCCGAGGCCAGGTGGATGACGCCATCGCTGTCGAGCGCCGCGCGGGCGACGAGGTCTGCATCCGTCGCGTCGCCGATCAGGGCGACCGCGCCGGCGGCCTCCACGATCGCGGCCTTCTCCGCGTCGCGAACGAGCGCGGTCACGCGGTGCCCCTCCTCGATGAGGCGGGGGAGGACGGAGGTGCCGATGAAGCCGGTCGCGCCGGTCAGAAGGATGCTCATACGAGAGGTCAACGCGCGATAGACGGCTGCATTCCACAGAACGCATGCGTCGGTGACTTCTCCACGGATTCGCGGGCGCCCGGGCCCCGCGGTGCCGCGAGCGTAGGCTCGAAGCCATGACCGGATCCACCATCGCCATCGTCAACGCCTACGTCGTCCCCGTCTCCGCCGAGCCCATCGAAGGCGGAACCGTCCTGATCGAGGAGGGCCGCATCGCCGCCGTCGGGCCGGCCGACGCGATCACCGTCCCCGACGACGCCCAGACGGTGGACGCCGCCGGCAAGTGGGTGCTGCCCGGCTTCGTGGAGGCGCACGGTCACGTCGGCATCCACGAGGAGGCCAACGGCCCCGCCGGCGACGACACGAACGAGATGACGACGCCCAACACGGCCGCGGTGCGCGCGCTCGACGCCATCAACATCGACGACGAGGGCTTCCGCGACGCCCTCTCCGGCGGTGTCACGTCGGTCGTGGTCAAGCCGGGCTCCGGCAACCCGATCGGCGGCCAGACCGTCGCCATCAAGAGCTGGGGCGGCCGCACGATCGACGAGCAGATCATCCGGGAGGCCGTGAGCGTCAAGTCGGCGCTCGGCGAGAACCCGAAGCGGGTCTACGGCGGCAAGAACCAGACGCCGAGCACCCGGCTGGGCATCGCGATGATCATCCGCGAGGCGTTCGTGGAGGCGCAGAACTATCGTGCGGCGCGTGCGGAGGCGGAGCGCGACGGCAAGGCCTTCGCCCGCGACCTCACGAAGGAGACCCTCGCCCGCGTCCTCGACGGCGAGCTGTACTGGGACCAGCACACGCACCGCCACGACGACATCGCGACCGCGATCCGGCTCGCCGACGAGTTCGGCTACAAGCTGGTCGTCAACCACGGCACGGAGGCGCACAAGATCGCCGACGTGCTGGCCGAGCGCGACATCCCGGTGATCTTCGGCCCGATGTTCACCTCGCGGTCGAAGGTCGAGCTCCGCGACCGCGCCATCGCGAACCTCGCCGCCATCGCCGCGGCCGGGGTCCGGGTCGCGATCACCACCGACCACCCGGTCGTGCCGATCAACTTCCTCGTCCACCAGGCGTCGCTCGCCGTGAAGGAGGGGCTGCCCCGGCAGACCGCGCTGGAGGCCCTGACGGTCAACCCGGCGTCGTTCCTCGGCCTCGACGACCGCGTCGGCTCGCTGACCGCGGGCCTCGACGCCGACGTCGTGATCTGGTCGGGCGACCCGCTCGACGTGAACGCGCGCGCGGAGCGCGTCTTCATCGGCGGCGCCGAGGTCTACCGCTGGGAGGACGGCGCCGGCCACGTGGTCGAGCGGTCCGAGCGCTTCGCCTGACGCGGCGCACCGAGACGACGACCCGGGCGGCGGGGCGGCGCAGGTGGCGTCGCCTCGCGCCCCGTCATGGGAGAATGGCCGCACGATGTCACCACGAGCTCTGAAGGCCCTCGAGCCGGCCGCCACCGACCCGGCCTCCATCCGCAACTTCTGCATCATCGCCCACATCGACCACGGCAAGTCGACGCTGGCCGACCGGATGCTGCAGATCACCGGCGTCGTCGCCGAGCGTGACATGCGCGCGCAGTACCTCGACCGCATGGACATCGAGCGCGAGCGCGGCATCACCATCAAGAGCCAGGCCGTGCGGATGCCGTGGGAGGTCGACGGGCAGACCTTCGCGCTCAACATGATCGACACGCCAGGGCACGTCGACTTCACGTACGAGGTGTCCCGGTCGCTCGCCGCGTGCGAGGGCGCCATCCTGCTGGTCGACGCCGCGCAGGGCATCGAGGCGCAGACGCTCGCGAACCTCTACCTCGCGCTCGAGAACGACCTCACCATCGTCCCCGTCCTCAACAAGATCGACCTCCCGGCCGCCGACCCCGAGAAGTACGCGGCCGAGCTGGCGAGCCTGATCGGCGGCAAGCCGGAGGACGTGCTCCGCGTCTCCGGCAAGACCGGCATGGGCGTGGAGGCGCTGCTCGACCGCGTCGTGCAGGAGATCCCGGCGCCCGTCGGCGTCGCCGACGCGCCCGCCCGCGCCATGATCTTCGACTCGGTCTACGACAGCTACCGCGGCGTGGTGACCTACGTCCGCATGGTCGACGGCAAGCTCCAGCCGCGCGAGCGCATCCAGATGATGTCGACGAAGGCGACCCACGAGATCCTCGAGATCGGCGTCTCGTCGCCGGAGCCGACCCCGTCCAAGGGCCTCGGCGTCGGCGAGGTCGGCTACCTGATCACCGGTGTGAAGGACGTCCGCCAGTCCAAGGTCGGCGACACCATCACGACCGCGTCCAAGCCCGCGACGGAGGCGCTGCCCGGTTACACCGAGCCGAAGCCGATGGTCTTCTCGGGCCTGTACCCGATCGACGGCAGCGACTATCCGGAGCTGCGCGAGGCGCTCGACAAGCTCAAGCTCTCCGATGCGGCGCTCGTGTACGAGCCGGAGACCTCGGTCGCGCTCGGCTTCGGCTTCCGGTGCGGGTTCCTCGGCCTCCTGCACCTCGAGATCATCACCGAGCGGCTCTCCCGCGAGTTCGGCCTCGACCTGATCACCACCGCGCCGAGCGTGATCTACGAGGTGACCACCGAGGACAAGAAGACGGTCACCGTCACGAACCCGAGCGAGTTCCCCGGCGGCAAGATCGACAGGGTGGAGGAGCCGATCGTCAAGGCGGCCATCCTGGCGCCCAAGGATTACGTCGGCGTCATCATGGAGCTCTGCCAGAGCCGCCGCGGCACCCTCCTCGGCATGGAGTACCTCGGCGAGGACCGCGTCGAGATCCGCTACACGATGCCGCTCGGCGAGATCGTGTTCGACTTCTTCGACCAGCTGAAGAGCCGCACCGCCGGGTACGCCTCGCTCGACTACGAGCCCGCCGGCGAGCAGGAGGCCGACCTCGTCAAGGTCGACATCCTCCTCCAGGGCGAGACGGTCGACGCGTTCAGCGCGATCGTGCACCGCGAGAAGGCCTACGCCTACGGCACGATGATGGCCGGGCGGCTGCGCGAGCTGATCCCGCGGCAGCAGTTCGAGGTCCCCATCCAGGCCGCCATCGGCGCCCGCATCATCGCCCGCGAGAACATCCGCGCGATGCGCAAGGACGTCCTCGCCAAGTGTTACGGCGGTGACATCACCCGCAAGCGCAAGCTGCTCGAGAAGCAGAAGGAGGGCAAGAAGCGCATGAAGATGGTCGGCCGCGTCGAGGTCCCCCAGGAGGCGTTCATCGCCGCGCTGTCGGGCGACACCGAGAAGAAGGACAAGAAGTAGGGCGAGAATAGACCCATGCGCCGCTCCTCCTTCACCGACCAGCCCGTCACGTACGGCGCCGTCGGCGGCACCCAGGCCGCGGACCTGCTCTACTACCCGCCGAAGGGCTACCGGCCGCTCGAACGCAGTGTGCGCCTCGGGTCGGGCGAGGAGCGGTTCGAGACAGCGGCGTCGGCGCTCCTGGCGTGGGGCGTGCAGCGCGGCAGCGGCATCCTCGTGACGAATGTCGAGGAGGGCACCGGCGTCCAGTACGAGGGCATCGAGTACAACGCCGACGGGTCGCCGCGCGGCATGCGCGAGCACCGCGTCGAGGAGCACGTCTTCGCCGACGACGGCACGCCCTTCATCCGCAACGGGATGACCGCGCTGCTGAAGATCCCGTTCGGGCCGTTCAAGGTCGGTGCTCCGGTCCGCGTCGTCTACGTCATCGACGAGCCGGAGCGGAAGGGCTTCGCCTACGGCACCCTGCACGGCCACCCCGAGAGCGGCGAGGAGGCGTTCCTCGTCGAGCTGCGTTCCGACGGCACGGTCTGGTTCGTCCTGCGTGCCTTCTCGCGCCCGTCCAACGCGTTCTACCGGCTCGTGGCGCCGATCCTCTCGCTCGTGCAGCGCAGCTACACCAAGAAGTACCTCCGGTCGCTGCTGCCGGCGCGCTCCGTCTGATGCCCAGCACGCTTCCCCTCGGCGATCCCGCCCCCTCCGACGGCCTCCTGCCCGCGACCACCGCCCTCGGCGCCGGCGAGCGCGACTTCGGCGTCTACCTGCACGTGCCGTTCTGCCGGGTGCGGTGCGGTTACTGCGACTTCAACACCTACACGGCGACGGAGCTCCGCGGCGTCTCGCAGTCCGACTACGCCGGCCACGCCATCCGCGAGGTGGCGTTCGCCGCGGAGGCGCTGCAGCGCTCCGGCGTTCCGGCGCGGCCCGCCTCCACCGTGTTCTTCGGCGGCGGCACCCCGACCCTCCTGCCGCCGGGCGACCTGGGCGCGATGCTGAGCGCCGTCCGCGACGCGTGGGGCTTCGCTCCCGGCGCCGAGGTGACGACCGAGGCGAACCCCGACTCCGTCGACGCGGAGGATCTGCAGCGGCTCGCCGACGCCGGCTTCACCCGGGTGAGCTTCGGCATGCAGTCGGCCGTCCCGCACGTGCTCGAGACGCTGGAGCGCACGCACGACCCGGCCCGTGTCCCGCTCGTGGTCGGCTGGGCGCGCGAGGCCGGCCTCGACGTGAGCCTCGACCTCATCTACGGCACGCCGGGGGAGTCGCTGGCCGACTGGCAGCGGAGCCTGGAGACGGCGCTCGCCTGCGAACCCGACCACCTCTCCGCGTACGCGCTGATCGTCGAGCCCGGCACGAAGCTGGCCCGGCAGATCCGCTCCGGACAGGTGGCGGAGCCCGACGACGACCTCGAGGCCGACATGTACGAGCTGGCGGACCGCACGCTCGCCGCCGCCGGCTACGACTGGTACGAGGTCAGCAACTGGTCGCGCGGCGCGGAGCACCGGTCGCGGCACAACCTGTCGTACTGGCTCGGTCACGACTGGTGGGGCGTCGGTCCTGGCGCGCACAGTCACGTCGGCGGCGTGCGCTGGTGGAACGTCAAGCACCCCGCGGCGTACGCGCAGCGGGTGCTGGCGGGGGAGTCGCCCGCGGCCGGGCGCGAGACGCTCGACGACGAGACGCGCCGCGTGGAGCGCGTGCTGCTGCTGACGCGCATCCGGGAGGGCATCCGCACCGCCGAGCTGGATCCGGAGGGTCGCCGCGCGGTGGCCGGGCTGATCGCCGACGGCCTCGTGGACGCGAAAGCCGCCCTCGCCGGGTCGGTGGAGCTGACCCTGCGAGGGCGGCTGCTGGCGGACGCCGTCGTCAGGCGGCTGCTGCCGGAGGACTGACGGCGCCCGCGAAGACCGCGAGCCTCAGCTCACGAACTTGATGGCCACCGGGTAGGTGTAGTACTCGCCCTGGTTCGCCTTCACGGCCGCGATGATCGCGAACACGATGCTGACGACCCACGCCGCGAGCACGATGAACAGGCCGACCACGACGATCGACAGGATCCAGCCCACGATGTACGCGATGAAGATCGTGATCTGGAAGTTCAGCGCGGTCGCGGTGTGCGCGCGGATGAACGGGCCGCGGTCCTTGAGGACGAGGTAGCCGATGAGCGCGGGGATCCAGCCGAACAGGATCCCCCCGATGTGGATCAGGGTGGCCCACAGCTTCTCGTCGGCCGGGCTCAGCTGCTGTGCGGCACCTCCGTACGGCGGCTGCTGGGGCGGCGGCGGGGGTGTAGCGGACATGATCTCTCCTTGGAGTGGTCGGTCGGACGCTGCTCAGCCTAGGGGTGTCGGCCGCAGTCTGAGAAGAAGCCGAGAGCGATTCGTCACTTGATGAAGCGGAAGTTCATCGGGTAGCGGTAGGTTCCGCCGCCGTTGACGCGGATGAACCCGAGGATCGACAGCACGAGGTTGACCACGTACAGCGCCCACGGGATCAGCAGGCTGAACAGCAGGTAGCCGATCCCGCCGACGAGCGGGATGGCGCCGAGCACGAGCCCGATCATCTGGGAGAGCACCCAGCCGATGATCCAGGTGATCTGCCAGTTGAGCGCCTCCTTCGACTCCTGCGCGGTCAGCCGGCCGCGGTCCTTGAAGACGAGCCAGATGATGAGGGAGGGCAGCAGCCAGAGGATGCCGCCGAGGTGGGCGAACGACGCCCACTGCTTGTCCTGCGCCGCGTCGAGCGGCGCGGGCGGGGTGGATCCGCCGTACGGCTGTTGATCGTAGGGTCTGTCGTCGGGGTGGGACATGGGCATGCCTCCTTCGCGGCCGCAGCGCTGCGAGCCGGTGCGCATACGGTAGCGCCGGGCGTGTCGCCCCGCAATCACCGATTGTCATCTGTGCGCGATATGATTAGCACTCCAGAGCATTGAGTGCCAGTTCCAGCGGATGACGAGTCGACAGGAGGGGTTCGCATGGTCTCGGAACGCAGCCTCGAGGTCCTGCGCGTGATCGTCCAGGACTACGTGGCCTCCCGCGAGCCCGTGGGGTCGAAGAGCATCGTCGAGCGGCACGCGTTCGGCGTGTCTGCGGCGACCATCCGCAACGACATGGCGGCCCTCGAGGAGGAGGAGCTGATCGCGGCCCCGCACACCTCCTCCGGCCGCGTGCCCACCGACAAGGGCTACCGCCTGTTCGTCGACCACCTGGCGGAGGCCCGGCCGCTGACCCCGGCGCAGCGCACCGCGATCGAGGCGTTCCTCGGCCAGTCGGTCGACCTCGACGACGTGCTCTCGCGCACGGTGCGCCTCCTCTCGCAGCTGACGAACCAGGTCGCGCTCGTGCAGTACCCGTCGGTGCAGCGCTCGCGCATCCGGCACGTGGAGCTGGTGCAGCTCGCTCCGCGCCGCCTCCTGAGCGTGCTCATCACCGACTCGGGCGCCGTCGAGCAGCGCGTGATCGAGCTGGCGGGCGAGCTCACCGACGAGGAGATCGCCGAGGTGCGCGGCGCGGTGAACGGCGCCGTCGCCGGCCTCTCGCTGGTCGACGCCGCGGCGCGGCTGCGGCTGCTGCCCGGCGCGCTCACCGAGCGCACGCGCACGATCGTCGAGCCCGTGGCGAGCGCGCTGCTCGACCAGATCGCGGCCAACCGGCAGGAGAAGCTCATGATGGCCGGCGCCGCCAACCTGGTGCGCACCGAGACCGACTTCCCCGGCACCATCACCCCGGTGCTGGAGGCGATCGAGGAGCAGGTGGTGCTGCTGCGCCTGTTCGACGAGATGGCGCACGAGCAGCACACCGTCGCGGTCAGCATCGGCCGCGAGAACCCCGTGATGGGGCTCGCGGAGACCTCTGTGATGTCCAGCGGGTACAGTGCCGCGGGGTCCGACGTGGCCCGCGTCGGGCTGCTCGGCCCGCTCCGCATGGACTACTCCGGCAACATGGCGGCCGTCCGCGCCGTCGCACGCTACCTCTCGCGCCTGCTCGGCGACTAGCCGCCCCGCGAGAGACAACCCACGACAAGAAGGAACAGCCTTACGTGGCCGACCACTACGAAGTCCTCGGCGTTGACCGCAACGCCACCCCCGACGAGATCAAGAAGGCGTACCGCCGCCTCGCGCGCGAGCTGCACCCCGATGTGAACCCGAGCTCGGAGGCGCAGGAGCGCTTCAAGCTCGTCACCCATGCTTACGACGTGCTCAGCGACCCGCAGCAGCGGCAGCAGTACGACCTCGGCGGCTCGGGAGGCCCTAGCGGCTTCGGCGGCGCCGGCGCCGACTTCGGCGGGTTCGGCGACATCTTCGAGACGTTCTTCGGCGGCGGGGGAGGCGCGACGCGCGGCCCCCGGTCGCGGCGCGAGCGCGGGCAGGACGCCCTCATCCGGGTGGAGGTCGACCTCGACGAGGTCGTGTTCGGCACCCACCGCGACCTGGAGGTCGACACGGCCGTCGTCTGCGAGACCTGCAACGGCTCGTGCTGCCAGCCCGGCACCGCGCCGGTCACCTGCGACATCTGCCACGGGACGGGCAGCATCCAGCGGTCCGTCCGGTCGCTGCTCGGCAACGTCATGACCTCCAGCCCGTGCGGCACCTGCCGCGGCTACGGCACCGTCATCGCGACGCCGTGCGTGACCTGCCAGGGGCAGGGCCGCGTGCGCGCGCGCCGGACCGTCCCGGTCGACATCCCCGCTGGCGTCGACACCGGCCTGCGGCTGCAGATGCCGGGCTCGGGCGAGGCCGGCCCCGCCGGCGGCCCGAACGGCGACCTCTACCTCGAGATCAAGGTCAAGCACCACGACGTGTTCAGCCGCGACGGCGACGACCTGCTCTGCACGCTGGAGCTGTCGATGACCGACGCGATCCTGGGCACGACGGCGACCGTCCACTCGCTCGACGGCGACATCCGGCTGGAGCTCAAGCCGGGCACCCAGAGCGCGGACATCATCACCGTGAAGGACCGCGGCATCACGCACCTGCGCGGCACGGGCCGTGGCGACCTGCGCGTCGGCATCCAGGTGGTCACGCCCACGAAGCTGGACCACAAGGAGAAGGACCTGATCAAGAAGTTCGCGGCCGTGCACAAGGGCCCCGAGCCGTCGCTCGCCCGGTTCCAGCAGGGGCTGTTCTCGAAGCTGCGCGACCGGTTCCTCAACCTCTGATCATGAGCTCGCTCTACCTGCGGGAGGATCTCGACGACGTCGTGGCCGGCGCGCGGCTGTCGCTGACGGGCGCCGAGGCGAAGCACGCCGCGACCGTCAACCGCACCCGGCCGGGCGAGTCCGTGCTGATCGGCAATGGTCGCGGGCTGGTCGCCACCGGCGAGGTGATCGTCGCGACGAACACCGAGCTGACCATCGACGTGGAGGCGGTGGAGCGCGTGCCGCGTCCGTCGCCGCAGGTCACGCTCGTGCAGGCGCTCGCGAAGGGCGACCGCGACGAGCTGGCGGTCCAGGCGGCCACCGAGCTCGGCGTCGACCGGGTGGTGCCCTGGGCCGCCGCGCGCTCGGTGTCGCGCTGGGAGGGGCAGAAGGTCGCGAAGGGCCGCGACCGCTGGGCGACGATCGTCCGCGAGGCCGCCAAGCAGTCGATCCGCGCCTGGACGCCCGAGGTCACCGAGCTGGCGACCTCGAAGCAGGTGGCCGCGCTGTCGGCGGGCTCGCGCCTCCTCGTGCTCGAGCCCGGCGCAACCACGCCGCTCACGACCGTCGAGCCGGACGGCCGCGACCTCGTGCTCGTGGTGGGCCCGGAGGGCGGGATCGCGCCGCAGGAGCTCGACCTCTTCCGCGAGGCGGGAGCAGAGGCGGTGCGCCTCGGCGACACCGTGCTGCGCACCTCGACCGCGGGCCCCGCCGCCCTCGCCGTGCTGAACGCGGCGCTCGGCCGGTGGTGAGGGCCGCGATCGCGCTTCCGCCGAGGGTGAACGGCCGCCCCCGCGTCGGCGGTCACCCGTAGGATGGAGGCCATGGACACTGCGGAGCCCTCGATCTTCTCGCGCATCATCGCGCGCGAGATCCCGGCCGACATCGTCTACGACGGCGAGCGGATCGTCGCCTTCCGCGACATCGCGCCCAAGGCGCCCGTGCACCTGCTCGTCGTGCCCAAGACGCAGGAGTACCGCGACGTCGTCGAGCTCGCCGCCGGCGACCCGGAGCTCCTGGCCGAGCTGGTGGCGACCGCCAAGCGGCTCGCCGACGAGCACGGCGCCGGCGACTTCCGGCTCGTGTTCAACACCGGCGCCGGCGCCGGCCAGACCGTGTTCCATGTGCACGCCCACGTACTGAGCGGAGACGCCGAGCGCCCGCTCGAGGAAGGAAGCCTTGCCGACTAGCGAACCGACGCCCGCTGCGGGCACCCCCGCCGACGGAGGGGCCGAGGCCCGGCTCAGCGTCGACGGCGTCCAGATGGTCCGGCTGCTCGGGCCCCAGGACCGCCTCCTGACCACGCTGGAGCGCCAATACCCGCAGGTGAGCGTGCACGTGCGCGGCAACGAGATCAGCCTCACCGGCGACCCCGCCCAGGTGGAGTCGGCGCGACGCCTCATCGAGGAGCTGCTGCAGATGGTCCGCAACGGGCAGGAGATCAGCCCGGCCGAGGTCACCAGCTCGGCCCGCATGCTCGAGACCGACCTCAACCTGAGCCCGTCCGACGTGCTCAGCCAGGCCATCCTCACCGCGCGCGGCAAGAGCATCCGGCCGAAGACCCTCGGGCAGAAGAACTACGTCGACGCGATCGACCACAACACCATCGTGTTCGGGATCGGGCCCGCGGGAACCGGCAAGACGTACCTGGCGATGGCGAAGGCGGTGCAGGCCCTCCAGCGCAAGGAGGTCAACCGCATCATCCTGACCCGTCCGGCGGTGGAGGCGGGGGAGCGGCTGGGCTACCTGCCCGGAACCCTCACCGACAAGATCGACCCGTACCTGCGCCCGCTGTACGACGCACTCAACGAGATGATGGACCCCGACCTCGTGCCCAAGCTGCTCGCGGCGGGCACGATCGAGGTGGCGCCGCTCGCGTACATGCGCGGACGCACGCTCAACGACTCGTTCATCATCCTCGACGAGGCGCAGAACACCACGCCCGAGCAGATGAAGATGTTCCTCACCCGCCTCGGCTTCGGCTCGAAGATGGTGGTGACCGGCGACATCACGCAGATCGACCTCCCGAACGCTGCCAGCGGCCTGCGGCTCGTGACCCGCGTGCTGAACGACATCGACGACATCCACTTCGCCCGGCTCACCAGCGAGGACGTCGTGCGGCACACCCTCGTCGGCCGGATCGTGGACGCCTACACCGACTACGACGCCCGCCAGCAGGCGCGGCACTTCGAGCGCGAGCAGGCGGCCGAGTTCGCCAACCGCGCCGAGCGCCGCCAGGGCATGACGCGCGACCACCTCCCGAAGCGACGATGAGAGCGATCCTGTGAGCATCGAGATCAACAACGAGTCCGCCATCGAGGTCGACGAGGCCGCCCTGCAGCGGCTGGCGGGCTTCGCGCTCGACATCATGCACGTGCATCCCGACGCGGAGCTGGCGATCGTGCTCGTCGACGAGGCCGCCATGGAGCAGCTGCACGTGCAGTGGATGGACGAGCCGGGCCCGACCGACGTGCTGAGCTTCCCGATGGACGAGCTGCGCCCCGGGACCGAGGACGAGCCGTCCCCGGCGGGCCTCCTCGGCGATGTCGTGCTGTGCCCGCAGGTCGCGCAGATGCAGGCCGAGACGGCCGGGCACACGCTGATGGACGAACTGCTGCTGCTGACCACGCACGGCATCCTGCACCTGCTCGGCTTCGACCACGCCGAGCCGGCCGAGGAGCGCGAGATGTTCGGCATCCAGCGCGACATCCTCGTGGGCTTCGCCCGGTACGACCGACAGCGCTAGGCGGCAGCATGCTCGCAACGCTGTTCTTCGTCGTCGCGTTCCTGCTCGTCGCGTTCGGCGGTCTCATGGCCGCGGTCGATGCGGCCCTCTCCGTGCAGTCGCGCGCCGACATCGCCGACCTCGCCGAGGGCTCCCGCGCCGAGAAGTCGCTGACGGCGATCGCGGCCGATCCCGACCCGCACTTCAACGCGGTCAACTTCAGCCGCATCATCGCGGAGACGACGGCGGCGGTGCTCGTCACCCTCGCCTTCGAGCAGATCTTCGAGGAGTGGTGGATCTCGCTGATCCTGTCGGCGCTGATCATGACGGCCGTGTCGTTCGTGCTCGTCGGCGTCAGCCCGCGCAGCGTCGGTCGCGCCAACTCGCAGCTGCTGCTGCGGCTGACGGCGCCGCTCGTGCGGTTCGTCCGCGTGGTGCTCGGCCCGATCCCGGGCGGCCTGGTCGCGCTCGGCAACAGGGTGACGCCGTCGCGGGCCCGGTCGGCGCCGGTCACCAGCGAGGAGCAGCTGCTCAGCATCGTCGACGAGGCCACGGCCTTCGACGTGCTCGAGGAGGACGACCGCGAGCTGATCCACTCGATCTTCGAGTTCAACGACACCGTGGTGCGCGAGGTCATGATCCCGCGCACCGACATGATCGCGGTCGACGCCTCCGCGAGCATCGGCACCGCGATGGGCCTGTTCTTCAGCAAGGGCGTCTCGCGCATGCCGGTGATCGACGGCGATCCTGACGAGGTCGTCGGCATCCTCTACCTGCGCGACGTCGCCCGGCTGAGCTTCGAGAGCACGCGCGGCGCCGACACCGTCACGCTGACCGAGCTGGCCCGGCCGGCGCTGTTCGTGCCGGAGTCGCAGAAGGCCGACGCCCTGCTGCGGGAGATGCAGCGCGAGTCCAACCACCTGGCGATGGTCGTCGACGAGTACGGCGGCATCGCCGGGCTGGTGACTCTGGAGGACCTCATCGAGGAGCTGGTCGGCGACATCTCCGACGAGTACGACCACGAGCTCGCGCTCGTCCAGGAGCTCGGCGACGGCCGCTACCGCGTCGCCACGCGCATGCCCATCGACGACCTCGGCGAGCTGTTCGACGAGGAGATCGAGGAGGACGACGTCGACAGCGTCGGCGGCCTGGTCGCGAAGGCGCTGGGCCGGCTGCCCGAGGTGGGGTCGACGGTCGCCGTGCACGGCCTCCGCTTCACCGTCGACCGGGTGGAGGGGCGCCGCCGGCACGTGAGCACGGTCCTGGTCGAGCGCGACCCGCACCGCGTCAAAGACCGCGAACACCACCGCCAGCACCAGGAGGAGCGCCCGTGACCGAGTACCACGCCGGCTTCGTCTCGTTCGTCGGCCGCCCCAACGTGGGCAAGTCGACCCTGACCAACGCCCTCGTCGGCGAGAAGGTCGCGATCACCAGCTCGAAGCCGCAGACGACCCGCCGCGCCATCCGCGGCATCGTGCATCAGCGCGACGGCCAGCTCATCCTGGTCGACACCCCCGGCATCCACCGCCCGCGCACCCTGCTCGGCGAGCGGCTGAACACGCTCGTCCAGTCGACCCTGGGCGACGTCGACGTGATCGGCTTCTGCGTCCCCGCCGACGAGAAGATCGGCCCCGGCGACCGCTTCATCAACGAGCAGCTCGACGACTACCCCAACGCCAAGAAGGTCGCGATCGTCACCAAGATCGACCGCGCGAGCCGCCCGCAGGTCGCCGAGCAGCTGCTCGCCGTGTCGGCCCTGCGCGAGTGGGAGGCGATCATCCCGATCTCGGCGACGAGCAGCATCCAGCTCGACACCCTGACCGGCGAGCTGATGAAGCTCCTGCCCGCGTCTCCTGGCCCGCTCTATCCGGAGGACGCGGTCACCGACGAGGGCCTCGAGGACCGCATCGCCGAGTACATCCGCGAGGCCGTGCTCGAGGGCGTGCAGGACGAGCTCCCGCACTCGCTCGCCGTCACCATCGACGACATCGTCGAGCGCGACGACAAGGACCTCGTCGAGGTGTACGCCAACCTCTTCGTCGAGCGCGACAGCCAGAAGGCGATCGTGATCGGCAAGGGCGGCAGCCGGCTCAAGGAGGTCGGGGCCGCCGCGCGCGCCCCGATCGAGCAGCTGCTGGGCCGCCACGTGTTCCTCTCGATCCGCGTGAAGGTCGCGAAGGACTGGCAGCGCGACCCGAAGCAGCTGGGCCGCCTGGGCTTCTGAGCCCGGCCGTACATCCGGAGGATGATTCCGGCCGCCCGGCGCGGTGGCGCCCACGACCTCCCCGTACCGTAGAGACATGCCCGATCGCAGCCGCCTCCTGAGCGCCGTGGCCCCGCGCCGCTGGGTGCTGGAGCCGGCGCTCGCCCTCGTGCTGTTCGTCGCGTGGCTCGCCACCGGGCTGCCCTTCGACGTCGCGGCCGCGCTCGCGCTGCTGTTCTACGGCGCTGCGGTCGCGCTCTCCCGGGTGCTGCCTGGCGTCGCGCTGGGGCTCGTCTGCCTGGCGGTGGTGGTGGAGCTGACCGAGGGGGAGGCCCTTCCCGGCGCGTTCCGCATCATCGCCGCCATCGCCGTGCTGGCGACCCTGATCGGCGTCACCGCGCACGGCGGCCGGGTGCTGCGCTGGCTCGCCCTGGCCTCCACGCTGCTGCTCGGACCCGCGATGGCGTACCTGTTCACCGTGCGCGGCGAGCTGAAGTTCGCGCAGTTCGGGCCCGTGATCGCGGGGTACTACACCAGCCAGGGCGTCGGCGTGCTGCTGATGAGCGTGCTGATGATCGTGGTGTTCGCCGCGGGCTGGCTGCTCGGCTTCCTGATCGCGCGGCAGCGGGCGGCGGCGCAGGCGGAGGCCGCTGCCGGAGGCGGTCAGGGTCAGGCCGGCAGCTCCGTGCTGCTCTGGCTCGCCTCCTCCGGCGGCGCGGAGGTGTCGGAGGACGAGCCGGACAGGCCCGGCCTCGTCCGCCGGTTGACCCGGCGCGAGCTCACGTTCGACATCGTCGGCGCCGCGCTGCTGGCGCTGTTCTGCCTGCTGGCCGACTCCACGATCCTCGTCGGGCTGACGGACACCGGAGGCGACCGGTCGGGCTTCCTGGTGCTGATCGTCCTCGTCGTGGCCGTCGCGCTGCGCCGGATGTCGCCGCCGGTCTCGCTCGCCCTCGCCTGGCTGGGCGCGGTGCTGCAGATGACCACCGGCCACAACATCCTGATCAGCGACCTCGCGATCCTCCTCGTGCTCTACGCCACCGCTGCCTACGGCGACCGGGTGGTGCGCTACGCCGGACTGATCTCGGCCGGACTCGGCGCCTTCGTCGCAGCCCTCTACCTGACCCTGACCTCGGCGCTCGGGCAGGACTACTTCGACCTGCTGTCCACCTCGCTGACGAGCCTCGCGCTGCAGTTCGCATTCCTGTTCATCGTGAGCGTCACCGTGCTGGCGCTGTCGTGGGTGCTCGGCCTGCTGATGCGCACCTGGCGCACGGCCCGGTACTCCCGCCGCGCCCGCGCCGCCGCCGAGCTCGACCGCGCGCGGGCCGTGGAGGACGTGGTCGTCGAGCAGGAGCGCACCCGCATCGCGCGCGACATGCACGACGTGGTCGCGCACTCCCTCGCCGTCGTCATCGCCCAGGCCGACGGCGCCCGGTACGCCAGGCACGCCGACCCGGAGGCCGTCGACCAGGCGCTCACCACCATCGCGGCGACGGCCCGTTCGGCGCTGACCGACGTGCGCGTGCTGCTCGCCGAGCTACGGCATTCGCAGGCCGAGGGCCCGCAACCGACCCTGGAGGACGTCGACCGGACGGTCGAGCAGATCCGCGCCGCGGGCCTCCCGGTCACCCTCGAACGCACCGGCACGCCGGCGGGCCTCGGTTCCGCCCAGCAGATCGCCGCATACCGGATCGTGCAGGAGGCGCTGACCAACGCCCTCCGGCACGGCGACACCACCCGCCCCGCCGAGGTCGTCCTCGCCGGGGTCGACCAGGGCGCCGGGGGACCGGGGCTCGCCATCACCGTGAGGAACGCCATGAAGCCGCAGCCCGCAGAACCGCCGACCACCGCAGGAGTGCCCCGCGTAGGCCACGGCCTGCCCGGGATGCGGGAGCGCGCCTCCCTCGCCGGCGGCAGCTTCAGCGCGGGGCCGGAGGGGTCGGGCTTCGTGGTGTCGGCGTTCCTGCCCGCGGGAGGGGCGGCGTGAGCGGCGGCATGAGCGGCGAGCGGGTGGAGGCCGCGGTCGAGCCGCGCATCCGGGTGCTGCTGGTCGACGACCAGGCCCTGTTCCGGGCGGGCGTGCGCATGCTGGTCGGGTCGCAGCCCGACCTGGAGCTCGCCGGGGAGGCGGCCAACGGCGCGGAGGGCGTGGAGCTGGCACGCAGCCTCCGGCCCGATGTGGTGCTCATGGACATCCGCATGCCGGTCATGGACGGGATCGCGGCGACCACGACGATCGTCGCCGACGCCGAGCGCGAGGGCCGCACGCCGCCGCGGATCGTGGTGCTGACGACGTTCGACCTCGACGAGGCGGCGGCGCGGGCGATCCGCGGTGGGGCGAGCGGCTTCGTGCTCAAGGATGCCGAGCCGGAGTTCCTGCTCGCCGCCATCCGCACTGTGCACGCGGGCAGCGCGGTCATCGCCGCGGGCGCGACGCGCGAGCTGTTCCAGTACTTCTCGGACGACCGTCCCGCGAAGCCGGAGCCCGCGGAGTTCGCGACGCTCACCTCCCGGGAGCGCGAGATCTTCGTGCTCGCCGCGCGCGGCCTCAGCAACGCCGAGATCGCGGGCAGCGAGTACCTCAGCGAGGCGACCGTGAAGACGCACATCAGCCGCATCCTCGCCAAGCTCGGGCTGCGCGACCGGGTGCAGATGGTCGTCTACGCGTTCGAGCACGGCCTCACCGGCGCGACCGAGTAGCCGTCTCTCGGTCGCGGGGCGCCGCAGGATCATCCTCGCGGCGGACCCGGGATGGCTCTCGCGCCCGATCCGCCGCCCGCGGGGCGCTCCCTAGCGTTGAGAGCATGCACACCACAACGACAGGGACGCGGCACGTCGCCCGCGTCGAGGACGCGACCAGGGTCTACGGCAGCGGGGCGGGCCGGGTGCACGCCCTCGCCGGCGTGACCCTCGGCATCCCGGCCGGCCGGTTCACCGCGATCATGGGGCCGAGCGGCTCCGGCAAGTCCACGCTGATGCACGTCATGGCCGGGCTCGACGGCGTCACCAGCGGCCGCGTCTTCCTCGGCGACACCGAGATCACCGGGCTGGGCGATACCGAGCTGACCCTGCTGCGCCGGCGGCGGGTCGGGTTCGTCTTCCAGTCGTTCAACCTGGTGCCGACGCTGGACGTGGCCGTCAACCTCCGCCTGCCGTTCGAGCTCGACGGCCGCCGCCCGAGCATCGAGGAGACGGAGTGGATGGACCACCTCGTCGACATCCTCGGCCTCGGCGACCGCCTGACGCACCGCCCGCACGAGCTCTCCGGCGGGCAGCAGCAGCGCGTCGCGATCGTCCGCGCGCTGGCGACCCGGCCCGACCTCGTCTTCGCGGACGAGCCCACCGGCAACCTCGACTCGCGCACTGGCCGCGAGGTGCTCGCCGTGCTGCGGCAGGCCGCGAGCGAGTTCGGCCAGAGCATCGCCATGGTCACCCACGACCCGGTCGCGGCGAGCTACGCCGACGGCATCGTGTTCCTCGCCGACGGCCGCGTGGTCGCCGAGCGCGAGCGCTCCACCGCCGAGGAGATCTCCGCCTACATGCTCGGGATGGAGGCGCGCGCGTGATCCGGGCCTTCCGCGCCAACGCCAGGGACCATCGCGCGACCATCCTCGTCGCCGCGCTGAGCGCCGCCTTCGGGGTCGCGCTGCTCGCCTGCACCAACATCCTCGGCGCGTACATCGGCGCGACGCAGCTGGGCGAGCACGGCTCCGTCCAACTGGCCCTGCTGCTCGTCGCCGGGGTCTTCTTCGTGATCGCCGCCTACGTCGGCGCGGTCGTGACGACCAACACGGTCGCGACCATCATCGCCGGCCGGGTGCGCACGATCGCGCTGCTGCGCCTCCTCGGCTCCACCGCCCGGGACCAGCGCCGCGCCGTCGCCGGCGAGGGCTTCGTCGCCGGGACGATCGGCGCCGCCGCCGGGGGAGCGGCGGCCGCCGCGCTCTCGCTGCTCGCCGTGCGGCTGTTCACGCTCGCCGGGGTGCTGCCGGACGTGCCGTACCCGGTGCTCACGCCCTCCCTGCTGGTCCCGGTCGTCGTGGTGATCGCGACGACCTGGCTCGCGTCCTGGGCGGGCGGCCGCCGCGTGCTCACGGTCACTCCGCTGGAGGCGCTGGGCGCGGCCCAGGAGCCGCCCGCGCGCTCGGTCCGCCGGCCGGGGCGCCTGGCCGCGTCGCTGCTGCTGCTCGTTCCCGGGCTCGCGCTGCTGGTGTTCGGCCTGCTGCTGGGGCTCGGCGTGTTCGCGGGGTCGAGGATCGACCTCCTGATCGTGCTCGGCTTCCTGGCCGTGCTGGTCGCACTGGTCGGCGGCGTGCTCTCGTTCACCGGGATCGTGCTGGCGGCGCCGTTCTTCCTGCCCGCGATCCTCCGCGCGACCGGTCTGCTGCTGGGCCGGGGCGCGGCGGGGAGGCTCGCGGCCGCCAACGCGTCCCGCAACCCCGAGCGCAGCTCCCGGACGGCGATCGGGCTCGTCATCGGCGTCACCCTGATCACCATGTTCGTCGTCGCGTCGGAGACCTGGCTGCACGTCATCCGGGTGGCCGCCGCGGCAGAGCCGGGGATGTACGCGGGCGCGGAGGAGGTGCTCACCGTCGCGATGATCGTCTTCACCGTGCTCGTCGGCTTCTCGGCGGTGATCGCCGCCGTGGGCGTCGTGAACAGCCTCTCGCTCAGCGTGCTGCAGCGTGCTCGTGAGCTGGGGTTGCTGCGCGCGCTCGGCTTCACCGCCGCGCAGGTCAAGCGGATGATCCTGGCGGAGTCGGCCCAGCTCACGGTCGCCGCGGTGCTGACCGGTCTCGTGCTCGGCACCGCCTACGGCTGGATCGGAGCGGAGTCGCTGCTCGGCAGCATCCCGGGCGGCGGCCTCCTGCCGCCGGTGGTCCCGTTGCCGTTCCTGATCGCGGTCGTCGCCGCCACCGCCGCGTTGGCGGTGTGCGCCTCGATCGCGCCGACCCGGCGCGCCACCCGTGTCGCGCCTGTGGCCGCGCTGGCCGTCGACTGAACGCCCGCTCAGACGACGGCCCGGCCGGGCAGCGCATCCCGAGGACCGGCTGCGAGTCGGCTGGAGGAGGCTGTGGTCCGGCCTGTCCGTCGGCTGTGCGAGCTATCGTGAATCGCCCTCACCGATCCGGGGGCCGCCCGACCGGAGGAAGACCCTGGACTCGCTCATGACACTGCGGATCGACGCGCCGGCGTTCCTGGCCGTCGTGTACGCCATCGCCGCCGCGCTCGCGCTCTACCTGCTGGCGCGGCGGGGGCGCCGCCGCCTGCTGGCCGGCGTGCTCGCGGCCGTCGGTGGGGCGCTCCTCGGCTGGCTCCTGGTGTGGCTGCTGGACGACGTGTTCGACGTGTTCGGCGTCGGACTCACGCCGACCACGACCGCCTGGGTCGCCGCGGGCGTCGCCGGGGTGGCGCTGGCGGTCGCGAACCTGGTCGGGTCGCGGTGGTGGCGCAAGGTCGTGGCGATCGCGAGCATCCCGCTGTTCGTCCTGGCGGCCTTCGCGGGCGTGAACGTCGACTTCGGCGCGTACCGCGACCTCGACGACGCGCTGGGGGTCGTGCCGTACCGCGGTCTCGACCTCCACCACGAGCGGGGGGAGGTCGTGGCCGGGCGCGACTGGACGCAAGCGGCGGCCGTTCCCGCCGGTGACCCGTCCGCCGGTCCCTCCGCCGATCCCGCGGGAGACCCGCCCGCGAAGGGCGAGGTGGGCACCGTGCGCATCCCGGGCGTCCGCTCCCACTTCCCGGCCCGCGAGGCGGTCGTCTACCTGCCGCCGGTCGCGCTGGGGGCGAACCCGCCGGTGCTCCCGGTGATGTACGCCTTCTCGGGCCAGCCGGGCGCTCCGTCGGACATGTTCACCGCCGGGCGCGTGGCGCAGGTCATGGACGCCTTCGCGCGCACCCACCGCGGGTACGCGCCCATCGTCGTCGCCGCCGACCAGCTCGGCGGCCCCGGCCGCAACCCGATGTGCGTGGACTCGCGCGCCGGCGGGAACGCCGCGACCTACCTGCTCACGGACGTGCGGCAGTGGATCACGTCGCACCTGCGGGTGAGCTCCGACCCGGCAGCGTGGAGCGTCTTCGGCTACTCGGAGGGCGCGACCTGCGCCGTGCAGTTCGCGACAGGGCATCCGGAGCTGTTCGGCTCGGCACTCGCCTCCTCGAGCGAGCTCGGCCCGACGCTCGGCGACGAGCGCACCACCATCGCCAGCGGCTTCGGCGGGTCGAGGGCGGCGTACGAGGCGGCCCAGCCCGCCGCCCAGATGGCCGCGCACACCCCGTACCGCGACTCCCTCGTGATCTTCGGCGTCGGGCAGAACGACGCGCGCTACCTCGCCTACGCCCGCACGCTGCACGCCGACGCCGAGAAGGCCGGCATGCGCACCGAGCTGCTGGTGTCGCCCGGGAGCGCCCACGACTGGAACACCGTGCGTTACACCCTCCGCAACGGTTTCCCCGCCATCGCCGCCCACCTGGGGTTGGGCTCGTGAGCGCGGAGCAGGTGGACGCCGGCACGGCCACCGCGCCCGCCCCCTGGTGGAGCCGCGTCTCGAGCATCGTGCGGGCCCATCCGTTCACGGCGGCGCTGATCGCGGTGCTGCTCGTGCTCGCCCTCGCCACCGGCCCGCTGCACGGGCCGCACCGTCCCCTCAGGCTCTGGCTCGGCACCGGACTCGCCCAGCTCGCCGACGGCCACTGGTGGTCGCCGTTCACGGCGGTCCTCTTCACCGACAACCTCGCGGAGCTGATCGTCGCGCTGATCGGGGCCGCCGTGCTCGTGGGGTGGGCGGAGCGGCTGATGGGCTCCTGGCGCACGGCCGTCGCCTTCGTCGTGACGCCGGTCCTCGGCGTCGCCGCCGGAGCGCTGCTGCAGGCGCTCGGCAGTGGTGCGGAGCAGATGTGGTCGCGCGGCGTGCGTGAACTGGTGGTGCTCGACGTCTTCAGCGGGATCGCGGGCACGATCATGGCGGCCAGCGCCTTCGCCGGCGTGCTCTGGCGACGGCGCATCCGCGTCATCACGCTGCTCGTCGCCGCGGTCTACCTGTTGTACTCCGGTCTCCCTGCCGACCTGTACCGGATGCTCGCGGTGCTCGCCGGCCTCGGGCTCGGCGTGCTGCTGCGGCCGGGGAAGGGACTGCAGGGGTGGAGGCGCAGCTCCCACCACGAGGTGCGCGTGCTCCTCGCCTCCGCCGTCGGCATCACCGCCCTCGGCCCGGTGATCGGGCTGCTGTCGCCCTCGCGCTACGGCCTGCTCTCGCCGGTCGGCCTGCTGTTCACCGACGCGATGCCCGACCGCGACAGCGTGATCGAGCGCTGCCAGGCGTTCGCCGTCACCCGGGAGTGCGTGCGCGCGCTGACCCTGACCCGGATGGACGGGCCGGGCCCGGTGCTGCTGTCGCTCCTGCCCCTCCTCGTGCTCCTGGTGGCAGCGGCCGGGCTGCTGCGGGGGCGCCGGTTCGCCGTCTGGCTCGCGGCGATCGTCAACGGCCTGCTGGGGCTGCTCGCGGCGCTCTACTACGGAATCCTGCCGCTCGCCGGTCAGCGACTGGCCGCATCCGGCCGGTACTGGGAGGTGTCGCTGAGCTTCGCGCTCGCGGTCGCCGTCCCGCTGAGCATCGCGGTGGCGCTCGTGGTGCTGCGACGGCACTTCCCGGTGCTGCCGTCCGGGCGCGCGGTGCGACGCTACCTGCTCACGGTCGGCGGGACCGGCGTCGGCCTGGCGCTGCTCTACGTGCTGGTCGGCTGGCTCCAGCGCGACACGGGCTTCACCCGTCCTGTCGACCTCTCCGACCTCCTCGGCGACGTGTTCGAACGGTTCGTGCCGGTCGCCTTCCTGCGGCACGAACCGGTGCAGTACCTGCCGACCACACCGCTCGCCGCCGCGGTCTACCACAACATCGGAACCGTGTTCTGGCTCGTCGCCGTCCTCGCGGCGATCCCGCCCGTGCTCGGCCGCTCGCCCTGGCAGCGCGGCGCGGCGGACACCGCGCGGGTGCGGCGCCTGCTGCGGCGCGGGGGCGGCGACGCGCTCGCCTTCATGGCGACCTGGCCGGGCAACAGCCACTGGTTCGACCCGGCGGGGGAGGGCGCGGTCGCGTACCGCGTCGTCGGCCGGGTCGCGATCACCACGGGCGGTCCCTTCGGCGCTCCGCCGCCGCATGACCGCGTGATCGAGCGGTTCGCGCGGTTCTGCGACGACAACGGCTGGACGCCCGTGTTCTACAGCGTGGAGGACGACCTCCTGCCCGTCTTCGAACGGCTCGGCTGGTCGACCATGACCGTGGCGGAGGAGACCGTCATCCGCCCCCAGCAGTGGGCGACCACGGGCAAGAAGTGGCAGGACGTCCGCAGCTCGATCAACCGCGCCCAGCGGGCCGGCATCCGCGCCGAGTGGACCGCGTACGCCTCCCTCCCGCTCGCGGTCGCCGTGCAGATCACCGACATCTCCGAGCAGTGGGCGGCCGACAAGGAGCTGCCCGAGATGGGCTTCACCCTCGGCGGCCTCGACGAGCTGCGCGACCCCGACGTTCGGCTCATGCTCGCGATCGACGGCGACGGCCGGGTGGAGGCGGTCACGAGCTGGCTGCCGACCTGGCGCGACGGCGTCGTGGTCGGCTGGACGCTCGACTTCATGCGCCGCCGCCCCGGCAGCATCAACGGCGTGATGGAGTTCCTCATCGCCGAGGCCGCGACCAGGATGAAGGCCGAGGGCGCCGAGTTCCTCAGCCTGTCCGCGGCCCCGCTCGCGCACACCGCGGGCGCTCCCGCTGACGACGCGGGCACGATGGACCGCCTCCTCGGCCACCTCAGCTCGTCGCTGGAGCCGGTCTACGGCTTCCGCTCGCTGTTCGCGTTCAAGCAGAAGTTCCAGCCCGAGCTGCACCCGCTGCTGATGGCCTACCCGGACCCGCTGGCGCTCCCCGAGATCGGCGCTGCGCTCGCGAGGGCCTACCTGCCGGGGCTGTCGGTGCGGCAGGCGGCACGGTTCGTACGACCCCAGCAACCGGCCGCCAGCCGCGCCTGAGTCGATCATCCGCCGGGCCGAGCGGCCGTGGTACCGTGTTCTCTGTGTACGGTCTGCTCCTCCTTAGCTGCCGCGACGAGTCCTAGTTCCGGGCCTCACTCGTCGCGGAGTTCGTCGTCGGCTCTCCACACCACACCGCGACCAGGAAGCAGACCATGAAGAACACGCAGGCGCCGAGCGCCATGCCGATCCACAAGTACCGCCCGTTCCACGAGCAGATCCGCGTCGATCTGCCCGACCGGACCTGGCCCTCCGCCCGCATCACCGAGGCGCCGCGCTGGTGCGCGGTCGACCTGCGCGACGGCAACCAGGCCCTCATCGACCCGATGAGCCCCGAGCGCAAGCGCATCATGTTCGACCTGCTGGTCCGCATGGGCTACAAGGAGATCGAGGTCGGCTTCCCGAGCGCGAGCCAGACCGACTTCGACTTCGTCCGGAGCCTGATCGAAGAGGACGCGATCCCGGACGACGTCACCATCCAGGTGCTGACCCAGTCCCGTGACCACCTGATCAAGCGCACGTACGAGTCGCTCGTCGGCGCCAAGCAGGCCATCGTGCACCTGTACAACTCGACCAGCATCCTGCAGCGCGAGGTCGTGTTCCGCACCGACCAGCAGGGCATCATCGACATCGCCCTGAGCGGCGCCCGGCTGTGCAAGCAGTACGAGTCGCTGGTCCCGGGCACCGAGATCTACTACGAGTACTCGCCGGAGAGCTACACCGGCACCGAGCTGGAGTTCGCGGCCGACATCTGCAACCAGGTGCTGGAGGTGTTCGAGCCGACGCCCGAGCGCAAGGTGATCATCAACCTCCCGGCGACCGTCGAGATGGCGACGCCCAACGTCTACGCCGACTCGATCGAGTGGATGTCGCGGCACCTGAACCACCGCGAGAACGTCATCCTCTCCCTCCACCCGCACAACGACCGCGGCACCGCCGTCGCCGCCGCCGAGCTGGGCTACATGGCCGGCGCGGACCGCATCGAGGGCTGCCTGTTCGGCAACGGCGAGCGCACCGGCAACGTCGACCTGGTGACCCTGGGCGTCAACCTGTTCACGCAGGGGATCGACCCGCAGATCGACTTCAGCGACATCGACCAGATCAAGCGCACGGTCGAGCACTGCAACCAGCTGCCGGTCGGCGAGCGCAGCCCGTGGGGCGGCGACCTGGTCTTCACCGCGTTCAGCGGCTCCCACCAGGACGCCATCAAGAAGGGCTTCGAGGCGATGGCCGCGCAGGCCGAGCGCGAGGGCGTCTCGGTCGACGACCTGGTGTGGGCGGTGCCCTACCTGCCGGTGGACCCGAAGGACCTGGGCCGCAGCTACGAGGCGGTCATCCGCGTCAACTCGCAGTCCGGCAAGGGCGGCGTCGCATACCTGCTGAAGGCCGACCACGCGATCGACCTGCCGCGCAAGCTGCAGATCGAGTTCTCCGGCGTCGTGCAGGCGAAGACCGACGCCGAGGGCGGCGAGGTCACCAGCGACCAGATCTGGGAGATCTTCCAGGACGAGTACCTCCCGGCGCCGGCCACCGACCCGGACGCCAAGTGGGGCCGCTTCGAGCTGGGCAGCACGAGCACGACGAACGAGTCGGGCGACCACGTCAGCCTCAGCGTCACGCTGCGCGACGGCGACACCGTCACGAAGGCCGAGGGCGAGGGCAACGGCCCGATCGCGGCGTTCTTCGACATCCTGAACGCCCGCGGCATCCAGGCGCACCTCTACGACTACTCGCAGCACACGCTGTCGGCGAGCGAGTCGGCGTTGGCCGCGGCCTACGTCGAGGTGGATGTGGACGGCGTGCGCCGCTGGGGCGTCGGCATCGACGCGGACACGACCACCGCCTCCTTCAAGGCGGTCGTCTCGGCCGTGAACCGGGCGATCCGCTCGGGCGCCGGTTCGTCGGCGGAGGCGGAGCTGGTCACGGCCTGACCCGCGCCTCCCGTCCCGTCTCCCGCAACTCCGGAGTCCCGCGGCCCTCGTGCCCGGTTCTCCGGAGTTGCGGCGTTTCCGGCGGCGTGTCGGCCCGGAGTTCCGGAGTCGCCGACCGGCCTATTGGTCCGGCTTCTCGATCCGGTACTGCGGGATCGCCCCGGTCTCGGTGCGCTCCGCGGTGCGCTGCGGGCTCGGCCGGCGGCCGAACCGCGGGAAGCGGGGCCGACGCAGCGTGCCCAGCTCGCGCTGCTCCGGCAGACTCCAGCCGAACCGCACGGCGAGCAGCCGGATGATCAGCGTCGCCACGACGCAGACGACGACCGCGATCGTGAGCGGCACGCCGATATCGAGCAGCACGACGAGGATGACCGTGCCCGCCCCCGCTGCGACCGCGTAGAGCGACCCGACGTGCATCACGGCGATCGGGAGGTTGAGCAGCACATCCCGCAGCACCCCGCCTCCCACGGCCGCCACAACGCCGACGAAGACGGCCGGCACTTCGGGCAGCCCGAGCGCCAGCGCCTTGCTCGCACCGATCGCCCCGAACAATCCGATGGTGAGCGCGTCGAGGAACGTGATCAGCGGGTCGAGCCGCCGGAACAGCCTCCCGAGCAGCATGCCGAACAGGGCGGCGACGACGGTGGCCGGCAGGTACCAGTTCGACTGCAGCGCCACGGGCGTCACGTTGAGCAGCAGGTCGCGCAGGAGGCCGCCCCCGAGCCCCGTCGCCACGCCGATGATCGCGACGCCGAGCAGGTCGAGCCTCCTGTCGCGGAACCCGGAGGCGAACAGGGCGCCCTGGAGGCTGCCGACGCCGACCGCCAGCAGGTCGCCCCAGAGCGGGATCGAGAAGGCGGCGGTCGTCACCAGTCCCTTGTATCACGCGGGATACTGGAGGGGTGCCAACCTACCGTGATGAGGCCGTCGTGCTGCGTACCCACAAGCTGGGCGAGGCCGACCGCATCGTCACCATGCTCAGCCGCCAGCACGGCAAGATCCGTGCCGTGGCGAAGGGCGTGCGGCGCACCTCCTCGAAGTTCGGCGCGCGGCTGGAGCCGTTCATGGTCGCCGACGTGCAGCTGTACGAGGGCCGCTCGCTCGATGTCGTGACGCAGGTGGAGTCGCTCGGCTCGTACGGCGCGCTCATCGCCGACGACTACGCGAGCTACACCGCCGCCAACGCGATGGTGGAGACGGCCGACCGGCTCACCGACGCCGAGGCGTCGCTGCAGCAGTACCTCCTCCTCGTCGGCGCGCTGCGGTCGCTGTCGCGGCACGAGCACGGCCCCGGGCTGACCCTCGACTCCTACCTGCTGCGCGCGCTGTCGCTGGCCGGCTGGGCGCCGAGCTTCCAGGACTGCGCCCGCTGCGGCACTCCGGGCCCGCACGACCGGCTCGTGGTGCAGCTCGGCGGCGTCGTCTGCGCCGACTGCGCGCCTCCCGGCGCCCCGCACCTCGACATGGCCACGATCGACCTGCTCGCCGCGCTGCTCACCGGCGACTGGGAGGCGGCGGAGGCCGCCGACGACGGCACGCGCTCGAAGGCCAACGGGGTCGTCGCCGCCTACACGCAGTGGCACCTGGACCGCGGGCTGCGCTCCCTGCAGCACGTGCAGCACGACCGCCGGGACGAGCGCCCGGACGACCGCTCCGCCGCCCGCCCGGGCGCTGGAGCAGAGGGAGGCGCATGAGCCCGAAGCCGTACACGCACAAGGACGCGGTCGAGTACCGCCCGCTGGACTGGACAGGGCTCTACCCGCCGGACCTCCCGCGTGCCGCGGTGCCCGAGCACGTCGCCATCGTGATGGACGGCAACGGCCGCTGGGCGAACCGTCGCGGCCTGACGCGCATCGAGGGGCATCGCGCGGGGGAGGCTGCGCTGCTCGACGTGGTGGCCGGCGCCATCCAGATCGGGGTCAAGCACCTCAGCGTGTACGCGTTCTCGACCGAGAACTGGAAGCGGTCGCCCGACGAGGTGCGCTTCCTCATGGGGTTCAACCGCGATGTGCTGCACCGCCGCCGCGACCAGCTCAACGAGTGGGGCGTGCGGGTGCGCTGGGCCGGACGCAAGCCGCGGCTGTGGTCCTCCGTCATCAAGGAGCTGCAGTTCGCCGAGCGGCTGACCGCGGGCAACGACGTGCTCACGCTGACCATGTGCGTGAACTACGGCGGCCGCACGGAGCTCGCCGACGCCGTCCGGGGGATCGCGGAGGAGGTGGCCGCTGGCCGCGTCAAGCCGTCCGCGGTGAGCGAGAAGCTGATCCAGCGGCACCTCTACATCCCCGACATGCCGGACGTCGACCTGTTCGTCCGCAGCTCGGGGGAGCAGCGCACCAGCAACTTCCTGCTCTGGCAGAGCGCCTACGCCGAGATGGTGTTCCTCGACACGCTCTGGCCGGACTTCAGCCGCACGGATCTGTGGGAGGCCGTCGCGACGTACGCGGGCCGCAACCGGCGGTTCGGCGGCGCGATCGACACGCCCACCGCAGCCGCGGAATAACTGCAGCGCTGCAGGTTGTTGCCCCTGACGTGAGCGAACCCATCAAGATCGACGTCTGGTCCGACATCGCGTGCCCCTGGTGCTTCATCGGGAAGCGCCGCTTCGAAGGCGGCAGTGGCCTCTTCGCCGGAGCCGGTGAGGGCAGGGCTGTCGAGGTCGAGTACCACTCCTTCGAGCTGTCGCCCGACACCCCGGTCGACTTCGACGGCAGCGAGGTCGACTTCCTCGCCGGCCACAAGGGCATCCCGGCCGAGCAGGTCGGGGAGATGCTGGAGCGCGTGACCGGCATCGCCTCCTCCCTCGGGCTGAACTACGACTACGACAACCTCAAGCACACCAACACCGTGAAGGCGCACGAGCTGCTGCACTTCGCGAAGGCCAACGGCAAGCAGTTGGAGCTCGCCGAGCGTCTGTTCTCCGCGTACTTCGAGCAGGGCCGCCACGTCGGCCGCATCGAGGACCTCGCCGACCTCGCGGCCGAGGTCGGCCTCGACCGCGCGGAGGCCCTGGCCGCCCTCGAGTCGTCGCAGTACCTCGAGGACGTCCGCGCCGACCAGCGCACCGCCGCCGAGTTCGGCATCAACGGCGTCCCCTTCTTCGTCATCGATGGCAAGTACGGCGTCTCCGGCGCGCAGGAGGCCCAGACCTTCGCCCAGGTGCTGGAGCAGGTCTGGACCGAGCGCCAGGCGGTGACCGCGTGAGTGCGGAGGCCGCCGGTACCGGTGCGGCCGTGGTCGGCGGTGCGCCCGCTGGCGCTGTGCCTGCCGGCGCCGAAGCCGCTGGCGGTGCGGCCGCAGGCGGTGCGGTCGCGCCGTCGCTGACGCTCCTCCCGCTCGGCGACGCCTCCGCCGCCGCCTGCGAGGGCGACTCCTGCGCCCTCCCGCAGCCCTGACCCGACCCAGCTTGATCCATTTGTCACAACACGCCGTCTCGCCCTCCGGCGAGGCGGCGTGTTGCGTCAACTCGATCGGAGAGCGGCCCGTACGCGCCTGATGGCCTCGCCGCCGCTTCCCAGCAGGTGCGACTTGTTGATACGGATGACGCGCCATCCTCGTGCCTCGATGCGCCAGAGGCGGTCGATGTCCCGCTCGTACTGGCGCGCGTCGATGCGATGCTGGTCGCCGTCGTACTCGACCGCCAGACGCTCCTGCGGATAGGCGAGGTCGGCGTGGAGCAGGCGCTCTCCGACGTCGATGGCATAGTTCACGACCGGTTCGGGGAGCCCTGCCCGCACGATGGCGAGCCGCAGGACCGTCTCCATCGGCGAGTCCGTGCGTGCTCGGATCAAGGGGAGCGCCTCACGAAGCCGGCGGACGCCGGGTCGCCCAGCGGCCGACTCCACCGCCGCAGTCAGCTCCTCATGGCGGGAGAGGGGACGCTGCCTGCGCAGGAGCGCGTCTCCGGCCAGGATCAGCTCATCCGCGGTGGCGAGCGCCGCCGCCTGACACCACGCCTCCACCGCACCGGCGACAGGAAGGCCGCGCAGATCCTCCACCGCCGCCAAGCACTGGTGACCGACGACGCCGCGACGACGTGGAGCGCGGTCGGGCCGTGCCACGGTGACGTGAAGGAGGTCGTCGATCAGTCGCGTGGCGACGGCCACACCGTGGAGTCGAAGTGCCGTGGTGTGACTGAAGCACCCTCCCGGAGGCATGACCGGGAGGTACTCGCGGCAGCGTGCGTCGAGGTCCGTTGCCCGCGCCTCCACCGACACCCGGACACCGTGGTGCGGGCGCACCAGATCGGTCCGCCGGAGGCGTTGCCGATCGACGCCGACGCGCCGCGCCTCCCTGGTGCTGAAGGGAGCGGCAACGAGAGTGCGGGGGAGAGGTGACGGTTGCATGCCGGTCACCCTGGCAGCTGAGGCCGCCGGCCGCAGAAGTTCTCCACAGGCCCACCCACGAGTTGGCACGACATGCCGTCAAGCAGCGCCTTCAGACGGCGTGTTGCGCCAAATGGATCACTCGGGGTCGGTGATGTCGGCGACCGTCGCGTCGTAGGCCGTGATCAGGGCGTCGGCGTCCACGAAGAGCGAGTAGCCGTGGGCGCCCGCGCCCATCGAGACGCGGCGGCCCGGGATCGTCGCGTCGGCGACGACCGGCCACGCCGTCGTGCTGCCGAAGGGCGTGATCGTGCCGCGCTCGTAGCCCGTCGCCGCGAGGGCGACCGAGGCGTCGGGCAGCTGCAGCTTGTTGACGCCGAGGAGGCCGCGCAGCTTCGGCCACGAGATCTTGCGGCCGCCGGGCACCAGGGCGAACACGAACGTGTCGTCGCTGCGCTTCACCACCAGCGTCTTCACGATGTCGGAGGGCTGGAGGCCGAGGAGGCTCGCCGCCTCCTCCAGGCTCCGCGCGGCGGGCCGCTCGACGATCTCGACGTCGACGCCGCGGGCGGAGGCGTCCGCAAGCACGCGCGAGCGGCCGTCGGCGGGCGATCCCGCGTTGTCCACAGGAGTCTCGGCGGTCGGGTTGTCCACGGATTCGGGGCTCTCGGCCATGCTTCAGCACGCTTTCTGGGAGAATCGAGTCAGATGTCTACCACAGCCACCCTAAGCCCAGCGCCCCAGCTGACCATCGGTCCGCTGGCTCTCGACGTGCCGGTCGTCCTCGCGCCCATGGCCGGGATCACCAACACCGCGTTCCGCCGGCTCTGCCGGGAGTTCGGCGCCGGCCTCTACGTCAGCGAGATGATCACGTCGCGCGCCCTCGTCGAGCGCACGCCCGAATCGCTGCGGCTCATCACGCACCACGAGTCGGAGACGCCGCGCTCCATCCAGCTCTACGGCGTCGATCCCACGACCGTGCGCGAGGCCGTCACGATGCTCGTGGCGGAGGATCGCGCCGACCACATCGACCTCAACTTCGGCTGCCCGGTGCCCAAGGTCACCCGCAAGGGCGGGGGAGCGGCGCTGCCCTGGAAGCTCGGGCTGTTCCGCGAGATCGTCGAGCAGGCGGTGAAGGCGGCCGGCGACATCCCGCTCACCGTCAAGATGCGCAAGGGCATCGACAGCGACCACCTCACCTACCTCGAGGCCGCGAAAGCCGCCGAGGGAGCAGGGGTCGCCTCCATCGCGCTGCACGCCCGTACCGCGGCCGAGTTCTACTCGGGCCACGCCGACTGGTCAGCGATCACGAAGCTGAAAGAGACGATCACCGGCACGCCGGTGCTCGGCAACGGCGACATCTGGTCGGCGGCCGACGCGATCCGCATGGTCGACGAGACCGGCTGCGACGGAGTCGTCGTCGGCCGCGGCTGCCTCGGCCGGCCGTGGCTGTTCGGCGACCTCGCCGCCGCGTTCCGCGCCCGCGCCGGGGAGCTGACCGCCGAGGAGGCCGCGGCGGCCCAGGCGCACCCGACGCTCGGGCAGGTGGCGGCGACGTTCCGCCGCCACGCCGAACTGCTGGTCGAGTTCTTCGACAGCGAGGAGCGCGGCTGCCGCGACATCCGCAAGCACGTCGCCTGGTACTTCAAGGGCTACCCGGTCGGCGGCGACCTGCGCGCGAGCCTCGCGACCGTCGACACGCTCGCGCACCTCGACGACCTCCTCGCCACGCTGGACTGGGAGCAGGAGTACCCGGGCGAGGCCGCGGAGGGGCAGCGCGGCCGCGCCGGCTCGCCCAAGCGCACCGCGCTCCCCGAGGGCTGGCTCGACAGCCGAGAGGTCGATGGCGCGACGCGCGCCCAGGTCGCCGAGGCGGAGGTGCACAACAGTGGTGGATAGCCTCACGACCCCCGCCGACACCCGCTCGTCGTCCGGCTACACGGAGCACGACCGCGAGCGCTGGCACCCGGAGCACCATTCCAACCGGCGCAGCGACTTCGCGCGCGACCGGGCGCGGCTGCTGCACTCGAGCGCCCTGCGCAGGCTCGCCGCCAAGACGCAGGTGCTCAGCCCCACCGCCGGGCTCGACTTCGCACGCAACCGGCTGACGCACTCCCTCGAGGTCGCGCAGGTCGGCCGCGAGCTCGCGAACGCGCTCGGGCTCGACCCCGACATCGTCGACACCGCATGCCTGGCGCACGACATCGGCCACCCGCCGTTCGGCCACAACGGCGAGCGGGCGCTCAACGCCTGGGCGAGCGACATCGGCGGGTTCGAGGGCAACGCGCAGACGCTGCGCCTGCTCAGCCGCCTCGAGCCGAAGGTGTTCGGCCGCGACGGGAGGCCGTACGGGCTCAACCTCACCCGCGCGAGCCTCGACGCGAGCTGCAAGTACCCGTGGCCGGCGACCTCCTCGGTGGCCGACCCGAGCGGTCGCGCCAAATTCGGCTTCTACGACGACGACCGCCCGGTGTTCGAGTGGATGCGCGCCGGCGCCCCCGAGCGGCAGCAGTGCATCGAGGCGCAGGTGATGGACCTCTCCGACGACATCGCCTACTCCGTGCACGACTTCGAGGACGCGATCGTCAACGGCTACATCGACGTCGCCGCCCTCAGCAGCAGGGTCGACCACGACGACCTCGTCCGCTCGATGCACGACTGGGTCGGCGGCGAGATCGGCCACGACGACCTGATCGCGGCCTTCGACCGGCTCGACAGCCTCGACATCTGGCTCGACGGCTGGGACGGCAGCCGCCGCGCCCAGGCGCACCTCAAGAACCTCACCAGTCAGCTGATCGGGCGGTTCGCGCACGCGGCCGTCCACGCCACGAAGGAGACCGCCGGGGGAGCGGACCTGATCCGCTTCGGCGCCGACGTGGTGGTGCCGGCATCGATCCGGGCCGAGATCGCGGTGCTCAAGGGCATCGTCGCCACCTTCGTGATGTCGCGGAACACGCGGCAGCCGATCTACGCGCAGCAGCGCGAGATCCTGAAGACGCTGGCCGACCTTCTCTACGCTCGCGGCCCCGAGCAGCTCGACCCCGGCTTCGCCGAGGACTGGCGCCTCGCCGCGACGGACGAGGAGCGCAAGCGCGTCGTGGTCGACCAGGTCGCGAGCCTGACCGACCAGTCGGCGCTGAGCTGGTACGAGCGGCTGGTGCAGCACTGAAGGGGGAGCACTGACGGGCGAGCGCTGACGGGCGAGCGCTGACGAGCGCGGCCGGTTCGCGGCGACGGACGCCTCGCTGAGCGTCCGGTCAACCCGTGGCCGCCGGGGTTGTATCCCCGGGCCGGGTGCAGAACGATGGAAGTCACGGCAGCGGAGGGAGACGCATGAGCACGCCACAGCCACCGTCGGAGGGCGACCGGCCGGAGGAGCCGCAGTCCGCGGCCTCGCCGAGCACCGGTGCGCCGGACGCCGCCGCCGGCGGCGCGACGGAGGGTGCGGCGGGCGCAGCTGCGGGTGCTGCACGCGCCCCGCGCAATCGTGCGGCCGCCGCGAAGCCGGTAGCTGGGTCTTCGGCCGCCGGGTCTCCGGACACCGACGCCGAGAAAGTTCCGACCTCGGGCACGCGGCGCACCTCCGCGTCGAAGCCGGTGACCGCCGGGTCGACGGCGGCAAGCGGCGCGGCGAAGCCTGCGGGTACCGGCGCGACGAAGGCCGCGAGGGCCGGCGCGGCCAAGGCTGCGGGTTCCACGGCGAAGCCTGCCGCTTCCGCGTCGAAGACCGCCGCGAGCGCCTCGAAGGCCGCTGGAGCCGGCGCGGCGAAGGCTCCCACTCCTGCGAAGACCCCTGCCAAGACTCCGGCCAAGACGACGCGCAAGCGACCCACGGTGAAGCCGGCTCCGATCTCTCCGATCGGAGAGGCTCCGGACATCATGGACGCCACCCTCTCGGCACGCACCCCGCTCGCGGGCGACGCGGCGGCGGCAGCAACGGCCTCGGCGGTGCCCGACACCTCCGCGTCCCCGGCCGAGCCGGTAGCGGCGGCGCCCGCTGCACCTGACACGACACCCCAGACCCCAACGGCACCTGAAGCCCGGACGGCACATGAGAAGGTAGGCGACGTGGTCCCTGAATCCCCGAGCGCGGCAGAGCCCCTGGCCCAGCCGGTCACCGAGCCCGCCGACGAAGCGGCTGCGGATCCCGGGATCACGGTCCCCCTCCCTGCCGGCGGCACCGCACCGGAGGCGAAGGAGCCGATCGCTGCCGGGAGCAGCTTCGGGAGCACCGGCACCACCGACAGCGTCGAGAGCGGTGACGCGGCGACGACACCGCTTCCGGTGGACGAGCAGCCCGCAGCGGTACCCGCGTCCGGGACCCGCACGGGCGTCAGCGCCAGGAACCGCTTCGCCTCCATCCTGAACTCGGCCACGCATCGTCGTAACCACACCCCGGCCGAGGAGCCCGGTTCCGCGCCCGCCGGCGCGGTCCCTTCCGGCGCTCCGGCCGTCCCCGCCACCGAAGGGCAGGAGGCGCCGACCGAGGTGCTGGTGGAGGCGCAGGCCTCCGCAGCCACGACGACCACCCCGCCGCAGGACACGGCCTCCGCCGCCACTGAAGGCGCTCCCGCCGCCACCGCGGACACCCCGGCCACCAGCGCCGGCGCCCCGGCCGCAACCGCCGCCTCCGCGTCGTCCGCCCACCCCGGCTACCCCCGCAGCGTGAACGACCTCGCCGACCGGCTCGACGACTCGCGGTTCTTCTCGTCGCTGTTCGACTTCACGTTCACCAGCTACGTGACGCGCAAGCTCGCCGGCCCCGTGTATGTGGTCGGGCTGGTGCTGATCGGGCTCGCGATCGTCGTCGGCTTCTCCAACAGCCTCGCCATCGCGATCTCGACGCATTCGCCCGCCGGGGCGTTCGTTTTCCTGCTCGGGGTGCTGATCACCCTGGTCGGCGCCATCCTCGCGGTGCTGCTGCTGCGGGTCGGCATCGAGGTGTTCTGCGCCATCATCGAGATCGCCCAGAACACGCGCCGGAGGCAGCCGCCCCGAGAGTGAGGCCCCGCGCCGTCCTGTCGGTGCGGCTCGATAGACTCGGAGCATGGCCGGCCGGATTCGACAGAGCGACATCGAAGAGGTCAAGGCCCGCACCAACATCGCCGACATCGTCGGCGACTACGTCAGCCTGAAGACCGGCGGCGTGGGCGCGCTCAAGGGGCTCTGCCCGTTCCACGACGAGAAGAGCCCCAGCTTCTACGTGCGCCCCGGCGTCGGCCGCTACCACTGCTTCGGCTGCGGCGAGGGCGGCGACGTCTACGAGTTCCTGCTCAAGCTCGACCACGTCTCGTTCACCGACGCCGTCGAGCGGCTCGCCGCCCGGCTCGGCTACCAGCTCCACTACGAGGAGGGCGGGGGAGGCCCGAGCGAGTCCGGCGCCAACCGCGCCCGGCTGCTCGCGGCCAACGCGGCGGCCGAGGCCTTCTTCCGGGAGCGCCTCGTCGCCCCCGACGCGGAGCCCGGCCGGCGCTTCCTCGGCGAACGCGGCTTCGACGCGAACGCCGCAGCGCAGTTCGGGGTGGGGTACGCGCCCAAGAGCTGGGACGAGCTGACCAAGCACCTCAAGACCAAGGGCTTCACCCAGGAGGAGCTGCTCACGGCCGGCCTCGTCTCGCAGGGCGACCGCGGCGTCTACGACCGGTTCCGCGGCCGGCTGATCTGGCCGATCCGCGACGTGACGGGGCAGACGATCGGCTTCGGCGCGCGCCGCCTGCTCGAGGACGACAAGGGCCCCAAATACCTCAACACCCCCGAGACCCCGGTGTACAAGAAGGCGCAGGTGCTCTACGGGCTCGACCTCGCCAAGCGCGACATCTCGCGCAACGACCAGGTCGTCGTCGTGGAGGGGTACACCGACGTCATGGCGTGCCACCTCGCCGGCGTCACCACGGCCGTCGCCACATGCGGCACCTCGTTCGGCGTCGACCACATCAAGGTGATCCGCCGCGTGATGGGCGACGACAACAGCCAGGGGTCGGTCATCTTCACCTTCGACCCCGACGCCGCAGGGCAGAAGGCGGCGGCGCGGGCGTTCGGCGAGGAGCAGCGCTTCTCGGCCCAGACCTACGTCGCGGTCGGCCCCGACGGCCTCGACCCCTGCGACCTCCGGATCGCCCAGGGCGACGACGCCGTGCGGCGCATGATCGACAGCCGCAAGCCGATGTTCGAGTTCATGATCCGTCAGGTCGTCGAGCGCTTCGACCTCGACACGGTGGAGGGGCGCGCAGGCGCCCTGCGCGCCGGCGCTCCGATCGTCGCCACGATCCGCGACCCCGCCTCGCAGAGCGGCTACACGCGCGAGCTCGCCCGCCTGTCGGGCGCCGACCTCCAGGACGCGACCAGAGCCGTGCGCGCCGCGCAGCGCTCGGGTCGCGACGGCTCGCGCGGCGGCGCGGGCGGCGGTCAGGAGCAGAGCCGCGGCCGCGAGGGCGCTCG
The DNA here is from genome assembly GCF_030433685.1 of Leifsonia williamsii. NCBI lineage: Bacteria > Bacillati > Actinomycetota > Actinomycetes > Micrococcales > Microbacteriaceae > Leifsonia > Leifsonia williamsii. Next base: position 2,644,642 of record NZ_JAROCF010000001.1, read on the forward strand.
CGACGGGGGCGGTCGCGGCTACGGCGGCGACGCGATGTCCGACCGCTCCGGAGGGGCCCCCGACCTCGCACCTCCTCTCGCGCCGCCGGTCGATCCGACCGACCCGACGCAGCGGACCGAGCGCGAGTGCCTGATGGTGCTGCTGCAGGTGCCGACCGAGGTCGGCGCCGAGCGCGCGGCCCGCGTCGTGCAGGTGCCGTTCGTCAACCCGACGCACGCGGTCGTGCGCGACGCCATCGCCAGCCAGCTGGCCACGCTGGAGCAGCCGGGCTGGGTCGACCGCATCCTCGCGGAGGTGCCGGTGGCGTACGCGCCGACCGTCAACGCCCTCGCGGTCGCCGCGCTGCCGCAGGCGGGCGACAACGTCGGCGGGTACGCCCGCGGGATCGTCGACGGGGTGATCGACCGCGACCTGCTGCGCGAGAAGGCGGAGCTCACCGCCCGCTTCGCGCGCACGGACCAGCAGGAGGCGGAGCTGCGCCGGTCGCTGCAGCTCGCCATGGCCTCCATCGACCGCGAGCGGATGCGGCTGCGCGGGGAGTAGGCACCCGCCGGCGATTTGTTGCGTCGGTGTAAAGATCAGGACTCGTTTCGCTCGCGGATGCGGCTTCCTGGCGCATTTCGTGTTAGGACTGACTCACGCGAGTCGGCGATGGGGCACCCGTTTGCCCCGCCGGTCTCGGTGACCCCCACACCAGGAAGAGGTATACGGATATGAGATCCGCACACAACGGCGGTCGGCGCCTGCTCGCCGTCTCCGCCGCGTTCGCGGCCACGGCGCTGGTGCTCGCCGGCTGCTCCGGGAGCAACAGCGGCTCCGGCGGCGGCGGCGGTGGCACGCTCACCATCGGCACGACCGACAAGATCACGTCGATCGACCCCGCCGGCTCGTACGACAACGGCTCCTTCGCCGTCATGAACCAGGTCTACCCGTTCCTCCTGAACTCCCCGTACGGCAGCCCCGACGTGAAGCCGGACATCGCCGAGAGCGCCGAGTTCACCTCGCCGACCGAGTACACGGTGAAGCTCAAGTCGGGTCTGAAGTTCGCGAACGGTCACGACCTCACCTCCTCCGACGTGAAGTTCACCTTCGACCGCCAGAAGAAGATCAACGACCCGAACGGCCCCTCGTCGCTGCTCGCCAACCTCGACAGCATCGACACGCCGGACGACACCACCGTCGTCTTCAAGCTGAAGATCCCGAACGACCAGACCTTCGCCCAGGTGCTCTCGAGCCCGGCCGGCCCGATCGTCGACGAGCAGGTCTTCTCGGCCGACAAGGTCACCCCCGACCAGGACATCGTCAAGGGCCACGCCTTCGCCGGCCAGTACGACATCACGAGCTACGACTTCAACAACCTGATCGCGTACAAGGCCAACCCGGACTACAAGGGCCTGCTCGGCAAGCCCGCGACCGAGAAGGTCAACGTCAAGTACTACGCGCAGTCGTCGAACCTCAAGCTCGACATCCAGAAGACCGCGATCGACGTCGCCTACCGCAGCCTCTCGGCGACCGACATCGAGAGCCTCGACGGCGACAAGAACGTGAAGGTCGTGAAGGGCCCGGGCGGCGAGACCCGCTACATCGTCTTCAACTTCAACACGCAGCCGTACGGCGCCACCACGCCGGAGGCCGACCCCGCGAAGGCGCTGGCCGTGCGCCAGGCCGCTGCCGACCTGGTCGACCGCGAGACGATCGCCAAGCAGGTCTACAAGGGCACCTACACCCCGCTGTACTCCTTCGTGCCCGAGGGCCTGACCGGCGCCACCACGGTGCTCAAGGACCTGTACGGCGACGGCAACGGCGGCCCGAGCCTCGACAAGGCGAAGGAGACCCTGCAGAAGGCCGGCGTCACCACCCCGGTCGCGCTCAACCTCCAGTACAACCCGGACCACTACGGCCCGTCCTCCGGCGACGAGTACGCGCTCGTCAAGGAGCAGCTGGAGCAGGGCGGCCTGTTCAAGGTGAACCTGCAGTCGACCGAGTGGGTGCAGTACTCCAAGGACCGCACCAGCGACGTGTACCCGGCCTACCAGCTCGGCTGGTTCCCGGACTACTCCGACGCCGACAACTACCTGTCGCCGTTCTTCATCAAGGAGAACTTCCTCGCGAACCACTACGACAACCCCGAGGTCCAGGCTCTGATCGAGAAGCAGCTCGGCACCACCGACAAGGGCGAGCGCACGAAGCTGATCGAGGAGATCCAGGCCAAGGTGGGCGCCGACCTCAGCACCCTGCCGCTGCTGCAGGGCTCGCAGATCGCGGTCGTCGCGAAGGGCGTGTCCGGCGTCGACAAGACGCTCGACCCGTCGTTCAAGTTCCGCTACGCGGCGCTCTCGAAGTAGGCGCTCCGCAACAACCCGCCGGGTCACCGGCACACGGGGGAGGCTCGCCGCTGCGCGAGCCTCCCCTCTCCACGAACCATCCACGATCGGACCCCATGACCACGACCGTCAGTTCCCCGGCGCCGGGCACCACCCCCGGCGCGGAACGAACGAAGACGAAGCGCCGGTCCGGCGGCGGCCTCGGCCGCTATCTGCTGATCCGCGCGCTTCTGATCATCCCCACGATCTTCATCCTCGTCACCGTCGTCTTCTTCCTCATGCGCTCGACGGGCGACCCCATCACCGCCGCGCTCGGCGGCAAGCTGCCTCCTGCGCAGTTGGCCCAGCGCATCCACGAGGCCGGCTACGACCGTCCGCTCTTCGTCCAGTACGTCGAGTACCTGGGCGCCCTGCTGCGCGGCGACTTCGGCACCACGTTCACCGACAACCGGCCCGTGACGGAGGTGCTCGTCACGTACGGCGCCGCGACCCTCGAGCTCGCGTTCTACGCGCTCGTCATCGCGTTCATCGTCGGCATCCCGCTCGGTCTCGTGGCCGCGTACTTCCGCGACAAGCCCGCCGACGCGACCCTGCGCGTCTCGGCGATCCTCTTCTACGCGACCCCGGTGTTCTTCGTCGGCCTGGTGCTGAAGCTGGTCTTCTCGATCTGGCTCGGCTGGCTGCCCGTCGCGGGCCGCGCCTCCACCAGCTCCGAGATCGCGATGCAGACGCTGGAGAACAAGACCGGCATCTACCTGATCGACGCGTTCCAGACCGGCGACCCGGAGGTCATCGGCGACGTCCTGTCGCACGCGATCCTCCCCGGCATCGCGCTCGGCCTGCTGACGGCCGGCGTGTTCCTGCGGCTCGTGCGCACGAACGTCATCGGCACGCTCGGCACCGACTACGTCGACGCCGCCCGATCGCGGGGCGTGAGCGAGTCGCGGCTGCTGCGCAAGCACGCGTACCGGCCGGCGCTGATCCCGATCGTGACGGTCATCGGCCTGCAGATCGCCCTGCTGCTGGGTGGCGCCGTCCTGACCGAGCGCACCTTCGAGTGGAAGGGGCTCGGCTTCCAGCTGGTCCAGTACCTGCAGGCGCGCGACTTCGTCGCCGTGCAGGGCATGGTCGTGCTGCTGGCGGTCATCGTCACGCTGACGAACTTCATCGTCGACGTGATCGCGGCGCTCATCGACCCGAGGGTGAGGTACTGAGATGGCCCGCAAGCGCAGTCTCTGGGAGCGCATCCCCGTCGTCCACCAGCTCCGGCAGAGCGTCGGCCTGCAGCGCGGCATGCTCGTGGCCGGCCTGGTGCTCACCGCCGTCTTCGTCCTGGTCGCGATCTTCGCGCCGCTGATCGCGCCGTACGGGTTCGCGCAGCTCCGCAGCGACGGCGAGGCGTTCGGCGCGCAGCAGCCGCCGAGCTCCGCGCACATCTGGGGCACCACCTCCGGCGGATACGACGTGTTCTCGCGCGTGATCTGGGGCGCCCAGACGGCGATCCTCGTCATCATCGTCGCGGTGATCCTCTCGATCGTCATCGGCGTGCTGCTCGGCCTGATCTCCGGCTACTTCGGCGGCTGGCTCGACCGCGTGCTCGTCGTCGTCTGCGACGCGATCTACGCGTTCCCGTCGCTGCTGCTGGCCATCGTGCTCGCGATCGCGATCAGCGGCGGGCAGTCGAGCCTCTGGGGCGGCATCCTCGCCGCGGCCGGCTCGATCACGGTGGTCTACATCCCGCAGTACTTCCGCGTGATCCGCGCCGAGACGGTCCGCATCAAGGCCGAGGCGTACGTGGAGGCGGCGAAGGTGATCGGCGCGAGCAACGGCCGGATCATGTTCCGCCACGTGTTCCGCAACGCCACCCGCACGCTCCCGCTGATCTTCACCCTGAACTCGTCGGAGGCGATCCTCACGCTGGCTGGCCTGGGCTTCCTCGGCTTCGGCATCGAGCCGACGGCGGCGGCCGAGTGGGGCTTCGACCTCAACAAGGCCATCGACGACGTCACGAGCGGCATCTGGTGGACCTCGGTGTACCCGGGTGTCGCCATCGTGCTCGCGGTGCTCGGCATCACGCTCGTCGGCGAGAGCCTCAACGACCTGGCGGACCCGCGACTGCGTGCGCGCCGTCGTGCGGCCGTCGCCTCCGGCCAGGTGGCCGAGACCTCCGTCGTCCCCGGCGGCCCGCTCGCGGCGGGCCCGGGCGGGGTCGACGGCCTGGAGGGCGGAGAGTCCTTTGACGAGCACGGAATCGAGGTGCGTCCATGAGCGACGTCGTCCAGATCGAGAACCTGTCGGTGACCTTCGCCTCCGACGCCGGCGCCGTGAAGGCCGTCGACGACGTGAGCCTGCGGGTCGCGCCCGGCGAGGTGCTCGCCATCGTCGGCGAGTCCGGCTCGGGCAAGACCGTCACGGCGAAGACCATCCTGGGCCTCCTGCCCGAGACGGCCACCGCCTCCGGCGCCGTCGTGCTGCGCAGCAAGGACGGGTCGAGCCAGGCCGACATCGTCTCGCTGAGCAGGCGGCAGCTGCGCGAGGTGCGCGGCACCGACGTGGCGATGGTGTTCCAGGAGCCGTCCACGGCCCTCAACCCGGTGTACCCGGTCGGCTGGCAGATCGCGGAGGGCCTGCGCGCCCACGAGAAGCTGTCGAAGAAGGCCGCGCAGGAGAAGGCGGTCGACATCATGCGCCGGGTCGGCATCCCGGAGCCGGAGAAGCGGGTCAAGTACTACCCGCACCAGTTCTCCGGCGGTCAGAAGCAGCGCATCGTGATCGCGATGGCGCTCGTGCTGAACCCCGGGCTGATCGTCGCCGACGAGCCGACCACCGCGCTCGACGTCACCGTGCAGGCCGAGATCCTCGACCTGCTGCGCCGCTGCCGCGACGAGTTCGGCGCTGCGATCGTGCTCATCACCCACAACATGGGCGTGGTCGCCGACCTGGCCGACCGCGTCGCGGTGATGTACCAGGGCAAGCTCGTGGAGGAGGCGGACGCGCGCACGCTGTTCGCCGACCCGCAGGCGGAGTACACGCGGCAGCTCCTCGGCTCCGTCCCGAAGATCGGGCAGGGCACGCTCGCCACGCGCGAGCGCGCCATCGCCCGCGCCGAGCGGCCGATCGAGGCGCCGGTGGTGGAGGCGCGCGACCTGCGCATCCAGTATCCCGGCCGCCTCGGGCGCCCCGGCTTCGTGGCGGTCGACGGCGTGAGCTTCGCCATCCGGCCGGGGGAGGTGCTCGGCCTGGTGGGCGAGTCCGGCTCCGGCAAGACAACGATCGGGCGCGCCATCGCGGGCCTGAACAAGGTCACCGGCGGCTCGCTGAGCGTGCTCGGCGTCGAGATGAACGGGGTGCGCGAGCGCCAGTTCCGCCGCGTCCGCACCGACATCGGGTTCGTCTTCCAGGACCCGGCGTCGAGCTTCAACCCGCTGCTCACCATCGCCGACGCGGTGGCGGAGCCGCTCGTGGTGCACGGCCGCGCCTCCTCTCCGGAGCAGGCGCGCAACCGCGTCGACGAACTGCTGGAGGCGGTGCAGCTGCCGCGTGCGTACGGCGACCGGTTCCCGCACGAGCTCTCCGGCGGCCAGCGGCAGCGGGCGAGCCTGGCGCGGGCGCTGGCGCTCGAGCCGAAGCTCCTCATCGCCGACGAGCCCACCTCGGCGCTCGACGTGTCGGTGCAGGCCCGCGTGCTGGAGCTGTTCGCCGACCTTCAGGCCGAGTTCGGCTTCGCGTCGCTGTTCATCAGCCACGACCTCGCCGTCGTCGACCTGCTCGCCGACCGGATCGCGGTGCTGCACCGCGGGCGGCTGGTCGAGGAGGGGACCGGCGAGGAGGTGCTGGGCAGCCCGCGCGAGGCGTACACGCAGCGGCTGCTGGCCTCCCTGCCCGTCCCCGACCCGGCGGAGCAGGCCGACCGGCGGGAGGCGTTGCGGGCCCTCACGGGTTCGAGCGCCTAGGCTCGGGAGGGTGACCTCCCAGCCCGCCATCGTCGTCAGCGACCTCTCGGTCGAGTACCCCGCGCGGGGCGTCAGCCCGTCGTGCGTCGCCCTGCGCGGGGTCAGCTTCCGGCTCGAGCCGGGGGAGATCATCGGGGTGCTGGGGGAGACGGGCTCCGGCAAGTCGACCCTCGCGTCGGTGCTCGCCGGCCGCGGGCTGCCGCTGCGCTCGTCGCTGCCCGGCCCGCGGATCAGCGGAGGCGACGCGACCGTGCTCGGGCACTCGCTCCGCAAGGCCCGCAAGCGCGACCTGGCCGAGGTCACCTTCGGCGTCGGCTACCTGCCGCAGGAGGCCGCGAGCACCCTCGAGCCGACGCTGTCGGTCAAGGACAACGTCGCGCTGCCGATCTTCGAGCGGGACGAGCACTATCCGCGCCGCGCCGCGGGGGAGCGGGCCGCGACGATGCTCGACACCGTGCACCTCCCGCTGAGCGTGCTCGACAAGTACCCGTACGAGCTGAGCGCCGGCCAGCGGCAGCGCGTCGCGCTCGCCCGCGCCCTCGTGCTCGGTCCGACCGTCCTCGTCGCCGATGAGCCGACCGCCGGTATCGACGCCACCGTCCGCGACGCGGTGATCGACCTGCTCGCGCAGCTGCGCCGGCTCGAGGGGTTCTCGGCCGTGATCGTCAGCCACGACCTGTCCGTGCTGCGCCGCGCCACCGACAAGGCCATCGTGCTGCAGGGCGGACGGCCGGTCGGCTTCGGACCGATCGCCGACGTGCTCGCGGACCCGACCCACCCCTTCGTCGCCGGTCTCGCGAAGGCGCTGCAGCCGCCGCAGCGCCGCACCGAGCGCCGGCCGCAGCGCGCGGACTGAGCCGAGCCCGCCTCCACTCACGGAATGAGGATCATGACGAACGAGACCAGCAGCCCCGCCGACCGCGCCGCCCAGCACCGCGCGGTGCTCGCCGTGGAGGCCGAGGCGCTCCTGGCCGACCGCCGCCCCGAGCCAGGCCCCATCGCCGTGCTGCCGAACGCCGAGGACCGCTTCGTGGAGGCCGTGGAGGCCGCCGGCGGCACCGTGGAGCCGCTCTCGGACCGCACGCGCGGCGTCGTGTGGCTCTCGTACCGCGAGGCGAAGGACTTCCCGGAGATCCTGCGCGAGCACCCGGGCATCGGCTGGGTGCAGCTGCCGTACGCGGGCGTCGACGCCTTCTCCGAGATCTTGGCGGAGGAGGACCGGCCGGGACTCGTCTGGACGAGCGCCAAGGGCGCATACGCGCAGCCGGTCGCCGAGCACGCGCTCGCGCTGACGCTTGCTCTGCTGCGCGTGCTGCCGAAGCGCGTGCGCGCCCGCAGCTGGGCGACCGAGCAGGAGGGCCGCTCCCTCTATGGGCTCGACGTCGTCATCGTCGGCGCGGGCGGCATCGCGCTGGAGCTGATGCGGCTGCTGGAGCCGTTCGGCGCCCGCGTCACGATCGTGCGCCGCTCCGCTGACCCCGTTCCGGGCGCCGAGCGCACCGTGACCGCCGACCGGCTGGAGGAGGTGCTCCCCACCGCAGACGTCGTCGTGATCGCCGCCGCGCTCACCGGCGGAACCCGGCACCTGTTCGACGCCCGCCGCCTCGCCGCGATGAAGCCCACCGCGTACCTGGTGAACATCGCGCGCGGCGGCCTGGTCGACAGCGACGCCCTGCTGGAGGCCCTCCGAGCCGGGACCATCGCGGGCGCCGCCCTCGACGTCACCGATCCCGAGCCGCTGCCCGACGGCCACCCGCTGTGGGACGAGCCGAACTGCCTGATCACGCCGCACCAAGCGGACACCCCTGAGATGACAGCGCCGCTGCTCGCGGAGCGCATCCGGCTGAACGTCCACGCCTTCCTCGACGACGGCCGTTTCGTCGGGATCGTCGACCCGAGCGCGGGGTACTGAGCGCCCCGGAACGCGACGCGCGCGGGATGCGCCGCCGATTTTCACCCGCGCCCGAAATGTTGCTAGAGTGGCTTCGCTGATCAAGCATTCCTCGATAGCTCAATTGGCAGAGCAGCCGGCTGTTAACCGGCAGGTTCTTGGTTCGAGTCCAAGTCGGGGAGCTGCGGGCCCTCACCCTCCGGGGTGGGGGCCTTTCCCGTTCCAGGGGCCATGCCTGTTGCGGCATACAGGCCCTGTCGACCGCACCGTCGCCTCGGCGGCCGGGCCGGACGTACGATGCGCGCATGAGCAAGCACGCGCGCACCCCCGAGAACCCCGACGACGACGAGACCGCCTACGAGAACGACGCCGACGACATCCGCCGGGCCCGGGAGCGGGAGGCGGGACTCACCGCCCTCGGCGGACCCACCTTCGGAGCCAGCCCCTACCCGGGCGGCTGGGACGACGACGGCGACTTCGACGCCCAGCACAATCCGTGAGCCCGCCGCGTACTCCCGGGGGAGTAGCCGAGAGTCGCCGGGAGCAGCCCGCGGGCGCAGCCGGGGCCGCCCGGCCGTGATTAGCATGGGGAGATGCCCTGGAACCCGCCCGCCACCAGCACGGGTTCCACGCGCCTCCCACCCTGGTTCGACCGGATGGAGGGGCGTCGCCCGCGCGGTTCGCGCTGGTTCCCCGTCGCGCTCGCGGCCCTGATCCAGCTGCCGGGGCTGCTGATCGCCCTCGCCACCGCGCGGTTCGCCGTGGTGCCGCTGATCGCGGTCGTACTCGCGTTCCTGTCGTCGGTGCTGCTCGCCTTCACGCGGCAGCGGCCGGGAACCGTGCTCGTGGCCGTCGCCGTGCTCTGCGCACCCGCGGTCGCGCTCTCGGTCGGGCCGCCCTTCGCCGCGGCACCGCTCGCCATCGCGGTCGTCGGCGCCGTCGCCCGCGGAGCCCGCGCCTGGGCGTGGTGGACACTCGCCGGGTTCGCCGTGGTCGCCCCGACCATCGCGCTGGCCGTCACCGCCAGCCTGGTCTCGATCATCCGCCCGCTCATCGTCGCGCTCGTGCTGCTGCTGCTGGTCGGCGTCGGCGAGGCGATCCGCAACCGCACCGAGCGCTACCGCGAGTTCTCGCGCCAGGTCGCCGCCCGGCGCGAGGCCGCCGCCGAGGCCGAGCGGCTCCGCATCGCGCGCGAGCTGCACGACGTGCTCGCGCACTCGCTGTCGCAGATCAGCGTGCAGGCCGGCGTCGGCCTCCACCTCTTCGACTCGCGGCCCGAGAAGGCGCGGGAGAGCCTGGAGGCGATCAAGGCCACCAGCGGCCAGGCGCTCGAGGAGGTGCGCGGCGTGCTCGGCTTCCTGCGCTCGGGCAGCGCCGGCGAGGACGGCTACGCCGCCCGGGCGCCGGAGCCCGACCTCGCCCGCATCCCCGTCCTGGTCGACACCTACCGCCGAGCCGGACTGGATGTCGCCTACCGCAACGACATCACCGGCACGCCGACCGCCGCCGCGCAGCTCGCGCTGTACCGCATCGTGCAGGAATCGTTGACGAACGCCGGCCGGCACGCGCAGGCGACCGCGGTCGACATCCATCTCGGCGAGACGGCGGGGGAGTACGTGCTCACCGTCGCCGACGACGGCCGAGGGCTGCCCCAGGACGGCCCCACCGGGGGCGGACGCGGACTGCTCGGGATGCGCGAGCGCGCCGAGCTGCTCGGCGGCAGCTTCGAGACCCGCCCCGCCGACGGCGGAGGACTCGTGGTGGAGGCGCGTCTGCCCGCCCGCGAGGCCGCCCCGTGATCCGCGTGCTGCTCGCCGACGACCAGCACCTCGTCCGCGCCGGCTTCCGCGCCCTGCTGGAGGCCGAGCCCGGCATCGAGGTCGTGGGAGAGGCCGCGACGGGGCGCGAGGCGGTCGACCTCGTGCGCCGGTTCCGTCCCGACGTCGTGCTCATGGACATCCGGATGCCCGACGGCGACGGCCTCTGGGCCACCAGCGAGATCGTCGCCGACGCCCGGCTCGCCGGCACCCGCGTCGTCATCGTCACCACCTTCGAGCTCGACGAGTACGTGGCCCAGGCCATCGTCGCCGGCGCGAGCGGGTTCCTGGTGAAGGACACCGAGCCGGTCGACCTCCTCCGCGCCGTGCGGGTCGTGGCCGCGGGGGAGGCGCTGCTCTCTCCCGGCGTCACCCGGCGGCTGATCGAGCGGGTCGCCGGCGGCCTCCGCCCGGCCCCCGACGACACGGCCACCGCCGAGCTCACGGAGCGCGAGCGGGAGGTGCTGACGCTCGTCGGACACGGCCTCACCAACACGGAGATCGGCGAGCGGCTCTACCTCAGCCCGCTCACCGCCAAGACGCACGTCTCGCGGATCATCGCGAAGCTCGGCGCGCGCGACCGCGTCCAGCTGGTGGTCATCGCGTACGAGACGGGCCTCGTGCGTCCGGGAGACGTCTGAAACGCCTCCCGCGGGAGTAGGCGGGTCACTCCGCCGGGCGGATTCGGCGGACGCCCCGGATCACGAGAGTGGTGGCATGGTCCGCGACGGTCGCGGACACCTCACGAAGGGGAAGCCCATCATGCTCGCTCTGCTCACCACCGCCACCGCCGCCACCACGGCCGCCGTGCCCTGCGTCGCCTGGGCCGGGCCGCCGTTCGGCTTCTGGTGGATCCTCATCCCGATCTTCTGGATCGCGTTGTTCGCCCTGATCTTCACCTTCGCCGGCCGCCGCTGGCGCCGGGCCGCCCGCGCCGGGTACGGGCCGTACGGGTACGGCCCGGCCGCCGCGACGCGCTCCGCGGAGCAGACGCTCGCCCAGCGCTACGCGAACGGCGACATCACCGAGCAGGAGTACCGCGCCCGGCTGGAGGTGCTGCGCGCGAACCGCGGCGACACCGCGTAAGCGCGGCGCAGGTCGCCGTCCCCCGTCGGCGGGGCGGTGCGGCCCGGATAGGATCGTCCGGGTCGCGCCGCCCCGCCGCGGTGCGCTCCCGGAAGGACCACATGCCCACGCTCCCCACCGCGTTCTCCACGACCGCCGTCGTCATCGCCGCGGCGGTCTGCGCCGTGCTCGCGGCCCTGTTCCTCGTGCTCTGGCTGACCGAGCGCCGAGGGCACCGCCGCCTCCGCGACGCCCGCGAGGAGTCCGAGTGGGACCGCATGGACCGCGAGCTGGAGCTCGCCGAGCAGGCGGGCCGCTTCCGCATCGCCGGCGAGCTCGGCGACGTCACCGTGCAGGCGGTGGGCCGGCTCGCGACGCAGGCCGAGGGCATCCGGTACGCCGCCGCCTCCGACCCGGCCGCGGCCCTCCGCTCGACGGAGGCGCTCGAGACCGGGGCGCGCGAGGCGCTGGCCGACCTGCGGCGGCTGCAGGACGTCATCCGCGACGGCGGCCTCGCCGGGCTGCCGCAGCCGAGCCTCCCGTCGGTCCGTGATCTGTTCCGGATGATGCGCGAGGCCGGCATCGCGGTGTCGTTCACGGAGGCGGGCGAGCGGTTCGCGCTGCGGCCGGGCGCCGAGCTGGCGCTGTTCCGCATCCTCCAGGTGAGCCTGGAGAACGCGCTCACGCACGGCGGGCCCGGCACCGCCGTCACGGTGGCGTTCTCATGGACCGGCGACGGCCTCCAGGTGGGCGTGGACGACGACGGGATCCGCGCGGCGGCCCGTCGGCGCGGGCTCGACCGGGAGGGCGTCGACCAGGCGACCGCGTACTCCATCGAGGACGACCTGCGTGCCGTCACCGCGCACTACGAGGGCGCCGGGCTCAACGAGCTGCGGGAGCGCGCCGCCCTGTTCGGCGGTGTACTGACCGCGAAGACGGTCCCCGGCATCGGCTTCTCGCTCACCGTGGTGTTCCCGGCGCTCCGCCACCACAACGGCATCCACGGGGTCGCGCTGCGGCGTTAGGGACTCGGGGGTCAGTCCTCCAGGTGGTCCCGGCCGGGCAGCCAGCTGAGCCCTGGCACGCCCCAGCTGTTCTTGCGCTGCGCCTTCTGCGCCGCCTTGGCGTACGGGTGGCCCAGCCGGTCGACGTAGAGCACGCCGTCGAGGTGGTCGTACTCGTGCTGGAAGATGCGCGCGAGCCAGCCCTCGGCGTGCACCTCGAAAGGCCGCTGGTCGAGGTCGACGGCCTGCAGGATCACGCGGTCGGCGCGGCGCAGTGGGAACCGCTCGCCCGGGAACGAGAGGCACCCCTCCGACTCGGAGTCCTCGTCCACCTGGCCCACCGCGAGCGGGCTCTGCCACAGCACCGGGTTGATCGCGACGCCGCGGTGCAGCACGTCGTCGTCGTCCGTCCAGCCGTAGACGAACAGGCGCAGCGGCACGCCGACCTGGGGGCCCGCGAGACCGACGCCAGGGGCCTCGTCCATCGTCTCGAACATGTCCTCCACGAGCGTGCGCAGCTCGTCGTCGAACGCCGTCACCGCGGCGGCGGGGGAGTGGAGGACGGGGTCACCGGTGATCCGGATGGGAAGGACGGCCATTCCAGAAGACTATCCGGATGATCTTTGGGTAGGGTCGTGGGGTGGGCACGGAACTGATGGACGCGCTGGACCTCTCGTACCAGCCCAGCCAGCTCCTGGGCATCCCCGTCGCGCTCGTCGGCGCGTGCTTCCTGTCCATCGGCGCGCAGCTGCAGCACCACGGCGTCGCCAAGGTCGAGGCCAACACCAGGAACGCCGAGGGAGGCCTCAGCGGCCGCCAGCTCGGCCTCCTGCTCGCCCGCCCCTCCTGGGTCGTCGGCACCCTGCTGCTCGGCCTCGCCATCGTGTTCCAGCTGGTCAGCCTCAAGCTGTCGCCGATCATCCTGGTGCAGCCGCTCGGCGTCGTCGGCCTCGTCATCACGAGCATCCTCAACGCCAAGGTCAGCGGAGTGCGGCTCAACCGGCAATCGGTGTTCGCCGTCAGCCTGTGCGTCAGCGGCGTCGGCGCGTTCGTGCTGATCGCGGCGGTGTTCGCGCGCGACCTGCCGGTCACGAGCCGGGCGCTGGTGGTCATCCTGATCGTCCTGGCAGTCGTGCTGATCGCGTTCGCGCTGCTGTTCTGGTTCCTGCGCCACCGGTTCAAGGCGATCATCTACATCGTGGGCGCCGGCGTGCTGTACGGCTTCGTCGCCACGCTCGCGAAGGTCGTCATCGACCGCGTCTCCAACGCCGAGTGGGACTGGCTGCTCGTGCTCTGCATCGTCGCCCTGCTGGCGGCGGCGGCGCTGGGCGCGTACTTCGTGCAGAACGCGTACTCGTCGGGGCCGCCGGACCTCGTCATCGCGGGCCTCACGGTCATCGACCCGCTGGTCGCCGTCACCATCGGCATCGTCGTGCTCAACGAGGCCGCCGGGGCGCCCTGGTGGGCGATGGTGGGCTTCGCCGTGACGGGCGCCATCGCGATCTACGGCGTCTTCCTGCTCGCGAAGCACCACCCGCAGACCGGTTCCGACGCGCCGGTGGCCGACCGGGTGGCGGACGCCACGCGGGAAAGCACCCTAGACTAGGCCGTTGAATCGGCCGAGCCGAGGGGTTCGGCATGCGAAGACCATCGCCGGTTCCACATCCTGGCCCACGACCGTAGGGATACACCACGTGCCTGATCCGAGCGGAACGAACAGTACCCCGCCCGCCCCGGCTCCGAAACCGCCGCTGACCATCGTCATGGGCTGCGACACCTTCCCGCCGGATGTCAACGGCGCCGCCCGCTTCGCGGAGCGCCTCTCGGCGGGCCTCGTCGAGCGCGGCCACGACGTCCACGTCGTCGCGCCCGCCGCCAGCCGCACGCACGGCACCTGGGTGGAGGAGCACGAGGGCGTCACGATGACGGCGCACCGACTGCGCAGCTGGCGCTGGTACCCGCACGACTGGCTGCGCTTCGCCCTGCCCTGGATGAGCAAGGCGAACGCGCGCCGCATCCTGGACGAGGTCAAGCCGGACGTCGTCCACATCCAGTCGCACATCGTCGTCGGCCGCGGTCTCGCGGCGGAGGCGCAGAAGCGCGGCATCCGGATCGTCGCGACGAACCACGTGATGCCAGAGAACATCGTGGAGTTCAGCCTCCTGCCGAAGTTCCTGCAGAAGACCTTCGTGAAGATCGCGTGGCGCGACGGCCGCAAGAGCTTCGACCGCGCCGAGTCGGTCACGACGCCGACCCGCCGGGCGGCGCAGTTCCTCGAGGGCGCCACCGGCCTCCGGGGCGTGCACGCCGTCTCGTGCGGCATCGACGCGCACAACTACACCCCCGACTTCACGCCGCGCACGGCGAACCGCATCCTGTTCGTCGGCCGCGTCACCGGCGAGAAGCAGCTCGACGTGCTGCTCAACGCCGTCACGCTCCTCCCCGCCTCCCTCGACGCCCGGCTCGAGATCGTCGGCGGCGGCGACCAGCTCAAGAACCTGCAGACCATGGCCGAGACGCTCGGCATCGCCGACCGGGTCACCTTCACCGGCTACGTCTCCGACGAGGAGCTGCGCCAGGCGTACACGCGCGCCACCGTGTTCGCGATGCCGTCGGTCGCCGAGCTGCAGTCGATCGCGACGATGGAGGCGATGGCCTCAGCCCTGCCGGTGGTCGCCGCCGACGCGATGGCGCTGCCGCACCTCGTCCACGACGGCGAGAACGGCCACCTGTTCCGCCCGGGAGACGCGCAGGACCTCGCCGACAAGCTCGAGAGCGTGCTCACCCTGCCCCAGGAGGAGCTGGACACGCTCAAGAACGCCTCCCTGCGCATCGTCGCCTCGCACGACATCCAGCGGACGATCAGCACCTTCGAAAGCCTGTATCGTGGGGAGCCGGTGGCCGACCCGGTGACGGACGCGGCCCCCAGCGTGCCCGCCCCGGAGTGACCGGGCGAACGCATCCGGGGCGGTAGCTCAGCTGGTCAGAGCATCGGACTCATAATCCGCCGGTCACGGGTTCAAGTCCCGTCCGCCCTACTTCTACCTTCGGGCATTCACTCGACCCGCACCAGCGTCGAGTGCCAGCCCGTCGAGCCGTTCGGGGCGATCGGGGCGCGCTTCTCCTCCTGCAGGCGTCCGTCGCGGTCGGTCGCGCGGACCGAGAGGGTGTGCGTGCCGGGGCGGGCCTCCCAGTCGAGCGCCCACTGCACCCAGGTGTCGCGGTTGACGGGGGTCGAGAGGCGCGCCTGCTGCCAGTCGCCGCCGTCGATGCGCACTTCCACCTTCCCGATCCCGACGGTCTGCGCCCAGGCGACCCCGGCGACGGTGGTACGCCCCGCCGCGACGGGCTTGTCGACGCGCGGGGTGTCGATGCGGCTGGAGAGCTTGATCGGCGCCTTCGCGCTGTAGCCGCGTGACGTCCAGTACCCCTGGTCCGCGGCGAATGTCGTGACCGTGAGCTCGCTGAGCCACTTCGTCGCCGAGACGTAGCCGTAGAGCCCGGGAACCACCATCCGCACCGGGAAGCCGTGCTCGAGCGGCAGCGGCTCGCCGTTCATCCCCACGGCGAGGATGGCGTCACGGCCCGCATCGGTGAGCGCCTCCAGCGGCGTGCTCGCGGTGAAGCCGTCCACGCTGCGCGAGAGGACCATATCGGCCGAGCGCCGCGGACGCGCGAGGGCGAGCACGCTGCGCACGGGGACCCCGAGCCAGCGTGCCGTGCCCGTCAGCGAGCCGCCGACCTCGTTCGACACGCAGGTGAGGGTGATCGCGTACTCGTCGACGCCGAGCCGCAGCAGGTCGTCGAAGCCGAGGTCGACCTCCCGCTCCACCAGGCCGCCGACCCGCAGCCGCCAGTTCGCCGGGTCCACGGCCGGGATGCTGAGCGCGGTATCGACCCGGTAGAAGTCCGCGTTCGGGGTGAAGAGCGGGGTGAGGCCCGGCACCTCCAGTTCCGCGCCGCTCGGCACGGTGACGCGCTGGGCCGGAGCCGGCAGCCGGAGCGCTTTGCGCACCGAGGCGATGGACGACGTCGCCGCCGACACGATCCGTCCGCCGACCCCTCCCGCCACCGCGAGCACCGCTCCCGCCGCGGTGAGCAGCAGGAAGCGGCGACGGTCGACCGTCGCCACGGCGTCGGATGCCGCGCCGCTCCGCCAGCGCCGCAGCCGCCCGACCAGCAGACCGACGGCGATCACCGCCACGACGCCACCGAGCAGGGCCGGCACGGCCCCGACGAGTCCGAGGCCGGAGCGGGTGGCGGCCGCCGCGGCGGCGGTCACGGCGAGGAGTCCGAAGACGACGCGCCCGGCCAGAGGGCGCCGGAGCTCCAGCAGACCCGCGACCGCGGCCACCACGACGGCCGCGAGACCGAGCGAGCCGAGCAGGAACAGCTTGTCGGACGAACCGAAGAGCTGAATGGCCAGCTCCTTCGCCCAGCGCGGCACGATGTCGATGACGAACGAGCCCACCGCGAGCAGGGGACCGGCGGCCGGGGCGATGAACGCGGCCGCCAGCTCCGCCACCCCCAGCAGCAGTCCGCCGCTCACGATGCCGGCGAGTGCGGCCCAGCCCCGCGTCGCCCACCCCCCGGTCCGGCCGCTCTGCTTCTGCGTCGTGTTCACACCGGGTGTTCGGCGCCGCGGGACGGGCGGATTGGCGGGCCGGAGTCCCGCGGCGCAGAGGCCGCGCAGAATCCCGTTCCAATCCGATCCGGCGCGGGGGCCGAACCACCGTCGAGACCTGCACCGGTCTCCCGATCGTCACCACCCTCGAAGGAGAAGCATCATGCGATCCACCGCACGACTCGCCGCGGCCGGCCTCCTCGCCGCCGCCGCCCTCGCCCTCACCGCCTGCTCGTCGGGCACCGGCTCGTCGATGTCGTCCAGCGACTCCGCCTCCGACGCGCCGATGAGCTCCAGCCCCACCGCCTCGGCGATGGACCCGGCCGCGGACCTCGTCGGCCCCGGCTGCGCGGCCTACGCCAAGCAGGTCCCGGACGGCGCCGGCTCGGTCGCCGGGATGGCGGAGGCGCCCGTCGCCACCGCGGCGAGCAACAACCCGCTGCTGAAGACGCTCGTCGCCGCGGTCTCCGGCAAGCTCAACCCCAAGGTCGACCTGGTCGACACGCTCAACGGCGGCGAGTTCACCGTGTTCGCGCCGGTCGACGACGCGTTCGCGAAGATCGACCCGGCCACCATCGACACCCTCAAGACCGACGCCGGCGCCGACACGCTGACCAAGGTCCTGACGTACCATGTCGTCCCCGGCCAGCTGTCGCCGAAGGAGGTCGTCGGCACCCACAAGACGGTCGAGGGCCAGGACGTGACCGTCTCGGGCTCCGGCGACGACCTGAAGGTGAACGACGCGAGCGTGATCTGCGGCGGCGTCCACACCGCGAACGCCACGGTGTACCTCATCGACTCGGTGCTGATGCCTCCGGCGCAGTGACCCTCGCCGCATCGCACTGACCGGCGGCGGACGTCCTCCAGGGCGCCCGCCGCCGTTCGCCGCCCGCGGTCAGGACCCGGACGGGTCCCGCGGGTTGCTGCGCGCCACGATCAGCGGGTCGACCGGCGTCTCCGGGAACCGCGGGAGCTGCCGCTCCGGGACGCCGAAGGCGGCCGACAGCACCTCGCGCGAGAACGCCGAGGCCGTGGCGCGATAGCCGATGTCGCCCGGCATCGGCTGGTCGAAGAAGATCAGGAAGTGGATGCCCTCGTCGCCGAGCGCCTCGATGTGGTGCGGGTAGGCGCGCGGGATGAAGTAGGCGTTGCCCGGCTCCAGCTCGTAGGTGTCGAGCGTGCCGTCCGGGTCGAGCACGGTCATCCTGGCGTGTCCGCTCTGCACGTAACCGAGCTCGGCCGTGACCGGGTGCCAGTGCGGCTCGCGCATCCCGGTGCCGCCGATCTCCAGGGAGTACATGGAGAGGTCCTCGAGCGCTGCCCAGAACTGCTTGCGGCCCAGCCGTGCGCTGCCGTAGTCGTAGGAGAGCGGAGGGTGCTGGCCGGCGAGGTCGAACAGGTGGGCGTTCGGGAGCCCTGCCGTGTCCGGGATGCGCGCCGGCCCCTCCCGCCGCACGATCTGCTGCGCCTGGTGCCGGTCGAATGCCGCGAAGGCGGAGGAGGGGAGGTCGTAGGTGTTGCCGAGGACCGCATCCGACATCGCGTTGAAGCTGTTCTGCAGCGAGAAGTGCTGCGGCCGATCCGACCGCAGGGCGGCGATCAGCTCAGCCGTGTCGTCGCCGACGTTCTCGATGTGGTAGATCGCGCCGGACTCCACGTGATACATCTGGCCGGCCTGCACGACGAAGCTCGCGAACTCGTCGGCGTTCGCGAGCATCGACACGAGCACGGTGCCGCGGACCACGTACGCGATCTGGTTGGCGTTGACGTTCCACTGCGGCTCGCGCACCGCGCCGGGCGCCAGCACGATGCGCTTGAGCGACATCCCGTTCAGGATGGGGAAGTCGGAGCCGGTGAGCTGGGAGATGCTGCCCGACTCGTTCTCGTAGGTGTCGGCGGCGCCGACGAGGGATGACACATGCGGTGAGCTGCTGGACATCGGTGGTCTCCTTCGCGTTTATCGTCATGACGTCTGTCATTCGACCATCGCCCATTCGACCGGCCGCGGGCAACCGTCGGGTGACGAACGCGCGAACGGCTCCGGCAGACGCGGGAGTACGCCCCTGGGCGCGGACGCGGCCCAGGGGTACCGTTCACCGCATGAACACAACCGGATGGATCGTTCTGATCGTCGTCGTCGTGGTGGTCATCGTCGTGATCGCCGTGATCGCGCTGCTGGTCGCACGCCGGCAGCGCGCCGAGGCCGGCCGCCGCAAGGCGGAGGAACTGCGCCAGTCGGCCGCCGAAGACGACCTGGCCGCCCGCGAGCGCGAAGCCAAGGCGGCCCGCGCTGCCGCGGACGCCAAGCAGGCCGAGGTGGAGGCGGAGCGGCTGCGCCGCGAGGCCGACGCCCGTCAGTCCTCCGCCGCCGAGGTGCGCACGCAGGCCGACGAGAAGCTGCGCCGCGCCGACAGCGCCGACCCGGACGTGCGGACCGACCGCCACGGCAACCGCGTCGCGGACACCGACGGAGACGGCCGCGCCGATACGACGGTGGACGGGCGCACGGCCGCGGACGGCGGCACCGCCGCGCCCGGGACGACCGGCACCGCCGCCGACGACCCGCGCCAGGGCCGCCACGAGGCCCCGCGGCTCGACGACGGCAGCGGCGGTCCCGCGCGGTAAAGGCTGACGGCCGCAGCGGACGCCGCACGCGACGGGCGCCTCGCGTCGCTACGATGACCTCCGTCGGCATCCGGCCGAGGAGGAGGTGCGTCGTGCGCGTCGTCGTCGTCCGGCACGGCTCGGCAGCCGCCTCCGAGGTCGCCCGGCGGCTCTCCGCCGGTGACCGCGAGCGACTCGCGTCTCTCGCCGACGATCCGGAGGCGGTCGCCCGCTTCCTCGCCGGGCGGCAGGCGCTCCTCACCGCCGCCGAGCGGTCCGGCTTCCCGGAGGTCGCGATCGACGCGACCTGCCCCGACTGCGGGCGCTCGCACGGGCGGCCGCGCGCGAAGGGCGAAGCCACTCTTCACCTGGCGCTGAGCCACGCGGCGGGTCACGCGTTCGCGGTCGCCGCCTCCGCCCCCGTCGGCATCGATGCGGAGGCCCTCGACACCGACCCGGCGCGGTTGCGGGAGGCGGCGGCGCTGCTCGCCCACCCCGTCGATCGGCCCCGGGCTGCGCTGCGCGCGTGGACGGCGACCGAGGCCGTGCTCAAGGCGGACGGCCGCGGCCTGCGCGTCGACCCGTCAGCGGTCCGGCTCGGCCCGCGGATCGCCGTGCTCGACGGCAGCCTCTACCGGCTCTCCTCGCGGCAGCGCGCGGGGTGCCGGGTGGCGGTCGCGCGACTGCTGGCGGCGAGCGTGCGCGTGGGGGAGGCTCAGGCCGTGAGCGAGGGGAGGCGGCGCTCGCGCAGCCAGGCGTCGAAGAAGTCCGTCAGCCCCTCGCCGGCATAGCGCGCGGCGAGGCGCTCGAAATCGGCGCTCGCCACGACGCCGAACCGGTGCTCCGCCGTCCACTCCCGCAGCATCCCGAAGAACCGGTCGTCGCCGAGGCGCAGCCGCAGCGCGTGCAGCAGGCAGGCGCCGCGCTTGTAGACGCGGTCGTCGAACATGTCGTCGGGGCCCGGATCGCCGAGCAGGAGGTCGTGCGGGGGCAGCCGCAGCCGCGCGTGGTGCGCGCGTGCCAGGGTGTTGGCGGACGGGCCTCCCGACGCCTCCGACCACAACCACTCGGCGTAGCAGGCGAAGCCCTCGTTGAGCCAGATGTCGCGCCAGCTGCCGAGGCCGACGCTGTTGCCGAACCACTGGTGGGCGAGCTCGTGCGCGATGAGCCGCTCGGAGCCGCCGCGGCCGTCGGCATGGTTGGCGCCGAAGGTGGCCATCGCCTGCGCCTCGAGCGGGATCTCCAGGGGGTCGGCGGTGACGACCACCGTGTACGACGGGAAGGGGTATGGTCCGAACAGCTCGCCGAACCGCTCCAGCATCCGCCCGACCGGGGCGAAATCGGCCAGGACGCGGCGGGCCAAGGGAGCCGGGTACGCGATGACCCAGTCGACGCCGGCGGCCCGGCGCGGCTCGACCACGTACCGCCCGATCTGCACGGCGGCGAGGTAGGTCGCGGTCGGCTCCGGTCGCTCGAAGACCCAGCGGCCCCGGCCTCCGCTCACGGCGTGGTCGATCAGCTCGCCGGTCGCGCGCACCGTGTACGCCTCCTCGGTGGTGACGCGGATGCGGTACGACGCCTTGTCGGCCGGGTGGTCGTTGCAGGGGAACCAGCTGGGCGCCCCCGACGGCTGGGCCGCGACGATGACGCCGTCGGTGAGCTCCTCCCAGCCCAGCGTGCCCCAGCGGGTGCGGCGCGGCTGCGGCGACCCGTCGTAAGACACCTCGACGCTGAACGCGTCGCCGGCGGCCAGCGGGGCGGAGGGGCGGATGCGGAGGTGCGTCTGGTTCTGCGTGAAGCGGGCCCGCTTGTCCCCGGCGACGCGCACGCGCTTCGCGCGCAGGTGCACCAGGTCGAGCACGATGGTGGTGAGCGGGTTCACGGCACGGCCGGTGATGACGGCGGTGGCGTCGAGCCGGTTCGTCGCGACCCGGTACGACAGGTCGAGGTCGTACGAGAGCACGGTGTAGTCGGGCGTCCCGGAGCGCGGGAGGTAGGCGTGACCCGGCGCGTCCGCGACGGCATAGGCGGGGCCGATCGGGCCGTGCGGTGCGGCGGAGCCGTCGGCGGCGGTGCTGGCCGCGTCGCCGGTCATCGGTCCGCCCGCGGCCGCTCGGCCCGCTGCCGGTCCGCCCGCTGCCGGTAGTCGCGGATGACGACCTCCCGCCACGGCCCGATGGGGTTGCCGCTCCAGCGGCTCCTGTCCGGCACGGTCTCGCCGCGCATGACCAGCGACGCGGGCCCGACGGTGGCGTCGGAACCGATGGCGGCGGCGGGGAGGATGACGCTGTGCGGGCCCAGCGTGCCCCCGCGCTCGATCGTGACGTGGTCCATGCTCATGATTCGATCATGGAACAGGTGCGTCTGCACGACGCACCCGCGGTTGACCGTGGAGGCGTCGCCCAGTTCGACCAGGTCGGCCTCCGGCAGCCAGTAGCTGTCGATCCACGCCCCGCGCCCGATCCGCGCTCCCAGGCTGCGCAGCCACCAGGCCAGCGCCGGGGTTCCTGCTGCGGCGGAGGCGAACCAGGGCGCGGCCACCATCTCCGTGAACGTGTCTGACACCTCGCTGCGCCACACGAACGACGACCACAGGGGGTGCTCGCCGGCCCGCAGCCTCCCGATCAGCGCCCACTTCGCCGCCGTGCTGACGAGGGCGGCCACGGCCCCCGCCACGAGCAGGACCGGTCCGCTCAGCACCACGGCCCAGACCAGCCCCCACGACTCGACCCAGGCCAGCATGAGGAACACCGCCAGGCCGATCGCGCACGTCACGAACACCGGCACGATGCGCATCAGCTCCCAGGCCGCCCTGGCCACGCGCAGCGCCGTCGGCGGGTCGTAGGTGCGGCTGAGGTCGGCGTCCTGCGCGTGCCTGCGCAGCCGCACGGGCGGCGAGCCGAGCCACGAGGAGCCGGCCTTCGCCTTGCGCGGAGCGAACGACAGCACCGCGACGAGCCCGTCGCGCGGCACCTTGTTGCCCGCGCCCGCCATCCCCGAGTTGCCGAGGAACGCACGCGCTCCGATGTCGACCGCCGCCACGCGCACGTAGCCGCCGCCCAGCTCGTACGGCGCCACGAGGGTGTCGTCGGCGAGGAAGGCGCCGTCGCGGATGCGGGTCATGGCGGGGAGGAGGAGCACGGTCGACGCCTCCACGTCGCGCCCGACCGTCGCGCCCAGCATCCGCAGCCACACCGGCGTGAACAGGCTGGAGTACAGCGGGAACAGGATCGTCCGCGCCAGGTCGAGCAGCCGCTCCGTCGACCACACCTGCCAGCCGATGCGGCTCCGGACCGGGTGCACCCCCTCCGACACCCCGAGGCCGAGCAGGCGCACGAGCACGACGACGAGCCCGGCGAGCACCGCGCCGGCGGCGAGCGTCCCCGGCACCAGCCCGAGGGCGGCGCGACCGGCGAGCTCGGGGAGCGTCGCAGCGCCCCGCGCGATCGCGGCCACGACCGCGCCTCCCGCCGCCAACGCCACCACGGGGACGAGCGAGACGACCAGCGACGCCGCCGCATAGGCGGGCACCCAGCGCGTGCGACGCGCGGGGCGCTCCGCGGGCCACCACTCGTGCGAGCGGCCCACCCGGACCGCGGGCGACCCGGCCCAGTTCTGACCAGCCGGAACCCGACCGAACACGGCCGAACCGGGCGCCACCGTCGCGTTCCGGCCGATCTTCGCGCCGGGCATCAGCGAGCTGCGGGCGCCGACCGAGCTGCCGGCGCCGATCCGCACCTCGCCGATACGCACCAGGTCGCCGTCGATCCAGTACCCGGCGAGGTCGACCTCCGGCTCGATGGACGCACCGGCGCCGATCCGCAGCATGCCGGTGACCGGCGGGAGGGTGTGGAGGTCGACGCCCGGCCCGATCGTCGCGCCGAGGGCCCGCGCGTAGTAGCTGATCCAGGGCGCGCCCGCGAGGCTGGCAGCGCCGATCTGGTGGGCGACCTGCTCGGCGAGCCAGAGCCGGAGGTGCACCCCGCCTCCGCGCGGATAGTCTCCCGGCTTCACGCCGGCGAGCAGCAGCCGCGCGGCGACGACCGAGATGGCCATGCGGCCCCACGGGGTGACGAAGACGACGAGCCCGACGATCAGCCAGCCGAGGTCCGCCTCCGGCAGCACGTCGAACCCGCCGAGCGGCCGTAGGAGGGCGGAGGCCGTCAGCAGCAGGAGCAGCCAGCGGATGCCGCTCAGGATGAACAGCGGCACGCCCAGCAGCGTCTGCAGCACCTGCATGCGCAGCGGCGTCGGCGGGACGACGTGCGTCGAGTCGGCGGACGACGACGGCGAGCTCTCGGCCAGCGCCTCCGCCATCGCGGCGAAGCGGGGATGCGCGTAGATGTCGGCGACGGTGACATCGGGGTGGCGGCGGCGCAGAAGCGAGACGAGCTGGGCCGCCGCGAGAGACCCGCCGCCGAGGTCGAAGAAGTTGTCGTCGGGCCCCTCCACCGGCAGCCCGAGCACGCTGCGCCAGTCGGCCGCCAGCTGGGCGGTGAGCGGGTCGACGTCGAGCAGGGTCTCCTCGTCGTCGCCCTCGAGCGGCCAGGGCAGCGCGGCGCGGTCGACCTTGCCGGAGGTGCGCACAGGGAGGTCGTCGACGACCGCCAGCAGCGGCACCAGCGCGGCGGGCAGCTCCTCGCGCAGCTGCTCCAGCGCATCGGCGCGGTCGAAGGCGCTGCGGTCGGGGACGGCGAGGTAGCCGACGAGGATGTCGTTGCCCGCTGTGCTCCGGCGGACCGCCGCGGCGGCGCCGGAGACGCCCGGCAGCTGCTGGAGGGCCGCCTCCACCTCGCCGAGCTCGATGCGCCGGCCACCGACCTTCACCTGGTCGTCGGCGCGGCCGAGGTAGAACAGGCCGTCGGGGTCGAACCGGACCAGGTCGCCGCTGCGGTAGGCGCGCTCCCAGCCGAGCGTCGGGAAGGGCGCGTACTTCTCGGCGTCCTTCGCCGGGTCGAGGTAGCGGGCCAGCCCGACGCCGCCGATGATCAGCTCGCCGGACTCGCCGTCGGCGACCGGACGGCCCTCGGCGTCCACGACGGCCAGATCCCAGCCGTCGAGCGGCAGGCCGATCCGCACGGGCGCGCCCGCGGTGAGGGCGGTGCCGCACGCGACGACGGTCGCCTCGGTCGGGCCGTACGTGTTCCAGACCTCGCGGCCCTCCACGGCCAGCCGGTTGACCAGCTCGGGCGGGCACGACTCGCCGCCGAAGATCAGCAGCCGCACGTTGTCGAGAGCCTCCGGGGGCCACAGTGCGGCGAGCGTCGGCACGGTCGAGACGACCGTGATCCGGTGCGCGGCCAGCCATGGCCCGAGGTCCATGCCGGTACGCACCAGCGAACGCGGCGCGGGCACGAGGCAGGCGCCGTGGCCCCACGCCAGCCACATCTCCTCGCAGGAGGCGTCGAAGGCGACCGAGAGCCCGGCCAGCACCCGGTCCTGCGGGCCGATGGGCTCGTCCTGCACGAACAGCCGCGCCTCCGCGTCGACGAAGGCCGCCGCCGACCGGTGCCGGACGGCCACGCCCTTCGGGGTGCCGGTCGAGCCGGAGGTGAAGATGATCCAGGCGTCGTCGTCGATCGCCGGCCCGTCCACCACGGCGAGCGCCGACGTGCTCGGGTGCGGGGCGTCGCCGCCGAAGAGGGGGACGGCGGGGGAGGCGGGGGCCGCCGCGTGGGACAGGTACCCGTCGTCGCCGATCACGCCGCGCACCCCGGCCTCGCCGAACACCAGCTCCGCGCGCTCCTCGGGGTCGTCGGCGTCGACGGGCACGTAGGCCGCGCCCGCCATGAGCACGCTGAGGATGGCGAGGTACAGCTGCCGGCTGCCCGAGGTCATCCGCACGCCGACGCGGTCGCCGCGCCGCACGCCGGCCTCGCGCAGCCGGGCGGCCCCGGCGATGACCCTGGCGACCAACTCGCGGTAGCTCAGGGCGCCGGCCGGGTCCTCGATGGCCGAGGCCTCGGGATGCGCGGCGGCGGTCGCGCGGAGCACGTCGATCAGGGTGCGCGGGGCGGGCGCGGCGGGGGAGCGCAGCAGCAGGGCTGCCGTGGCCGGTGCGGGGGCGTCAGTCACGGGTGGTCACGGTACGAGCGACCGGTTACCGGGAGGTGAACGCCGCCGGTGCCGGGCGCGGTCAGCCCTCGCCCAGCGCGTGCAGCAGCTGGGCCTTGTTCATCCGCGAGTAGCCCTGGATGCCCCGGGCCTTCGCGCGGTCGCGGAGGTCGCGGAACGTGGGGATGCCGGTCCCGGGACCCGTCCCCGACCCGCTGCCCGATGCTCCGGCCGGCGTGCGGTCCTTCGCGCGCTGCGCGGTGTCCTTCGCGCGCTGGGCCGCCTTCTTCGCGTCCTTGGCGGCGTGCTCCAGCTCGCGGGCCAGCGCGTCCGCCTCCTTGCGGGTCTGCTTGTCCAGCTTCTTCACCGCCTGCTGCGCGTCGGCCACCGCCTCCTTCGCCGCGGCGAGCGCCTTGTCGGCCGCCTTGTGCGCCTTGCTCTTCGCCACGACTCCTCCTCGGGTCTCGCGGGAACCTGCGCTCACGATACGTCCGGCCGGGGGTGTTGCGCGCTACCCGATCTGCACGGGCGACCGGGCGCGCGCCTCAGGAGGCACCGAGGGAGGCGAGCAGCGCGTCCAGAATGGGCCGCTGCCCCTTGCTCAGCTTGAGCCGCGCCTGCTCGATCGTGAACCAGCCCGCGTCGTCCACCTCGGGGAACTCCTGGCGCCGGCCCGAACGCGGCGGCCACTCCAGCTCGAAGGTGTTGCTGCGCAGCTCGCCGAGGGCGAAGTCCGGCGTCTCGGCGGCGAACACCACGATGGTCTTGGCGGAGGCGCGGAAGTCGCCCAGCGCGGCGTACGGCGCGTCCGGGGCGGGAACGCCCATCTCCTCCGCGAACTCGCGGCGGGCGGCGGTCAGCTCGTCGTCGTCGCCGGGCTCCACGAGACCCTTCGGCAGCGACCACGCGCCCTCGTCCTTGCGGGCCCAGAACGGGCCGCCCATGTGCGCGATCCACACCTCCACCCCGTCGTCTCCGGTGCGGTGGAGGAGGAGGGCGGCGCTGCGGACGGGCATGCGGCCAGACTATGCCCGGCTCCGGGCCCCGGCGCGTCCCGCGGCCCGGCCCTCGCGCGTCATCGCGACCGGCCGCGGACTAACGTGGAGGCGTGGACTCGGGAGACGCGTGGGTGGAGGGGCCGGACGGCCGGCGGTTCTGGGGGCGCTTCGGCGCGGCGGGACTGCTCGTGCACGACGCCCGCCGCGGGATCCTGCTGCAGCACAGAGCCGACTGGAGCCACTTCGGCGGCACCTGGGGCCTTCCGGGCGGCGCTCGGCACGCGGACGAGACCGCCGTCGAGGGCGCGCTGCGCGAGGCGGCGGAGGAGGCGGCCGTCCCTCCCGACGCCGTGAGCGTACTGTTCGAGAGCGTGCTCGACCTCGGCTTCTGGTCGTACACGACGGTCGTGGCGGCCGTGACGCGGCCGTTCGAAGCGCACATGGCCGATGTGGAGAGCATCGAGCTGCGCTGGGTGCCGGTGGAGCAGGTGGCCGAGCTGCCGCTGCATCCCGGCTTCGCGGACTCCTGGCCGCAGCTGCGGGCGCGGCTCGGCGGGCTCGCGGACTGAGACGATCAGGCGCCGGGGCGCCTCAGGAGGCGAGCTGCGGCCAGAGCAACGACCCCGGCACGTCCTCGCAGCCGTCGGGGAGGCAGGCGTACGTCCCCGCGCCGGGGTACGGCACGGCCGGGCTGTGGGCAGGCGCACCGGGATAGCCGGGGTCGCCCCGGTACCCGTGGTCCGCCTCCACGTAGAGCCGGTCGCCGCGGACGGTCCCGAGGTAGCCGCCCGACGGCGTGACGGCCTCGTCGTCGCCCCAGGGGAACCAGCCGATCCAGTCGCCGTCGGAGTTGTACAGCCAGGGCGAGCGCGGGTCGCTGCGGAAGGCTATCCACACGCCCTGGCTGTCATGCAGGTAAACGGTCATCGTCGATCGCCTTTCGGGTCGGCATCGTCGTCGTTTCGATGAATTATCCTCACGGGTCAGGCACCCTGCAAGGCGTACCGACCGCTCTCCTGAGCGCGTGTTCGATACCCGTGCAACGGGCGATGTCCGCGGTCGGCCGGAGAATGGGAGGGTGCACATCGTCCTCGACGCCTCCGGCCCCGACGCGGTCCAGGCATCGACCATCGGCGACGACGTGTCCCCGCCTCCGGCGGACCGACGCGTGCTCGCCCGCTCGGAGCTGGCGGCGTTCGTCCGCGCCCGCGAGGCGGAGGAGCCGCGGCCGCGCTGGGTGTGGAGCGACAGCCGGGTCTGGTACGCGCCGCTGCTCGCGGCCGGGGTGCGCGTGGAGCGGTGCGTCGACCTCCGGCTGTGCCACGCCATCCTGCGCGCGTCGTCGTTCACCGCGGGCACGGCACTCGCCGCCGCTCCGGTCGGCCCCTGGGACACCGCCGTGACGATCGAGCAGGAGGCCCACCCCGACGCCCACACCGCGCTGTTCGAGCTCGACGCGCCCGCGCCGGGCGCGACTCCGTCTGCCCTCGACGAGTTCCGGCAGCAGCAGGAGGCGGTGGCCGCGAGCAGCGATCCCGGCCGGCTGCGGCTGCTGCTCGCCGCCGAGTCCGCCGGTGCGCTGATCGGGGTCGAGCTGCGGCACGCGGGGCTGCCCTACAGCGCCGAAAGGCACGACGACCTCCTCACCGAGCTGTTCGGCGCCCGCCCCGCGTACGGCCGACCGGCGGTCCTGGAGGCGCTCGTCGCCGAGATCCGCGCCGGCCTGGAGGCCCCCGACCTCAATCCGGACAGCCCGCCCGACCTGCTGCGCGCCCTCCAGCGCGCCGGGATCATGGTCACCTCGACCCGCTCGTGGGAGCTGCGGCGCATCGAGCACCCCGTCATCGCACCGCTGCTGCGCTACAAGAAGCTCTCGCGCCTCCTCGCCGCCAACGGCTGGGCCTGGCTGGACAGCTGGGTGCGCGACGGGCGCTTCCGCCCCGACTACGTGCCGGGCGGCGTGGTCACCGGCCGCTGGGCCACCCGCGGCGGCGGCGCGCTGCAGCTGCCCAAGCAGGTCCGCGGGGCCGTCGTGGCCGACCCCGGCTGGAAGCTCGTCGTGGCGGATGCCGCCCAGCTCGAGCCGCGCATCCTCGCGGGGCTCTCCGGCGACCAGGCGATGGCCTCCGCCGGACGCGGCAAGGACCTGTACGAGGGCATCGTCGCCTCCGGCGCCGTCGAGGAGCGCGCCCAGGCCAAGGTCGCCATGCTCGGCGCGATGTACGGCGCCACCTCGGGCGAGAGCGGCCGGCTGATGCCGCGGCTCGCGCGCTCCTTCCCCCGGGCGGTGCGGCTCGTGGAGGAGGCTGCTCGCGCGGGGGAGCGCGGCGAGATCGTCACCTCCCGGCTCGGGCGCAGCTCGCCGCCGCCCGGCGGGTCGTGGCGCGCCGCCCAGGGCGCCGCCTCCGCCTCCGACTCCACCGCCGCCGACGAGCGCCGCGCCCGCACCCTCGCGCGCGACTGGGGCCGCTTCACCCGCAACTTCGTCGTGCAGGCGAGCGCCGCCGAGTGGGCGCTGTGCTGGATGGCCGAGCTGCGCAACCGGCTCGCCGCCCTCGCGCCCGGCGCGGAGCTGACCGACGCCCCGCACCTGGTCTACTTCCTCCACGACGAGGTGATCGTGCACACGCCGGAGGCGCTGGCCGCGGCGTCGGCGGAGGCGGTCGTGGCCGCCGCGCAGCAGGCCGGGCGGCTGCTCTTCGGCGGGTTCCCGGTCGACTTCCCGGTGACGGCCGCCGTCGTCGACAGCTACGCGGAGGCCAAGTGAACCCGCCGCGCCCGGCCGGGCCGGGATGCGCAGGGCCGGAATGCAGGAGTGTCGGTGGTGGTTCTCACCAGCGACCTGTCAGAGGATGGAGACCATGACCGAGACCGCAGCTTCCGCCGCCACCGTCGACCCGAACGAGGTGCTCGCCCGCTACCGGCGCCGCCGCGAGGAGGTCGTGACGGCTCCCCAGGGCAATCTCGCGCTGGTCAACACCCAGTGGATCACCGGCGACCCGGAGGCGCCCGCACAGCCGGTCTGGGGTGTGCCAGGGCTGTGGGCTCCGCTGCCCGCCGGCCAGTCGGGACTGAAGCTCACCGCGACGGCGGCCGACGGCATCACCGTCGACGGCGCCCCGGTCGACGGGGAGGTCGTGGTCCGCGGCAAGGACGACCCGAACCCGAGCGCCATCGTCTTCAGCGACACCGTCACCGGCTTCGTCATCGCGAGCGAGCAGGGCGAGTACGCGCTGCGCGTGTGGGACGCGAACTCGGAGGCCATCCAGGAGTTCGGCGGCATCGACGCCTTCCCGTTCAACCCGGAGTGGATCATCCAGGCCCGGTTCACGCCCATCGAGGGCGGCAAGACGGTCGGCTTCGAGCACCTGAAGGACGACGGCGCCACCCGCGAGAAGGTCATCCCCGGCGAGATCACGTTCACGAAGGACGGCGTCGACTACTCGCTGGCCGCCTTCCAGGCCGGCCGCGCGCTGCAGCTCGTGTTCGCGGACACCACCAACGGCGACTCCACCTACTCGGTCGGCCGCTTCCTGTTCGTCGTGCCCAACCCGGACGGCACCATCACGCTCGACTTCAACCTCGCCGTGCTGCCGCCCTGCGCCTTCAGCTACAACTTCAACTGCCCGCTGCCGCCGGCGCAGAACCGCTTCGCGGTGCCGATCGAGGCGGGCGAGAAGAACGTCCTGAACAAGCAGGGCGGCCTGCTCCACTAGTCGGCGGCGACGTCCTCGCGGTCGGCGGGGCGGCGGCCGCGGCGCGGGCGCTCGGGGGAGCGGGGCTGCACGAGCGCGCCAGGATGCGCCTCCAGCGCCGCCGCCACCTCGTCGAGCCATTCGATCGCGGCCTTCGCCCCCAGCTCGGCCGCGCGGTTCGCCGCCAGCAGCGCACGCGAGTCCGCCTCGTGCGTGAGCTCGCGGATGCGCTCGGCGAACGCCGCCCGGTAGTCGGCGACGACGGCGACCGGGTCGGCGCCCGCGATCGAGGCGGCGACCAGCACCTGATCCTGCATCTCGTCCCAGTCGGGCCGTGTATCGGACGGGCCGACCGTGAGCCACGCCCGCGCCGCCTCCTCGCCCGCTGCGGTGAGGGCGTAGAGGGGGAGGCCGTCCTCGGTGGCGCCCGCGGCCTCCACCAGACCCTGGTCCATCATCCGGTCGAGGGTCGAGTACACCTGGCCGGCGTTGAGCCCGCGGCGGTGCGCCGCGCGGGCGAGGAACTCGTTCTGCAGCTGCGAGCCGTAGGCGGCCCCCTGCGTGAGGATGGCGAGGAACCCGTACTGTACCGACATACTCGGTATGCTATTCCGCCGCGACGCGCCCGGGTGTGCGCGAAGCGCGGGAATCGCCGAATCACAATCTTGTAACTCCCGCGGGTCTCGGGCATGATGGTGGCAGCGACCGCGAGGTCGCCTCACAATTTCACATGCCGCGCATGCGGCTCCGGCACACCCGTTCCTGGTCGTAGGGGAAGACGCACCAACGAACGGAGGAGACCATGGCGGCACACGCAACTCGAGGAGTGCTCTACGTGCACTCCTCTCCCAGCGCGCTCTGCCCGCACATCGAATGGGCGGCCGGACGCGCTCTCGGTCGCGCCGTCAACTTCACGTGGGAAGCGCAACCGGTACTGAAGGGCGCCCAGCGCACCGAGTTCTTCTGGGACGGTCCGCAGGGCACCGGAGCGCGCCTCGCGTCCGCGCTGCGCGGGTGGGAGCACCTGCGCTACGAGGTCACGGAGGACGCCGGCCTCGGCAGCGACGGCGGGCGCTGGATGCACACGCCCGATCTCGGCGTGTTCTTCGCGCAGACAGACACCGCCGGCAACATGGTCATCCCGGAGGACCGCGTGCGCTACGCGATGGAGATCGCGGGCTCGAACGCGCTCGAGCTGCACCGCGAGCTACGGCTCGCGCTGGGCCAGGCGTGGGACGACGAGCTGGAGCCGTTCCGGCACGCGCACGACGACACGTCCGTCCTGTGGCTGCACAGCGTGGGCTGATGCCCCGAGTCTCCCGCGGCGGGCCCGGCAGCACTGCCGCCCGCCCGCGGTGACAACGACGAAGGCCCCGGTCGCAGGACCGGGGCCTTCGTCGTGCGCGTGATCAGCACTCGTGCACGATCAGCGCGCGCGTGAGATCAGTACGACCGGATCGCGACGACGGCGTTGTGGCCGCCGAAGCCGAACGAGTTGCTGATCGCCAGCTGCGGCCCGTCGCCGAGCGGCTGCGGGTCGCCCGAGACGGTGAGCGGGATCGCCGGGTCGAGCTCGGTGATGTTGATCGTCGGGGGAGCGACACGGTCGCGCACCGCGAAGATCGTGAACACGGCCTCCAGCGCTCCGGTCCCGCCTAGCAGGTGACCGGTCGACGCCTTAGTCGCCGAGACCGGGATCGTGTTCACCCGCTCGCCGAACACCTCGCGCAGCGCCACGTACTCCGACGGGTCGCCGACCGGGGTGCTGGTCGCATGCGCGTTGATGTGGGTGACCTCGTCGGGCTCGGCGCCCGCCTGGGCCAGCGCGAGGCGCACGGCACGGCTGGCGCCGCGGCCCTCCGGGTCGTTCGCGGTGATGTGGTACGAGTCGGCGGTGACGCCGCCGCCGGCGATCTCCGCGTAGATGCGGGCGCCGCGGGCGAGCGCGTGCTCCTCGGTCTCGAGCACCAGGCTGGCCGCTCCCTCGCCCATGACGAAGCCGTCGCGGTCGACGCTGTACGGGCGGGAGGCGTGCGCCGGGTCGTCGTTGCGGCGCGAGAGGGCCTGCATCGACGAGAACGACGCGACGGTGATCGGGTGGATGGCCGACTCGGTGCCGCCGGCGATGACGACGTCGGCGAGGCCCGCCTGCAGGTGCTCGTAGGCGTTCACCAGCGACTCCGTGCTGGAGGCGCAGGCCGACGCGACGGTGCGGGCGAACGCGCGCGCCTCGAAGTGCATCGACACGGCCGCGGAGGCCGCGTTCGGCATCAGCATCGGCACGGTCATCGGCAGCACGCGGCGCGGGCCGCGCTCGCGCAGGGTGTCCCACGCGTCGAGGAGGGTCCAGACGCCGCCGATGCCGGTGGCGAAGTCGACGCCCAGGCGCTCGGGGGCGACCTCGGGGCGTCCGGCGTCCTCCCAGGCCTCCATCGCCGACACGAGGGCGAACTGGCTGGACGGGTCGAGGCGCTTGGCGACGGGGCGCTCGAGCACGGTCTCCGGGCGCACCTTCGCCTCGGCGGCGAAGGTGACGGGCAGTTCGTACTGCGCGACCCACTCGTGCTCGAGGGCGCGGGCGCCCGACTCGCCGGCCAGCAGCGCCTGCCAGCTCTCAGGGGCGGTGCCACCGAGCGGGGAGGACGCGCCCACGCCGGTGACGACGATCTTCTTGGTCATAACGGCAACTCTCCGTGAAAAGGGGACATGGGCGGGCGTGGATGCCCGCCCCTCGCGCGGGCGACCCGGAACCCTCCGGCTCAGTGCCGGCCGGTCGTCGGCCGCCCGCGCGGGGAAGAATCCTGCGCGGTCCTAGGCGTCCTGCGCCTTGACGATGAACTCGACGGCGTCGCCGACGGTCTTGAGGTTCTTGACCTCCTCGTCGGGGATCTTGACGTCGAACTTGTCCTCGGCGTTGACCACGATGGTCATCATCGAGATGGAGTCGATGTCGAGGTCGTCGGTGAACGACTTGTCCAGCTCGACCGTGTCGGTCGCGATGCCGGTCTCGTCGTTGATGAGCTCGGCCAGGCCGGCGAGGACTTCTTCGGTGGACAATGCCATGGTGATATCTCCTTGAGGGGTGTCGTTGTGACCGCTGATCAGTCTAGGGCAGGCCCTAGGGGAGGACGACGACCTGGGCGCCGAAGACGAGCCCGGCGCCGAAGCCGATCTGGAGCGCCAGACCGCCGGAGAGCTCCGGGTTCTCCTGGAGCAGACGGTGGGTCGCGAGGGGGATGGAGGCGGCGGAGGTGTTGCCCGTCGTCTCGATGTCGCGGGCGATCGCGACGGTCTCCGGCAGCTTCAGCTGCTTGGCGAACTCGTCGACGATGCGCATGTTGGCCTGGTGGGGGATGAAGGCGGCGAGCTGCTCGGGCGCGACGCCGGCGGCGTCCAGCGCCTCCTTGGCGACCTTCGCCATCTCCCACACCGCCCAGCGGAAGACCGTCTGGCCCTCCTGGCGGAGCGTCGGCCACGGCTTCTCGCCGTCGCGGAACTCGGCGAGCGTGCCGTCCATCCCGACCGCGTCGGCCTTCGAGCCGTCGGAGCCCCAGATCGTCTTCGCGATGCCCGGGTACTCGCTCGGGCCGATGACGACCGCGCCTGCGCCGTCGCCCAGCAGGAACGAGATGGTGCGGTCGGTCGGGTCGACGACGTCGGAGAGCTTCTCGGCGCCCACGACGAGCGCGTAGTGCGCGACGCCGGTGCGGATCAGGGCGTCCGCCTGGGCCACCGCGTAGGTGTAGCCCGCGCAGGCCGCGTTCATGTCGTACGCCGCGGCGGGGTTCGCGCCGACGCGGTCGGCGAGCACGGCCGCCAGCGACGGGGTCTGCCGGCCGTTCGAGATCGTCGCGACGATCACGGCATCGATCAGCGCCGGGTCGACGCCCGACTTCCGGATCGCCTCCTTCGACGCCTCGGTGGCGAGGTCGACCGCGAGGACGTCGTGGCTCGCCCGCGTGCGCGTCACGATGCCGGTGCGCTGGCGGATCCACTCGTCCGACGAGTTGATCGGCCCGACCAGGTCGTCGTTCGGCACGACCAGGTCGCCGCGCGCGGCGCCGATCGAGAGGATGCGGGTGTACTGCGGCCCGTGGGACTGCTGCAGGGTGGGGTGGGTCATGCGGTGGTTCTCCTAGGCGGCCTGGTCGATGAGCTCGAAGGCGGCGGGCAGGTCGTCCGGCGTCTTGATCGCGACGCTCGGCACGCCCTTCAGGCCGCGCTTGGCGAGGCCGACCAGCGCACCGGCGGGCGCGACCTCGATGATCCCGGTGACCCCGGCCTCCTGGAACGACTGCATCGTCAGATCCCAGCGCACGGGCGACGACACCTGGCCGACGAGGAGGCGCAGGTACTCCGCCCCGTCGCTCACCAGCGAGCCGTCCTTGTTGGTCCAGAGCGGAAGCGTCGGGTCCTGCGTGCTCAGGGTGGAGGCGAAGCCCTCCAGCACCGGGACCGCCGACGCCATGTAGCGGGTGTGGAACGCACCGGCGACCTGCAGCGGGATCACCCGCGCGCGGGCCGGCGGGTTCTCGGCGAGCTGCGCGAGCGCGTCGAGGGCGCCCGCGACGACGATCTGGCCGCCGCCGTTGTAGTTGGCGGGGGAGAGGCCCAGCTCGTCGAGGCGCGCGAGCAGCTCGGCCTCGTCGGCGCCGATGACGGCGCTCATGCCGGTGGGCGTCTCGGCGGCGGCGCGCGCCATGGCGGCGCCGCGCTCGCGCACGAAGGCGACGGCGTCGGTCTCGGACAGCACGCCGGCGCCCGCGGCCGCGGTCAGCTCGCCGACCGAGTGCCCGGCGATGCCGCCGACGCGGTCGCGGCGGCCGTCGGCGAACAGCGCCGAGAGCGTGAGCAGGCCCGCCGAGACGATCAGCGGCTGGGCCACCGCGGTGTCGCGGATGGTGTCCGCGTCGCTGACCGTGCCGTGCGCGACGAGGTCGATGCCGACCGCGTCGGAGATGCCGGTGAGCTGATCGCGGAACGTCGACTCGGTGAGCCAGGGGTCGAGGAAGCCGGGGGTCTGGGAGCCCTGCCCCGGGCATACGATGACGATCACGGGTTCCAGTCTGCCAATCTTCCGCCGCGCGGAGGTGTCGGTCTCATACGAAGTTGTGTCGGGAATGACTGTGGAGGTCTACAAGCGGGTCAGCCCCGCCGCTGCGGCTCCGGCTCGCTGATCGAGCCGACGATCAGCGCCGCCTGGAGGATCAGCGCCTCCCGCGCACCGGTGGCGTCCCAGCCGATCACCTCGGAGACGCGCTTCAGCCGGTAGCGCACCGTGTTCGGGTGCACGAACAGCTCGCGGGCCGTTGCCTCCAGCGACCGGCCGTTGTCGAGGTAGCACCAGAGCGTCGTGAGCAGCTCGGTGGAGTAGGCCTGCAGGGGGCGGTAGATCCGGCTGATCAGGGTGGCGCGTGCCAGCCCGTCGCCCGCGAGCGCCCGCTCGGGGAGCAGGTCGTCGGCGTGCACCGGCCGCGGGCAGTTGCGCCACGCCTTCGCGACGGCGAAGCCGGCGAGGGCGGCCTTCGCGCTCTTGGAGGCGTCGACCAGGCTCGGCACCTCGTGGCCGAGCACGAGGTGCCCCGAGCCGAAGCCGGGCTCCAGCTGCTGCGCGATCTCCATGAAGCTGACGACGGGGGCGGCCCCGATGGCCTCCTCCGGAGGATCCGCGCTGGGGAACGCGCGCCCGATCACGAGCACGAGCCGGCTGCCCTGGACGCCGATCAGCACGTCCGCCGACATGTGCCGCGCCGTGCGGCGCAGTTGGTCGACGTCGAGGAGCTTCGGCGCGGTGCCGACGAGCACGCTGACCTCGCCGTGGCCGTGCCAGCCGAGCGCGGCGATCCGGCTCGGCAGCTCGTCGTCGTACTCGCCGGTGAGGATGCTGTCGACGACCAGCGCCTCCAGCCGGGCGTCCCACAGGCCGCGGGCCTCGGCGGCGCGCGCATACACGTCGGCCGCGGCGAACGCGATCTCGCGGGAGTACAGCAGGATGGCCTCCCGCAGCTGCTCGCCGCCGCCGGCCTTCACGCGCTCCTCGACCACCTCGACGGTGATCTTGATGAGCTGCAGGGTCTGCTGCAGGCTGACGCTGCGGAGCAGCTCGCGCGGAGCCGCCCCGAACACGTCGGCCGCGATCCACGGCGTCGACCGCGGGTCGTCGAACCACGAGATGAACGACGAGATGCCCGCCTGCGCGACCAGCCCGACGGCGCTCCGCCGGCCCGGCGGCATGTCGCGGTACCAGGGGAGCGTGTCCTCGAGCTTCTTCAGCGTCGTCGTGGCGAGCTCGCCGGAGATCTTCCGCAGCCAGGCGAGAGTCTCCGCCTTGCTGCGGCCCGCCGTCGAGCTCGCCACGCGTCCGCTGCCTGTGCCGGTCGTCGTCAGGACTCGCCGCCCGCGGTGCCGGTGGTGCCGGCGTTCACGTCGTGCAGCAGGTACTTCTCGATCGCCCACGCGGGAGCGTTCGGGTCGACCTGGCCGCGCGCCGCGAGCAGCTCCAGCGTCCGGACCACCATCGACGGGCCGTCGATCTTGAAGAAGCGGCGGGCCGCCGGGCGGGTGTCCGAGAAGCCGAAGCCGTCGGCGCCGAGCGTCGCGTACTCGCCGGGGACGAACTGCCGGATCTGGTCCGGGATCGCGTGGGCGTAGTCCGTGACGGCGACGAACGGGCCGTCGGCGCCCTCGAGCTTGCGGGTCACGTACGGGACCTGCTTCTCCTGCTGCGGGTAGAGGAAGTTGTGCTCTTCGGCCGCGAGGCCGTCCTTGCGCAGCTCGCCCCACGAGGTGACGCTCCACACGTCGGCGGAGACGCCCCAGTCCTGCTCGAGCAGGTGCTGCGCCTCCAGGGCCCACGGCACCGAGACGCCAGAGGCGAGCAGCTGGGCCTTGGGGCCCTGCACCTCTGAGCCGCGGAGCTTGTAGATGCCGCGGACGATGCCGTCCACATCCACGCCCTCCGGCTCGGCCGGCTGCACGATCGGCTCGTTGTACACCGTGAGGTAGTACATGACGTTCGGGTCAGGGTGGTTGCCGCCGTACATGCGCTCGAGGCCGGCGCGCACGATGTGGCCGATCTCGTAGCCGTACGCAGGGTCGTACGAGACGACCGCCGGGTTGGTCGACGCGAGCAGCGGCGAGTGGCCGTCGGCGTGCTGCAGGCCCTCGCCGGTCAGCGTAGTGCGGCCGGCGGTCGCACCGATCAGGAAGCCGCGCGCCATCTGGTCGCCGGCCGCCCACAGGGCGTCGCCCGTGCGCTGGAAGCCGAACATCGAGTAGAAGACGTAGACCGGGATGAGCGGCTCGCCCTGCGTCGAGTACGACGTGCCCACGTTGGTGAACGCCGCGAGGGCGCCCGCCTCGTTGATGCCGACGTGGATGATCTGGCCCTGCGGGCTCTCCTTGTAGGCCAGGAGCAGCTCGCGGTCGACCGACGTGTAGTTCTGGCCGTTCGGGTTGTAGATCTTCGCGTTCGGGAAGAACGCGTCCATGCCGAAGGTGCGGGCCTCGTCCGGGATGATCGGGACGATGCGGTGGCCGAAGTCCTTCGAGCGCAGCAGGTCCTTGAGCAGGCGGACGAACGCCATGGTCGTGGCGACCTCCTGCGTGCCGGAGCCGCGCTTGGAGATGGCGTACGCCGAGTCGTCCGGGAGGTTCAGCTGCGTGTACTTCGCGCGGCGCTCCGGCACGTAGCCGCCGAGCGCGCGGCGGCGGTCGTGCAGGTACTGGATCGTCTCGTCCTCGGCGCCGGGGTTGTAGTACGGCGGGAGGTACGGGTTCTCCTCGAGCTGCGCGTCCGTGATCGGCACGCGCATCGCGTCGCGGAACGCCTTGAGGTTGTCGAGCGTCATCTTCTTCATCTGGTGGGTCGCGTTGCGGCCCTCGAAGCTCGGACCGAGGCCGTAGCCCTTGATGGTCTTCGCGATGATGACGGTCGGCTGGCCCTTGTGCTCCATGGCCGCCTTGAACGCCGCGTACACCTTGCGGTAGTCGTGGCCGCCGCGCTTGAGGCCCCAGACCTGCTCGTCGGTGTAGTCCTTGACGAGCTCGAGGGTGCGCGGGTCGCGACCGAAGAAGTTCTCGCGCACGAAGGCGCCGCTCTCGGTCTTGTAGGTCTGGTAGTCGCCGTCGGGCGTCTGGTTCATGAGGTTGACCAGCGCGCCGTCGGTGTCGCGGGCGAGCAGGTCGTCCCACTCGCGGCCCCAGATGACCTTGATGACGTTCCAGCCGGCGCCGCGGAAGTAGCTCTCCAGCTCCTGGATGATCTTGCCGTTGCCGCGCACCGGGCCGTCGAGGCGCTGCAGGTTCGCGTTGATGACGAAGGTCAGGTTGTCGAGCTTCTCGTTCGCCGCCACCTGGAGCTGGCCGCGCGACTCCACCTCGTCCATCTCGCCGTCGCCGAGGAACGCCCAGACGTGCTGGTCGGAGGCGTCCTTGATGCCGCGGTTGGTGAGGTACTTGTTGAGCTGCGCCTGGTAGATCGCGTTGATCGGGCCGAGACCCATCGACACGGTCGGGAACTGCCAGAACTCCGGCATGAGCCGCGGGTGCGGGTACGACGACAGGCCGCCGCCGGCGTGCGACTTCTCCTGGCGGAAGCCGTCGAGCTGGTCGGCGCTCAGCCGGCCCTCGAGGAACGCGCGGGCGTAGGGCCCGGGGGAGGCGTGGCCCTGGAAGAAGACCTGGTCGCCGCCGCCGGGGTGGTCCTGGCCGCGGAAGAAGTGGTTGAAGCCGACCTCGTACAGCGTCGCGCTGGACGCGTAGCTCGACAGGTGGCCGCCGACGGCGATGCCGGGGCGCTGCGCGCGGTGCACCATGACGGCCGCGTTCCAGCGGATCCAGGCGCGGTACCGGCGCTCGATCTCCTCGTCGCCGGGGAACTCCGGCTCGTTCTCGGGGGAGATGGTGTTGATGTAGTCCGTGGTGGGGACCATCGGGACGCCGAGGTGAAGGTCCTTGGAACGCTTCAGCAGGCTCAGCATGATCTCACGAGCGCGCTCGTGGCCCTGGGCGGCAACCAGTGCGTCGAGGGATTCCCGCCACTCGGCGGTCTCCTCGGGGTCCGAGTCAGTGTTATTCACCGAGTACGGGTCCTGGTCGTTTACAGTCACCCTCGACCTCTTTCTTGTGTCGGATGGATCGTGGACGGCGTCATAGGCTGTCGGGTCACGACAACGAGTGCGCACCATCCTTCAGCCTAGCCTCAGTCGGAGGGCGTCGTTGACCGCGCGGTTGGCACCCGGCGCGGCCCGGTCTAAGCTGTCTCCTCGTGGCTCTCGAGAACGACACCCAGGCACCCGACTTCGAGCTCGTCGACCAGCACGGCCGGTCGGTGCGGCTGAGCGACTACCGCGGCAGCAAGGCGGTCGCGCTCGTCTTCTTCCCGCTCGCCTTCTCGGGCACGTGCACGGGGGAGCTGTGCGCGCTCCGCGACAACCTCGCCCTGTTCGAGGACCACCGCGTCGAGCTGCTCGCCATCTCCGTCGACTCCAAGTACACGCTGCGCGCGTGGGCCGAGCAGGAGGGCTACGACTTCCCGCTGCTCGCCGACTTCTGGCCGCACGGCGAGATCGCCAAGGAGTACGGCGTCTTCCTGCCAGAGAAGGGCTTCGCGAACCGCGCCACCTTCGTGATCGACGAGCGCGGCATCATCCGCGCCTCCTTCATCACCGCCCCCGGCGAGGCCCGCTCGATCGAGTCGTACCGCGCCGCACTGGAGCTGCTGCCCGCGCACGTCTGACGCTCGGTCGCCCGGCCGCTAGGCTGGGGCCGCACCAGGGCCTTTAGCTCAGCTGGTAGAGCGCCACGTTTACACCGTGGATGTCGTCGGTTCGATCCCGGCAGGGCCCACCATTCCCAGCAGCGTGAAGGCGGCGTCGACGGTCGCGGCCATGTCGACCGTCGGGTCCTGCAGCCACTGCAGCTGCATGCCGTCGGAGACCGCCTGCACCAGCCGGGCGAGCGTCTCGGGGTCGACCACGGGGGAGACGCGACCCGCCTCCTGCTCTCCGGCGAGGGCCTGCGTGAACATGTCGCGCAGAGCGGCGCTCCGCTCGACGAAGTAGTCGTGAGCCGGATGGGAGGGGTCGCCCGCCTCCACCGCCAGACGAGAGAAGAGCTGCACGAGCCCGGGTACCTGAGCGTTGTGCCGCACGATCCCGACGAAGCCCTCGCGCACAGCCGGTAGCGACTCGGTGCCCGTCACCTCCCCGAACCGCCGCGAGTCCACCTCGTCACGCTTGCGCAGGATGGCCGTGAACAGCTCGTCCTTGCTGTCGAAGTAGTGCAGCAGGCCGGCCTGCGACAGACCCACCGCGTCGGCCAGCTCCTTGACGGAGGCCCCGTGCCAGCCCTCGCGCGCGATCACGTCGAGCGCGGCCTCCAGGATCTCCTCCCGCTTCGCCACACCCTTCGCGTACGCGCCTCGTCGTGCCATGCCCCGAGCATAAACCCGAACGACGCTTGCTTTTGGAAAACCGAGTGACGTATGGTTTTCCCACCATTCATGGTGGATGGTGAGAGGACCCCCACGACAATGACGTCAGACACCTCCGTGCCGACCGGCGAGACCCTGCCGGAACCCGGGCCCACCGCACCCGTCACGACCAACACCTTCGTCGGCACCGCCTCCGGCAACGACGATCCGCCCGCGCCCATCAAGGGCCTGCGGCGGCTGATGGTGTGGATCATCCCCGCCAACCTCGGCATCTACCTGATCTGGGGAGCGCTGCCCGGCATCCTGCTCCCGCAGCAGATCACGGTGCTGTTCGGCCAGAAGGACCAGGTCGCCAACCTCGCCATCGTCGCCACCATCGGCGCCTTCGCGGCGATGATCGCGCAGCCGATCGCCGGGCAGATCTCCGACCGGACCCGGTCGCGCTTCGGCCGGCGCGCGCCGTGGATCATCATCGGCTCGCTGGCGGGCGGCCTTTCGCTGATCGGGCTCGCCTTCGCGAACTCGTTGGTCGGCGTCATCATCGCGTGGACGCTCGTCCAGATCAGCTACAACTTCGCGCAGGGTCCGCTGACGGCGGTCATGCCCGATCGCGTGCCGCTCAAGCGCCGCGGCACCTTCGCCGCCCTGTCCGGCATCGGCCTGATGGTCGGCGCGCTCGGCGGCTCCATCATCGGCTCGCTGTTCTTCAACAGCGTCGCGGTCGGCTACGTCTTCTTCGCCGTGTTCTCCGTCGTCGTGCTCAGCCTGTTCGTCCTCGTCAACCCGGACTACTCGAGCGCCCGCATCGAGCGCGAGCCGTTCACCCTAGTGGAGTTCCTCAAGACGTTCTGGGTGAACCCGGTCGCGCATCCCGACTTCTTCTGGGCATTCACCGGCCGGCTGCTGCTCTACACCGGCTACTTCGCCGTCACGGGCTACCAGCTCTTCCTGCTCTCCAACTACTTCAAGGTCGCCCACCCGGAGCAGATCATCCCGCTGCTCGGGATGCTGAGCCTCGTCGGCATCATCGTCTCCACCGTCATCGCCGGGCCGCTCTCCGACAAGGTGGGCCGGCGCAAGCCCTTCGTCTTCGCCTCCGCCGCCGTGGTCAGCCTGGCCTTCCTGCTGCCGTGGATGTGGCAGGACGTGACCGCCTGGATCATCATGACCGTCATCGCGGGCTTCGGCTTCGGCATGTTCCAGGCGGTGGACACCGCGCTGATGAGCGAGGTGCTCCCGTCGGCCAAGTCGTTCGCGAAGGACCTCGGCGTCGTGAACATCGCGGCCACCCTCCCGCAGACGCTCGCCCCCGGCGTCGCGGGCGCCATCATCCTCGCCTTCGGGTACTCCGCGCTCTTCCCGATCGCGATCGTCCTCGGCATCCTGGGGGCGCTGGCCGTGTGGCCGATCAAGGCGACCCGCTGACCATCACCATCGAAAGGAACCCCATGACCGACACCACGACCGGCGCGCGCGCCGATCTGACCGGCCTGACCGTCGAGGAGAAGGCGGCGCTGACCAGCGGCGAGAGCTTCTGGCGCACCAAGGCCGTCGGCGACATCCCCTCCGTCATGCTGACCGACGGGCCGCACGGCCTGCGCAAGCAGCGGGAGGGCGGCGACCACCTCGGGATCGGCGACAGCGTCCCGGCCACCTGCTTCCCGCCGGCGGTGGCCCTCGGCTCCTCGTGGGACGCGGAGCTCGCCGAGCGGGTCGGCACCGCCCTGGGCGTCGAGTCGTCCATCGAGGACGTCGCGGTCATCCTCGGCCCCGGCATCAACATCAAGCGCTCCCCGCTGTGCGGCCGCAACTTCGAGTACCTCAGCGAGGACCCGATCGTCTCGG
The DNA here is from genome assembly GCF_030433685.1 of Leifsonia williamsii. Taxonomy (NCBI): domain Bacteria; kingdom Bacillati; phylum Actinomycetota; class Actinomycetes; order Micrococcales; family Microbacteriaceae; genus Leifsonia; species Leifsonia williamsii. The sequence goes on from NZ_JAROCF010000001.1 coordinate 2,686,952, forward strand.
GCGTGCTCGGCGCCGGGATCGTGCGCGGCATCCAGTCGCAGGGCGTCGGCGCATCGCTCAAGCACTTCGCGGCGAACAACCAGGAGGACGACCGGATGCGGTCCTCGTCCGACGTGGACCCGCGTCCGCTCCGCGAGATCTACCTGCGCGGCTTCCAGCGCGTGGTCGAGGACGCCCAGCCGCACACGGTGATGTGCTCGTACAACCGCATCAACGGCGTGTTCGCCTCCGAGAACCCCTGGCTGCTGACGGACGTGCTGCGCGGCGAGTGGGGCTTCGAGGGGCTCGTGGTCTCGGACTGGGGAGCGGTGAACGACCGCGTCGCCGCGCTGCGCGCGGGGCTCGACCTCGAGATGCCCAGCTCCGGCGGCATCACGGACGCGCAGGTCGTCGCGGCGGTGCGGGACGGCAGCCTCGACGAGGCGGTGCTCGACGCGTCGGCGCAGCGCAACGCCGACCTCGCCGTCCGCTGGGCGGCGACCGAGCGGGTGGAGGGTCCGCTCGACGTCGACGCGCACCACGCGCTCGCCCGCGAGGCGGCCTCCCGCTCCATCGTGCTGCTCAAGAACGACGCGGTCGACGGCGCCCCGCTGCTCCCGCTGCGCGACGACCAGTCCCTCGCGGTCATCGGCGCGTTCGCCGAGAAGCCGCGCTACCAGGGCGCCGGCTCGTCGATGATCCACCCGACCCGCCTGGACGACGCGCTCACCTCGATCCGCGCCGTCGCTCCGCAGGCCGCGTACGCCCCCGGCTTCTCGCTCGCGATCGACGCGAGCGAGGAGGAGACGCGACGGCTGCGCGAGGAGGCGGTCGCCGCCGCGGCCGGCGCGACGGTCGCGGTCGTGTTCGCCGGGCTCCCGGCGCGGCTGGAGTCGGAGGGGTACGACCGGGAGGACATCGACCTCCCGGCCGACCAGCTCGCCCTCATCGACGCTGTCGTCGCGGTCAACCCGCGCACGGTGGTCGTGCTGTCGAACGGCGGCGTGGTCGCCCTCCCGTTCGCGCAGTCGGTGCCGGCGATCGTGGAGGCGTGGCTGCTCGGTCAGGCCGGCGGCTCCGCCACGGCGGACGTGCTGTTCGGCGCCGTCTCGCCGTCGGGCAAGCTCACGGAGACCGTCCCGCTGCGGCTGGAGGACACCCCTGCGTTCCTCAACTTCCCGGGAGAGGAGGGACACGTCCGCTACGGCGAGGGCCTCTTCGTCGGCTACCGCTGGTACGACGCCCGCCGGATGGAGGTCGCGTTCCCGTTCGGCCACGGCCTCTCGTACACGACCTTCGGCTACGGGGAGGCGACGGCTGCGCCCAGGGCGGACGGCGGCATCGAGGTCCGCGTGACCGTCACCAACACCGGGGACCGCGCGGGCCGCGAGGTCGTGCAGATCTACGCGTCGCTGCCCGGCTCCCGGGTGCAGCGCGCGCCGCGCGAGCTGAAGGGCTTCGCGTCGGTGGAGCTGGCGCCGGGGGAGTCGCGAGAGGTCGCGATCACGGTCCGCCGCGAGGACCTCGCGTACTGGGACGTGCGCGCCGACCGCTGGATCGTGGAGGGCGGCGAGTACGTCGTCGAGGTCGGCGCATCCAGCCGCGACCTCCGCACGTCGGCGACGGTCGCGGTGGCGGGCGACGAGGTCCGCCTCCCGCTCACGCGCGAGTCGTCGCTCGCCGAGGTCATGGCGCATCCGGTGGCGGGGCCGATGGTCCAGCAGGCGCTGGCCGGGATGTCGCAGATGCTCGAGGGGGCGTCGGCGATCATGCCCGAGGGCGTGTCGATGGACAAGATGATGGGCTCGTTCCCGATCGGCCGCATCGGCATGATGGCCGGCGGACAGGTCAGCCCCGAGATGATCGACGGTCTGCTCGCCGCGGCGAACGCGCCGCAGCAGTAGCGCCTCCACGGGGCGCGACATGCCGTCACAGCACCCGCGTGACGGCGTGTCGGGACCCTCGCGTTCCGGCGGGGTGGGCCGTGGGGCTAGCGTGGCCGCATGCCCGACGGCCCTTACCGCTGGTTCGTCTACGCCGAGCTCGCCCTCGCCGCGGTGACCTTCGTCGCCCTCCAGTTCGTGGTCGCGCCGTACGGCGGGCGGCACGGACGGACGGGCTGGGGGCCGACCGTGCCCTCCCGCGTCGGCTGGGTGGTGATGGAGGCGCCGGCCTCCCTGCTGTTCCTGGCCTTCTACCTGCTGGGGGAGCACCGCGGCGAACTCGTGCCGCTGCTGCTCCTGCTGCTGTGGCAGGCCCACTACGTACAGCGCGCCTTCGTGTACCCGTTCCTCATGCGGTCGGGGTCGCGGATGCCGGTGCTGGTGATGGTGCTGGCCATCGGCTTCAACCTCCTCAACGCCTGGGTCAACGCGCGCTGGGTCTCGCAGTACGGCGACTACCCGGTCGGCTGGCTCGCCGATCCGCGGTTCTGGGTCGGCGTGGCGCTGTTCGCTGGCGGGTACGTGCTGAACGTGTCGTCGGATCGGAGGCTGCGGAGGCTGCGCCGGCAGGGCGACGGCTACCGCATCCCGCGCGGGGGCGGGTTCCGGTTCGTGTCGAGCCCGAACTACCTCGGCGAGATGATCGAGTGGACGGGCTGGGCCGTGGCGACCTGGTCGCTCGCCGGAGCCGCCTTCGCGCTGTACACGATCGCGAACCTGGCGCCGCGCGCGATGGCCAATCACCGCTGGTACCGCGAGACGTTCGACGACTATCCCGCCGACCGGAAGGCGCTGGTGCCGTTCGTGCTGTAGCCGCCTCGACCCCGCGATGTCGGTGGTCGCGTCTAGCGTCGGCCGGAGCAGGTGAGGAGGTGGAGGCGGTGCCCGAGAGCGTCGAGCAGTGGTGGGCGCGCCGCCAGTGGTCGAAGGGCGTGGCCGTCCCGTACGCGATCGGCACCTACCGGAGCGACTGGGAACGGTACCCGACGCTGATCCGGCAGTACCATCCCGACCTCAACCACGGCATCGTGCTCAGCCAGGTGCCGCCCGCCGCCGACGTGTACCTGCTGTGGGAGTGCGACGCGGGCCACCGCTTCATCGCGACGCCCGAGGAGCAGCGGTCCCGCCCCGGCGGCACGCGCCGACGCTCTGTGTGGTGCCCGCGCTGCACCGAGCTGGCCGTGCCGAAGCGCATCCACCTGCCGCAGCCCGACGCGGGCGTGCACATCTGCGGCCACGAGCGCGACCCGCGGAGGATCGAGGCCGACCCCGGCGACGACCGCTGCTACCTGTGCCGGCGGCTCGACCGCACCGAGCTCACCCGCGAGCAGCTCGTCAGCATGGCCGCGCCCGGCTCCCGCGTCGCGCTGTCGGCGGAGAACGGCACGGCGGCGACGTATTCGTGGCAGTGCCCCGCCGGGCACCCGGTGTACCGGGCGACGGTCGAGCGCATCCTCGGCGGCCGGCGCTGCCCCACCTGCCGCCACGCCCGCGGGGGAGCGGACGCGGTCGCTCCCGGCGAGGCGTTCGTCAGCCGCTGGGCCCCTGCGCCCGCTTCCGCGGCCGAGCCCGAGCTCAAGCGCCTGCTGGCGGAGCGGCTCGACGTCGACCTCGGACGCAACGCGGTGCGGACGGCGCGGCCGTTCCACTCGCACCTCGAGGTGTGGCCCGACATCCTCATCCCCGAGCTGCGGGTCGCCGTCGAGTACGACACGACCGGCCGGCACGGTCTCGAGCACGTCGGGCCGCGGGAGGCGTCCGACCGCGCCAAGGACCGGCTGCTGCGCGCCGTCGGCTGGGAGGTCGTGCGGGTCCGCTGCGGCAAGCTCCAGCCGATCGGTCCGCACGACCTGGTCGCCGGCGGGGTGACGGCCACGCTGGCGCAGCGGATCGTGGACCGGCTCGGCGAGATCCGGGGGGAGCTGTTCGTGGCGGCGTACCTGCGCTGAGCACCCCACTCGTGCGTGAGCACCCCACTCGTGCGTGAGCGCCCCACTCGTGCGTGACCACCCCACTCGTGCGTGTCGGGGCCGCTGGGTACTCTGGGCCGCGTACGGCTCGATCGGACCTCACGAAGGAGAACGCGTCATGCCCACGATCCTCAACCCCTACCTCAACTTCCGCGGCCAGGCGCGGGAGGCGATGGACTTCTACCAGTCGGTGTTCGGCGGCACGGTGCAGCGCAGCACGTTCGCCGACTTCCAGATGAGCGAGGACCCGTCGGAGGCCGACCAGATCATGCACTCGCAGCTCACCACCGACACCGGCTTCACGCTCATGGCCGCCGATGTGCCCGCGCGGATGGACCTCAACGAGGGCTCGTCCATCTCCATCTCGCTGAGCGGCGACGACGAGGCGCAGCTCACCGGCTTCTACGACCGGCTGGTCGACGGCGGCACCGTGATCGAACCGCTGGCGAAGGCGCCGTGGGGCGACAGCTTCGGGATGCTGGTGGACCGGTTCGGCGTGCAGTGGCTGGTGAACATCGCCGGGAGCCCGGCGCAGCCCGCCTGACCCCGCAGCCCGCCTGACCCCGTGGGCCGGGGGCGGCGCGCTCAGGCCGCGCCGTGCGCGCTCAGCCAGGCCAGCGGCTCGATGGCGGCGCCGTTGCCCGGGCGGACCTCGAAGTGGAGGTGCGCTCCCGTCGAGACGCCCGTGTTGCCGACGGCGGCGATCGCCTGACCCGCGGTGACGGCCTGCCCGGGGGAGACGAGGACCGAGCCGACCGCGAGGTGGCAGTACACGGTGGTGACGTTCTCGCCCTGCAGGTCGTGGTCGATCCGCAGGGACACGCCGCAGCCGCCGTCGTCGGAGAGGACCGCCTCGCGGACCACGCCGGCGGCGGCCGCGTGCACGGGCACGCCGGCGCCCGGCGCGAAGTCGACACCCTGGTGGTTGGTCGAGGCGCCCGCCGTCGGGGCGCTGCGCGCGCCGAACCCGTCGCTGATCGTCGCGCCGGCACCGACCGGCCAGAGCACGGCCGGAGGCGGGGGCGGCGGCGGCGTGTAGGTCGCCGTCAGGCCGTCGCGGCTGACGGCGCTCAGCTCGACGTCGGAGGCGACGGCCAGCGTCTGCGGCGAGCGCCCGTCCACGAGCGCGACGGGCGCGACGCCGGTGGACGCATGGTTCGGCGTCGCGGGCGAGGCAGCCGTCGATGCGGCCGCGGTCGCGGCCGGCGGCGCGGCATGGACCGGCGGCACGAGTGCGGTGACGGAGGCTCCGATGAGGAGTGCGGACAGGGAGATGTTGCGTGCAGTGGCAGAGATCACGAAGAAGAGGGGGGGGGGGGATCGGGTGCGGGGGGAGGATGCCCACGATGTCGGGTGCGGGCGGATGCCGACGGGAAGCGGCGTTACTCCAGTCTGACATTTCACCCTGGCCGCTCCCTGGGCGGAGCCGCAAAGAACCCTGGTGCCGTCGCTGCCGAGCCCGCACAATGAGCCCATGGACCAGCCTGCCGAACCGTCCGGGCCCGTGCTGGTGGGCGTCTGCCCCGGCCAGCCCCTCCCGGTGGTGCAGGAGGCCGCACGGCTCGCCGCGGCGCTCGACCGCCCCCTCCTCTGCGCGTACGTCACCGCCGACAGCTACCTGACGGAGTGGGACCGCGCGGCCCTGCGCGACGACGCCTCCCTGCATCCGGGCCCGCTCGACGAGGAGGACGGCCAGCACGCCCTGCACCTGGCGCGCGCCATCGACGAGGTCGCGGCCGGCGCCGGAGCGGCGTGGACGTTGCGCGTGCTCGGCGGCGACCCTCCGCACGCCCTGATGCGCCTCGCGGACGAGGCCGACGCGCGGCTCGTCGTGGTCGGCACCCGTCGCCGCGGCCCCGGTCACGCCGTCGAGAGCTGGCTCGCCGGCTCGGTCGGGACCCGGATCGCGCACGACCAGACCCGCCCGGTCGTCGTCGTGCCGGTGCTGGGCTACCGGGGACCGACGCTCACCTGAACGGGCGCAGGCTGCGCCTTCCCGCTCAGTGCTGCCGGCTCAATGCCGCAGCTCGCGCAGCGCCGCGTCGAAGTCGCGGTAGTAGGTGCGGCGGCCCGGCCGGCCGATCTCGGTGACCTCGAACATGCTGTCGAGCGCTCGGATGAACCCTCGCACCGGCGGCTCGCCGAGGGACATCACCGCGGTGTCGGAGATGCGCCACTCGCGCTCGGAGATCTCCAGCACCTCCAGCCCCAGCCGGACGAACCGCGTGCGCGTCTTCATGCCACCGATGCAACAGCACGGAGCGGGGGCGCGGGAAGGGGTTGACGGGCCCCGCCCGCCGTGATGACCGCCTCCTCCCTCCGCCCGCGATCACCCATTCCCGCGAGGGGCACCCGGCCGCTATGGTCGAGCCGACTCGAACCGGGAGGTGTCGCATGTGCCGTTGGCTCGCGTATTCGGGGGAGCCCCTGAAGCCCGCCGTCCTCATCCTGGACGCCCAGCACTCGCTGGTCGCCCAGTCGCTCAACTCCCCGCTCGGCGTGGAGACGGTCAACGGCGACGGCTTCGGCTTCGGCTGGTACCCGGAGGGGTCCGCGGCCGGGAGCGTGCCCGCGCTGTTCCACAGCATCGAGCCTGCGTGGCACGACGAGAACCTCCGCGAGCTGACGAACAACATCGCCAGCCCGCTGTTCTTCGGCCACGTGCGCGCGGCCGCCGGGCCGCCCATCCAGCAGACGAACTGCCATCCGTTCCGGTACGAGAACTGGCTGTTCATGCACAACGGCTTCCTCGACGGCTTCTCGCTGATGAAGCGCGACCTCGTGCTCGCGGTCGACGAGTCGCTGTTCCCGCTGATCCACGGCACGACCGACTCCGAGGTGATGTTCTACCTCGCGATCACGTTCGGCCTGGCGGACGACCCGATCGGCGCCATGGCCAAGACCGTGCAGTTCATCGAGCAGACGGGGGAGGCGAAGGGAGTGCACTTCCCGATGCAGGGCACGCTCGCGCTGTCGGACGGCGCGACGCTGTGGGCCTTCCGCTACTCCACCGCGCACCGCACGCGGAGCCTGTTCCACTCGGTGGAGATCCCGGCACTCCGCGAGATGTACCCCGATGCCGAGCGGCTGCAGGTGTTCGGCGACAAGGCGAAGGTCGTGGTCTCGGAGCCGCTCAACGACGTCCCCGGCGCCTTCGTGGAGGTGCCGGAGTCGACGGTCGCGATCCTCACCGACGACGGGTACAGCCACCAGCCGTTCGGCACGCCGGCCGACTGAGCGGGCTCAGCCTCCCTCGACCACCCGGCGGGCGAAGGTCGTGACCCGGTCGCGAAGCACGTCGATGCGCTGCTGCCGGGCCGCCTCCACGTCGAAGCCGAGGTAGGCGACCGGCGGTCGCTTGCGCACGTTGGCCGAGCACTCGAACCCGGCGCAGACCAGGGTGCCGAGCGTGTTGCCGTCACGGCCGGCCTTCCCGGCGCGTTTGGCGATGAAGAAGACGACCTCGTTGGGCAGGTGCACGTCCTCGCACCAGGAGCACTGCGGGCGGGCCCGCACGCCGCCGTCGGCCTGGCGCAGCATGATGCCGACCGGCCGGTCGTCGACGATCGTGACGACGTAGCCGACGGTGGGCAGCTTGCGGTCGCGCCAGCCGAGATAGTCGAGGGCGTTCCAGTCGACGGCGTCGAGGTCGGGCATCGCGATGGCGGCGCGCTCGCGCTGGGAGGTGTTGACGAAGGAGGCGCGCAGCTGCGCCTCGGTGAGGGTGAGCATGATCGTTGCCTGTCCGCTCCGCGCCCGCGGAGCCGTTGAGATGAGCACTGGGTGTGAACGATCGCGCCGCGGACCACCGGCCCGGACGGGCGTGCGGCGGAGGGGCGCGCGGTATCGCAGGCCCGGCCATACGGGCCGGGCGGGGGCAGTGCTATCTCACGCCGGCGCGTGACGCGCCGACGACCTCCAGACGCCCGACGGGCAGCGAGGGAGGGAGGGTGGACATGACAGCCAGTATAGGCTCAGCCGGCGGCGCGCTTCACGAGCGCGATCACCGCCTCCTCGTCGGCCGGCGCCAGCGCGGTGATCGCGTACGCGACGGGCCACATCGCGCCGTCATCCAACTGCGCGGCGTCGTTGAAGCCGAGGGTCGAGTAGCGGGCCTTGAACTTGGAGGCCGGCTGGAAGAACATGACCACCTTGCCGCCGAGGGCGTAGGCGGGCATGCCGTACCAGGTGCGCGGCTCCAGCTGCGGGGCGTGCTCGGCGACGATCGCGTGGATGCGCTCGGCCGCAGCGCGCTCCGCGCCGGTCAGCTCCGCGATCTTCTCCTGGACGTCGCGCTCGCCCTCCTCGCGGGTGTCCTTCTTGGTGCTGCGGCGGCGCGTGGCGGTCTTCAGCTCCTTCGACCGCTCCTTCATGGCGGCGCGCTCCTCCTCGGTGAAGGTCTCGCGCTCCGCGGGCTGCTCGGTGGTCGGGGTCATCGTCGTCTCCTCCGGTTCGGCGTGTGCCCCCAGTCTGGCGGAGGGGATGCGGTCGTGGCTTCTCCGAAACCGCTCGACCGTGCCGGAGTCGCGGCGTTCACGGGTGGAGGATGGCGGCATGACGTCGAGCCCAGGTCGCGAAGCCCAGTCCGAGGTCTACCGGGCGGGTGTGGCCGGCAGGCGGCCGCGCGTCCCGGTGTCCGGGGCCGCGCTGGAGCACGCCGCGCGGCAGCGGATGAGCCGCGCGGGGTTCGCGTACATCGCCGGCTCCGCCGGGCTCGAGCGCACCGCCGACGCCAACGCCGAGGCGTTCCGGCGCCACCGCATCGTGCCGCGGGTGCTGCGGGACGTCAGCAGCCGTGATCTCTCCGTCGAGCTGTTCGGCGTCCGCCGGCCGACCCCGCTGCTGCTCGCGCCGATCGGGGTGCTGGAGCTGGCCCGGCGCGGCGGCGACGCAGCCGCGGCCAGGGCGGCGGCAGCGCTCGGCATACCGGCGGTCCTGTCGAACCAGGCCTCGGAGCCGATGGAGGCGGTGGCCGCCGCGATGGACGCGGTGACGCCCGGCGCCTCCCGCTGGTTCCAGCTGTACTGGAGCTCGTCGCGCGAGCTGGTGGCGAGTCTCGTGGAGCGGGCGGAGGCCGCCGGCTGCGAGGCGATCGTCGTCACCCTCGACACGCATCTGCTGGGCTGGCGGCCGCGCGACCTCGGTCTCGGCTACCTGCCGTTCAGTCATGGGCTGGGTATCGCGCAGTACACGAGCGACCCCGTGTTCCAGGGGCTCGTGCGGGAGCGGGTCGCACGCTCGCGGGCGAGCGGGGAGACGCGCGCTCGCACCTCGCCGACGCCCGCGGCGGTGGCGGCGTTCGCGAGCATCCTCCGGCACCATCCCGGCGCGTTGCGTGCGAAGCTGCGGTCGGGCGAGCCCCTGGCCGCGGTGGAGACCTTCCTCGATGTCTTCGCCGATCCGTCGCTGACCTGGGACGACCTCGCCTTCCTGCGCGAGCGCACCCGCCTCCCCATCGTGCTGAAGGGCGTGCTGCACCCCGACGACGCCCGCCGCGCGCTGGACGCCGGCATCGACGGTGTGCAGGTCTCCAACCACGGCGGCCGGCAGATCGACGGGGAGGTCGCGGCGCTGGACGCCCTCCCCGCGGTGGCGGAGGCGGTCGCGGGTCGCGTGCCGGTGCTGTTCGACAGCGGGGTGCGCGGGGGCGCGGACGTGCTGATCGCCCTGGCGCTGGGCGCGACCGCCGTCGCGATCGGTCGTCCGTACGCCTACGCGCTGGCGGTCGCCGGGGAGGCCGGCGTCCGCGAGCTGCTGCGCAACACCATCGCGGAGCTCGACATCACCCTGGGCCTCACCGGGTTGCGCAGCGTGGCGGAGGTGGACGCCTCCGTACTCGGGGCGTAGTGTCGCGCGGCGGCCGACGTGGCCGCACTGATCGACGGAAGAGGAAGCCCATGAGCGACCGCGACGACAGCAAGCGCCCCGACCCCGACGACCTGCCCGACGGCACCGGCACCACGTCGGAGGACCCGGACGACGGTAAGGACACGGTCTCGGGCGGCGGCGCGGACGACCGCTAGAGACGTGCCTCGGGGTCCGGTCCGAGCGGCCGGGCCCCGGCGAGCCGCGGAAGCAGCCTCCCTGCGAACCGGTTCCAGAGGCCGCAGAAGACGATCGCGGCCGTGAGGGCGACGAGAACCGAGCCGATCACGTCTGTGAGGTAGTGGGCGCTCACGTACAGCCGGGAGGCCGCCATGACCGCCACCGCGAGCGTTCCTGCGACCGCTGCCGCCCGCTCCCAGCGCCCGCCACGGGCCAGCACCCAGCAGGCGATGGCGTAGGCGGCGACGAACGCGGTGTGCCCGCTCGGGAAGCTGTCGTGCCCGGCCTCGGCGAGCAGCGGGTGGTCCAGGAGGGCGGCGTCCGGACGCGGCTCGCCGACGAGCACCTTGAACACCTCGGGGGAGAGCCAGCCGGCCGCCGTGATGCCGCCGAAGGCCAGGGCATCCATCGGCGCCCGGCGGACGAGCAGCAGCCAGGTGCACGAGACGGCGAGGATGACCGCTGCGCCGACCGGCGAGAACACCGTGGAGAGCACCACTCCCACGATGTTCAGCAGCGTGTGCTGGTGGTCGGTCAGCTCCTCGTCGAGCGCGAGCTCGGTCCCGAGGACGCCGGGGAGCAGCTTCACCGCGAACCCGAGGGTCAGCACCGCCAACGCGCCGAGCGCGCTCAGCAGCACCCAGTGCCGCGGCTGCGGGAGCCGCCGGACGGTGCCCGTGGCGAGCGTGTTCCGTGGTGCCATGCCGTGCGCGCCTCCTGCGTCGATCCGACCGGGTCGATCCGGACGGGTGGATCCGGACGGGTCGTCCGGACGGTCGTTCCGACGCTACCGGCGGGCGCATGCGGGGGCGCCGGGAGAACGGCCGGTTGTCTGCTGAAGCGCTCAGCCTTCGTGCCGTGCGGTGGGGCTGGCGGGCGGTGCCGCCTCCACATGCGCCTTCAGCGCCGCCATCGTGCGGCGGCTCTCGGCGGCCGCCATGCGCACGAGCACCGGTTGCACGGCGCGCAGGACACCGTGCGTGGTCAGCTCGCCGATGCGGGTGACGCGCGTCAGCTCCGTCGTGCCGTCGTCGGCGACGTCATACTCGATCACCGCGTCGAGCGCGCCGGACGGCTTGCGCTGGTGGAAGCGGAGCTCGTGGTCGGGCGTGTCCGCGATCAGGGAGCCCGGCATCCTGCCCAGCATGGTGGAGTCCTGATATGTCGGATCCGCCCCCGCCTTCGTGGTGGTGCCGCGGTACACCAGCGAGTGCCGGAGCCAGGTGGGGTAGGTGCCGAGGTCGCGGAGGGCCGCGTAGATCGCGTGCGGGGACGCCGCGATGTCGATGGTGTTCACGATGCGTCTCATGGCGCCGGTCTACACCCGGCGTGCGGCCTCCGCACCAACGGGTCGTCCGCCTGAGCGGACTCGCAGACGGAGGCCCTCGGCGCCTCCGTTCAGAGCAGCTTCTCGTGCGTATGCCCGGGCGCCGGCTCCCCGTCCTCGTCGGTGACGAGCAGCCCCGACGAGCTGGAGGCGGAGGAGAGCAGCCGTTCGACCCAGTCGCGGTCGAGCTTGGGCGGCCGCGAGCCCTCGTACCGGAAGCGCAGCGGGATGCTGACGTCCATCCACACCGTGCTGCGGCCGTTGCCGCCGTCGGAGGACTCCCGCCAGCTCAGTGCGAACGACTCGCGGCGGCGCAGCTTGCTGATGATGGCGACCTCGATGTGCGCCAGGACGCGATCCTCGAAGTCGATGCGGGTCGTGCTGTCGTACATCAGGTAGCCCACGGTCGCTCCTCTCCGTCCGACACCGTACTCCCGGCTCCGCCACCGGCACGTCATCCCGCACCGGTAGGGTTCGCTCGTGGAGACGCGTCTGGCCCGCCGGTTGACCCTCGGCGACGCCGTCGTCATCGGCCTCGGCTCGATGATCGGCGCCGGCGTCTTCAGCGCCTTCACGCCCGCCGCCGCGGCCGCGGGCGCCGGTCTGCTCGTCGGGCTGGCGATCGCGGGGTTCATCGCCTTCTGCAACGCGACGTCCTCCGCACAGCTCGCCGCGCAGTATCCGACCTCTGGCGGCACCTACATCTACGGCCGGGAGCGGCTGGGCGAGTGGTGGGGCTTCTTCGCAGGGTGGTCCTTCGTGGTCGGCAAGACCGCGAGCTCCGCCGCGATGGCGCTCACCTTCGCCACCTACCTCGTGCCGGACGCGGTGGTGAAGCCGGTCGCGGTGGCGGCCGTCGTCGCCCTCACCGTCGTGAACACGCTCGGCGTCACGCGCACGGCGCTGCTGACGCGCATCCTCGTCGCGATCTCCCTCATCGCCCTCACGGTCGTGGTGGTGATCGGGCTGACGAACAGCACGCCGTCCGCCGCGGTCGCCGGGCCGCCGCTCACGGTCTCCGGCATGCTGCAGGCCTCCGGGTTCCTGTTCTTCGCCTTCGCCGGGTACGCCAGGGTGGCGACGATGGGGGAGGAGGTGGTGCGCCCCGCGCGGACGATCCCGCGCGCGATCGTCATCGCCCTGGGCATCGTGCTCGTCGTCTACGCGCTGGTGGCCGTCGCCGCGCTGCACGCCATCGGACCGGCCGGGCTCGCCGCGTCGCGGGCGCCGCTGGCCGAGGTCGCGGCCTCGGCCGGCATCCCCGGGCCCGGGTTCGTGGTCCAGCTCGGCGCGGCGGCGGCCGCGCTCGGCGCCCTGCTCGCGATGATCGCCGGCATCGGCCGGACCGGTCTCGCCATGGCCAGGCACGGCGACCTGCCGGTCTGGTTCTCGGCCGTGCACCCCCGGTTCCGAGTGCCCTACCGCGCCGAGCTCGCACTCGGGGCGGTCGTCTGCCTCCTCATCGTCATCACCGACCTGCGGGGCGCGATCGGCTTCTCCTCGTTCGGGGTCCTGCTCTACTACTTCGTCGCCAACGTGTCGGCGTTGACGCAGAAGAAGGACCATCGACGCTACCCGCGCATCCTCGCCGTCGCGGGCGCGGTCGGCTGCGTCGTGCTTGTCGCCGCGCTCCCGCTCCCGTCGATCGTGGCGGGGGTGGCCGTGGTGGCGGCGGGCGTGCTCTACCGGGCGGTCCGGCTCGTGGTCGCGCGCGGGTGACGACGCCGTCCGCTAGTCGCGCTGCGCCAGCCGCTGCACCTGCCATTCGTTGACGGCCGGCAGCCAGTCGACCGGCGCATCCGGGCCGATGCGGGGGTCGTCGGGCGTCTCGCCCGCGGCGAGCGCTCGCACGTACGCGCGGTCGAGGTCCAGCCGCTCACGCAGGGCGCGGGCGTCGCCGACGTTCCCGTGGCCGGGGACGACGACCTCCACCCCGCCGGCGATCGAGTCGAACAGGTCGAGCGCCGCGCTGTAGTCGCCGAGCGGGTCGTCGGCGCTGAGGTCGAGGAACGGCATCAGGAGGTCCGAGAGCATGTCGCCGGCGATCAGGACTCGCGCCTCCGGCAGCAGCAGCGCCGCGTGACCCGCCGCGTGACCGCGGTGCTCGAGCACCCGAGCCTCCGGGCCGTCCCAGGGGAGGCGGTCGGCGCCGTCCGGCAGCGCGGTGATCGCGCCCAGCCCCTCGACCGGGATCTCATCGGCGTACTCGGGCGGCAGGAAGGGGACGAGCTGCGAGCGCCAGTCCGGCTGGGCGAGGAACGCGGCCATCGTCTCCGCCCCCAGCGCCGTGCCGTACCGCGGCGCGTCGCCGAGGTCGGGATGCCACAGCACGTGGTCCCAGTCGGGATGGGTCGAGAAGCCCGCCACGACCGGCCTGGAGCGCTCGCGGAGGTCGTGCGCGAGGTCGGCGAGCTCGTCCGCGGTGATCCCGGGGTCGACGAGCAGCACGCCGTGCGCGCCCTCGACGACGACCGTGTTGCTCCGGATGAATGCGCTCTGGTGCACGTGAACGCCGTCGGCCACCTGATGCAGCATCCGCCGCCTCCTCTTCCCCCGCGCCTCGTCGGCTGCGTTGACGCGACCGTAGCGGGCGGCGCCGGTGAGGACAAGAGGACGGTGGAGAACACGAGAGATGTATACCTGTTGTCGAAATCGACCGACCGGCTTCGTAGCAGGAGTGAGACCGCCCGCAGGGGGCGGCGCGACAGGAGGATCACCCATGAGCACCACGCTGACAGTCGACTTCTTCTGCACCCTCGACGGCTACGGCTCCGCGAACGGCTGGCCGGGCTACTGGGGCAAGGAGGGGCCGGAGATCCGGGAGGACCGCGTGCGCACGCTGGAGGAGGACCAGGTGCTCGTGTTCGGCGCCACCACCTTCCGGCTGTTCCGGGAGTTCGTGACCGCGTTCGACGAGCCGTACTACGACCGCATGAACGCGCTGCCGAAGATCGTCTTCTCGCGCACGCTCGAGGAGCCGCTCGGCTGGGCGAACTCGACCGTGCTCCGCGAGGACGCCGTGACGGCGATCGACCGGCTCAAGCGCACCACCGATGTGCCGCTGCGCTCGCACGGCAGCATCGCGCTGAACCGCGCGCTGCTGGCAGCGGGACTGGTCGACCGGCTGGAGGTGACCGTGTTCCCGGCGATCACCGGACGCGCCGGCTACGCCGCGCTCTTCCACGACGGCGCCGAGTTCGACCTCGATCTGCTCGACACGACCGTGCTCGACGGCCGCACGGTGAAGCTCGTCTACGCCCCGCACCTCCACGAGGCCGTGCCGGAGGGCGCCGGCCCGCGGCCCCGGGCATCGCGCTAGGCCGGCGACGGCAGGGGAGAGGAGAATCCGATCATGCAGTACCTCGTCAACGTCATCGACAACCGCAGCGAGTCCGGGACGGAGGAGGAGGCGGTCGCGATCGACGCCTTCAACGACCGGCTCCGCGCGGGCGGCCACTGGGTGTTCGCGGCCGGGCTCGCCGACCCGTCCGTCTCGACCGTCATCGACAACCGCGGCGACGCCCCGCTGATCACCGACGGGCCCTTCGTCGAGACCAAGGAGTGGGCGGCCGGCTTCTGGATCATCGAGGCGCCGGACCTCGACGTCGCGCTGCGGCTGATGGTCGACGGCTCGAAGGCGTGCAACCGGCGGCTGGAGGTGCGGCCGCTGCTGGCGGAGCCGGCACCGCGCTCGTGACGGGCGCACGCGCGACCGGCGCCCGCGACGCACAGACCCACGCCGCCTTGGCGCGCGCTCACCGCGAGGAGTGGGCCCGGGTGGTCGCAACGCTCGCCAAGCGCTTCGGCAGCCTCGATGTCGCCGAGGAGGCGGCGGCCGAGGCGTTCGCGACCGCCTCCGCCCGCTGGCCCGCCGACGGCGTGCCGCCGAACCCGGGCGCCTGGCTCACCACCACGGCGACCCGCACCGCCATCGACCGCTTCCGCCGCGAGAGCATCCGCGACGCCCGGCACAGGGAGGCCATGCTCGTGCACGGCGCAGACCCCGAACCGCTCGGCGCGATCGACGACGACCGGCTGCGGCTGATCTTCATCTGCTGCCACCCCGCGCTCGGGATGGAGGCCAGGGTCGCCCTGACCCTGCGGATGGTCGGCGGTCTGAGCGTGCCGGAGATCGCCCGCGCCTTCCTCGTGCAGGACACGACCATGGGCGCCCGCATCACTCGCGCCAAGGCGAAGATCGCCGCGGCCGGCATCCCGTACCGCATGCCGGACGCCGCGGACCTCCCGGCGCGCGTCGACGGCGTGCTCGCGGTGCTGTACCTGATCTTCAACGAGGGCTACCTCCCCGGAGCGACGGGAGCGACGACGGCGACGACGGCGACGTCGCCGATGCGCGAGGAGCTCACCGGCGAGGCGATCCGGCTCACCCGGCTGGTGCATGCCCTCCTCCCGGCCGACGGCGAGGTCGCGGGCCTCCTCGCGCTCATGCTGCTGACCGAGGCGCGCCGTGCCGCGCGCGTGTCGGGGGCGGGGGAGCTGGTGCCGCTGGGGGAGCAGGACCGCACCCGCTGGGACCGCGCCATGATCGCCGAGGGCCACGCGATCGTCCGCGCGCGGCTCGACGCGGGTGAGCCTCCCGGCCGTTACCAGCTCCTCGCCGCCGTCAACGCCGTGCACACCGACGGCGCCGCGACGGACTGGGCGCAGGTGGTCGCGCTGTACGACCAGCTCACGCGGCTCGACGGCTCGCCGATCGTGCGGCTCAACCGCGCGTTCGCGGTGGGGGAGCGGGACGGCCCGGCGACCGGGCTCGCGCTCGTCGACGACCTGGCGCCCCCGCTCGACGGCTACCACGCCTTCCACGCTGCCCGTGCGGAGCTGTTGCGGCAGCTCGGGCGCACCGAGGAGGCGGCCGCGGCCTACGACGCCGCCCTCGCGCTCGCGGGGAACCCGGCCGAGCTGGCGTACCTGCGGCGGAGGCGGGAGGAGTGCGGGCGGGAGGCGTGACAGCGGTATGCACCCGGCATTACGGTGCACGGGATGACGCCAACACCGTTCCGCCTCCATGTGCCCGACGCCGTACTCACCGAGCTGCGCGAGCGTTTAGAGCACACCCGTTATGTACAGAGCATCGGCGGCGCCCGCGGGCCTTCGCCTGCCCGTCCGGCCGGGCTGGGCGGTGACCGCCTCCGGGCGCTGGTCGACCGCTGGCTGGCGTTCGACTGGCGGGGCGAGGAGGCGCGGCTCGCCGGCTACGAGCAGTACACGGCGGAGGTGCGCGGCCACCGCCTCCACTTCGTCCGGGTACGGCCGGAGCGCCCGGCGGCGGTCACCGTACCGCTCCTGCTGCTGCACGGGTGGCCCAGCGCCTTCACCGAGTACCTGCCGCTCGCGGACGCGCTGGCGGAGCGCGCGACGGACGACCTCGCCTTCGACATCGTGGTGCCGTCCCTTCCCGGCTTCGTGTTCTCCGAGCTGCCCGCCGAGCCGCTGACGCGCCGCGCGATCGGGGAGGACCTGCACGCCCTCATGACCGTAGCGCTCGGCTTCGAGCGCTACGCCGCGTTCGGCGGAGACATCGGCGGGGGAGCGGCCACCTGGCTCGGCGCGCTGCACCCGGAGGCCATCATCGGCCTCCAGCTGATCCATCCGCCGTTCCCGGACGACGAACCGCAGAGCGACGAGGAGCGCGTGTTCCTCGAGGCGTTGGAGGCGTACGACGAGTCGGACAGCGGCTACAGCGAGATCATGGGCACGCGGCCCGACACCATCGCCGCGGCCCTCGCGGACTCGCCGGCGGGCCTGCTGGCGTGGATCGCCGACAAGTGGGACGACTGGGCCGACGGCGGCCTGGCCGCGGTCGACGAGGCCGAGCTGTTCCGCGTCGCGACGCTGTACTGGGTGACGGGCACGATCGGCACGTCGTTCCAGCAGTACTTCGACTGGCCGTTGAACGAGCGACGGCCGCCGATCACCGCACCCGTCGGCGTGCTCCTCAGCAAGGAGCCGTTCCTGCGGGACTACCCGCGCTCGCTGGTCGAGCGCGCCGTCGCCGACCTCCGCTCGTTCGAGGTGCCGGAGACCGGCGGGCACTTCCTGGGCGCGGAGCAGCCGGCGGCGACGGCGGAGGCGATCCGGCGGTTCTTCGGGGCGTTGTGAGCGGAGTGCCGACCCATCGGGCCGGACGACGAGGAAGGGCGCAGGGAGAGTCCCTGCGCCCTTCTCACGTGCTGAGCAATTCGCCCGCTACACCCCGAATGTCGCCAGCCAGGCGTCGACCACGGGGATGTCGAGTCGCTGGTAGCCGCCGAGGTACCGGCAGTTCGCGGTGTACCCGTAGCTCGTCACGGCGACGATCCTGTCGCCGAGGAACACGGGGCCGCCCGAGTCGCCGAAGCAGGTCCCTCCGGTCCCGCGGGTGTCGTTCGGGTTGCCGTTGGTCTGCAGGATCTGCGGCGTGAGCTTCTGGCCGGGCATCTCCACGTAGCGGCGGAGGAGCGGGTAGGTCATCGGCTGCGGCTTCTGCGGCCCGGTCTCGGGCTTGCGCACCTCCGTGCCGTAGCCCACCGCGGTGAACAGCGTCTTCGAGAGGTTGCTGGTCTTGATGGCGTCGAGCGTGCCGACCGGCGCGATCTGCGGGT
Source organism: Leifsonia williamsii (assembly GCF_030433685.1). NCBI lineage: Bacteria > Bacillati > Actinomycetota > Actinomycetes > Micrococcales > Microbacteriaceae > Leifsonia > Leifsonia williamsii. The sequence continues at coordinate 2,704,818 of NZ_JAROCF010000001.1, forward strand.
AGCCGGAGCCGAACGAGGGCACCGGCTGGTCGAGCACGATGACGCCGACGTCGTTCCAGTTGTCCTTGTCGGTGAAGTCCGAGTACGCCGGGTGGGTGTACGCCGTTCCGGAGTAGTAGCCGGCTGCGGTGATCTCGGCGGCCGTGTAGCCGGCGGCCGGGTCGGCGGCGACGGGGAAGGGCGTCGGCGGCTGCTCGGCGATCACGGAGTCGAACGTGACGAGCGTCTTGCCGAGCGTCCCCGAGGTGCAGTGCGCGGCGGTCACCACGACGGTCGGCGACACCAGCGTCGCCGAGCACCGGAACCGCCCGTCGGCGTCGTAGAACAGGATCAGGCCGACATCGGGATGTGTGTTCCCGTCGGCGGTGCCACCCGTGCTGGCGAGGGCGGGTGCGCCGACGGCCAGCCCGGCGAGTGTGGCCAGCGCGATCGCAGCGGCCAGGATTCGTTTACGCATGGACCCTCCATTGGATCTCGAAGCGGGATCGATTCTTCGAGTATGCACATCCCCTGAATGGGGGCCAAGAGCCGGTCTGCGCAGAACGAACGCGCCGGGCCTGCAAGGATACGGTCATGACGACTCCGCCCGCCGCGCAGATCGACGACGACCTCCAGCGCGCGATCGATCGGGGCTACGCCGAACGCGACCGCGACGACATGGCCCCGACGATCCGGTACTTCGAGGACCTCCTGGCCGCACATCCCGGGAATCCGGTGCTGACGTACGAGGTCGCCGGCGCCTACGACACCGCCGGCCGTGAGGCGGAGGCGCGGGTCCACTACGAGGAGGCGTTGCGGCTGGGCCTGTCGGGGGAGCCGCTGCGGAAGTGCCTCTGCCAGTACGCCAGCACCCTGCGCTGGCTCGGGGAGCTCGACGCCTCGCTCGCGACGCTCGAGCGCGCACGACGCGAGTTCCCCGACTCCGACGCGGTGCGCGTCTTCGAGGCCCTCACCCTGAACGAGCTGGGTAGAACCGACGAGGCGGTCGGCACGCTGCTGGCGGTCATCGCGCTGCACGGAGACGCGACCGACCTGGGCCGGTACGCCGTCGGCCTCGGCGGCCTCGCGGAGTGGCTGAAGGCGGGCCGGCCGGGGGAGTGACTCGCCGCTGATGCCGGAGCGGGCGCACCTGAGCCGGCTCAGCCGTCGACGGGACGGTGCTCCAGGCCGAGCGTCGGGTCGCCGTAGACGCTCCTCACCTCGGAGATCACGACCCGGTACGCGCCGAGCCACTCCTCGTTCCGCACCTTGGCGATCCGGTGCGTGTCCATCCCGACGAGCTGATTCAGGGCCTCCCGGTCGGCCCAGTAGTAGACCTCGGCGTGCAGACCGGTCTCCTCGTTGTGCCACGCCTCCTCGCCGAGGAACCCGTCGATCGCGCGGGCCCGCTCCGCGATCTCGTCGTTGAGGCGGTGGAAATCGTCGTCGAGGTCACCGATCTCGAAGATGAACGTGGAGGTGTAGGCGGGCCTGCGGGTCGCGGCCGCTGCTTCCGTGCTCATGAGCTCTCCTTCGTCGTAGCGGCTGGGACATCGGTCGTGACGGGGAGCGCGTCGCGTCTGCCGCCGCGTTGGGCGGCCGCGCCGGCGGCGACCACGATCGCGACACCGACGAGCTGCAGCACGGACGGTGTCTGTGCGAGCACGAGGAACCCGATGACGGCGCCGAACGCGGGCTCGATGGACAGCAGGGTGCCGAAGGCCGTGTGCGTCATCCGCCGCAGAGCCAGCATCTCAAGCGCGAAGGCGATCACCGGCGTCACGAGCGCGATCCCCGCCGCCGCCGGCAGCACCCACCAGGTGAACTCGCCGCCGAGCACCTGGGGGAGTCCGACCGGCAGCGTGGCGATCGCGGCGACGGGGATGGTGAGCGAGAGTCCGCTGATCCCGGCGAAACGGTCCCCGACGTGCTGGGTCAGGACGTTGTACAGCCCCCAGCACGCGCCCGCGGCCAGGGCGAACCCCACGCCGATCAGGTCGATGCTCCCGTGCCAGGGCTCAGTGAGCAGCAGCACTCCGACGAAGGCCGCGGCCGGCCACACGAGGGCGCTGCGCCGCTTGCTCATCACGCCCGCGACGGTGAGCGGCCCGAGGAACTCGATCGCGACGGCCGTCCCGAGCGGGATGCGATCCACCGCCGAGAGGAAAAAGGTCGTCATGAAGCCGGTCACGACACCCAGCGCCAGCAGAGCGGGGAGGTCCCTGCGACGCAGCGAGCGGATCGCCGGCCGGGCGACGATCCAGAGCAGCGCCGCGCCGAAGCACATCCGCAGCCACGCCGTCCCGGCAGGGCCGACCTGGGCGATCACGGGCACCGAGACGGCGTTGGACAACTGAACCGCGAGCATCGCGGCGATCGCCAGCGTCCACGGCGGCGCGACCGGCCGGCTCCGTGCCTCACGCATCGCCGCGCTCCGCGCCGGGTGCCTGGCCGACTCCCGGCTCGTAAACGCACAGCGTGAAGCGCGCGGGCGCGTCGCCGAGGTTGACGTACGAGTGGTCGTCGTCACCGAAGAAGGTCAGCGCGTCCCCGGGCCCGAGAGTGTGAGCGACCCCGTCGGACTCGACGGTGATCGACCCCTCGATGACCTGCAGCAGCTCACGGGTGCCGGGGGAGTGCGCCTCGCTCGCGTGGCGCTCGCCCGGCGCGAGGGTCCAATCCCACAGCTCCACGACGTTGGGAGGCTCCGTGCCCGCCACGAGCACTCCGCGGCCTCCCTGTGTACCGGTCCACAACGCTGCGCCGTCGCCCACACGCACCACCTTCGCCGCACGAGGCGCCGGCCGCTCGACGAGAGCGGGCAATCCGACACCGAGAGCGTCGGACAGTCGCAGCAGCGTTCCCACACTGGGGTTGACTGAGCCCTGCTCGACGTTGACCACCATCCGCCGGCTGACCTGAGCCCGCTCGGCGAGCTGATCGAGCGTCCAGCCCCGCGAGTTCCGCTCCTGCTTGACCCGCGCACCGATGACGCGCGCCAGGGTCTCCGCGTCCGCATCCATCGGTGCAGCATAGTGCACTGCGGGAGGCAACGGCAATGGGGAGTGATTTGCACATCCTCATACGTTCAAGCTGACATAATGTGCATTATCGGCGTACACGAGCGGGGTCCTGAGAGCTGCCCGAAACCGCGTCTCCCGCGTACAGTGCACAACGCCCGTCCCACGGGTCGCTGTTGCTCGCTTTCCCGAAAGGCCCGAATCCTGTGCCCGCAGCCGCCGACCTCCGCACGAGCCGTCTGTCCGACTGGAACAAACGGTTCGTCGTCGAAGAACGCTACGTCCCGGCCGCGACGCGGCGACGACTCTACGCGACGTCCGTCGCGCTGGTGGCCGTCGGACTGATCGCCTTCGTCGTGCTTGCGGCGAACGTCATGACGCACACTGGATACGAGCGCCTCGACGTACCGGTCGAGCGCTGGTTCAACGCGCAGCGCTCCGCCGAGACGACCGGGTTCATGACCGTGCTGGCGATCATCTTCGGCCCGGTGGCCATGCCGTTCATCGTGCTGATCACCGTCATCGTCTGGGCGCTGACGGCACGACATCTGTGGCGCCCGTTCCTCCTGGCGGCCGGGATGCTGACGGGCGTCCTGCTGGCGCAGCTGCTGGCGCCGCTGATCCGGCATCCGCGCCCGCCGGTGTCGCTCATGCTGATGGGACCGGATCACACGTTCTCGTTCCCGTCCGGGCACGTGCTCGGCGCCTCCGACTTCTTCCTCATCTTCGCGTTCCTGCTCGCGAGCCGGATCCAGCGGCGCTGGTTCACCGTGGCCGCCTTCGTGGTCGCCGCCGCCCTCGTCGTTCTACAGGTCGCCAGCCGTTTGTATCTGGGATATCACTGGATCAGCGACACCACCGGCTCGGTCGCACTGTCACTGGCGGTCGTCGGCGGCGTCATCGCGCTCGACACGCGCCGCACGGTCCGCGTGGAGGGCGAGCGGATCGAAGGCGGGCTCTCGCAGCCGCAGGTGGACGGCACATGACCGCAGGAAGCACCAGCGACGTCAGCGGCACCGCCGGAACCGCCGGCACCGTGCAGGCTGCCGGCGAGCACGTGCGGAGGGTCGCCCGCGGCGCCCGCGACAGCACCATCCTGCACGTCCTCGCGCGGGTCGGCTTCGCCGCCAGCGGGTTGGTGCAGGTCCTGCTCGGCGCGCTCGCCATCCAGCTCGGCGTCAACCACTTCGCCGACGCCGACCAGTCGGGTGCCCTGGAGCAGCTGGGCCGCCTGCCCGGAGGATTCGTCCTGCTGTGGGTCAGCGCCATCGGGCTCCTCTCGCTCGCGATCTGGCTCGTGGTCGAGGCGGCGGTGCTGCGCGCGGCGAAGACCTCAACGCTGTGGGCCCGCCGGCTGCGCAACCTCGGCAAGGCGGCCGCGTACGCCGCCCTCGCCCTAACCGCGCTGGGCGTCGCGCAGGGCCATCCCAGCGACGCCAGCTCCTCCACGCGGTTGCTGAGCACGCAGTTGCTGGCGCTGCCGGGAGGCGCGGCGCTGCTCGTGCTCGTCGGCCTGGCCGTGATCGGGGTCGGCGGCTACCTGGTCGTCAAGGGCGTGCGCCGGCGCTTCCTGCGCGACATCGAGCTCCCCGACCTCACCGGGATGGCCACCGTGCTGACCCTGCTCGGCGTCGCCGGCTACCTCGCCAAGGGGTTCGTGCTCGGCGTCGCGGGCTCGCTGTTCATCGTCGCCGCGGTCACCGTGCGCCCGGATGCCGCCTCGGGGCTGTACGGAGCCTTCGAGTCGCTGCTGACACTCCCCCTCGGCGTCGTCCTCCTGATCGCCACCGGCGCCGGGCTGATCGCCTCCGGCGCGTACAACGCGCTCCGCGCCTGGGTGGCGCGCTTCTGAGCGAGCGGGCGCCGCACTCCCCCGGCACCGCGCCCGGCTGGCACCGCGCCGAACCCCGCCGGCACCGCACCGCCCCGCATCCACCGCACGGCCGACCCCCGTGGCACGATCGTGGCATGACCCGTGCCTACGACGCGATCGCCGAGGGCTATGCGGCCCTGAACGCGACCAGCCTCCTCAACGAGTACTACAACCGTCCCGCCATCGCCGAGCTCGCCGGCGAGGTCGCCGGCCGGCGCATCCTCGACGCCGGCTGCGGCTCCGGCCCGATCAGCGCCGATCTGCGCGACCGCGGGGCCGTCGTGACCGGCATCGACGCCAGCGCGGGAATGCTCGACCAGGCGCGCCTCCGGCTCGGCCCGGACGCCGACCTCCTGGTCGCCGACCTCGCCGAGCCGCTGCCGTTCGCCGACGACAGCTTCGACGACGTCATCGCCTCCCAGGCGCTGCACTACCTCGAGGAGTGGGGGCCGACGCTCGCCGAGTTCCGGCGCGTGCTGCGGCCGGGCGGCCGGCTGATCGTGTCCGAGGAGCACCCCGCCGCGATCTTCCTGGCCGACCGGCTCGGCGGCGGTTCGGCCGAGTACTTCGGCGTCCGCGCCCGCACGGAGGAATGGAGTCTCGGCGGGCAGACCGCGCAGCTCGTCTTCTGGGACCGCCCGCTCCACGCCATGACCGACGCGTTCGCCGCGGCCGGGTTCCGGATCACCGCGATCAGCGAGCCGGCGCCCTCCCCCGCCGCGTACGAGCGATTCCCGGAGGCGTTCGTGGACCGCCCGAGTGGTCGGTTCCTCGCCTTCCTCCTGTTCGTGCTGGAGGCCCCGGGGGCCTGATCGCAGGTGGGGGCTCCCCCGGTGTCGGTGGTGTCCGGCACAATGCTCGGCAACCACGACCGACGACCGCGAAGGAGCGCAGCCATGTCGAGTCTCCCCACCCCCGTCGATCCCCCGACGATGCAACGCAGTCCCGCCTTCGCGCAGGCGATGATCGCCCCCGCCGGGCGCACCCTGTACGTCGGCGGCCAGAACGGCATCGACGGCGACGGCACCCTGCTCGACGGCCTGCGCGCACAGACCGAGCAGGCGCTGCGCAACGTGCTGACCGTGCTGGAGGCGGCGGGCACCGACGCCGACCACGTCGTCAAGCTCACGATCTTCCTCGCCGCCGGTGAGGATGCGAACGACGGCTACGCCGCGGCCGCGTCCGTCTGGGGCGCGCACCGCACTGCGATCACCGTCGTCGCCGTGACGCCGGTGCGGCCGGGCGTCCTGGTCGAGATCGACGCCGTCGCGACCATTCCGGAATGACCGGAGTGACAGGAATGACCGCGTTCAGCGAGCACTCCGGCTGATATTTCAGCCGCGGGTCCCCTCTCCGCGCCGCGCGCCCCTCTTGCGGCCCAGATTGGCGTCCCCCGGCCGCTCCGACTCCCCCTGCGTGTACACGCGCGGAGACCCCAGGAACGGCAGCTGGAGCCACATCGGAACCTTCGCCGCGAAGCCGACCAGCCAGAACCCGATGCCGCAGCCGACGATCAGCACCACGCCGGCCCAGAACGCGGCCGGCGCCCATGACCCGTAGAACCCGCGGGTCGCCTCGGCGAGCGTCGTCGCCAGCAGCAGCACCCCGAGGATCAGCCCGAAGCCGATGAACCCGGCGCCCGGCTTGAGCGCCTCCCCGCCGAGGATCGCCGCCACCATCAGCGGGAGCACGAACCCGGCGACCACGACGGCGATGGCGGCGTTCGCCAGGGTCTCCCCCGCCTCCCCCGACACCTCGTCGCTGAGGAAGCCCATGACGAACCCCGCGACGACGATCACTCCCATCGCGACCAGCAGGATGGCCGTCCAGCGCTTGATGAACCGGTCGCTGAACCGGTAGCGGCCCTCCGGCCGGTCTCCCGGCCGTGCGACGCTGCCGGTGGGTCGGCTCTGCTTCACGAATGCGCTCCCTTCAGGCCGGCGCCGTCGACGCCGGCTCCGCTCACGTATGCGGCCAGGTGCTGACCGGTCAGGGTGGAGGCGTCCGCGACCAGCTGCGCGGGCGTTCCCTCGAACACGATACGACCGCCGTCGTGGCCGGCTCCCGGGCCGAGGTCGATGATCCAGTCCGCGTGGGCCATCACCGCCTGGTGGTGCTCGATCACGATGACCGACTTGCCCGCATCGACCAGCCGGTCCAGCAGGCCGAGCAGCTGCTCCACATCGGCCAGGTGCAGGCCCGTGGTCGGCTCGTCGAGCACGTAGACGCCGCCCTTCTCCGCCATGTGGATGGCGAGCTTGAGCCGCTGCCGCTCGCCGCCCGAGAGCGTGGTCAGCGGCTGGCCCAGCGTCAGGTAGCCGAGCCCGACATCCTCCAGCCGCTGCAGGATCGCGTGCACCGCGGGCACGCGACCCTCCCCCGTCGAGAAGAAGTCCTCGGCCTCGCTCACCGGCATGGCGAGCACCTCGCTGATGTCCTTGCCGCCCAGCTTGTACTCCAGCACCGATGCCTGGAACCGCTTGCCGCCGCACTCTTCGCACGTCGTCGCGACGCCCTGCATGATGCCGAGGTCCGTGTAGATGACGCCGTTGCCGTTGCACACCGGGCAGGCGCCCTCGGAGTTCGCGCTGAACAGCGCCGGCTTGACGCCGTTGGCCTTGGCGAACGCCTTGCGGATCGGCTCCAGCAGTCCCGTGTAGGTCGCGGGGTTGCTGCGACGCGAGCCGCGGATCGCGCCCTGATCGACCGACACGACGCCCGCCCCCGCAGGCACCGAGCCGTGGATCAGCGAGCTCTTGCCCGATCCGGCAACCCCGGTGACGACGACGAGCACGCCGAGTGGGATGTCCACGTCGACGTCCTGCAGGTTGTTCGCCGTGGCGCCACGGATCTCCAGCGCGCCGGTCGGCGTGCGGACCTCCTGCTTCACCGTGGTGCGATCACCCAGGTGCCGCCCGGTCAGCGTGCCGCTCGCCGTCAGCTCCTCCACCGACCCCTCGAAGCACACAGTGCCGCCCGCCGGCCCTGCGCCCGGTCCGAGGTCGACCACGTGGTCGGCGATCGCGATCGTCTCCGGCTTGTGCTCGACCACGAGCACGGTGTTGCCCTTGTCGCGCAGCTGCCGCAGCAGCCGGTTCATGCGCTGGATGTCGTGCGGGTGGAGGCCCGCCGTCGGCTCGTCGAAGACGTACGTGATGTCGGTGAGCGCCGAGCCGAGGTGCCGGATCATCTTGGTGCGCTGCGCCTCCCCGCCCGAGAGCGTGCCGGAGGGCCGGTCGAGCGACAGGTAGCCGAGCCCGATCTCCACGAACGAGTCGAGGGTCTGGCGCAGCGTCGCGAGGAGGGGCGCCACGCCGGGCTCGTCGAGACCGCGCACCCATTCGGCGAGGTCGCTGATCTGCATCGCGCACACGTCCGCGATGTTGACGCCGCGGATGCGGGAGGAGCGGGCGCCCTCGTTGAGTCGCGTGCCGCCGCAGTCGGGGCAGGCGGTGTAGGTGACCGCCCGGTCGACGAAGGCGCGGATGTGCGGCTGCATCGCCTCCTTGTCCTTCGACAGCATCGACTTCTGCACCTTGGGCACCAGGCCCTCGTACGACATGTTGATGCCGCTGATCTTGACCTTGACCGGCTCCTTGTACAGGAAGTCGTGGAGCTCCTGCTCGCTGAAGTCGCGGATCGGCTTCGCCGGGTCGACGAACCCCGACTCGGCGTAGATGCGCACCGACCAGCCGTCGGCGGTGTAGCCGGGTACCGTGATCGCGCCCTCGGCCAGCGACTTCGTCTCGTCGTACAGCTCGGCGAGGTCGATGGAGGTGACGCTGCCCATCCCCTCGCAGCGCGGGCACATGCCGCCTGTGATGGTGAAGCTGTCCTGCAGCTGCGTGTTCGACCCGCGCTCGATCGTGACGGCGCGGTCGCCGCGGACCGACGCCACGTTGAACGAGAACGCGTTCGGGGAGCCGATGTGCGGCTCCCCCAGCCGGCTGAACAGGATGCGCAGCAGCGCGTTCGCGTCCGTCGCCGTGCCGACCGTCGAGCGGGCGTTGGCGCCCATGCGCTCCTGGTCGACGATGATCGCGGTGGTCAGGCCCTCGAGCAGGTCGACGTCGGGCCGGGCGAGCGTCGGCATGAAGCCCTGCACGAAGGCGCTGTAGGTCTCGTTGATCAGCCGCTGCGACTCCGCGGCGATCGTGCCGAACACCAGCGAGCTCTTGCCCGAGCCGGAGACGCCGGTGAAGACCGTCAGCCGGCGCTTCGGGAGGTCGACGCTGACCTCCTTGAGGTTGTTCTCGCGGGCGCCCTGCACCCGGATCAGGTCGTGCGTGTCGGCCGCAGCCGGCTCCGTCGTCGGCGCGATGGTCATCGGCTCCCCCTCGTGGTCGTCGCAGCCTCCACCGTAGTTCACACCGCCGACGGCCGGGGCGCGCCACCGCGCCGCGATTGCCCCCTGACAGGCGGCGCCCGCGCGCACTAGCCTCGGCCCTGAGGGGCCGCATGCGGCGGCCCGCCACGAAAGGGGTGTGCGATGACCTTCACCGATCCCGCCGACGCCGTCCTCCACGACCTGCAGCTCGACGCCAGGAGCATGACGCGGTCCGCCATCAACGGCATCCGCGCCGCGCTCGGCATCAGCGGCGGAGTCGCGGTCGTGCTCGGCGTCGTGCTGCTGTTCTGGCCGGAGAAGACGCTCGCCGTGCTCGCGATCTTCCTCGGCATCTACTTCCTCGTCGCGGGCATCATGCGCATCGGCATCGGGGTCTTCAGCCGCGGCATCGGCGGGGGCATCCGGACGCTCAACATCATCCTCGGCGTGCTGCTCGTGATCGCCGGCATCGTCGCGCTCAAGAACGTGACGGCGGCTGCGACCACGCTGGTGATCCTCGCGGTCGCCTTCATCGGCATCGGCTGGATCATCGAAGGCGTCATGGCGCTGGTGGAGTCGGGGCGCGCCGCGTCCTCGGGCTGGGCGATCGCCTACGGCATCATCAGCATCCTCGCCGGACTGGTCGTGCTCGTCCTGCCCGTGTCCTCGGCGGCATTCCTCCTGCTGTTCGCCGCGATCGCGCTGATCGTGCTCGGGATCATCGGGATCGTCCGCGCCTTCACCTTCGGTCGCGACGCCCTGCGCGCCACCTCCCCCGCCCCGGCGACCTGAGCAGCCGCCGACTACGCGCAGAATGCCCCGTGGGTTCGATCCCGCGGGGCATTCTTCGCGTACTCGATGGTTCGCTACGCGCGGTTGACGGGGCTCGGGAGGTGGTGCGCCCACCAGTCGAGGATCACGTCGAAACGCTGCCGGCGGTGGCGCGGACGGCCCGACCGGCTCAACTCGTGGTCCTCGCCCGGGAAGACGACGAGCTCCGCCTCCACGCCGTTGCGCTTGAGGGCCGCGTAGTACCGCTCCGCCTGGCTGAGCGGGCAACGGAGGTCCGCGGCCGAGTGCAGCACCAGCGTCGGAGTGGAGACCTGCCCGACCACGGCCTGCGGGCTCTGCGACCGCATCAGCTCGGGGTCGGTTCCGACGTACTCGTCGCCGAAGAAGCTGCCGATGTCGCTCGTCCCGACGAAGGCCTCCGGGTCGAGGAAGCCGCGCTCCACGATCGCCGCGGCGAACCGGTGGTCGTGCGCGATGGTCCACGCGGTCAGGTAGCCGCCGTACGACCCGCCCATGATGCCCACCCGCTCGCCATCGAGGCCGGGGACCCCGGCGATCGCCCCGTCGAGGTAGTCGAGCACGTCGTCGAGGTCGACCGTGCCCATCCGCTGCCGGATGACGCGCCCGTGCTCCTGGCCGTAGCCGGCTGCACCGCGCGGATTGCACATGACGACCGCATAGCCCGCCGCCGCGTACACCTGCGCCTCGTCGAACAGCGCCGCGGTGTACGACGCGTACGGCCCGCCGTGGATGTTGAGCAGGACCGGGTGCGGCCCCTCCCCCTCCGGCACGACGACCCAGCCGTGGATCGGGTAGCCGTCGCGGCCCGTCACGGTGAGCTCGCGCTGCGCGAGGATACCCGCCTCCCGCAGCTCCCGTGAGAAGTCCGTGAGGGTGCGGAGGCCGTCACCGGTCACGAGCGCGACGTCGCCGGCCGTCCGCGCGTCCGAGACGCTCGCGACGACGATCTCGCCGGCGACCCCGACACCCGTGACCACGGTGCGCTCGTCCGTCAGCACGCGGGACTCCCCGGCCGCGTCGACCTCGGTCAGCACGAGCGCGCCGCGCCGCCGGTCGCGGACGAGCACGGCGTCGTCGCGGGAGGCGACGATGTCGGACTCCGTCAGGTCGACGGTCTCCGGGTCGGTCAGCCGGCGCGGGGCGGCCCCGCCGGGCTCGATCGCATACAGGGCGGCGTTGCGGGCCACGAAGTCGCGCCCGGTCTCCCCCAGCTCCTGCGCCGCGTAGTACAGCACCCCGTTCAGTCCGTAGGCGACGGCCGAGGCGGAGACGGCGCCGTGCTCGCCGGTGACGTTCCGCGGCTCGGCGGAGCCGTCCACCGGCAGCAGGTACACGTCGGCGCGGAGGTCGTCGTCGCGCGTCTCGTGCCGCGCCGACACGAAGGCCAGCGTGCGACCGTCGGGCGAGAACGCGATGGTGCCGTCCTCCCCATCGCCGGTCGTCAGCTGCGCCGCCTCCGGCACGGTGGGCTCGGGAGCGGTCGAGCCGTCCGCCTCGGCCACCGGCTTCACCGGCGGCTCGCCCCACACGTCCGGCACGGCCACCACGAAGACGTGCGCCCGGCGGTCGTTCGTGTAGCCGACGCCGTTGGCCTGGTACTTGAGCGTGCGGATGCGCCGGGCGGGCTCGCTGTTCGCGTCGATGCCCTCGACGGTGCCGTAGCGCCCCTGCTCCGGCACGCGGCTGACGAAGGCCAGCGAGCGCCCGTCGGGCGCCCACGCGAACTCGGTCACGCCCAGCTTTCGGTCGGTCACGGCGACGGGCTCGCCGCCGGCGGCGTCCATCACGACGAGCTGCGGAGCAGCCGAGGGGGCCGCCCGCAGGAACGCGAGCAGCCGCCCGTCCGGCGAGAACTGCGCCGCCGTGTCGCGGAAGCCGCGGGTCAGCCGGCGCGGGGCCGCGTGCCCGGTGAGCGGGACGGTCCACAGCTGCCCGACGGTCGCGTCCGCCTCCAGCGAGGGGTGCGTGACCGAGACGACCGCGCGCTGACCGCCCGGGTGGACCGTCGGGGCGGAGACGCCGGTCAGCAGTCCGAGGTCGGCCGCCCTCATTCGGCGACCGGCGTGAAGCTCGACACGTCGCCGACGAGGCGGGTGTGGTCGGCCGGGATGGGGTCGACCGCCGCCGCGGCGATCTCGGCGGCGAACTCGCCGACGTTGTAGAGCTTGCCCGCCGCCTCCTTGCGGGCGTCGATCGCGCCCGGGTTCAGCCGGTTGAGCAGCGTCGCGGTGATGGTGCCCTCGATCATGTCGCCGGAGACGACGACGAACTCGACGCCCTTCTCCTCCAGCGTCGGGAGGAGCGCGCGGAGGGCGTCCTCGCCCGCGCGCTTGCTCAGCGCCACGGCCTCGTACTCGGGCATCGTCGGCGTCGTGCGGATGAAGTGCGCCTGGTGGCTGGTCACGAACACCACTCGCGAGCCCGCGGCGAGCAGCGGCAGTGCCGCGGTCAGCGTGTTCACCTGTGCGTCGCGGTTGAGCTGCATGGCGTAGTCCTCCGCCATGCCGGACTCCATGCCGCCGGAGGCATTGAGGACGAGGAGGTCGAGGCCGCCCCACTCGCGCTGCACGGTGTCGAACATCGCGGCGACAGAGGCCGGGTCGGTGAGGTCGGCGCCGACGACGAGCGCCGTGCCGCCCTGCTCGCGGATGGCGTCGGCCAGCTTGACCGCGCGCGCCTCCTTGTTGCGGTAGTTGATGACGACGCTCGCGCCGGCCTCGGCGAGGTACTGCGCGGTGTCGGCGCCGATCCCGCGCGACGATCCGGTGACGAGCGCGCGTTTTCCGTCGAGGGACCCGGAGGCGAGGGGGTTGGTCACGTAAGACTCCTTGAGACGTTGGGGACTGCTCCCTGAGACTACCAAGTGGGTTCCGTCTCCCGGCTGGCCCACCTGCTACGGTCGAGGCAGCAGCGCAGTGAAGGGAGCCCGTCATGGACATCCAATCCTTCGCGTGGATCGGGTGGCTCGTCCTGATCCTGATCTTCGTCGTCATCGAGATGCTGACGCTCGACCTGGTCTTCCTCATGATCGCGGTCGGCAGCGTGGGCGGCCTGGTCTCCGGCGCGTTCGGCGCGCCGTGGTGGCTGCAGCTGCTCATCGCGGCGGCGCTCTCGATCGTGCTGGTCTTCTTCATCCGGCCGCCGCTGCTGCGCGTGCTGCGGCGCGGCGGCGATCCGGCCAAGAGCAACGTCGCCGCGCTGATCGGCATGGGCGGGATCGTCGTCTCGACCGTCTCGCGCACCACCGGCCAGGTGAAGCTCGCCATCGGCGAGACCTGGACGTCGCGGCTCGCGCAGCCGCACACCGGGCCGGACGAACTGGTCCCCGGCGAGCACGTCGTCGTCGTGTCCATCGAAGGGGCGACGGCCGTCGTCGCGCCCTCCCCCGTGTCGTCGGGCGCCGACGGCATCACCGAAAGGAGCGCGTCGTGAGCGACGCCGGTCAGCTGACCACGATCATCGTCGTCTCGGTGATCGTGCTGGTCATCGTGATCTTCGTGCTGGTCACCCTGTTCAAGGCGATCCGCATCATCCCGCAGGCGCGGGCGGGGGTCGTGGAGCGGCTCGGCCGGTACCACAAGACGCTCAACCCGGGCCTCAACGTCGTCGTGCCCTTCATCGACAAGGTGCGCCCGCTGATCGACATGCGCGAGCAGGTGGTGTCGTTCCCGCCCCAGCCCGTGATCACCGAGGACAACCTCGTCGTCTCGATCGACACAGTCGTCTACTTCCAGGTGACCGACGCCCGGGCCGCCACGTACGAGATCGCCAACTACCTCGGCGCGGTCGAGCAGCTCACCACGACCACCCTCCGCAACGTCGTCGGCGGCCTCAACCTGGAGGAGGCGCTGACCAGCCGCGACAACATCAACGGCCAGCTCCGCATCGTCCTCGACGAGGCGACCGGCAAGTGGGGCATCCGCGTCTCCCGGGTCGAGCTCAAGGCGATCGACCCGCCCGCGTCCATCCAGGACTCGATGGAGAAGCAGATGCGCGCCGAGCGGGACCGCCGCGCGCTCATCCTCACCGCCGAGGGCACCAAGCAGTCCGAGATCCTCAACGCGGAGGGCCTGCGTCAGGCCGCCATCCTCCGCGCGGAGGGCGACGCCAAGGCCGCGGTGCTCCGCGCCGAGGGCGAGGCGCAGGCGATCACCACGGTGTTCGGCGCCATCCACGAGGGCAACCCCGACAACCTCCTGCTCGCCTACCAGTATCTGCAGACCCTGCCCAAGCTGGCGGAGGGCGCGTCGAACAAGCTCTGGATCATCCCGAGCGAGCTGACCGAGGCGCTCAAGGGCATCGGCCAGGCGTTCGGCGAGCGTGGCGCACGTCCGGAGGGCGACCCCGCCGCAGCAGCGCCCGGGCAGGCACCGCAGGCATGACCTTCCTCGACGGCCCGCGGCCGCGCGTCATCGCGCACCGCGGGCTCGCCCTCGACGCGCCCGAGAACACGCTGCTGGCGTTCCTCAAGGCGCTCGCGGCGGGCGCCACCCACCTCGAGACCGACGTCCACGCCTCCGCGGACGGCGTCGCGGTGATCAGCCACGACCCCGATCTCCGCCGGGTCGCCGGCCGTGAGGCCGGCGTCGGCCACCTCACCATGAGCGAGCTGCGCCGGATCGACCTCGGGCACGGGCAGGGCTTCTGCTCCCTCGCGGAGGCGCTCGAGGCCTTCCCGCAGGCGCGCTTCAACATCGACGTGAAGGACGAGCGCGCCGCGGCCCCGACCGCCGCCGCGATCCGCGACGCCCGCGCGACCGACCGGGTGCTGATCACGAGCTTCGCGAAGTCCCGGCGTGAGGCGGTCGAGCGGGAGCTGCCCGGCGTGGCCACCTCCCCCTCTGTCGCCGAGGTCGCGCCGGCCCTCGCCGCGGCGAAGGCCGGTCTCGGCTCGGCGGTGCGCCGGACGCTGCGCGGCTTCGACGCCGTGCAGATCCCCGAGCGGCGCGGTCCGGTGCAGCTCGTCACCCCGCGCACGGTGGCCGCGATCCAGGCCGCCGGCGTGGAGGTGCACGTCTGGACGGTGAACGACGCCGCCGACATGATCCGACTCCTCGACCTCGGCGTCGACGGCCTGGTCAGCGACCGCTGCGACCTGCTCAAGGCGCTGGTCGACTCCCGCACCCTCGGCTGAGCGGCCAGGAGCCGCCAGGAGCCGCCACGCGCCGCGCGCGCCCCCTGTGAGGGCACCGTGCGTTCTGTGAGAGGGCTGGGAGAACCCCGCCCCGGGAAAGAGAATCCCCAGCTTGACGGTTTATAACGGTGAGGATTCGCGCGAAGAGGAGACCACACAATGGCAGATCGCAGCTTGCGCGGAATGAGGCTCGGCGCCCAGAGCTTACAGAGCGAAGAAGGCGTCGTTTATTCACCGCGTACCCGTTATTCGTACAAGTGCACCGTGTGCGGCCAGGAGACCGACATGGTCTTCTCCGCCGAGGCGGAGGCCCCTGAGACCTGGGAGTGCAAGCACTGCGGCCACGAGGCCCGGCTGCTTGTCAACGACACCCCCGTCGAGGTGGACCACGGCGACGTGAAGACGCCGCGCAGCCACTGGGACATGCTGCTCGAGCGCCGTACGCGCGCCGAGCTGGAGGAGCTGCTCGAGGAGCGGCTGCAGTACCTTCGGGCCCGCCGCGGGACCAGCGAGCACAAGCACACCGCCTGATTCAGGCGCGCGCCTGACGTCAGGCGTCCGAGGCCGTCCTCACCGCAGGGTGAGGGCGGCCTCGTCGCGTGAGCGGCGGGCACCGGCGGCGATGAGCAGCCCGAACAGGCCGAGACCGGCGACGAGGTACTCGATCCCCCGGCTCAGGAGCGTCGCCGGCGTCGTCGTGGTGCCGAGCGGCACGTCCGCGACCATGTGACCCGGCTTGAACGGCGGGATCTGGGAGATGGTGCTCCCGTCCGGCGCGATGATCTGGCTGCTGCCCACGGTCGAGATGTTGACCAGCGCGCGCCCGGACTCGATCGCGCGCAACCGAGCGATCGCCAGCTGCTGCTGATTCTCGTCGGTCTGGCCGAAGTCGGCGTTGTTCGTCTGCGCCAGGATGACCTGGGCGCCGCCCTGCATCATGTCCGTCAATAGCTGATCGTCGACGATGTCGAAGCAGATCGAGATGCCCGCCCGCACCCCGTTCACGTCGAAGACGTTGTCCCGGGTGCCCGGCGTGTACTCCCGCTGCACGAGGTCGATCAGGTCGGGCGCGAACGGCCGCCAGAAGGCGCGGTCCGGGATGTACTCGCCGAACGGCACCGGGTGCTTCTTGTCGTAGTAGTCGACGGCTCCCTCGCCCGCCTCCCACTGCAGCGACGTGTTGAAATACTCGCCGTCGCGGTACGTGATCGTGCCGACGATGAAGGGCGCGTCCATACGGCGGCTCAGCGCGTCGAGGATCGCGGCGGTGTCGGGGTCGCGGGTCGGGTCCGGCTGGGCGGCGCCCTCGGGCCAGACGACCATGTCGACGTCCTCGTCCTCGATCTTCTGCGTCTCGGCGATCTGGCTGTCGAGCACAGCACCGGGAGGCGCGTTGTCGAAGTAGCCGGCCGGGCCGTTGCCCTGCACCGCCGCGATCCGGGTGGTCCCGGAGGTGGTCGCCGGCCAGGCCGGGATCGCCAGTACCAGCGCCACCGCACCGAGGGCGATCGCCCCGCGCCACCACAGCTGCACCCGCGTCGCGAAGGCCAGCTCGACGATCAGCGCCACCAGCCACACCATCACGAAGCTGACGCCCGAGATGCCCAGCCAGGCGACGAGCGGTGCGAACGGGCTCTGCGACTGCGATTCCGCGACCCGGCCCCAGGAGAACCCGCCGTACGGCCAGGTCCCGGTGACGTACTCGCGCAGCACCCACAGCCCGGAGACGATCACGGGCAGGAGGCCCAGCCTCCCCAGCCGGGTCGGCCACGCCCGCGGCACCCAGCGGTAGGCCAGGGTGATCAGGATGCCGCCGACGCCCCAGAACAGCGCCTCGAGCGTCGAGAGGGCGATCCACGGGATCGGGCCCAGATAGAGCGCGGTCCACGCGACGTGCACGAGGTAGAACGACTCCCCCGCCAGCCACCCGACGAGGAACGCCGAGCCGGCCCGCCGGCCGCGCTGGGCGAGGAGCACCATCGCGATCCCGACGAAGGTCAGCGGCCACCAGTCGCGGTCCGGGAACCCGGCGTCGAGCACGGGGCCCGCCGCGGCGGCCACGAGCACCGCGAGCCACAGCGGAAGCGGGGCGCGGGGCGATCGGGTCACGAAGGGAGAGCCTAAGGCATCCTGCCGAGGCCGCCTCTCAGGCCACCTCTCAAGCCGCCTCTCACGCCACAGACGAGTACGCCACGATCCCGCGGCGGATGGCCTCCAGCGCCTGCCGCGCCGTGCGGCCGACGTTGCCCTGTGCGACGAGCGAGAGCTGATCGAGCAGGTCGATCGTCTGCTTGGCCCAGCGCACGAAGTCGCCGGCCGCCATGTCGGCCTCCGACAGCACGGCGTTGAGGCTGCCTCCCTTCGCCCAGAGGTGCATCGCGAGCGCCAGCGCGGTCGACGGCGGCTCGCTGCCCGGGAGGCGGTGCTCCCGCTCCAGGTCGTCCAGCCGGCTCCACAGGTCGGTGGTGCGGTCCAGGGCGGGCCGGAACGGTCCGCGCGGCAGGTTGCGGTCGTGCGCGAGCCCCTCGTCGCGCCGCGGCTCGAACACCAGCGCGCAGGCCATCGCCGCGAGGCTCGGCGCGTCCAGCTCCTTCCACACCCCGCGGCGCAGGCACTCGGCGACGAGGAGGTCGCGCTCGCCGTAGATGCGCTTGAGCGTGCGTCCGTGCACGGTCAGGGCGGTCTGGCCGTCCTCCTCGGTCAGGTAGCCGAGCTCGCCCAGCACGTCGGAGACGCGGTCGAACACCTTGGCGACCGCGCCCGTGCGCGACTGGATCTGGGCGCTCAGCCGGTCGGTCTCGCGACGCAGCTTCCAGTACCGCTCCGCCCACCTGGCGTGCTTCTCGCGGTCGGGGCAGCGGTGGCAGGGGTGCTCCTTCATCCGCTTGCGCAGTGCGTTGAGCCGGCGCTGGCGCTTCTCCCGGTCGGCGCGCGAGGCGTGCTCCATGCTCGCGCCCTTGCGCTCCAGGTCGGTCAGCTCGCGGCGGATGCCGGAGTACTCCTTGAAGTCGCCGAGGTGGCAGGTCATGGCCTCCTCGTAGCCGGCGAGCGACTCCTCCTGCTGCCGCACCTTGCGCGCGAGGTCGACGACAGCGCGGTCGGCCTGGAACTGCGCGAACGACGACTCGAGGATCTCGCGCGTGCGCTGCCGGCCGAACTGGTCGATCAGGTTGACGGCCATGTTGTACGTCGGCCGGAAGCTGGAGTTCAGCGGGTAGCTGCGGCGGGAGGCGAGGGAGGCGACGGCTTGCGGGTCGAGCCCGTCCTCCCACTGGATCACCGAGTGCCCCTCGACGTCGATGCCGCGGCGGCCGGCGCGCCCCGTCAGCTGGGTGTACTCCCCCGGCGTGATCGGCACGCGCGCCTCGCCGTTGAACTTCTCCAGCTTCTCCAGCACGACCGTGCGGGCCGGCATGTTGATGCCCAGCGCCAGTGTCTCTGTCGCGAAGACGACCTTCACCAGCTTGCGGCGGAACAGCTCCTCCACCACCTCCTTGAAGGCCGGGAGCATGCCCGCGTGGTGCGCCGCGACGCCGCGCTCGAGGCCCTCGAGCCACTCCCAGTAGCCGAGCACAGCGAGGTCCTCGTCGAGCAGGGTGCGGCAGCGCTCTTCCACGATCGCGCGGATCTCCTCCCGCTCGTGCGCCTCGGTGAGCCGCACGCCGGCGCGCAGGGTCTGCCGCACCGCCGCGTCGCAGCCGTTGCGGCTGAAGATGAAGAAGATCGCGGGCAGGAGGTTGCGCTCGTCGAGCAGGTGCACGAGCTCGGCGCGGTCCATCCGGAAGGTGTCCGGCCGGCCGCCGCGCGAGTGGTAGCGGCCGACGTCGCGCATCTGCCGGCTGCTGAGCACCCGGCCGCCGTAGCGCGCCATCTGAACCAGCTCCGGGTTCACCCGGTTCGTGGCGGCCAGCCCCGACGAGTCGAACAGGTCGATCAGCTTGGTCCGCATGAGGATGTGCTGCTCCAGCGGCACAGGGCGCTCCTCCGACACGATCACGTCCGTGTCGCCGCGGACCGCCTGCAGCCAATCGCCGAACTCCTCGGCGTTCGACACGGTGGCGCTGAGCGAGACCATCCGCACCTCGGACGGAAGGTGGATGATGACCTCCTCCCACACGGCGCCGCGGAACCGGTCGGCCAGGTAGTGCACCTCGTCCATGACCACGTAGGCGAGGTCGGGCAGGAGGTCGGAGTCGGCGTAGAGCATGTTGCGCAGCACCTCGGTCGTCATGACCACGATGCGCGCGTGCGAGTTGATGTTGGTGTCGCCGGTCAGGAGGCCGACGGACTCGGCGCCGTACGCCTCCACGAACTCCTGGAACTTCTGGTTGCTCAGCGCCTTCATCGGAGTCGTGTAGAACACCTTGGCATACGGGTCGCGCATCGCGAGGAACACCGCGAACTCGGCGACGATGGTCTTGCCGGCGCCGGTGGGCGCGGCGACCAGCACGCTGTGGCCGTTCTCGAGGCTGGCGCACGCCTCCCGCTGGAACGGGTCGAGGTCGAACCGCAGGCCGGCCCGGAACGTCTCGAGCAGGGGCTGATTGGCGCGCTGCCGGGAGGCGGCGAAGCGCTCGGCCGGGGAGAGCTGCTGGTCGGTCACGCGTCCAGACTATGCCGCCAGTTCGGCTTCCAGCCGGGCTTGCGCCTTGACGGCCCGTCGGTCGTGCAGCCAGGCCACCCCGTAGGCGGCGAAGTACAGCAGCACCATCGGGATGGCGAGCAGGAACATCGACAGCACGTCGGCCGCCGGAGTGGCGATCGCTGTGAAGAGGACGATCAGGATGAGCGCCCAGCGCCACGACGCGATGATCGACTTCGCGCTGAGCACGCCGACGAAGTTGAGCAGCACGAGGAACACCGGCAGGACGAACGCGATGCCGACGGCCAGCACCAGCTTGAGGATGAAGTCGAAGTAGGTCTTGGCCAGGATGATCGCGGCATCCTGCTCCGGGGCGAAGCTGGTGAGCAGGCTGACGATGTGCGGCACGAGCAGCCAGCCGACCACTCCCCCGGCGATGAACAGCGGGACGGCCGTGAAGAAGAACCCGAACGCGTACTTCAGCTCTTTGCGGGTCATCGCCGGCACGAAGAACGCCCAGATCTGGTACAGCCAGACCGGGCTGGAGATGACGGCGCCGATCGTGATGGCGACCTGCATCTTGAGGTCGAAGGCGCCGGTGATGCTGTCGTAGTTGAGCATCGCATCGCGGCCCTGCTGCTCGGCGATCGCGGTGATCGGGCCCCGCAGGGCGTTCATCACGAAGTCGGCGAGGAACCAGCCGATGACGGCGCCGACCAGGAGGGCCAGCGCGGAACGGAAGAGGCGCTTGCGAAGCTCGATGAAGTGCTCGGCGAGCGACATCCGCCCTTCGCTGTTCGTGCCTCGCTTCTTGGAGGCCACCGGGCTACTTCGGCTTGGACTCGGTGGAGCTGTCGGTGCCGGTGGGGGCGGCCGGGGCGACACCCGGCGTCGCGGTGCCCGGAGTCGTGTCGCCCGTGGTGGCCGCTGCGTTATCGCTCTTGCCGTCCTTCTTCAGCTCGTCGACCTCGCCCTTGAAGATGCGCATCGACTGGCCGATGCTCTTGGCGAGGGCCGGCAGCTTGGGCGCGCCGAACAGCAGCAGGATCACGGCGAGGATGATGAGCAGGTGCCATCCGGTGAGTCCGCCGAGCATGGGTTCACGTCCTTCGAGTCGGAATCGCGATGCGGTGAGGGTCCGCACGCACGAGAAGTTTACCGCGTAGGACCCTGGCGTCCCTGCGAGCTTGCCTTGCGCGGGCACGCTCGGTCTTCGCTTGCGTGCGCTCGGCCCCGAGATGCGTGGCGTCGGCGAAGACGGCGGGGTGGAAGTCGTCGGCGAGCTCCTCGGCCCGGCGGCTCAGCACCTCCGTCTTCTCGAACAGGGCGGAGGCCTCGTCCGCGGCGGCCATGAGCTTGCGGAACAGCCACCATGCGAAGAACCCGAGCATGCCGAGCAGACCGAGCACGAGCACGGTCCAGATGAGGAGCCACGACCACCAGGGCATGCGAGCGAGCTTAGCGGTAGCGGTCGGCGCCGGCGCGGGCCCACTCCGCGACGACGCGCCGCGCCTCGGGCGGGTCGAGCACGGTCAGCACCCCGGACAGGCCGGCGACCAGACGCTTGAGGCCGTGGAAGTGGGCGACGCGCACGCTGGTGCGCACGATCCCGTCGCGCTCATCGCGGGCGGCGCCCTCCGGGATGTAGTCCTCGATCAGCGGGATGGCCGACGCCGACACCTCGACGGTGACGAGCTGATCCTCCGGCGTCCCGGTGAACAGGGTCTCGGGGAGCTTCACGTCGCCCGGCCGGTAGGTGATCGGCTCGTCCGTGGTCACCAGTCCGTCGATCCGGTCGAGGCGGAACGTGCGGATGGCGGTGCGGAGGTGGTCCCAGCCGCGCAGGTACCAGTCCTGGTCGACCGACTCGACGCGCAGCGGGTCGACGCGGCGACGCTCCCGCTCGCCGCGCGAGCTGAGGTAGTCGAACTCCAGCTGCGTGCCCGCGATCACGGCCTCGCGGATGGTCGCGAGGGCCGCGTCGGTCTCCGAGCTGGCCACGGCGACCTGGCTGGGGGCGGCGGAGGCCCCGCGCGCGAGCTTCGCCATCAGGGAGCCGATGACGTCGCGGTCGGCGTTCTCCGGCAGCGCCGTGAGGTACTGCAGGCCCGCGATCAGCGCCGCCGCCTCGCGGGCGGAGAACCGCGGCGAGTCGTCGATCGCCACCTGGTGGGTGAGGATGATCTGGTCGTTCTCCTCGAAGTCGTCCCACGAGATGTCGAACAGGTCGCCCGGCTGGTAGGCGTTCGTCTCGCCGGGGATGCCGGACACCGCGATCAGGCGCACGGCGTCGCGCAACTGGTCCTCGTCGACGCCGAAGTGCTCCGCCGCCTCCGCCACACCGACCCGGTCGCGGTCCATCAGGTACGGCACGAGCGCGAGCAGGAAGGCGAGCTTGTCCTGCGCCTGCATCGGGCGCCTGCGCTCAGCCATGCGCGGCCTCCCGTTCGTGGTCCGGTCCATCGCCCTCGTGGGCCCGCGCCGTCGCGAGGAGGCGCTGCAGCACGTTCTCGCGCAGTGCGGGCGGCGACAGCACCAGGACCTCCGGCCCGAAGGCGGCGAGCTGGTCGGCGAGGATGTTGAGGTCGGAGAAGTTGACGGTCAGCCGGAACGAGCCGGCGCCGGCGTCCGCGGGCACGGCGTCGCCGTAGCGCTTGCGCAGCCGGGTCGCCGCGTCGGTGCCGGCGGTGACCTCGATCTCGGCGACGTTCGCCTCCCAGATGCGCTCCAGCTCCGCAAGGGCCTTGGCGGCGAAGTCGTCGCCCTCCGGCTCGAAGGTGCGCGCGGTGACCTTGACCGGGCCGACGATGCGCGAGAGCAGGAAGGTGCGCGACTCCCCCGCCTCCTGGTCGATGCCCTGCAGATGCCAGCGGCCCTGGTGCTGCACGAGCGCGAGCGGCGCCACCGTGCGCAGGCGGGACGCGCTCTCGCCGGGCTTGAGGTACGGGAACTGCACGAGCGCGTGCCGTTCGAGCGCCTGGCTGAGCGGGTCGAAGGCGCTCTCGCGCACGCGCAGCCGGGGCGCGTAGCCGACCACCGGGTCGTCGGCCTCGACGCCCAGCGAGCGCAGCTTCATGAGAGCGCGGCGCGACTCCCCCGACAGCGACCCCTCCCGCCAGACGGCGGCGGCGAGCCCGAGCAGCGTGATCTCGGCCGGAGAGAAGACGACGTCCTGCGGGAGGTCGTACGCGCCCTTCGGGATGCGGTACCGCAGCAGCTGGTTGTTGCCGGCGGCCTCCGGCGACTCGACGGTCTCGAGCGGGACGCCGAGCTCGCGGATGTCGTCCTTGTCGCGCTCGAACTGCCGCTCGAGGCTGGAGTTGTCGCCGTGCGGCGCGTAGCGCTGCCGGTAGCCCTGGACCGTCGAGAGGATCTCGCTCTTGGTCAGGCCGTTCTCGGTCGCCAGCAGGGCCAGCACGAGGCTGAACAGGCGCTCCTCGACCGGGACGCGCGACGGCGAGGACGAGGATCGGGACACCCGACCATCCTAGTGCTCCGGACGCCGCGGTCAGCGGCTCGAGGGCCTCCCTGTGATCAGCGGACGCCGAGGATGTCGACCACCCAGGCGGCGGCGGGCACGTTGCCGTTCTCGGGCGCCTCGATGACCACCTGCGAGCCGACCTTCTCGCCGACCAGCGGCTTCAGGATCTCCTGCGGCAGCGCCTGGTTGAGCTGGCTCGCGCCGGTGTCGATGGTGACGATGTCGGGCGTGCCCTGCTGCCAGGTGCTGGTGACGACGTTCTTCTGGTCCCAGCCGACGGCCGTGTAGTGCAGGACGACCTCGCTGTCCTTCTTCACCGTCGCGCCGGAGCCCGCCTTCAGGACCTCGCTGCGGACCTCCTTCGGAGCGCCGCTCTGCGACGGGATGGTCACGCCCGGCTGACCGGTCGGGGCGAGCACGACGGTCGGGAATCCGTTGGCGCTCGGGCGCACAGCGCCGTTCGCGGCCGGGAGGTACGCCTTCAGCACGTCGATGACGATGATGCCGGAGGTGCTCGCTCCGCTGCCGCCCGCGTCCTTCGGCGAGAGCACGATCGCGACGCGCGAGCCGACCGGCACGCACTGCAGGCCCTTGCTGAGGGCGGCGTTGCCGCCGCCGACCGCGAGCGGGAAGGTGTCGCCGGCCTTGTACGAGCTCTGCTGCTGCACCTCGCCGTTCTCGCCGTCGAGGATCGTGTACTGCACTTCGAGCAGCTGCCCCTTGTGCACCTGCTCGCCGGTGCCCTCGCTCACGATGGTGCGCTGCGACGTGGTGGTGTCGATCGGCGTCGGGAGGTCGAAGGTCGGCTTCTCGCCCAGCTTCCCGGTCGCCGAGATCAGGTCGGACGCGGGGCCCGCCTTCAGGGCGTCGCCGCAGTCCGCGTTGGGGTTCGACGAACATCCGGTGAGCGCGACGGCCAGGAGGCCGGCGGCCACGACGAGTGCGGTTGCTCTGCGCACGGGTCCTCTTTCGATGCGATCGGTGGGGGCGCGAGGCGCTCGGCCTCACGAGTGTTCATGCTAGTCGACGGGCGGAGCGTCCTCGTCCGCTGCGTCGTCCCGGCCCTTGGCCAGGTCGGCGCTCGCGGCGGCCTCGCGCATCCGCTTCCGGAGGCTCTTCGGGCTGGACTGGCGCTCGCCGAGGGCGCCCGGGGTCCAGGCCTCGACGTCCTCGTCGGAGTAGTCCGACTTGGAGGGGCGCCGCTTCAGCTCCGGCAGCACCGTGTCCGGCGCGAGGCGGCGGGCCGTCAGCAGGAAGCCGGTGTGCGCGATCATGCGGTGGTCGGGCCGCACGGCCAGGCCCTCCACGTGCCAGCCGCGGACCATGGTCTCGTTCGACTGCGGGTGCGTGTAGTGGCCGGTGGCGCGGATCGCCTCGGCGACGCGCGAGAGCTGGGTCACGGTAGCGACGTAGCAGAGCACGACGCCGCCCGGCTTGAGCGCCCGCGTGACGACGTCGAGCGTCTCCCACGGCGCGAGCATGTCGAGCACCACGCGGTCGACGGTGCCCGGCTCGACCGCGGCGGGCAGCGCCTCCTGCAGGTCGCCGACGGTGACGGTCCAGTTCTCGGGGTCGGCGCCGAGGAAGGTGGCGGCGTTGTCGCGGGCGACGTCGGCGAACTCCTCGCGGCGCTCGAACGAGTGGAGGCGACCCTCCGGCCCGATGGCGCGGAGCAGCCACAGCGACAGGGCGCCGGAGCCGACGCCCGCCTCCACCACGGTCGCCCCGGGGAAGATGTCGGCGAGGGCGAGGATCTGGGCGGCGTCCTTCGGGTAGACGATGGCGGCGCCGCGCGGCATCGACATGACGAAGTCGGTGAGCAGCGGGCGGAGCGCGAGGTGCTCCACGCCGGCGTTGTTGGTGACGACCGAGCCGTCGGGCAGGCCGATGATCGCGTCGTGCTCCAGCACGCCGCGGTGGCTGTGGAACAGCTTGCCGGGCACGAGCGTGATGGTGTTCATCCGGCCCTTGGGCCCGGTGAGCTGCACGCGGTCGCCCGCGCGGAAGGGGCCGGAGCTGCGGCGGGTCTCGTTCATCGGGCCTCGGCCTCCGTCGAAGCGGCGCCTCTCGCGGCGGCGACGGCGGCGATGTCGTCGGCGGTGCGGCCGGCGAGCGTGTCCCACAGGGTGTGCTCGTCCGATGTGGGAAGCGGGACGATGTGCGGCACGCCGATGGCGGCGGCGCCGGAGGCGACCGCGGCGGCCAGGCCGACCAGCGAGTCCTCGATGGCGACGGCGTCGCGCGGGTCCACGCCGAGCTGCTCGGCGGCGCGCAGGTAGGGCTCGGGATGCGGCTTCGGCTGCTCCACCTCGTCGCCGCTGACGATCAGGTCGAAGGCGTCGAACGGGATGTTCTCGACGATCTGCTCGGCCATCCGGCGCACGGACATGGTGACGAGCGCCGTACGCACGCCGCGCTCGCGCAGCTCGGAGAGCAGCTCGCGCGCCCCCGGACGCCACGGCACGCCCTCGGTGGCCAGCTTCTCCTGCACGCGGTCGGTCAGCCGGTGGACGATGTCGTCGGCGGGGAGGTCGACGCCGTGCTCCCGGAGGATCTCGGCGGACGTCCACAGGCCCTGGCCGACGAGCAGCAGGCCGTCGTCGTGCGTCCATGTGCCGCCGAAGGAGCCGACGAGCTCCTTCTCGGCGGCCATCCAGTACGGCTCGGTGTCGACGAGGGTCCCGTCCATGTCCCAGAGGACGGCGGCGGGGAGCCCGGAGGAGGCCGGCACGGCGGCGGAGGTGGGTGGTGTCACGACGGACAAGTCTATCGGGACGGTCGCGGGCCTATCCTTGAGGGATGGCGGTGACGAGAGGACGAGGTGCAGCCACGTGACTGACGCGAACGGCATCCTGAGCGGTCGCATCCTGGTGGTGGCCTTCGAAGGCTGGAACGACGCCGGAGAAGCGGCCAGCGGCGCGGTGAGGACGCTCAAGGAGCAGCTCGACGTCGCGCCCATCGCCGAGGTCGACCCCGAGCTGTACTTCGACTTCCAGTTCAACCGCCCGGTGATCACCGACGACGACGGCCGCCGTCGCCTGATCTGGCCGTCCGCCGTCATGTACGGCCCCGCGCGGCAGGGCGGCACCCCGGAGGACCTCGCCGGCGACGCCGACCTGACGGTCACCGGCGAGAACGCCGACAACATCTACCTGCTGCTCGGCACCGAGCCCTCGCGCAGCTGGCGCAGCTTCACGGCCGAGATCATGGACGTCGCGCTCGCCGCCGACATCGGCGTCATCGTCTTCCTCGGCGCGATGCTCGCCGACGTGCCGCACACCCGGCCGATCTCGGTCTTCGTCTCCAGTGAGAACGCGGGCGTGCGCGCCGAGCTCGGCGTCGAGCGCTCGACGTACGAGGGCCCTGTCGGCATCCTGAGCGCGCTCGGCGAGGGCGCGGAGGACGTCGGAATCCCCACGGTCACGATCTGGGCCTCCGTGCCGCACTACGTGCACAACGCGCCGAGCCCCAAGGCGGTGCTGGCGCTGATCGACAAGCTGGAGGAGCTGGTCGACGTGACCATCCCGCGCGGCACGCTCGTCGACGATGCGGCGGCGTGGGAGGCGGGCATCGACGCGCTCGCGGCCGACGACGAGGAGATGGCGGCGTACATCCAGCAGCTGGAGCAGGCCCGCGACACCGTCGACTCGCCGGAGGCGAGCGGCGAGGCCATCGCCCAGGAGTTCGAGCGCTACCTGCGCCGCCGCGACGGCCGGGACGGCCGCGACGGCCCCGGCACCGCACGCGGCCCCGAGGACCCGCGCCGCGGCTGACGCACGCCGGTCGAGAACTCCGGTGGTCGCCTCCGGCAACGCGGCGTGTCGCGCGTCCGTCCGGAGAACGGGGCGCGGAGCGGCCGCGACTCCGGAGTTGAGAGCGCGAGCTAGAGGCGGATGCCGAGCAGCGCGTCGATCGCGTCCGGCAGCAGCGGCGTGACCGCGGCGGGCCGCGTGGCGACCCACCGATCGATCGCCGTCAGCGCGCCGGGCGTGTCGAGGTCGTGCCGCACGGCCGCACGGAGGTGCGCGAGCGCCGTGCGCTCCCGCTCGGCGGCCTCGGCGTCGACCGCGTCGGCGCGCGTCGCCGTGGCCTCCGTCCAGCGGCGGAGCCGTTCGCTCGCGTCGTCGAGCGCGTCGTCGAACCACTCCCAGTCGTCGCGGTAGTGGTGCGCGAGCAGCGCGAGGCGGAGCGCGCGCGGGTCGACGCCCTGCTCGCGCAGCCGCGAGACGAGCACGAGGTTGCCGAGCGACTTGCTCATCTTCTCGCCCTGGTAGGCCACCATCCCCGCGTGGCTGTAGACCCGGGCGAGTGGATGCCCGCTGAGCGCCGCCGCGTGCCCCGCGCTGAGCTCGTGGTGCGGGAAGACGAGGTCGGAGCCTCCACCCTGCACCGTGAAGTCGCGGCCGAGGTGCATGAGCGCGATCACCGAGCACTCGATGTGCCAGCCCGGGCGGCCCTCCCCCGCCTCCGACGGCCACGAGGGCTCGCCGGGCCGCGCCGCGCGCCACAGCAGCGGATCGAGCGGGTCGCGCTTGCCCGCGCGGTCGGGGTCGCCGCCGCGCTCGGCCGAGAGGGCGAGCATCGTCTCTCGGTCGAGACCGCTCTCCTCGCCGAGCACCCAAGCGGTCGACGTCTGCGCGGCGGCGATGTCGAAGTACACGTCGTCCTCGACGCGGTACGCCAGATCGCGGTCGAGCAGGATGCGCGTGGCACGGCCGATCTGCTCGATCACCTCGGTGACGGCCGCGTAGTCCTCGGGCGGGAGGATGCGGAGGCTCTCCATGTCGTCCCGGAACAGCTGCACCTGCTCCTGCGCCAGCTCCCGCCAGTCGACGCCGGTCTGCGCGGCGCGCTCCAGCAGCGGGTCGTCGACGTCGGTGACGTTCTGCGCGTAGTGCACGCGGTATCCGGCGTCGAGCCAGACCCGCTGCAGCGTGTCGAATGCGAGGTAGGTGGCGGCGTGGCCGAGGTGCGTGGCGTCGTACGGCGTGATGCCGCAGACGTAGAGGCGCGCGACGTCGTCGGGTCGCGCCTCCACCAGCAGGCCGGTCGCCGTGTCGTGCAGCAGCGGTGCGATGCCGTCACCGGGGACGCGCGGGATGTCGGGACGGTTCCAGGACTGCATCCGGTTCAGGCCGCCAGCACGCCGGTGGCGAGCAGGATCATCAGCAGCACGCCGAGCGCGATGCGGTAGATGACGAACGGCAGGAAGCTGCGCCGCGAGATGTAGCCCATGAAGAACGCGATCACGAGCAGGCCGACGACGAAGGCCACGGCGGTGGCGGCGGCGGTCTCGACCGGGCCGAACACCTCCGGCGCGCACGAGCCGGCGGCCGCTGCCGCCTGCGAGCACGGCTCCTTGACGGCCTTGTAGAGCTGGTAGAGCCCGCTGCCGAACACGGCGGGGATCGCGAGGAGGAACGAGTAGCGCGCAGCGGCCCGGCGCTGGTAGCCCATGAACAGACCGGCGGTGATCGTGCCGCCCGAGCGCGAGACGCCGGGGATCAGCGCGAGCGCCTGCGCGAAGCCGAAGATGATGCCGTGACCCCAGGTGAGGTCGCGCAGCCGCCGGGTCTTGGCGCCCACCCAGTCGGCGATGCCGAGCAGGATGCCGAACACGATCAGAGTGGTGGCGACGATCCACAGCGAGCGGAAGGTCGTCTCGATCGCGTTCTGGAAGAACAGCCCGAGCACCACGATCGGCACGCTGCCGATGATGACCAGCCAGCCCATCCTGGCGTCGGGATCGTTGCGCGGGATGCGGCCGAACAGCGCCAGGAACCAGCGCGACACGATCCGCGCGATGTCGCGCCAGAAGTACAGCAGCACGGCCGCCTCGGTGCCGAGCTGGATGATCGCGGTGAACTGCGCGCCCGGGTCGGCGCCGGTGCCGAGCAGCTCTCCGACGATGCGGATGTGGGCGCTCGACGAGATCGGCAGGAACTCGGTGAGTCCCTGGACGAGCCCGAGGATGAGGGCGTTGAGGAGGTCCATGCGTCCCTTCCGGAGGTGCTTTCGGTTGGTGCGGGGACGTCAGTAGCTGCGCAGCAGGTCGCGCAGGACGGTCCTCCCGAACACTAGCGCGTCGAGCGGCACGCGCTCGTCGACGCCGTGGAACATGCCGGGGAAGTCGAGGTCGGCGGGCAGCCGCAGCGGCGCGAATCCGTAGCCGGTGATCCCCAGCTTGCTGAGCGCCTTGTTGTCCGTGCCGCCCGACAGCAGGTACGGGAGGACAGGGGCTCCGGGGTCGTGGCGGTTCAGCGTGCCGGTGATCGCGTCGATCAGCTCGCCACCGAACTCCGCCTCAAGGCCGATGTCGCGGTGCATGATCCGCACCTCCACGTCGTCGCCGACGAGCGCCTGCACCTCGGCAAGCACCGCGTCCTCGTCGCCGGGCAGCGTCCGGATGTCGACCAGGGCCTCCGCGGTGTCGGGGATGACGTTGTGCTTGTAGCCGGCGTCGAGGAGGGTCGGGTTCGTCGTCGTGCGGAGGGTCGCCGTGATGAACCCCGCGGCGGTCCCGGTCCGCAGCACGATCGCGTCCGGCCCGACCTGCTCCGGATCGACGTCGAGCAGCCGGCCGACCTCGGCGATCAGCCGGGAGGTGGTCGCGGTCAGCTGCACCGGCCACTCGCGGCGGCCGATGGCGACCACGGCCTCCGCCAGCCGTGTGATCGCGTTCTCGGCGATCAGCCGGGAGCCGTGGGCGGCCCGGCCGCGGGCGATCAGCTTGATCCAGACGAGCGACTTCTCACCGGTCTGCAGCAGGTAGGCGCGCCGGCCCTCCAGGTCGATGGAGTAGCCGCCGACCTCGCTGATGGCCTCCGTCGCGCCGGCGAACAGCTCGGGGTGGTTGTCGACGAGGTGGTGCGAGCCGCGGCGGCCGCCGTCCTCCTCATCGGCGAACAGGGCGACGACGAGATCGCGCTCGGGCTGCTCCCCCGCCCGGAGGATGTCGCCCACCGCGGACAGGATCATCGCGTCCATGTTCTTCATGTCGACCGCGCCCCTGCCCCACAGCAGGCCGTCCTTGACGACGCCGCCGAACGGGTCGACGGTCCAGTTGCGCGGGTCGGCCGGGACGACGTCGAGGTGGCCGTGGACGACCAGCGCCGGCTTGTCCGGGTTGCGGCCCTCCACCCGTGCCACGACGCTCGTGCGGCCCGGGTCGGAGTCGAACAGCTGCGGCCTCAGCCCCAGCGCGGCGAGGCGCGCCTCCACGTACTGCGCCGCCTCGGTCTCGCCGTTCGACTTGCCCTCGCCGTAGTTCGTGGTGTCGAAGCGGATCAGGTCGCGGGCGATGACGGCGGTCTCGTCGAGTTCGCTGCCGTCTGCGGTGGTGGAGGCGTCGGTCATGCCTCCACGCTAACCCGGCCGCGCGGGCCGCCGCCCCGCCACGCCCGGGATGCGCGGCCGATGTGATTCGGGGGTGCCGTTTCGTGCTAATGTCTTTCTTCGGCAGCCGGGAACACCGGAAGCCGGGATCACCTGTCCGGGTGGCGGAAATGGCAGACGCGCTAGCTTGAGGTGCTAGTGCCCGTATAGGGCGTGGGGGTTCAAGTCCCCCCTCGGACACCAGCAGCACGAAGGCCCCGATCGATACGGTCGGGGCCTTCGTCGTTCCCCCCTTCGGGCATAGTGTGACCGCCGTGGCGAAGCCTCCCTCCTCCAGCCTGTTCACCGTGCTGCTCGCGCTCGGCGCCAACGTGCTCGTCGCGGTGGCCAAGTCGGTCGCCGCGGCCCTCACCGGCTCGGCGTCGATGGTCGCCGAGGCGGCGCACTCGTGGGCGGACGCCGGCAACGAGGTGTTCCTGCTGCAGGCCGAGCGCTCCTCCGCCAAGCCGAAGGACGACCGGCACCCGGGAGGCTACG
Organism: Leifsonia williamsii; assembly: GCF_030433685.1. Classification (NCBI taxonomy): domain Bacteria; kingdom Bacillati; phylum Actinomycetota; class Actinomycetes; order Micrococcales; family Microbacteriaceae; genus Leifsonia; species Leifsonia williamsii. The sequence goes on from NZ_JAROCF010000001.1 coordinate 2,735,899, forward strand.
GCCGCGATTCCTACGTCTGGTCGCTGTTCGCCGCGGTCGGCCTCTTCACCGCGGGCGCCGTCGTCTCGATCATGCACGGCGTCTCGCAGCTGGGCGCGGAGGAGCCGGAGACCGACTACCTCGTCAACTACATCGTGCTCGCGCTGGCGTTCGTCTTCGAGGGGGTGTCGTTCATCCAGTCGCTGCGGCAGGCCCGGTCGGGCGCGGCGGCGCGCGGCACGGGCACCGTCGAGCACGTGCTCAGCACCTCCAACCCGACCCTGCGGGCCGTGTTCTTCGAGGACGCCGCCGCGCTCGTCGGCCTGGTCATCGCGTTCCTCGGCGTGCTGCTGCACGAGCTGACCGGCAACGCGGTGTTCGACGCGCTGGGCTCCATCCTGGTCGGCGTGCTGCTGGCGGTCGTCGCCGTGGTGCTGATCGAGCGCAACCGGCGGTTCCTGCTGGGCGAGCCGGGCTCCGCGCGGGGGCAGGAGGCCGTGCTCACCGCCCTGCTCGAGCATCCGGAGGTGCAGGCGGTCAGCTACCTGCACCTCGAGTTCGTCGGCCCCGAGCGGCTGTTCGTCGTCGCCGCGGTCGACCTGGTCGGCGACGACCGCGAGTCCGATGTCGCGGCCGACCTCGCGGCGATCGCCGACGAGCTGGAGCGGGACGTCCGGATCGTGGAGGCCGTGCTGACGCTCTCGCGCCCGGGCGCTCCGTCGCTGACGCTGCCCGAGGGGGCGACCGCGCGTCTCTAAGGCGCCCGCACAGGCGGGCGGAGTTGCGGTCACCTTCCGGCCGCATCCCGCGCCACACTGGGGGCATGGCAAGCACGGGCTCCCGCATCCTCCAGCTGCTCTCGCTGCTGCAGACCCACCGCTACTGGCCGGGACCGGAGCTCGCCGACCGGCTCGGCGTCTCGACGCGCACCCTGCGCCGTGACGTGGACCGGCTGCGCGACCTCGGCTACCCGGTCGACGCGACGCGCGGGGTCGCTGGCGGGTACCAGCTCGCGGCCGGCGCCTCCCTCCCTCCGCTCGTGGTGGACGACGAGGAGGCGGTGGCCCTCGCCGTCGGGCTGCGCACGGCCGCGCAGAGCGGCATCGCGGGGGTAGAGGACGCGTCGATCCGCGCCCTCAGCAAGGTCGTGCAGGTGATGCCGTCGCGGCTGCGCCGACGCGTCGATGCCCTCCGCGTCGCGACCCTTCCCGGCCCGGTCCGCCCCGGGCCGCTCGTCGACGCGGACACGCTCACCACGGTCGCGCAGGCCTGCCGCGACGAGGAGCGGATCACGTTCCACTACACCGCCCGCGACGGCGCCGAGACCGTGCGCACGGCGGAGCCGCACCGCCTCGTCGCGGTCGGCCGGCGCTGGTATCTCGTCGCGTACGACCTCACGCGCTTCGACTGGCGCAGCTTCCGCCTGGACCGGCTGAGCGAAGCCAAGACGACCGGGGCTCGGTTCCGTCCGCGCACCCTCCCGGCGGACGACGCGGCCGAGTACGTGCGCGCCTCCCTCGCCGGTGCCGCCGACACCATCGTGATCGAGGGCGTGGTGGAGGCTCCGCTCGCCCGTGTCGCCGAGGCGATCGGCCGCTGGGCGCAGCTCGAACCGGTGGGCGACGACCGCACCCGGGCACGCATCACCGCCGACGGCCCGGAATGGGGGCTGTTCGCGCTCGCGGCGACGGGCGCGCCCTTCCGGGTGGAGGGGCCGGAGGCGGCGGTGGCGCTCGCCGCGGACTGGGGCGAACGGTTCGCGTCGGCGGCGCGAGGCCGGTGATCGGGCCTGCAGGCAGTCGAGCCGTCACCCCGAGTGCGCTGAGCGACCTCCAGCGCCGCCCGTTCCCGGCCGCGCCGGGACCGCTCCCGTAGAATCGGGGACCGATGACGACTCCCGCCGACGCCCGCACGCCCTCCGCCGCCGACCTCCGCCGCTGGCGCCGCTACCTGGCCGACGAGCGCGCAGAGGCCGCCGTGTACCGCGACCTGGCGCAGCGCCGCAGCGGTGAGGAGCGCGAGATCCTGCTCGCCCTCGCCGAGGCCGAGCGGCGGCACGAGCAGCACTGGCTCGACCTGCTCGGCGACCAGGTGGGCCGCCCGCTGCGCGGCGACCTGCGCACCCGGCTGCTCGGCTGGCTCGCCCGCCGCTTCGGCTCGGTGTTCGTGCTCGCGCTCGCGCAGCGCGCGGAGGCCCGGTCGCCGTACGCGGCCGACGCCGACGCCACCCCGCAGATGGCCGCCGACGAGCAGGTGCACGAGGAGGTGGTGCGCGCCCTCGCCGCGCGCGGCCGGCAGCGGCTCTCCGGCACCTTCCGCGCCGCGGTCTTCGGCGCCAACGACGGCCTGGTCAGCAACCTCGCCCTCGTGCTCGGCGTGAGCGCGAGCGGTGTCGCGACGCACGTCGTCCTGCTCACCGGCATCTCGGGCCTCCTCGCCGGCGCGTTGTCGATGGGCGCCGGGGAGTACGTGTCGGTGCGGTCGCAGCGCGAGCTGCTCGACGCCTCCACGCCGAACCCCGCCACCCGGTCGGCGCTCCCCCAGCTCGACGTGGACGGCAACGAGCTGGCCCTGGTCTACCGGGCGCGCGGAATGTCGCCGGAGGAGGCCGCCACGCACGCCGCCGAGGTGCTCGGCGCGCAGCGGCCGTACACGGCGCCGATACCGGTGGCCGCGGCCCCCATCTCGGCCAGCATCGCCGCCGAGGAGGCCGAGGACGAGCACGAGGCCATCGGCAACGCCTGGGGCGCGGCGATCTCGAGCTTCTGCTTCTTCGCCTCCGGTGCGCTGATCCCGATCCTGCCGTACCTGTTCGGGCTCGGCGGTCTGACCGCGGTCATCGTGTCGGCCCTGGTCGTCGGCGTCGCGCTACTCGGCACGGGTGCGGTCGTCGGCCTGCTGTCGGGCGCGTCGCCGCTCAAGCGCGCGCTGCGCCAGCTCGCCATCGGCTACGGCGCGGCGGCCGCCACCTATCTGCTCGGACTGCTCTTCGGGACGACGATCGGCTAACGCCGGCGTTGGGCGCCGCCGACGCCGTAGACGAGCGCGCCCGCGAGCGGGATCAGCAGGAACCACAACCAGCTGAACTGGTAGCCCCAGACCATCCCGGTGAGGAAGAACAGGATCACCGCGATGAACGGCATGATCGACACGACCAGCAGCCCCCAGCGGCTGCCCGGCTGCTCGGGCTGCGGGGCGCCGTAGCCGTACGGGGCGTTCTGAGCGGGCTGGCCGTACTGCCCGCCCTGGGCGTACGACGTCTGGTCCTGCGGAGTCTGCGGGAAGGCGGCTGCCGGCTGCGCGCCTCCCGGCTGCTCCGCCGCTCCGGGGTGGTGCCCGCCCGCCGGGTCGAGGTGGAGGCCGCCGGGCAGGTCGGTGAACAGCGGAGCGAGGTCGCCGCGGGTCACCGCCGACCGTGCGGCCGCGCTGCGCGACTGGAGCTCGGCGTCGTCCAGCCTCCCGGCGGTCGCGTGCGTCTGCAGGGCCGCGACCGCGCGCTCGCGCTCGTCGTTGCTGAGGCGCAGCGAGGCGCCGGCGGGATCGCTGATGTCGGACATGACGCTCAGTATGGCAGCAGGACCGGGCGGCCCGACAGGCCGTGTTCGGGGTGCGGGAGGCGCGATGCGGGGGTGCGGCCGTCGAGCGTTCGCCGTACACTGGTGTTCGAACATATGTTCGAGCAAGGAGGTGGTGCCGGTGACCGAGATCGACGAGGCGGTCGCCGTCTGGACGACGGACGACGGCGTCCCCACGCGCCTGGTCTGGCGCGCCACACGGTACCGCGTGAGCGACACGCCGACCGTGTGGGCGGAGGTGTGCACCTGGTGGCGGCCGTTCGGGGAGCATCGCTACGGCGTCGGAGCGCTGCCGCGTGAGATCGGCGGCTGGCGGTTCCAGGCGACCAGCGACACCGGCGACGCCCACGTGTTCGACGTGCGCCACGACGCCCGGGACCGCAGCTGGCGGCTGGTGCGCGTCTTCGACTGACGCGAGGCAGCGCACGGCCTTGCCCGACCAGGGCGAGCCTCCACCGCCTCCCCGCCCCGATCGCCTACCCTCGCTCGGGTGATGGACGACCGCTACGGGACCGACGTGCTGGCCGGCGACTGGAGGAACGCGGGGCGCAAGCCCGTTCCCGAGGTGGAGGCGGTGCGCGACCTCGTGATCGAGGAGGCCGGCACCGGCTTCTGCGGCGCGATCACCCGGCTGGAGACGCAGACGGTCGAGCTGGAGGACTACTTCGGCAAGAAGCGCGTCTTCCCGCTGAGCGCGGCGTTCCTCATCGAGGGCGAGCCGGTGCGGCTGGTCGTGCCGAAGCGGAACCAGGAGGGACGGACGCGCACGGCCTCCGGCTCCTTCGCCGTCGGCGAGCAGCGGGCCAGGGTCGCGCGGGCGAGCCGCATCTTCGTGGAGGGCCGGCACGATGCCGAGCTCGTCGAGCGGGTGTGGGGCGACGACCTCCGCGTCGAGGGCGTCGCCGTGGAGTACCTGGAGGGCGTGGACGACCTCGACGCGATCGTGCGCGATCTCGCCCCGGACCGCCGCCGCCGCATCGGCGTGCTGGTCGACCACCTGGTGCCCAACTCGAAGGAGAGCCGGATCGCGGAGGCCGTCGCGCGCGGTCCGTACGGGCAGCACGTGCTCGTCGTGGGCCATCCGTACGTCGACATCTGGCAGGCGGTCAAGCCCGAGCGGGTCGGGCTGAAGCAGTGGCCGACGATCCCCCGCTCGGTGCCGTGGAAGCACGGGATCTGCGCCGCGCTCGGCCTGCCGCACGAGACGCAGGCCGACATCGCGCGCGCCTGGAAGCGCATTCTCGGTCAGGTGCGCACGTACGCCGACCTGGAGCCGCAGCTGCTCGGGCGCGTGGAGCAGCTGATCGACTTCGTGACCGAGCCGGAGGCGGGTCCGCGCTAGCCGCTAGGCGTCGCCCCAGCCGTATTCGGTGTAGGTCTCGCCGCGGGCGAGCGCCTCGAGGGCGTTCCTGATGACCGGGACCACGTCGGCGGGAAGCTCGTCGAGCGGCGCCCAGAGCAGCTCGCTCGCCTTGTCGGGTTCGGCGATGCGCGGCCGCATTCCCCGCGCGAGTACGGCGGCGAAGACGAAGTCGACGTACGCCAGCCCGTCGGCGATGCCGTGCTGCACGAGCACCATGCGCACGGCGTCGGCGGGGAGGTCGAGGCCGAGCTCCTCGCGGGTCTCGCGCAGCAGCGCGGCGGTCGCGGACTCCCCCGGCTCGATGTGGCCGGCGGGGAGGGCGAGCTCCCCGTCCCGGTACCCGGTGCCGGCGCGCCGCAGCAGCAGGACGCGCCCGCGGTCGTCGCGCAGGCACAGGTAGACGGCGGCGGGATAGGTGGCGCGCATGCGCCCATTCTGCGCCGCCGCGCCCTCCATGCGTGCCGAATCCGCGGGTGTCGGCGGCCCGGGTTACCATGTTCGCCCGACGCGTCAACGGCGGAAAAAGCATTTGCCAGATTCGAACATGTGTTCGAAAATAGAGGGGTGTCCCTCGCTGTCGCATCCGCTCCCGCACCGGTCTCCGACCGGGCGCAGCAGGGCGGCCGCGGGCAGGCCGACCGCGCCCAGGTCCACGAGCTCCAGACGCGCATCCGGCAGATGCAGGCGACCAAGCTCGAGAGCCGCACCCTGGAGACGCACCCCGCGCTCGCCCCGCTGCTGCCGGGCGGCGCGCTCAAGGCCGGCGCCGCCTACGCCGTGCACGGCTCCACCACCCTGCTGATGGCGATGCTCGCCGGTCCGAGCGCCGCCGGCGCGTGGTGCGGGGTCGTCGGCATGCCCGACTTCGGCGCCGAGGCCGCCGGGCGGTTCGGCATCGACCTGGAGCGGCTCGTCCTGGTGCCGCATCCCGGCGACCAGTGGCTGACCGTGACCGCTGCCGTCGCCGACGTGCTCAGCGTCGTGGTGGTGGCCCCGCCCTCCCGCCCCCGTGACGGCGACGTCGCCCGGCTGAGCGCCCGGCTGCGGCAGCGCGAGAGCACGCTGATCGTCGCGGGCGACTGGCCGCAGGTGGAGGCGTCGCTCACCGTCGCGCGCAGCGGCTGGGACGGCCTCGGCACCGGCACCGGCTACCTCTCGGCCCGCCGGGTCACCGTCGAGGCGGCCCCGCGCGGCGGCTCAGGTCCGCGCCGCCGCGCCGAGCTGTGGCTGCCGGCGATGGACGAGAGCTTCCGCACCTCGGGGCCCACCCGGCTGGAGGCGGTGAGCTAGGTGGCGCCCGCGACCTCCCGCTCCACCGGCTCCTCCCGCTCCACCGGGGTCACCGGCGCCGCCGCCCCCGCCGTCACCCGCGCGATCGTGCTCTGGTGCCCCGACTGGCCGGTGCTCGCCGCCCGCCAGGCGCTCGACCTGCCGGAGGAGGCCCCGCTCGCCCTGATCGACAAGGGCATGGTCTACGCCTGCTCGGCCGCGGCCCGCGCCGACGGCGTCAAGCGCGGGCTGCGGCTGCGCGAGGCGCAGGCCCGCTGCCCGCAGCTCGAGACCGCCCCGTACGACCCGGTGCTCGACGCCCGCGCCTTCGAGCCGGTGCTGGAGGCGATCGAGCAGATCACGCCGGGCGTCCAGCCGGTGCGCCCCGGCACCTGCGTGCTGCGCGCCCGCGGGCCCGCCCGGTACTACGGCGGCGAGGAGGCTGCGGCGGCCGAGCTGCTGCGCTGCCTGGAGGGACTGGGCGCTCCGCACATCCGGATCGGCGACGCCCGCGTCGGCATCGCCGACGGCCCGTACGCCGCCGAGCAGGCCGCGCGCTCGACCGGCTCCTCCCGGGTGCGGATCATCCCGGCCGGAGGCTCCCCCGCCTTCCTCGCGCCCCTCCCCGTCGCGCAGCTCGGCCTGACCGACCTCACCCCGCTGCTGCGCCGGCTCGGCCTGCACACCCTCGGCGACCTGGCCGCGCTCGCCCGCACCGACGTGCGCGAGCGCTTCGGCGAGCGCGGCGAGCACGCGCACGATCTGGCGAGCGGGCGCGACGGCGCCGCGGTGGTGCCGCGCACGCCGCCGGAGCAGCTGGAGCGCGAGATCGCGTTCGAGCCTCCGCTGGACCGGGTGGATCAGGTGACCTTCGCCGTGCGGGCGACCGCCGAGCAGTTCGTGGCGGGGCTGACGAAGGCGGGGCTGGTGTGCACGTCGCTGCGGGTGGAGGTGACCGACGACGATGGCCGGGCGAGCGAGCGCACCTGGCTGCATCCGCGGCTGTTCTCCGCGCCGGACGTGGTCGACCGGGTGCGCTGGCAGCTGCAGGGCTCCGGCGCGATCGATCCCGGGCTGGCCTCCCCGATCGCCCGGGTGCTGCTGGCGCCGGAGGCGGTGGACGACATCGGGCACCACGAGGACGGCCTGTGGGGTGGAGGTGCGGACGAGCGCATCCATCACGGCCTCACCCGGGTGCAGAGCATGCTGGGGCACGACGCGGTGCTGACGGCGGCGATCGGCGGCGGGCGGGCGCCGGCGGAGCGGCAGGTGCTGGTGCCGTGGGGCGACCGGCCGGTGGGGGTGGCGCGGTCGGACCGGCCCTGGCCGGGGTCGTTGCCGGCTCCTGCGCCGTCGACGGTGTTCGAGGTGCCGCGGCCGGTCGCGGTGCTGACGGAGGACGGCGAGCCGGTGCAGGTGACCGGGCGCGGGGAGGTGACGGCGCCGATCGCGCTGTTCTCGGCGACCGGGGCGGAGCGCGACGCGCGTCCGGTGGACTCGTGGGCGGGGCCGTGGCCGGTGCGGGAGCGGTGGTGGGATGCGGCGCGTTCGAGCGCGGTGAACCGGTTCCAGCTGGTCGACGCCGCCGGCACCGCCTGGCTGCTGATCCTGACCGGCTCGGCGTGGTTCGCGGAGGCCCGCTATGACTGAGCCGGCATCGTGGCGGGAGGTGCGCTGACATGGGCTGGAACAACCCGCCGATCCCGTGGGCCGAGTTCGAGCGGCGGCTGTCGGGTCGGCGCACGACCGAGCAGAACGACGAGCGGCCCTCCTCCCGCAAGCGGCAGAAGTACGTCGCCCGGCCGCTGGAGCCGGCCGAGCCGGCAGAGGCCCACGTCCCGTACGCCGAGCTGCACGCGCACAGCACCTTCAGCTTCCTCGACGGCGCGAGCTCGCCGGAGGAGCTGATGGAGGAGGCGACCCGGCTGGGCCTCACCGGCCTGGCGCTGACCGATCACGACGGCCTGTACGGCGTCGTCCGGCTGGCGGAGGCGGCCGAGGCGTACGACAGGGTGCAGACGGTGTTCGGCGCCGAGCTGTCGCTGTCGCTGTCGAAGCCGCAGAACGGCGAGGCCGACCCGGAGGGCTCGCACCTCGTCGTCCTCGCGCGCCGGCAGGAGGGCTACCACCGGCTGGCCGCGGCGCTCACCGCCGGGCAGCTGGCCGGTGAGGAGAAGGGGCGGCCGGTGTACGACCTCCCGTCTCTGGCCGAGCAGGCGGCCGGAGACTGGATGGTGCTGACCGGCTGCCGCAAGGGCGACGTCCGGCAGGCGCTCGCGGCGCAGGGCGAGCGGGCGGCCGAGCGGGAAGTGGCGCGGCTGGTGGAGCTGTTCGGCGCGGACAACGTGCTGGTCGAGCTGATCGACCAGGGCGGCCCGCGCGACAGCACCGACAACGACGTGCTGGCCCGCATCGCCTCGCGGCTGGCGCTGCCGGTGGTGGCGACCAACAATGTGCACTACGCCTCCCCCGCCCAGTTCCCGCTCGCGACCGCGGTGTCGGCGGTGCGCGCCCGGCGGAGCCTGGACGAGATGGACGGCTGGCTGCCCGCCGCGGGCTCCGCGCATCTGCGCAGCGGGCGGGAGATGGCCGCGCGGTTCGCGCGCTTCCCCGGTGCGGTGGAGCGCACGGCCGAGATCGCCGACGATCTCTCGTTCCGCCTCCGCAGCGCCCGGCCGAAGCTGCCGAAGCAGGAGGTGCCGGAGGGGCACACCCCGATGAGCTGGCTGCGCGAGCTGACCTGGCGCGGCGCCGCCGAGCGCTACCCCGACCTCGACCGCGACCCGGCCAAGCGGGAGCGCATCCAGCGCGAGCTCGACGTGATCGAGGCGAAGGACTTCCCCGGCTACTTCCTGATCGTGCACGACATCGTGCAGTTCGCCCGCAGCCGCGGCATCCTCTGCCAGGGCCGCGGGTCGGCGGCGAACTCCGCGGTGGTGTACCTGCTCGGGATCACCGCGGTCGACTCGATCAAGTACGACCTGCCGTTCGAGCGGTTCCTGTCGAGCATGCGCGAGGAGGAGCCGGACATCGACGTCGACTTCGACTCCGACCGGCGCGAGGAGGTCATCCAGTACGTCTACGCCAAGTACGGCCGGCACAACGCGGCCCAGGTGGCGAACGTCATCAGCTACCGGCCCAAGAACGCGGTGCGCGACATGGCGAAGGCGCTCGGCTACTCCACGGGCCAGCAGGACGCGTGGAGCAAGCAGATCGACTCCTGGGGCGCGGTGCCGACCACCGACCACGACATCCCCGACGAAGTGGTGGGGCTCGCCCAGCAGGTGCTGAAGTTCCCACGGCACCTCGGCATCCACTCGGGCGGCATGGTGCTCACCGACCGCCCGGTGGGCGAGGTGTGCCCGATCGAGCACGCCCGCATGGAGGGCCGCACCGTGCTGCAGTGGGACAAGGACGACTGCGCGTGGATGGGCCTCGTGAAGTTCGACCTGCTCGGCCTCGGGATGCTGAGCGCTCTCGACTACTCGATGCGCACCATCGCGGCCTCCCTCGGCGAGGAGTGGACGCTCGACACCATCCCGAAGGAGGAGCAGGGCGTCTACGACATGCTCTGCCGGGCCGACTCCATCGGGGTGTTCCAGGTGGAGAGCCGGGCGCAGATCGGCACGCTGCCGCGCCTCCAGCCGCGGAGCTTCTACGACCTCGTCATCGAGATCGCGCTGATCCGGCCCGGGCCGATCCAGGGCGGCGCCGTGCACCCGTACATCCGGCGCAAGCTCGGCAAGGAGCCGGTGACGTACCTCCACCCGTCGCTCGTGCCGGTGCTGGAGCGCACGATGGGCGTCCCGCTGTTCCAGGAGCAGCTCATGCAGATGGCGGTCGCGGTCGGCGACTGCACAGCGGAGGACGCCGACCTGCTGCGCCGGGCCATGGGCTCCAAGCGCGGGGTCGAGAAGATCGACGCGCTCAAGGCGAAGCTATACGACGGGATGGCGCACAACGGCATCACCGGTGAGGACGCCGACGCGATCTACTCCAAGATCGAGGCGTTCGCGAACTTCGGCTTCGCCGAGAGCCACGCGATCAGCTTCGCGCTGCTCGTCTACGTCAGCTCGTGGGTGAAGCTGCACTACCCCGGAGCGTTCCTCGCCGGGCTGCTGCGCGCCCAGCCGATGGGCTTCTACTCGCCGCGCACCCTCACCGCCGACGCCCGGCGACACGGCGTCGTGGTGCAGCGGCCCGACATCCAGCTCTCCGGGGTGTTCCCGCTGCTGGAGCCGTTACAGGAAGGCAGGGAGGCGCCCACCGGCACCGACCCGTGCCTCGAGCGCGACCAGCCTCCCGTCGCCGCCTTCGACCCGTCGGCGCCCCTCGACTTCGCCGCCCACCGCCGCGACGCCGGGCACGCGGTGCGGCTCGGACTCGCCGGGGTCACCTCCGTCGGCGAGCGGCTCGCCGAGCGCATCGTCGCCGAGCGCGAGGCGAACGGCGCATACGCGAGCCTCGCCGACCTCAACCGCCGCGTCGGCCTCACCGTCGCCCAACTGGAGGCGCTCGCCGCGGCCGGCGCGTTCGAGGGCTTCGGCCTCAGCACCCGGCAGGCGATCTGGGAGGCCGGCAACGCTGCGCAGGAGCGGGCCGAGTACCTGCCGGGCACCGTCGTCACCGTGCAGCCGCCGCTGCTGCCGATGCTCTCCCCCGCCGAGCAGCTCGCCAGCGACCTCTGGTCGACCGGCATCTCGACCGACGACCACCCCATCCGCTATCTGCGCCCCGCCCTCGCCGCGCGCGGGGTGCACACGGCCGACGCGCTCGCCGCGGGCGAGTCGGGGCGGCGCATCGAGATCGGCGGCCTGGTCACGCACCGGCAGCGCCCGGCGACCGCTGCGGGCGTCACCTTCCTCAACATCGAGGACGAGACCGGGATGGTGAACGTCGTCTGCCCGGTCGGCGTCTGGAACCGCTACCGCCGGGTCGCCAGGACCGCTCCCGCGATGATCGTGCGCGGCATTCTGGAGCGCAGCGAGGAGGGCGTGGTCAACATCGTCGCGGACCGCCTCGAGTCCCTCGAGACCGGCGTCCGCACCACCTCGCGCGACTTCCGCTGACCGCCCGTTCTCAGTCGTCCTCGAACCGCAGGTGCCGCACGCTGCGTCCGCGGCGCCGCACCAGCCGCAGCGCCTCCACGCCGATCCGGATGTGCCGCTCCTGGAACTGCGTCGTCACGCCGCGATCGCTCTCGGCCGTCTTCACGCCCTCCGGGATCATCGGCTGGTCCGACACCAGCAGCAGCGCCCCGCTCGGGATGTGGTTGGCGAACCCCGCCGCGAAGATCGTCGCCGTCTCCATGTCGACCGCCATGCAGCGGGTGCGCCGCAGGTACGTCTTGAACGTGTCGTCGTGCTCCCACACCCGCCGGTTCGTCGTGTAGACCGTCCCGGTCCAGTAGTCGTGCTGGGCGTCGCGGATAGACGTGGAGACCGCGCGCTGCAGCTGGAAGGCGGGCAGCGCGGGCACCTCGGGCGGCAGGTAGTCGTTCGAGGTGCCCTCGCCGCGGATCGCCGCGATCGGCAGCACGAGGTCGCCGAGCTGGTTCTTGCGCTTGACGCCCCCGCACTTGCCGAGGAACAGCACCGCCTTGGGCGAGACCGCGCTCAGGAGGTCCATGACCGTCGCCGCGTTCGGGCTCCCCATGCCGAAGTTGATCATGGTGATGCCGTCGGCGGTGGCGTTCGGCATCGACTTCTCCCGGCCGCGCACCTCCGTGCCGTACCACTCCGCGAACCGCTCGACGTAGTCGCCGAAGTTGGTGAGCAGCACGTGCTCCCCGAACCCCTCCAGCGGCGTGCCGGTGTACCGCGGCAGCCAGTCCCGGACGATCTCCTGCTTCTCCTTCACGCGGGCTCCCCTCTCCTTGGCATAACTACACCACGAGTCGGCGGCGGCGGAGCACGACGGCACCGATGGCGACCGCGAGCAGCAGGAGGACGCCGCTGAGACCATAGCCCCAGCCCGCGTTCGCGCCGGTGAGCGGGAGGACGATCGCGGCGGCGTCGGTGATGACCAGCCTGCTCCCGGACGCCGCCGCCTCCGGATGGAAGCCCGCCTGCTGGACCGTGATCGCCTTGCCTGCGTCGATGGTGAACGGGACCGGCTCCGCCAGCAGCGCGTGACCGGTCGGCGCCACCATCTCGACGAGCAGGTACACCGTTCCGCTCGCGAGCCCGGCGAGCCTGACCGTTCCGACGGGAACGCTCGCGTCGGCCGTGAAGGTGATCTGCCAGCCCGGGTGCGCGCTCTGGATGCGCTGGTACGCGGACACGTTCGCCGGGTTCATCCGATACCAGACTCCCGCGACGGGAGACGCATCGGGCTGCACGACCACGTGAGCCGTGGAGTCGAGGCCCGCATACGGGAACACGAGGAAGCCGGCGCCGTTCAGAGGGACGTCCGTGCCTCCGTCCGAGCCGACCTTGACCACCTCGACCGGCACCGGGACGTTCCTCACGGTGATGGTCTGGCCGCTCAGCGTCACGTTCGGGTCCGTGGACATCAACACGATGCCGCCGTCGGTGAGAACCGTGAACCGCACGGGCTGGGAGAGCGGGACGTATCCGGCCGGCGCCTTCGACTCCTTCAGCTGGTAGACGCCGGAGTCGAGCTTCGCGATGCTGAACACCCCGGGAGCGGTCGAGGTGAAGCCGGGCTGACCAGCGCAGATGACCTCGGCCACGACCTCCTTGCAGACGTCGAAGGCGGCGCCGTCGATCAGCCGCCCGGTCTCGTCGATCTTGTTGACGATGAGCGGCTTGGTCGAGAGCGTCACGGTCTGGTTGCTGTCCGAGAGGTCCTCGTGGGAGGCGACCAGCCGGCCGCTGCCATCCGTCAGCCGCTCGAACGCCACGAGGGCCGCCCCGCCGTAGCCGTCGGGCACCGTGAATTCCACGGTCACCGTGCCGGATCCGGACGCCGACGCGGTGAACGTCTTCGTCGCGACGACACCGGTGGACTGGCCGGTCGCCTTGTTCATGAGCGTTCCGCTGACCGTGTAGGTCGCACCGACGACGAGATTCGCATAAGTGACGGTATCGACGACGACCCCGCCGGCCGCGTCGAGCGTGTGATCGCCGTCCGCCTTGTCCACCGCGACCGTCGCGAGACTCGCGAGCGAGACGGTCTGCGCTGTGTCGGTGATGTCCTCGTGGGCGGCGACGAGCGTGCTCGTCGCGTCGTACACCTTCTCGAACGCCACCAGCGATTTCCCCGCATACCCCGCAGGAACGGAGAATGTCACCTCGACCGACCCCGAGCCGGAAGCGGCGGCCGTGAAGGAGGCCTGCGCGGTGATCCCGGTGGAGGTCGCCGACGCCTTGTCCATGAGCGTTCCCTTGACGGTGTACGCGGCGCCGGGGGTGAGGTTCGTATAGGACACGGTGTCCTTCACCGTGCCGCCGGTCTGCACGAGCTGGTGGTCGCCATCGACGACATCGGTCGCGACCGTGGCGATCTCGGGCGTCATCGGCAGTCTGCTCACGCAGGCGAGGCCTTTGCCGCCGGCGCCGCCGGTCGCGGTCGCATACCCGTTCTTAGGGTTGACGATCGGGTTTCCCGCCGATCCGCCGTTGATCTGGAAGCTGACGTTCGGAGCCGTCGTCGCCGGGCAGGATGCCGCTGCATCTGCGAGCTCCAGCCAGATGCCGCCTCCGCCGCCGGAGCCGCCGGCCACTCCGCCGTGGTAGTTGTTCGAGGTCGCGGCACCACCGGTGCCGCCGTTCGCCGCGAGCGTGAGCCCGGCAGCCACGGTCGCGGCACGGACCCGCATCTGACCGCCGGCGCCGCCGCCGGAGCCGGAGTGAGCGCCGCCGCCGGCGGCGCTCACGCCGTTCGCGCCGTTCGTGCGGATCTGACCGCCCGAACTCGAGATGGTCGCGAAGTCGACATACACGATGCCACCGCCGGCGCCTCCCGCGCTCGACCCGGAGTCCTGCGATCCTGTGCCGCCGCCGCCGCCCATCATGAGGAGGGGGTTGGCCGCGCTGAGTCCGTTCCTGTCGTCGGGGACGGGCTGGTTGACGGCCGTGTTCCCTGCTCCGCCCGATGCGTTGTAGGGGATGTCGCCTCCTCCGGCACCGGCGCGCCCGCCGCCGAACCAGCCGCCGCCGCCACCGCCGCCGGCACCGTCGTCGCCGCCGGCAGAATTGGAGGCGGCGCCTCCACCGCCCCCGTACGACCCGCCGCCCGCACCGGCGCTGCCCTCATTCTGGGACCAGGTGGGTGACGTGCCCGTCGGACCGCCCCGCAGGCCGTCCCCGCCGTTTCCGACGCTCCGCGTGCCGCCGCCGCCCGCGCCAACCGCGTAGGTGACGTTCTTGTAATCGTCGGTGGATCCCGCTCCGCCGCCGTCGGTTCCACCGCCGCCTCCGCCGGCACCACCGCCGCCGCCTCCGCCGCCGCCGAGCATGCCGCCGCCACCGCCGGCGCCGCCGCCCGAGCCGCCGTGCAGGTCGACCGTCCAGCCGGTGGCCGCGCCACCGTTCACACCGGCAGCGGGAACGCCGTTGCCATCGGTGGCGCCGCCGGCCGCACCGCCGCCCTTGGACGTCGCGGTCGAGCCGCCACCGCCGCCGATGCCGCCGCCGGGCGCACCGCCGGTGCCCTTGTAGCCGTCGAGCCAGGACGGGACGTCGGCAGCCTTGGAACCGCGGCCTGTCGTCTGCCCGGCTCCCGACGATCGTGCGGCGACGACGGCGCTGGTGGGCGCGTTCGCTGTGGTGAATCCGGAACCGGAGGCGTCGATGTTCTTGGTGAGGGTGAGCGTCTCGCCGGCCATGGCGATGACTCCGCCCGTCCGCCCGTCCCAGGCAGCGGCCTTCACATCCGCGCTGACCGTGGTGCCGGCCCCGCCCTGCATCCGCACGAGCTGCACGGCCTCGGCCGAGGGGCTGTAGCTCGTGGTGATGGCCGACAGGGTGATGGCCGCCCCGGCGACGGCGGTGACCGTGGCGACGTCGTAATGTCCGAAGTTCGAGCCGGGCACGGAGGGCGAGACACCGGTCATCTGGATCAGCATCACCTCATCGCCGACGGCGAAGGGCAGCCCCGATCCGCGGAGCGCCCCCGTCACGGTCACCGTCGTGCCCGACACGGCGGAGACGGCTTGATACGAGTTGATGACGCCCGAGACGGACGTGTTCGCGAAGGCGGGCGGAGTCGTGACGAAGTCAGCGGTCACCGTGCCGCCTCCGAGGACGACGCCGCAGGCGAGGGAGAGCGCCAGGCTGCGGCGCAGGTGCTTGGAGTGATGGTTCATCGACGTGTTCTCTGAGATCCCGGCGGAGCGGGCGTGGTTACGGGTGGTGCGAACGGGGGTGTGGTGACGCGATCACATGGTCATCGACATCCGCGACGAGGAGCGGGCACCCCGCCTGCGCAACGCCAGCACTCCCGCTCCGGCGGCCAGGGTTGCGGAGCGGAGCAGCCGTTTCGGATTCTTCACGAAGTCCTCCTCTTCTCAACCGCGCGCGACGACGACGGATCGCCCCGCGGGAGGGCAGAGCGGGTTCGACGTTATGCCAGCCCTTCCGCCCCGTCGGCCGCTCCACGTCGCGGTACGCGCGAGGAGCGGAGAGATACGCACCACCGCCGGTACGCGCAGATCGGTACGGGTGTTCACCTATCCGCGGCGGAGGCACCGATCGCCCCGCGTCCGGGTCCTAGGATCGGGATTCTCGCCCCGTTCGGGGGTGATCGGGCGCGCCGGTGACCCTCTCGACGGTCGTTCCGCCGGCCGCCCCGGCACCGCGGCATGGCCGGCCTGACCTACGCGGGCGATGGAGCGTGCGTACACATACCGAATATCACGTACACCGCTACGATCGCGGACGTATGTCGCGAGGGATGGGGCTGCTGCATCCCCGCGTATTCCTAGGCTCGCCACGGCCCGGAAGGTCTCGCCCGGCTGTTCGCCGGTCGATCCGCGCATCCTGACGCGCACCTGACGATCACGGCACGCACCAGTACACGAACGAGTCGAAGGAACCCCTTTGCAATCACACATCACCCGGCGGGCCGTCCAGCTCGTCGCGGCCACCGCGGCCAGCGGTGCTGGCCCTCGGAATGGCCTCGGTCGCCTCGGCCGCCGTCACTCCGTCGACGATCGACGCCACCAAGAAGGGCTCGATCACGATCCACAAGTACGAGATGCCCGCCGCGGGCCCCGGTGTGGAGGCCGACGGCGCCGACCACGGCGACCTCGCGGGTCTGACCCCGATGCAGGGCGTCGAGTTCACCATCACGAAGGTGAACAACGTCGATCTCACGACGAACGCCGGCTGGAAGACCGCGACCACCCTCACCCCCGCACAGGCGCAGAGCCAGCTGTCGGCCACGAAGTCGGTGGTCACGACCGCCAGCACGGGCATCGCCAAGGCGAGCAACCTCGACCTGGGCCTCTACTACGTCACGGAGACCAAGTACCCGGCGGGCGTCACCCCTGCCGCGCCGTTCCTGATCACCGTCCCGATGACCGACCCGGCCAACCTCGACAAGTGGATGTACGACGTCCACGTCTACCCGAAGAACTCCAAGGTCGGCGGCTCCAAGACCGTCAAGGACGCCACCGAGATCGCGATGGGCGGCCCGGTCGACTGGACCATCCTCGCCGACATCCCCGCGGGGCCGGCCACCGACGGCTACCGCATCGTCGACCCGCTGGACTCGCGGCTCACCTACTCGAAGGCCGACGTGTCGCTGACGTCGGGCGGCACGCTCACCACCTCCGACTACACGGCGACCCTCGACGCCGCCACCAACACGGTCACGATCGACGTCAACGCCGCGGGCCGCGCCAAGCTGGCCGCCGCGAAGACCGCCGACGCCTCCGCCCAGGTGAAGATCGTCCTCCACACCATCGTCAACGCCGTCAGCAACGGCATCGGCGAGGACGGTCACATCATCAACGTCGGCTGGGTCTACCCCAACCAGGCCAGCTTCGTCATCAAGCCGGGCAAGCCCGGCGAGACCACCCCGGGCACCCCGACCGACCCGAACGTCCCGACCACGCCGATCCCGGTCGGCCCGGTGGACACCAAGCTCGCCGCGATCAAGATCCACAAGCGCGCCGCCGAGAACCAGAGCATGTCGCTGGCCGGTGCCCAGTTCAAGCTCTACGCCACCGCGGCCGACGCCGCGGCGGGCACCAACCCGATCACCATCGACGGCACCAGCACGTGGACCACCGGGGCCGACGGCACCGTCTCGATCATCGGTCTGCGCCAGTCCGACTACGCCGACGCCGCCCAGCTCACCTCCACCACGGACCCGAAGTACCAGTACTTCTGGCTGGTCGAGACCAAGGCCCCCACGGGCCGTGAGCTGCTCGCCGAGCCGATCAAGACCACCGCGATGGGCCTCGGCGCCAACGCCACCACCCTCGAGATCGACAACGCCAAGCACAACGACGGCTTCACGCTCCCCTTCACCGGCTCCACGCTCAGCGCCACCCTGTTCTACGGCGCTGGCGCACTCGTCCTCGCGGGCATCGTGATCGTCCTGATCCGCGCCCGTCGCAAGACGACGCAGGAGAGCTGAGTCCGTCTCCGGACCCAGCCTCCCTCCGGGGGGAAGGCCGTACGGCCTTCCCCCCGGTCCCGTTCCCTGCCCGATGAGAGGAGTGGTGATCGTGCGAGCGACCATCGTCCGGCCCCAGGGCCTGCTGATCCGGCTGCTGCTCCTGCTCGGCGTCGCCATCGGCCTCGGCCTCATCCTTTACCCCGCCGCGGCCACCTGGTTCTCGGACCGCGCCCACGCCGCACAGCTGCAGAGCTATGCCACGACCGCCGCCGGCCTCGGCGAGGCCCGCACCAACGCCTTGCTGCGAGAGGCGGCCTCCTACAACGAGCACCTTCCCTACGGGCAGCTGCGCGATCCGTACTCGACCACGGCACCCGGCACTCCCGCGACCTCCGCCTCCACGGCGTACGCCGCCTACGCCGGCCAGCTCACGGTGGCCGGCAACCAGGTCATGTCGCGCATCACCGTCCCGGCGATCGGTCTCAGCCTGCCGATCTTCCACGGCACCAGCACGCAGACCCTCGACAAGGGTGTCGGCCACCTCTTCGGTTCCTCGCTTCCGGTCGGCGGACCGGGCACCCACGCCGTTCTGACCGCGCACTCCGGCCTCGTGGACGCGACGATGTTCACCGACCTGCACGAGCTCCGGCGCGGCGACACGTTCATCGTCACCACGCTCGGCCGGGCGCTCACCTACCGCGTCGACCGCATCGACATCGTCAAGCCCGACGACATCAGCCTGCTCCGCATCGTCCCCGGCGAGGATCACGTCACCCTCGTCACCTGCACGCCCATCCACGTGAACTCGCATCGGCTCCTGGTCCGCGGCACGCGCGTCCCCGACTCCCCGGAGACGGCCCGCAGGGTCGCGGCAGCCACCGCCCCGGACGCCGGCTTCCCGTGGTGGCTGCTCCTGCTGCTGGCGCCTCTGGCGGCCAGCGCGGTCTTCCTGCTGCTTCCACAGCGACGCACCCCCGCCTCCACCCTCCGGACGCCCGCGGGTTCCGCGGAGCCCCCGGGCGTCCTCGAACAGGCCGCCTTCCCGGCCGCACTCGTCGACACGGCGCCGACGCCCGTCCAGCCGGCGTCCCTTCGCGTATGAGACCGGCCTGAGCGGCGGCGCCCGTGGAGCACGCAGTGCGCCGGCTGCCGTCGCCGCCTCCGCCGTCCCTCCCGCCCATCGTGCCGGCGGGAGCCGCCCAATCCGGCGGCGGCGGACCCTCGGCCGCCGCCCGGACGTCCGATCATCGACCCGATACCGCCCCAACTGAAGACAGAGCGAGATGTTCCTGACACCCACCCCGCCCGGCCGACCGTTCGACAAGGGGCACCGATCCCCCGACACCCGCTCCGCCGACCCGGACGCAGCAGTAATCGCCGTCCGCGAGCGACAGGCGCGCGACGCGTTCCGGCACCTCACCGAAGGGGTGTCCGTCGATGTCATCGGACCGCGCCTGTCGGGGCGCTCGACCATCGTCGACCGCGTCGAGCGGTTGTGCGCGGGCGCCGGGATGTCGACGCTCACCGTGTCGGGCGTGGCGGACGCCCTCCCCTACGACGGCGTGCGCGCCGCGCTCGCCAGGGCCGGTGCCGGGCAGCCGGCCGCGCCCGTGCCCTCGTCCGCGCTCGTCCAGCGCCTCGGGGAGCTGGGCGTCCGCGCGATCCTCGTCGATGACGCCGATCTGCTCGACGCAGCCTCGTGGAGCGCCGTGCGGCTCGCGCACCGGGCCTTCGGCATCACGCTGCTCGTCACCACCGCACCGGTGAACGGCCGCCCGGCCCGCTCCACCGCGGAGGTCGCCGGGGCCTCCGCGCACCTCCGTCTCGAGCCGCTCGACGGCAGCGCCGTGCACGACCTGCTCCAGGCGCACCTCGGCGGACAGGTGGCCCCGTCGCTGGTGGGCGGCGTGCTCATGAAATCCGGCGGCCTCGTCGGCGTCGCCTGCGCCCTGGTCCGAGCCTCGATCGGGACGGGCCGCGCCCGCCAGGGCGACGGCGCCGGGCTCGACGCCGTCGAGCCGTGGGACGACGGCCTGGCCGCGGTCTACGGCGCACTGCTCTCCGATCTGGATCCGATGGAGGTCGACGCCGTCGAGCTCCTCGCCACGATCGGGACCGTCGAGGTCGAGGCGGCGGCACGACTGGTCGGCGGCGAGCTGCTCGAACGGCTCGAGAGCGCCGGACGCGTGCAGATGTTCACCCCGCACGGCGTCCCGCTGGTCGCGGTGAACCCGCCCGGCCTCGCCGACTTCTTCGCCCGCAGCACACCCGGCATCCGTCGCCGGCGGATCATGGCGGCGATGGCGGCGCACGGCGCGGAAGCCGGTCGGATCGCGATCGATCCCCGCGCCACGGCGACGCCGGAGCCTGCGGGCGACGACCAGCTCCCCTTCATCGCCCGCATGTTCTCCGAGACGGGCGCTGCGCGGTTGCAGCGGGCACTGACGCGATGGAACTCGGCCCCGTCCGTGCACACCGCGCTGCCGGTGATCACGCTCGGGCTGGGCAGGAGCGGCGACCGTCACCTCCTGGACCGCGTCATCGCAGGAACACCGATCGACGAGTGCGCCCCGCGGGACGAGCTGACCTTCCGGTATCTCCGTTCCCGCTGGGCCGTCCAGGTGTCGCCGGAGCCGGCCGAGGCCGAGGCCGCGCTCGTCGGAGGCTGCGCCGGCTCCTTCCGGTTCCGCGACGCCCTGACCGCCCTCCTCATCGCGCTGCGCATCGAGCGCACCGGGATCAGCACGGCGGCCCTCGACGAGCTGACCGAGCTGAGCCGCGGCGACGGCGCGAACGGACAGCTCGCGCGACTCGCTCTTGCCTTCGCCCTCAGCTGCGGCGGCGACGCCGAGGAGGCCTTGCGGCTGCTGCCGGCCGACGACGCCGACGGCTCCGAGCTGCTGATCGCCCACCTCCAGGTGGGGCGCGGGCTGGCGCTCTGCGCGGCAGGGCGGTTCGTCGAGGCGTCGACGTGGGCCTCGCTGCACGTCGACGCGTCCGTCGCAGGCGGCGAGCGGATCGCGCTGGCCGGCCACGCCTACGTCGCCGTACTGTCCGCCGCGGCGATGGGGCAGCTCGACAAGGCGCTGGCGACGGCGAAGCTCGCCATCAGTCTCGGGGCGTCCGCCGGCTGTCTCCTGTTCGACACCGACAGGGCGCTGCTCAACCTGACGTCGATCATCGCGCTGCAACTCGGCAAGGATGCCGCGGCGGAATCGTTCGCCGCCCATGCCCGCTCGCTCCGGGGCGGCAGCGACGCGCTGCCGTTCAACGCCCCCGGGTTCGTGGAGGCCGCACGCCAGCTCCATCGCGGCTCCCCCGCGAAGGCGGCGGCCATGCAGCGCGTGCTGGCGGACGACCTGCACGGGCGGGGCCTGACCTTCGCGGCCGACTTCGCCACGATGCTGTCGCTCAACGCCGAGTTCGACCGTGACCTGGCCGCCCGCTTCCGCGAGCGGGGAGAGGTGCTGGGTGGTGCGCGCTACCTGGCCTACCTCGACGGCCGGTCCGCGCTCGAACGTCAGGACGCCGACGGACTGCTCGACAGCGTCCGCCGGCTCCGCGCCCACGGCGCCAGGGACGAGGCCCTCATGCTGGCGACGCACGCTCGGCGCATCCTCCGCGACAACGGGCGGAACGAGGAGGCGGAGGCGGCGGCGGCCGAGATCAGCGCCCTGCTCGAGGCGGGCGCGTCCGGCGCCACCGAGCTCGGCCGCACCCGACTCGAGCTGACCAGCAGGGAGCTGGAGCTCGTCCGGCTCGTCGGCGCGGGGCTCAGCAATGCGGACATCGCCGCGCATCTCCACATCAGCGTGCGGACGGTCGACACGCACCTGCGGAACATCCGCAAGAAGGCGGGCGCCAGCTCGCGCGACGATCTGGGGATGCTCGCGACCGGCGACTGATCGCCCCAGGCAGACGCCCGGGTCAGACGACCCCGGTGGTCCCCAGCAGCGCGCCGATGACGAACGTCGCGAGCAGCGCCAGCGCTCCTCCGATCACCAGTCGCAGGACGGACCGGCCGCGGGCGCTGCCGCCGATCCATGCGGCCACGTAGCCCGTCACCGCGAGCGCAGCGAGCACGATCACGAACGTGAGCGGGATGCGGATGACCTCCGGCAGCAGGATGGTCAGCAGCGGGAGGATGCCGCCGATCGTGAAGGCGACCGCCGACGCGATCGCCGCGTGCCAGGGGCTCACCACGTCGTCCTGGTCGATGCCGAGCTCCGCGGACAGGTGCGCGGCGAGGGCGTCGTGCTCGGTGAGCTCGAGCGCGACCTGGCGGGCCGTCTCCGGGCGCAGGCCCTTGGCCTCGTAGAGGCCGGTCAGCTCGGCGAGCTCCTCCTCGGGCATCGTGGCGAGCTCCCGGCGCTCCTTCGCGATGAGGGCGTGCTCGCTGTCGCGCTGGCTGCTGACCGACACGTACTCGCCGAGCGCCATCGAGATCGCGCCGCCCACCAGGGCCGCGAGGCCGGCCGTGAGGATGGCCGGCACCGCAGGCGTCGCGCTCGCGACGCCGACGACGACCGCCGCGACGGACACGATGCCGTCGTTCGCGCCGAGCACGCCGGCGCGCAGCCAGTTCAGCCGCTGCGCGAGCCCTTCCCGGTGCGGCTCGTCGGGATGCGCCCCGGCCACGCTGTTGTCGGGCATCTTCTCGTCGGCCATGCCCTCAGCCTAGGAAACCCGGCGGCGGATCCGGTACTCCCGCACCGTCAGCGCGACCACGAGGAGGTCGAACACCGTGAGCGCGAGCATGGTCCAGGTGAAGTGCACAACCATGCGGTAGCACTGGAACACGATGAACAGCCCGAGGAAGCCGATCATCCACGGGTAGGCCCAGAGCCGCTCGCGCAGCACCGCCCACACCAGCACGACCTTCACGATGCCGTGGGCCAGCAGGTACAGCGCGCCGAACAGCGTCGCCGAGCCGGTGAGGTGCTGGCTCGCCGTGACGAGGAGGTTCGCGAACCGGTCGTGCGGATCCTCGGCCAGCTCGTGCTGCGTCGCCCAGCGCACCACCGCGTGCACCCTCTGGGGTGACGCGAACAACAGCAGCACGCCTCCCACCAGCTCCAGCACGCCGTCGAGGCCCTTGAGGATCACCGTGATCCGGAAGGTGCGCTCCAGCGCCGCGTCGCGGCGGGAGGGCGCGGCCGTCATCCCCGGCCCAGCCGCTTCCGGAGGTACTCGATGCGCGCCTGCAGCTGCGACACGCTCGCCTGTGCGACCGCGGGGCCGCCGCAGACGCGGCGCAGCTCGGCGTGGATCAGTCCGTGCGGCTCCCCCGAGTTCTTCGAGTAGAGCCCGACCAGGCTGTTGAGCAGCTGACGCTGCTCCTTGAGGTTGCGGTGCAGCGGCGCAGGCGGGTGCCCCTCGGCCGCCGCCGGGCGCGACGAGTGCCGCCGCGCCTGCCGCTGCTGGCGCTGCATGAGGAGCTCGTGCACCTGCTCCGGTTCGAGAATGCCGGGGAGGCCGATGAAGTCGAGCTCCTCGTCGGTGCCGGGCACGGCGAAGGTGCCGAACTCCTTGCCGTCGTACACGACGCGGTCGAAGTTCGCCTCGGAGCCGAGCGCCTCGTACGCGAACAGCTCGGTGAGGGACTCGGAGGCGCGGTCCTCGCGGTTCGCCTCGGCCATCATGGCGTCCTCGGGGTTCCACAGGTCGCCCTCGGCGTTCTCGTCCGTCGGCCGGTCGAGCGCGTGGTCGCGCTCCAGCTCCAGGGCGTTCGCGAGCGCCATCAGGTTCGGCACGTTCGGCAGGAACACCGACGCCGTCTCGCCGCGCCGGCGGGCACGCACGAAGCGGCCGATCGCCTGCGCGAAGAACAGCGGGGTGGAGGCGCTGGTCGCGTAGACCCCGACCGCGAGCCGGGGCACGTCGACGCCCTCCGACACCATGCGCACGGCGACCATCCAGCGCGAGGTGCCCTTGGCGAACTCCTCGATGCGGTCGCTCGCCTCCTTCTCGTCCGAGAGCACGACCGTGACCGGCTCGCCGGAGATCTGCTGCAGGAGGTCGGCGTACGCGCGGGCGGCGTAGTGGTCGGTCGCGATGACGAGGCCGCCGGCGTCCGGGATCGCGTTGCGCACCTCGGTGAGGCGGCGGTCCGCCGCGCTCAGCACCGCGGGGATCCATTCGCCCCGCGGGTCGAGCGCCGTGCGCCACGCCTGCGCGGTGATGTCCTTGGTGTTGCCCTCGCCGAGCCGCGCCTCCATCTCGTCGCCGGTCTTGGTGCGCCAGCGCATCTGGCCGGCGTAGACCATGAAGATGACGGGACGGACGACGCCGTCCTCGAGGGCGCGGCCGTAGCCGTAGTTGTAGTCGGTGAGGGAGGTGCGGATGCCCTGCTTGTCCGGCAGGTACGTGACGAACGGGATCGGCGCGGTGTCGGAGCGGAACGGCGTACCGGTCAGCGACAGCCGCCGCTCCGCGCGTTCGAACGCCTCCCGGATGCCGTCGCCCCAGCTGAGCGCATCGCCGCCGTGATGCACCTCGTCGAGGATGACCAGCGTCTTCGCACCCTCGGTGATGTCCTTGTGCAGGCTCGGCCGCATCGCGACCTGCGCGTAGGTGACGGCGACGCCCTTGTAGTGGCGGGCGTAGCGGCCGTCGGCGTTCTTGAACTCGGGGTCGATGTGGAGGCCGACACGCGACGCCGCCTCCGCCCACTGCCGCTTCAGGTGCTCGGTCGGCGCCACGACGGTCACCCGCTCGACGACGCGGCGGTTGATCAGCTCGGTCGCGAGCCGGAGCGCGAAGGTCGTCTTGCCGGCGCCGGGCGTCGCCGCCGCGAGGAAGTCCTTCGGCTCGGTGCGGAAGTACTCGTCGAGCGCCTCCGCCTGCCAGGCGCGCAGCTTGCCCGCGGTGCCCCATGCGGCGCGCTCGGGGAACGACGGGGACAGGTGCTCTGCGGCGAAGCTGCCGGCGTGCGCGCCCGGACCGGTGCCTTCGTCGGGTGCCGGGCCCGCATCGGGCTCTGGCAGTGCTGTCGTCTCCACTTGACCCGAGTTTACCGTGCCCCCACCGACACCCCCGCCGGGCGCCGCCGCCGCGAGGCAGAATGGAGGCATGGTCGAAGCGCAGCATCCGTGGTCCCGCTACGTCGCCCTCGGCGACTCGTTCACGGAGGGCATCGGCGATCCGGAGCCGGCGAGCCCGGGCGGCCACCGCGGCTGGGCGGACCGCGTCGCCGAGGTGCTCTCGCAGCAGACGGAGGACTTCGCGTACGCGAACCTCGCCGTGCGCGGCAAGCTCATCAAGCAGATCCTCGACGAGCAGGTGGAGCCGGCCGTCGCCCTCCGCCCGGACCTCATCACGATCTCGGCGGGAGGCAACGACGTCATCCGCCCCGGCACCGACCCCGACCAGATCGCGGCGCTGTTCGACGAGGCCGTGCGGCGGCTCAGCGTCGACGGCGCGACGATCGTCGTCTTCACCGGCGTGGACGTCGGATTCTCGCCCGTCTTCCGCGGCATCCGCGGCAAGGTCGCGATCTACAACGAGAATGTGCGCGCCATCGCCGCCCGCTACGACTGCATCGTCGCGGACCAGTGGGCGCTGACCGACATCCAGGACCAGCGGATGTGGGCGCCCGACCGCCTCCACCTCGCCCCGCTCGGCCACCACACGGTCGCGAGGATGGTGCTCGCGGCGCTCAACGTCGAGAATGACCTGCAGCCCCAGCAGCCGGAGCCGCTGCCGCCGCGCACGTGGCGGCAGGCCCGCTCCGAGGACCTCTCGTGGGCGCGGGAGTACCTCGTGCCGTGGGTGCTGCGGCGCATCCGGCACCAGTCCTCCGGCGACCACATCACGGCGAAGCGGCCGCAGGCGGGGCCGTTCCTGATCAGCGGGGACTGACGCGGCCGGCGGGCGCGACGGGGTCGCTCAGGCGCCCAGCCCGCCCGGGTGCGCGAGCCTCCAGCCGAGGCCGGGGTCCGGCACGTCCTTCGCGAGCGCGAGCGGGGCGGTCTGCGTCTTCCCGTCGAGGGTGAACGACACCGAACCGACCTCGTCGCCGGCGAATCCCGCCTGCACCTGCGCCGTCTCGACCTTCACCGACACCGGCGTGTCCGACCAGACGACGAAGGTGGCCGCCTTCGTCGCGACCAAGTCGGAGGAGGCGCCCCACGGCGTCGAGTAGGAGCCGAACTTCTGCCCCTTCGCCGCGACCGTCACCTCGTGGAAGCCGGCCTTCACGCTGGTGAGCAGCGACTGCACGCCCGCCCACAGGTCGTCGTGGGTCGGCGCGCCGAGCACGACGCCCAGCACCCGCACCTTCGCCGTGCCGACCCCGACCTCCGCCGAGAAGAGCAGGCAGTTGCCGGCCTCGTCGGTGTTGCCGGTCTTGATCCCGTCGATGCCCTCGACGCCGAGGAGCACGTTCGTGTTGTCCTGCGCGCCGGCGCCCGGGAGCGTCGCGGTCTTCTGCGACACGATCGACGACAGCGCCGGGGAGGCGAGCACGAGCTTGCCGAGGCCGATCAGGTCCTTCGTGGTGCTCACGTTGCCGGGGTCGAGGCCGTCGGGGGTGGTGATCCTGGTGCCGCTGAAGCCCTTCTCGGAGAGCCAGGCGTTGGCGGCCTTCACGTAGGAGGAGGTCGAGCCGAACGCCCAGTTCACGAGCGAGATCGCGTAGTTGTTGGCCGACGGGAGGAGCATCGCGGTGAGCGCCTCCTTCTCGGTCATCGAGGTGCCGGCCTCGACCGGCGCCCACGAGCCGCCCGCGCCGACGACCTGGTTCCAGATGTCGACGTCCTCCTGCGTGAAGGAGATGCTGGGGCCCTGCTCGCCGCCGGTCAGCGGCTTCTTGTCGAGCACGACGAGCGCCGTGATCGTCTTCGTGATGCTCGCGATCGGGACGCTCTGGTCGCTGCCGTGGTACTGCGTCGCCCCCTCGTAGTCCGGCGCACTGATCGCGGCCGAGCCGTAACCGGGCCACGCGAGCTGCGCGGCGGGCTGGGTGATCGTCCCGGCGGTCGCGTTGGAGTCCAGTGCGGCGGCCGTCGCGGGCAGCGGCGCCACCATGGCGCCGAACACGTACAGCAGCAGCGCGAGCACGACCCCGGCCGAGCCGAACACCACGATCCGGCGCCGCCGGTAGACGGCCCTGCTGCGCGCGGAGGACGCGCCCCGGGGTCCTGTCTCCCGCTCCGCCTGCGTCACGGTCGGACGGCGCGGATCGGTGACGGGAGGCAGTTGTGGCACGCAGGAATTCTAATCGGGGGTCGGTATGCGCCCCCTGAGAACGCGCCAGGGGCGGCGCGACCCGTCCGGCTCACACCCGCAGCGCCCACAGCGCCACGGCGCTCGCCGACGCCACGTTGAGCGAGTCGACGCCGTGCAGCATCGGGATGGTCACCACGGTGTCGGCCGCCGCGAGCGCGTGCCGGCTGAGGCCGTCGCCCTCCGAGCCGAGCACCATCGCGACGCGCTCGGGCGGCGCCGCCGCGTAGGCGTCGAGGCTCACGGCGTCGTCGGCGAGGGCGAGCGCAGCGATGTCGAAGCCGGCCTCGTGGAGGAGCGGCGCGGCCTCCGTCCACTCCGGCAGCCGGGTCCAGGGCACCTGCAGCACCGTGCCCATGCTGACCCGCACGCTGCGGCGGTACAGCGGGTCGGCGCAGCGCGGGGTGACGAGCACCGCGTCGGCGCCGAGCCCGGCGACGCTGCGGAAGATGGCGCCGACGTTGGTGTGGTCGACGATATCCTCCAGCACCACGACGCGCCGGGCGTCGCGCAGCAGCTCGCGCGGGTCGGGCAGCGGCGGCCGGTGCATCGCCGCGAGGGCGCCGCGGTGGAGGTGGTAGCCGGTGAGCCGCTCCAGCACCTCCGCGTCGCCCACGAAGACCGGGACGTCGGGGTACGGCGCGAGCAGCGGCTCCACGTCCGGCAGCCACTGCTCCTGCAGCAGGACCGAGCGGGGGCGGTGGCCCGCTGCCAGCGCGCGCGTGATGACCTTGGTCGACTCGGCGATGTACAGACCGCCCTCCGGCTCGGTGACGCGGCGCAAAGCGACGTCGGTGAGACGGGAGTAGTCGGCGAGGCCGTCGGCGGAGAGATCGTCGATGCGGTGCAGCTGCATCGCTCCAGACTGCCAGGCGCCGGAAACAATTCCGAAAACTGGGGCGTTTAGACTGCAGGAACTGCCATCCGGAGGTCATACGTGAACACGCTGACGACGTCGCTCCCGCCCGAGCTGGCCCGCGACCTCGACCGGGCCGCCGACCTGCTGGCCGGCCGCACCTTCGCGGTGCTGACCGGCGCCGGCGTCTCCACCGACTCCGGCATCCCCGACTACCGGGGCGAAGGCGCGCCGAAGCGCACGCCGATGACGTTCCAGCAGTTCCTGAGCGACGACGGCTACCGCAAGCGCTACTGGGCGGGCAGCCACCTCGGCTACCGGCGGTTCGCCGCCGCCCGGCCGAACGACGGGCACCGCGCACTGGCGGCGCTGGAGGCGGCGGGCGCCACCAACGGCGTCATCACGCAGAACGTCGACGGGCTGCACAAGCAGGCCGGCTCGCGCCGCGTGGTCGACCTGCACGGCGCGATGGACCGGGTGCTGTGCCTGGTCTGCGGCCAGATCTTCGCGCGCGAGGCGATCACCGCCCGCATCGACGCGGCCAACCCTTGGCTCGACACCGAGGGCGCGGTCGAGATCGCGCCCGACGGCGACGCGATCGTGCACGACGTCGACGCCTTCATCGTCCCCGACTGCACGGTGTGCGGCGGCCACCTCAAGCCCGACGTGGTGTTCTTCGGCGAGTTCATCCCGCCGGAGAAGTACCGGGAGGCGAGCGCGCTGGTCCGCTCGGCCGACGCCCTGATGATCGCGGGCTCGTCGCTCGTGGTCAACTCCGGCATCCGGCTGCTCGAGGAGGCCCGGCGCCGCAAGCTCCCCATCGTCATCGTCAACCGCGGCGAGACGAAGGGCGACGGCCGCGCGACCGTTAAGCTGAACGGTGGGACGACGGAGACGCTCGTCGAGCTCTCCCGCCGGCTCGCCTAGCCGCTCCCCCGGCCGACCGGGGCCGGGCCGACCGGGGCCGGCGCGCCGCGCGTCCTGCGACGGAAGGATGCGCGTGACCCTCATCTCCCTCGTCCGCCACGGCCAGACCGACTGGAACCTCGCCAAGCGCATCCAGGGCTCCAGCGACATCCCGCTCAACGGGACGGGCCGCGCGCAGGCGGAGGCGACGGGCCGCGCGCTCGCCGGCGGCTCCTTCGGCGCGATCTACGCCAGCCCGCTGAGCCGCGCGCTCGACACCGCGCGCATCATCGCGGGCCACATCGGTCTCGGGGAGCCGCGGCCGCTGCAGGCGGTGGCCGAGCGACGCTACGGCGACGCCGAGGGCCTGACCGGCGCCGAGATCCTCGCGCGTTGGCCGGAGGGGACGCCCGTGCCCGGTCGCGAGTCGCGCGACCAGGTCGTCGAGCGCGCCCTGCCCGCGCTGCTGGAGCTCGGCGAGCGCCACGACGGCGACCACGTCATCGTCGTCAGCCACGGCGGCGTGATCGGCTCGCTCGTGCGCCATGTGACGGCGCACGCGCTCCCGGGGCCCGGCGAGGTCATCCCGAACGGCTCCGTGCACCGGTTCGTGTACGACGACGGAGAGCTGACGCTCGACCGGTTCAACCTGGGCCCGGAGGACCGGGACCTGCTGACCGCGTCGGTGATGTAGCGGCCGACCGGACGCGCTAGCGCCGCTTGCGCCGATGCGCCTCCGCGCGCCCGACCGTCGCCGTGAGCACGGTGAGCAGGTGCTCCGCCGAGGCCGCCCACGAGTAGCGGGCCGCCTGCTCGCGGGAGGCCGCCGAGCGTGCCGCCCACACCCCCGGCTCCTCGAGGTGGCGCACCCGCGCTGCCACGTCGTCCGGCGACTCGGCGTCGAAGTACAGGGCCGCGTCGCCGCCGATCTCGCGGAAGATCGGGATGTCGCTGACGACCGCCGGCGTGCCGAGCGTCATGGCCTCCAGCAGCGGGATGCCGAAGCCCTCGTCGCGCGACGCGGTGACCAGTGCGGTCGCCGCTGCCAGCGTCTCCGCGTACTCCTCGTCGCTCGCGCCGCCGTGGAACACCAGCCGCGCGCGCGGAGCGAGGCGCTCCAGCCGCTCCCGCTCGCTGTCGGAGACCCTGCTCATGAGATGGAGCTCGTACTCCGGCAGCAGCGCCGCCGCGCGCACGAGCGTGTCGACGTTCTTGTACGGCATGAACGAGCCCATGTAGACGAGCGACTTCGTCTCGGGAGCGGTCCGGGAGGCGCGCTCCTCGGCGATCTCGGGCATGTCGGCCGCGTTCGGCACGACGTAGACGGGCTTGCGGGTCAGCCGGTGGTCGGCGATCAGCTTCTTGGTCGTCTGCGACACCGTCACGACCGCGTCGGCGCGGTTGAGGAGCAGCCGCTGCGGCCACCAGGCGAGGTGGTAGAGCCGCCACAGGCCGCGCACGAAGGCGGGCAGGTCGCGCGGCGGCGTGGGGTGGCTGTAGTAGATCAGGTCGTGGACGGTCAGCACCAGCCGGTACCGCCTCCCGAAACCGCCCATGGTCTGCATCGGCGTGAAGACGACGTCGGGCTCCAGGCGGTTGACGTGCCGGGCCACCCACGGCTCGCCGACGGCGGTCGGCGACGGGATCAGCTCCCACGGGAGGTCGGGCAGCAGCTCCAGCTGGCGGTGGTCGCTGATCAGCATCGTCACGGGATGCCGCTTCGCGAGCTCGGTGACGACGCCCGCGGTGAAGCGGCTGATGCCGTCGTGCCGGCCGATGCGCGTGTAGCGGCAGTCGAACAGGATCTTCACGACGCGAGCCCTTCCGCCGCGAGGAACGCCTCGATCGCGCGCGCGGCCTCCACCGGCTTCTCGTAGTGGATCAGGTGCCCGACCCCCGGCAGCTCGACCAGCCGCGCCTGCGGGAACAACGTGCGCAGCCTCCGCTCGGCGGCGATCGGCGTGATGTCGTCGTTCACCGCGGCGACCAGGAGGGTCGGCTCGGGGATGCGCGCCGCGTACTCGCTCACGTCGTGCGACACCGAGGCGCGGAACGCCTCCAGCACCACCCGCCGGTCGCTGAACGCCGAGAAGTACCGGTCGTGCTGGTCGTGGATGAAGCGACGCAGCGCCGGGTCCTTCGTCTTCGCCATCGCGATGCTCATGACGCGCACGATCACGCGGTTGCGCAGCAGCCCGAAGCCGAGCCGCTCCGGCAGCACCGCGGCGAGCCAGTAGTAGAAGATCGCGAGCCGGGTCAGGATGCCGCGCGGGCCTTCCAGCGCCGGCTGCCCGATGGGGTTCACCAGCACGACGGCGTCGGGCCGGAGCAGGTCGTCGCCGGAGCGGGACGCGAGCGCGCCCGAGACCACGATCGAACCGAACGAGTGGCCCAGCAGCACCAGCCGGCCCTCGGGGGCCAGCGCCTCGACGAAGGCGCGCAGCCAGGCTCCGTAGCCGTCGATGTCGTGGGCGGCCTCCGTCAGCGGCGTCGACTCCCCGAAACCGGGCAGGTCGGGCGAGATCAGGCGCACGCCGCCCAGCTGCGCCACCACCGGCTCCAGACCGTGGTGGTCGCCGCGGAAGCCGTGCACGACCACGATGGTCGTCGCGGCCTCCTGGTCTCCGTAGTCCCAGTACCGGGTG
Source organism: Leifsonia williamsii (assembly GCF_030433685.1). Lineage (NCBI taxonomy): Bacteria > Bacillati > Actinomycetota > Actinomycetes > Micrococcales > Microbacteriaceae > Leifsonia > Leifsonia williamsii. The sequence continues at coordinate 2,767,249 of NZ_JAROCF010000001.1, forward strand.
GTGCCGCCGAGGAGGGGCAGCTCGCCCGTGCGGACGGGCACGCGCTGCAGGGCGTCGGCGTAAGGTGAGGGTGCGCTCATCGCCTCAAGTCTAAGGAGAACAGTGAGTTTCACCGCGCCCATCACGCTGCCAGGACTCACCCTCGACCCTCAGTGGTACCGCCGCTCCGTCTTCTACGAGGTGATGGTTCGGTCGTTCGTCGACAGCAACGGCGACGGCTCCGGCGACATCGCGGGCCTGATCTCCAAGCTCGATTACCTGCAGTGGCTCGGCATCGACGCGCTCTGGCTGCCGCCGTTCTTCCAGTCGCCGCTGCGCGACGGCGGGTACGACGTCTCCGACTTCACCGCGATCCTGCCCGAGTTCGGCACCATCGACGAGTTCCGGGAGCTCGTGACGAAGGCGCACGAGCGCAACATGCGCATCATCATCGATCTGCCGATGAACCACACCTCCGACCAGCACGAGTGGTTCCAGCAGTCGCGCTCCGACCCGGAGGGTCCGTACGGCGACTTCTACGTCTGGAACGACACCGACGACAAGTGGCCGGACATCCGCATCATCTTCGTCGACACCGAGGACTCGAACTGGGCCTTCGACGAGGCCAGGCGCCAGTTCTACTTCCACCGCTTCTTCTCGCACCAGCCCGACCTCAACTTCGAGAACCCGGCCGTGCACGAGGCCATGTTCGACGTCGTGAAGTTCTGGCTCGACATGGGCGTCGACGGCTTCCGGCTCGACGCCATCCCCTACCTGTACGAGTCCGACGAGGGCAACGGCGAGGGCGAGCCCAAGACCCACGAGTTCATCAAGCGGCTGCGGGAGTGGGTCGACCGCGACTACCCCGGCCGCGTCATGATCGCCGAGGCCAACCAGTGGCCCCGCGAGGTCGCGGCCTTCTTCGGCACCGAGGAGGAGCCGGAGTGCCACATGGCGTTCGACTTCCCGGTCATGCCGCGCATCTTCTACGCGCTGCGCTCGCAGCAGGCGAGCGAACTGGTGCGGGTGCTGTCGGAGACGACCGACGTGCCGGCCGGAGCCGCGTGGGGCGTGTTCCTGCGCAATCACGACGAGCTGACGCTCGAGATGGTGAGCGAGGAGTACCGGCAGGCGATGTACGGCTGGTACGCCTACGACCCGCGCATGCGCGCCAACATCGGCATCCGCCGCCGCCTGGCGCCGCTGCTCGACAACTCGCGCGCCGAGCTGGAGCTGGCCCACGCCCTCCTGTTCTCCCTCCCGGGCAGCCCGTTCCTCTACTACGGCGACGAGATCGGGATGGGCGACAACATCTGGCTGCCCGACCGCGACTCCTCCCGCACCCCGATGCAGTGGACCCCCGACCGCAACGCCGGCTTCTCGACCGCCGACCCCGGCAAGCTGTTCCTGCCGGTCGTGCAGTCGCTCGTCTACCACTACAACCAGGTCAACGTGGAGGCGCAGCTCGCGCAGTCGCGGTCCCTGCTGCACTGGATCCGCAACGTCATCCACGTGCGCAAGGCGCATCCGGTGTTCGGCCTCGGCAGCATCCGCGTGCTGCCGACCGACCACGAGTCGGTGCTCGCGTTCGTGCGCTCGTACGAGGGCAGCGGCACGCACTTCGGCGACCAGCCGGAGGACGTGCTGTGCGTCTTCTCGTTCGCGCACAATCCCGTCTCGGTCACCCTGGAGGCGCCCGAGCTGGCCGGGCGCACGCTCTACGACCTGTTCGGCGGCGCGGAGTTCCCGACCGTCGCCGAGGACGGCCGCTTCACGCTCACCCTCGGCACGCAGAACTTCTACTGGCTGCACCTGGAGCCGCGGCGCGACTGAGCCGGGGCATGGCCGGCTGTGGAGGGCGCGTTCCTCCACAACCGGCGCGTCGCTCCCTCGCGTGTCGGAGGGGCCTGCCTAGCCTGAGGGCATGAGCTGGCACCAGGAACTCGGCGTCTTCGATCTCGAGACCACGGGCATCGATGTGGAGTCGGCCAGGATCGTCACCGCGCACGTCGGGCTGCTCGACGCGGAGGGCGAGGTCGTCCACCGCCGCGACTGGCTGCTCGACCCGGGCGTCGAGATCCCGGCAGAGGCGACCGCCGTGCACGGCATCACGACGGCGCAGGCGCGCGAGCTCGGCATGGACCCGGCGCGCGGCGTGGCGGCGATCGTGGCCCAGCTGCGCAGCCTGTTCGACCGCGGCATCCCGGTGGTCGCCTACAACGCGCCGTACGACTTCACCCTGCTCGACCGGGAGGCGAACCGGCACGGCGTCGCTCCCCTCGTCTCCCCCGGCCCGATCATCGACCCGCTCGTCATCGACCGCGCCGTCGACAAGTACCGCCGCGGCAAGCGCACGCTCACCGTCACAGCGACGCATTACGGCGTCAGCCTCCTGGAGGCGCATGACGCCGGCGCCGACGCCATCGCCGCCGGCCGCGTGGCCCAGGCGCTGGCCCGCATCCACGCCGACGTGCTTGCCGTGGAGGCCGCCGAACTGCACCGCCGCCAGGTCGACTGGTGCAACGAGCAGGCCGCCGACTTCCAGGAGTACATGCGCCGGGTGCGCGATCCCGAGTTCACCACCTCGGGGGCGTGGCCGATCCGCTGACCCCGGCTGAACCGTGCCCGCCGGAATCGGGTCTGATGCCGAGCGCGGGAGGCTCGCTAGAGTGCGCGCCATGAGCGACACGAACAACCCTCCGCCGCCGGACCCGGCCGCCCAGCCCGGTTACGGCCAGCAGCCGTCGCCGTACGGCTACGCCCAGCAGCCGTACCCCGCCCAGCCGCACTACAACACGATGGCCATCATCGGCTTCGTGCTGTCGATCGTCGTCAGCGTGGTCGGCATCGTGCTGAGCTTCATCGCGCTGTCACAGATCAAGCGCACGGGCGAGCAGGGCCGCGGCCTCGCGATCGCCGGCATCATCATCGGCTTCGCGCAGGTCCTCATCGGGATCATCGTGACGGTCATCGTCTTCATCGCCCTCGGCGTCGCGGCGACCCAGTACCAGTACAACCCCTAGGCCCGGGCCACCGCCGACAGCAGAAGGCCCCCGCTTCGTGCGAAGCGGGGGCCTTCTCGGCGTGCGTTGGGGCCGGAGCCTTACTTGCCGAAGTTCTTGTAGCGCGAGTTGAACTTCTCGACGCGGCCGGCCGAGTCGAGGATGCGCTGCTTGCCGGTGTAGAACGGGTGCGACTCCGACGAGATCTCGACGTCGATCACCGGGTACGTGTTGCCGTCCTCCCACTCGATCGTCTTCTCGCTGGAGACGGTCGAACGGGTGAGGAAGGTCGCACCCGAGGCCAGGTCGCGGAAAACCACCGGGGCGTAGGCGGGGTGGATGTCAGTCTTCATCAGGACTTCCTTGTTGCGTAGTGTTCGGTCGGTCGTGTCCGCGCTGAACGCGAGGACGGGAAGCGTCACGGTCGCGCCGGACACGACGGTTCGGGGACCAGCTATCGAGTCTAGCAGATCAGTCGGCGATCGCCTGACGCGCGCGGGCGCTGTAGCGGCCGTCGATCTCGGTGAGCTCGACCTCGACGCCGAAGGTCTCGCTGAGGCTCTCGCTGGTGATGACCTCCTGCAGCGGGCCCTGCGCGGTGATGCGGCCCTCCTTGAGCAGCAGCGCGCGGTTGAAGCCGAGCGGGATCTCCTCCACGTGGTGGGTCACCATGACGATGGCGGGCGACTTGGGGTCGCTGGCGTAACCGCCGAGCAGCTGCAGCAGCTCCTCGCGGCCGCCGAGATCGAGGCTGGCGGCCGGCTCGTCGAGCAGCAGCATCTCCGGGTCGGTCATCACCGAGCGGGCGATCTGCACGCGCTTCTGCTCGCCGTCGCTGAGGCTGCCGAAGGTGCGCTCGGCCAGGTGCTCGAGGTGCCACTCGGCGAGCACGCGGCGGGCGCGACGCTCGTCGATGTCCTCGTAGAGCTCGTTCCAGCGGCCGGTGACCGCGTACGCGGCGGTCATCACGACGTCGACGACGCGCTCGGTACGCGGGATGCGGCGGGCCAGCGCGCTGGAGGCGAAGCCGAGCAGCGGTCGCAGTTCGGCCAGGTCGCTCTTGCCGACGGTCTCGCCCAGCACGGTCGCCTCCCCCGAGCTCGGGTGGAGGGCCGCGGCGGCCACCTGCAGCAGCGTCGTCTTGCCCGCGCCGTTCGGCCCCAGGATCACCCAGCGCTCGTCCGGCTCCACCGCCCAGTCGGCTCCCTGGAGGACGGGGTTGCCGTCCCGAGTCACGGACACGTCACGAAGTCGGAGAACGCTGCTGGCCATGGCCTCTAGCCTACCCATGCGGCGGGGCCGGGGTGACGCCGACGGACCCCCTCACACCAGGGACCGGTAGATGTCCCTGGTCTGCTCGGCGATCGCGGTCCAGCTGAAGGACGTCTCGGCGCGCTCGCGCCCCGCGGCTCCCATCTGGGCGGCGCGGGCAGGATCGCTCGCCACCTCGGTCAGGGCCGCGGCGAGATCGTGCACGAACGCCTCCGGGTCGGTCGGCGTGCCCGTGCCGTCCTGGAGCTGCTGGATGGGGACGAGCCGGCCGGTGACGCCGTCGACGATCACCTCGGGGATGCCGCCTGTCGCGGTGCCGACGACCGGCAGCCCGCACGCCATGGCCTCCAGGTTCACGATCCCGAGCGGCTCGTAGATCGACGGGCAGACGAAGACGGTGGAGGCCGTGAGCACGGCCCGCAGCTCGTCGTTCGGCAGGAGCCGCTCGATCCAGACGACGCCCTGGCGCTCGGCCTGCAGCTCCTCCACCAGCGCGGTCACCTCGGCGAGGATCTCGGGCGTGTCCGGAGCGCCGGCGCAGAGGATCAGCTGGACCTCCGGCGGCAGGAGGCGCGCGGCGCGCAGCAGGTACGGCAGCCCCTTCTGCCGCGTGATGCGCCCGACGAACACGACCGCGGGACGCGTCGGGTCGACCCCGAGCGAGCGGGCGAGCTCCTCGTCGGGGTTGGGCCGCCAGCGCTGCAGGTCGATGCCGTTGTAGACGGTGACGACCTTCGTGGGATCCAGGGCCGGGTAGGCCTTGAGGATGTCGCGGCGCATGCCGTCGCTCACCGCGATGACGGTGTCGGCGGCCTCGAAGGCGGTCTTCTCCGCCCAGCTGGAGACGCGGTAGCCGCCGCCGAGCTGCTCCGCCTTCCACGGCCGCAGCGGCTCCAGGCTGTGCGCGGTGACGACGTGCGGCACGCCGTGCAGCAGCTTGGCCAGGTGGCCACCCTGATTCGCATACCAGGTGTGCGAGTGGACGACGTCCGCTCCCCCGCAGTCCTGCGCCATCTGCAGGTCGACGCCGAGCGTCGTGATCGCGCCGTTCGCGCCGGCGAGTTCCGCCGGTATGCGGTACGCGAACGTGTCGGCCTCCTCCCGCGGCTCGCCGAAGCAGCGCACGAGCACCTCGGTGTCGGCCCGCAGGGCACGGACGAGTTCGGTGACGTGGACCCCGGCTCCGCCGTAGATGTCCGGCGGGTACTCCCTGGTCAGAAGATCGACGCGCATGTCGAGAACGCTAGTACAGCCCCCCACTTGCCTCTACTGTGGTGCTCATGGCAGCAGGCAGGAAGATCTTCGGCATCGTACTAGCGGGCGGGGAGGGCAAGCGGCTGATGCCGTTGACAGCCGACCGGGCGAAGCCGGCGGTCCCCTTCGGCGGCCAGTACCGCCTCATCGACTTCGCGCTGTCCAACCTGATCAACTCCCAGCTGCGCCAGATCGTCGTGCTCACGCAGTACAAGTCGCACAGCCTCGACCGGCACGTGTCGCAGACCTGGCGGCTCGACGGCATCACGAACTCGTACATCGCCTCGGTGCCCGCGCAGCAGCGCCTCGGCAAGCGCTGGTTCAGCGGGTCGGCCGACGCGATCCTGCAGAGCCTCAACCTGCTCCGCGACGAGAAGCCCGACATCGTCGTCGTGGTCGGCGCCGACCACGTCTACCGGATGGACTTCGGCCAGATGATCGAGGCGCACATCGCCTCGGGGGCGCCGGCCACCGTCGCGGCGATCCGCCAGCCGATCTCGCTCGCCGACCAGTTCGGCGTCATCGAGGTCGACGCGGCCCGGCCGGACCGCATCGCCGCCTTCCGCGAGAAGCCGAGCGACCCGGTGGGCCTGCCCGACTCGCCGGAGGAGGTGCTGGCCTCCATGGGCAACTACGTCTTCGACGCCGACGCGCTGATCGACGCGGTGATCCGCGACGGCGACCGGCCCGACTCCAACCACGACATGGGCGGCGACATCATCCCGGACTTCGTCTCGCGCGACGAGGCCGCCGTGTACGACTTCAACAACAACGACGTGCCGGGCTCGACCGACCGCGACCGCTACTACTGGCGCGACGTGGGGACGATCGACTCGTTCTTCGAGGCCCACCAGGACCTCATCTCCACCCTGCCGATCTTCAACCTCTACAACGACCAGTGGCCGATCTTCTCGCAGGTGGTCAACTCGCCGCCCGCGAAGATCGTCCGCGACGGCCGCGGCGCCCTCGGCACCACGATCGACTCGATCGTGTCGCTCGGCTCGGTGATCTCGGGCGCGCACCTCGAGCGCAGCGTGCTGGGCCCCTGGGCGAAGGTCGACTCGGGCGCCAAGGTCATCGACTCGGTCGTCTTCGACCGCGCGGTGATCGGGCCGAACGCGTTCGTCGGCCGGGCCATCCTCGACAAGGAGGTCGTGGTCGCCGAGGGCGCCCGCATCGGCGTCGACCCGGCCCGCGACCGGGCGCGCGGCTTCACCGTGACCGACTCGGGCATCACCGTGGTCGGCAAGGGCGTCCACGTCGTTCCATGACGAACGCGCATCACAGACCCGCACGCTGGCTCGTCGTCCTCGACGCCGACTCCACCCTGATCCACGACGAGGTGATCGAGCTGCTCGCCGAGGAGGCGGGCTCGCGCACCGAGGTCGCCGCGATCACCGAGCGCGCGATGCGCGGCGAGCTCGACTTCGAGCAGAGCCTGCGCGAGCGCGTCCGCACGCTCGAAGGGCTGCCGGTGGAGGTGTTCGCCCGCGTGGGCGAGCGCATCCGCGTGACCGACGGCGTGCCCGAGCTGGTGGCCGGCGTGCAGGCGGCCGGCGGCCGCATCGGCGTGGTCTCCGGAGGCTTCCACGAGATCCTCGACCCGCTCGGCGAGCGGCTCGGCCTCGACCACTGGCGGGCCAACCGGCTGGAGGTGCGCGACGGCGTGCTCACCGGCGAGGTGGAGGGTCCGGTGGTCGACGCCGCCGCGAAGGCGCAGGCGCTGCTCTTCTGGGCGGCTGACGCCGGCGTGCACCTGTCGCAGACGATCGCGATCGGCGACGGCGCCAACGACCTGCGGATGATGGCGGAGGCCGGCCTCGCCATCGCCTTCAACGCCAAGCCGAAGGTGCGACAGGAGGCCGACCTCGTCATCGACCGTCAGGACCTCGCGCAGGTGCTCCCGCTGCTCGGCCTGCGCGGCTGAGTCCGGCCTGCTGCCGCTCAGCGGTCGGTCAGTGCCCCATCCCGAGACCGCCGTCGACCGGGATGACCGCACCGGAGATGTAGGCGGCGTCGTCGCCCGCGATCCACGTGACGACCCGCGCGACCTCGGTCGGAGACGCGAACCGGCCCGCGGGGATGTTGCGCTTGTACTCCGCCTGCTGCGCCTCCGGCAGCTCCGCGGTCATGTCGGTCTCGATGAAGCCGGGCGCGACGACATTCGCGGTGATCCCGCGGCCGCCCAGCTCGCGCGTGATCGAGCGTGCCATGCCGACCAGGCCCGCCTTGCTGGCCGCGTAGTTCACCTGGCCGGCCGAGCCGTAGAGGCCCACCACGCTCGAGATGAGCACGATGCGGCCGAACCGCGCCTTCAGCATGCCCTTGGAGGCGCGCTTGATCACCCGGAAGGAGCCGCCGAGGTTGGTGTCGACCACCGCGTCGAAGTCGTCGTCGGACATGCGCATGAGCAGCGTGTCGCGGGTGATGCCCGCGTTGGCGACCACGACCTCCACCGGGCCGAGCTTCTCCTCCACCTCGGTGAAGGCGGCGTCCACGCTCGCGGCGTCCGTCACGTCGGCGCGCACGGTCAGGGAGCCCTCCGGCCCCTCGCCGGAGCGGGCCGTGACCGCGACGCGGTGCCCCTGCGCGACGAACTCCTGCGCGATCGCGTAGCCGATGCCGCGGTTGCCGCCGGTGACGAGCACGGTGCGGGGTGTGGTCATGGGTATTCCTTCCGAATCGAAACGGGTTCCAGTCTATGGACGTACTCTTGAGTCAACGCATATGAAGACCACACGCCCGTCTCTCACGAGCCTCCCCATGTCCCCGGACGAGGAGCGCCGACGCCGAGTCATCAAGTACTCGGTCGCCATGGGCATCCGTGTGGTCTGCCTCATCGTCGCGGTGATCGTGCCGGGGTGGTGGGCGGCCGTGCCGCTCATCGGTGCGATCTTCCTGCCGTACTTCGCCGTGGTCATCGCGAACGTCGGTGCGGAGCCGCGTCGAGACGACGTCCAGCGACCGGGCAGTATCCTGCCGATGAACCCCCCGCCTCCCCGTCCCGGTGCGGGTGACGACCGGCAGGAGGAACGGTGATCGGACTCGGCGGCGAACCGGAGCCCCTCACCTGCTCGCGCGCCGGCTGCCGCGAGCAGGCGGCGTGGCGGATCGAGTGGCGCAACCCGCGCATCCACACGGCCGACCGGGTGAAGGTGTGGCTCGCGTGCGGCGAGCACGTGGACTTCCTGCGGGAGTTCCTGGCGGCGCGCGACTTCCCGCTCGCGGTGGTGGCGCTCGACGGCGGCGCGCTCGACGACGGCGCGCTCGACGACAGGACCACCGCGTGAGCGCCCGCGAGGGCTGGCGGTTCGCGTTCTCGCGCCGCTGGCTCGGCTACCTGGCGTTCGCCATCGCGTTCGCGATCGCGTGCGGCTTCCTCTCGAACTGGCAGCTCGCCCGGAGCAAGGAGGCGGCGGCCGCCAACCACCTGATCTCGGCCAACTTCGACTCCACCCCGGTGCCGCTCGCGCAGGAGCTGCCGACGCTCGCCTCCTACTCCCCGAAGCAGGAGTGGCGGCGGGTCACCGTGACCGGCACGTACGAGCGCGACAAGGAGCTGCTCGTGCGCAACCGGCCCTTCAACGGCAGCCCCGGCTTCGAGGTGCTGACGCCGCTGCGCACGGCGGACGGCGCGCTGTTCATCGTCGACCGCGGCTGGGTGCCGACCGGCAACGACACCGACGCACCGGACTCCGTCCCGGCCGCGCCCGCCGGAACCGTGACCGTCGTGGCACGGTTGAAGGCCAGCGAGCCGGCCATCCAGGGCCGTACCGCGACGGGCGATCAGGTGGGCACCATCCAGCTCTCGGTCGTGAAGCAGAAGCTCGACGACGCCGACGTCTACACCGGCGCCTACGGCCTGCTCGACTCGCAGAAGCCGTCGCCGGCCGACGCGCCGACCCCGACCGTGACCGCGCCGCCGACCAAGGACGAGGGCCTGCACTGGTCGTACATGATCCAGTGGATCATCTTCGCCCTGATCGGCTTCTTCGGTCTCGGCTACGCCCTGCGCACCGAGTACCGGCGCCGCAACTCCGACGACCCGGCCGAGCGCGAGCGCGCCGCCGAACGGGAGCGGCGCCGCGCGCGCAAGCGGACGGACGCCGATGTCGAGGACGAGCTGCTCGACGCCGCCCGCTGAGCGGTCGGCGCTCCGGGGTGCTATCGTCGTCCCGATCGTGTTCCGACCTCAGGAGGTGAGACCCATGTACGCAGCAGCACAGTGGGCGCTCCCCTCCAGCCCACGATCGCGCGGCTGACACCTTCGCCGCCGGGAGCGCCATCCAGCGACATCGCGAAAGGCGACTCCCATGAACATCTCCTCTTCTTCGACACCCGCCCATGAGCGCGCGCTCGTCCTCGGCGGCGGCGGCGCGACCGGCAACGCCTGGCTGATCGGCGTGATCGCGGGCCTGTTCGAGGCCGGCATCGACGTCACCTCTCCGGACCTCACGATCGGCACCTCGGCCGGATCGACGGCCGCGGCCCAGCTCGGGACGGCGAGTCCGGCCGAGCTGTATGCCGCCGCGCTCGCACCGATTCCGCCGCGATCGGCGCCGAGTGGAGGCGCGCCCGCCCGCCCGGCCGTCTCCGGCCTCCAGCGCCTCACCGACCTCATCGCCGTGTCGGAGGACGCGGCGGACTACCGGCGCAGGCTGAGCGCGGCCGCGCTCGCGCAGGACCCGGCCGACCACGGCGCCTGGACGGAGCGCTGGCGCGCCATCGTGGGCCAGCGCCTGCCGCACGCGACCTGGCCCGAGCGCGCCGTCGCCATCACCGCCCTCGATGCGCACACGGGCGAAGGCGTCGTCTTCGATCGCGGCAGCGGGGTCGGACTGGTCGACGCGGTCGCCGCCAGCACCTCCAGCGGCCTCCCCTACCGGATTGGCGACGGCCTGTTCCTCGACGGCGGCTTCCGCTCGAACGCCGAGAACGCCGACCTCGCCGCCGGGTACGCACGGGTCCTCGTGCTCGCGCCCTTCGGCGGTCGCTCGCTCGCGCCCGACGCGTGGGGGATCCGCCTGGCGGACCAGGTCGACGCCCTGCGAGCAGGAGGCAGCGCGGTGGAGACCATCTTCCCCGAGTCGGAGGAGCTGTTCGGCGAGAACGCGACGGACGTCACTCTGCGCCCCGCCGCGGCACGCGCCGGCTACGAGGTCGGCCGCGCCCGCGCCGACGACCTCGTGCCCTTCTGGGACTAGGCCAGGGAGATCAGGTCCAGATAGTCCCTGTTCCAGTGGTCCTCGACCCCGTCCGGGAGGATCAGCACCCGCTCGGGGTTGAGGGCCTCCACCGCGCCCTCGTCGTGGCTGACGAGCACGACGGCACCCTCGTAGTGCGCGAGCGCGTCGAGGATCTCCTCGCGGCTGGCCGGGTCGAGGTTGTTCGTCGGCTCGTCGAGCAGCAGCACGTTGGCGCCGGAGACGACGATCATCGCCAGCGCGAGCCGCGTCTTCTCACCGCCCGAGAGCACCCCAGCGGGCTTGTGCGCGTCGTCGCCGGTGAACAGGAACGACCCCAGCACCTTGCGCGCCTCGGTCTCGGTGAGGTTCGGCGACGACGACACCATGTTCTGCAGCACGGTGCGGTCGACGTCGATGGTCTCGTGCTCCTGCGCGTAGTAGCCGATGCGGAGGCCGTGGCCGGGCTCCACCTGCCCGGTGTCCGGCTTGTCGACGCCCGCGAGCATGCGCAGCAGCGTGGTCTTGCCCGCACCGTTCAGACCGAGCACGACGACCTTCGAGCCGCGGTCGATCGCGAGGTCCACCGCGGTGAAGATCTCGAGCGACCCGTAGCTCTTCGACAGGTCGGACGCCTGGAGGGGCGTGCGGCCGCACGGCGCCGGCGTCGGGAAGCGCAGCTTGGCGACCCGGTCCACCTGGCGCACGTCGTCCAGCCCGGCGAGCAGCTTCTCGGCGCGAGCGACCATCTGGTGCGCGGCCGCCGCCTTCGTCGCCTTGGCGCCGAACTTCGCCGCCTGCAGCTGGAGGGCGCCCGCCTTCTTCTCGGCGTTGGCGCGCTCCTTCTTGCGGCGCTCCTCGTCGGCGGCGCGCTGGCGCTGGTAGTTCTTCCAGCCCATGTTGTAGATGTCGATGACCTGGCGGTTCGCGTCGAGGTAGAAGACGCGGTTCACGGTCTCGCCCACGAGGCCGACGTCGTGCGAGATGACGATGAAGCCGCCGGTGTAGCTCTTGAGGAAGTCACGCAGCCACACGACCGAGTCGGCGTCGAGGTGGTTGGTCGGCTCGTCGAGGATCATCGTGCGGGCATCCGAGAACAGGATGCGTGCCAGCTCGATGCGCCGCCGCTGACCGCCCGACAGCGTCTTGAGCGGCTGGTCGAGGATGCGGTCCGGCAGGTTGAGATTGGAGGCGATGGAGGCCGCCTCCGCCTCGGCCGCGTACCCGCCGTGCAAGTGGAACTGCTCCTCCAGCCGCCCGTACTTCTTCATCGCGGCGGCGGAGACGGCGGGATCGTCGCTCGCCATGTCCATCGTCGCCTGCTGCATGCCGAGCACGATGGAGCCGAGGCCGCGGGCGTCGAGGATGCGGGTGCGCGCGAGGTCGTCGAGGTTGCCGGAGCGCGGGTCCTGCGGGAGGTAGCCCAGCTCGCCGCTGCGCTCGACCTTTCCGGCCGTCGGCAACAGGTCGCCGGCGAGCACCTTGGTGAGCGTGGTCTTGCCCGCGCCGTTGCGGCCGACGAGCCCGATCTTGTCGCCGGCGGCCACGCGGAAGCTGACGTCCTCCATCAGCAGGCGGGCGCCGACGCGCAGTTCGAGATCGTGCACGGCGAGCACAGTGGTGTCCGTTCTTCAGTGGGTGGTCTCACACGAGAGTCCCGGCACTCGCGTGCCGGGACCCGTCGGTGATCGTTCTAGATGGCGAAGCCGAGGGCGCGCATCATGTCGCGCCCGTCGTCGGTGATCCGCTCGGGACCCCACGGCGGCATCCACACCCAGTTGATGCGGAACGCCTCGACGATGCCGTCGAGCGCCTCTGCGGTCTGCTCCTCGAGCACGTCGGTGAGCGGGCAGCCGGCGCTGGTGAGGGTCATCGAGATGATGAGCGCGTTGTTCTCGTCGTCCCAGGCGAGGTCGTAGATCAGCCCGAGGTCGACGACGTTGATCCCGAGCTCGGGATCCATGACGTTCTTCAGCGCCTCCTCGACCTGGTCGAAGAGCGCCGGGCTCAGCGTGGCGGGCATGCCCATCCCCTTCCGGTCAGTGATCCAGCTTACGCCTCGGCCAGGTCGCCGGCGCGGGCGCTGGCGGACTCGGGGGCGCCGACGTAGCGGTCGTAGCCCTCCTCCTCCAGGCGGTCGGCGAGCTCGGGGCCGCCCTGCTCCGCCACTTTGCCGGCGACGAACACGTGCACGAAGTCCGGCTTGATGTAGCGGAGGATGCGCGTGTAGTGCGTGATCAGCAGGATGCCGAGACCGGTGTTGGCCTTGGCGCGGTTCACGCCCTCCGACACGATCTTGAGCGCGTCGACGTCGAGGCCGGAGTCGGTCTCGTCGAGCACGGCGAACTTCGGCTTCAGCAGCTCGAGCTGGAGGATCTCGTTGCGCTTCTTCTCGCCGCCCGAGAAGCCCTCGTTGACGTTGCGCTCGGCGAACGACGAGTCCATGCGGAGGTTGCCCATGGTCTCGCGGACGTCCTTCACCCAGCCGCGGATCGCCGGCGCCTGGCCGTCGATCGCCGTCTTGGCGGTGCGGAGGAAGTTGGTGTTGGTGACGCCGGGGATCTCGACCGGGTACTGCATGGCGAGGAACAGGCCGGCGCGGGCGCGCTCGTCGACGCTCATGGCGAGGACGTCCTCGCCGTCGAGCGTGATCGTGCCGCCGGTGACCGTGTACTTCGGGTGGCCGGCGATCGTGTAGGCGAGGGTGGACTTGCCGGAACCGTTCGGGCCCATGATCGCGTGGATCTCGCCCTCGTTGATGGTCAGGTCGACGCCGTTGAGGATGGGCTTGGTGCCCTGGTCCGTCTCGACGGTGACGTGCAGGTCGCGGATCTCAAGAGTGGACATGATTACTGAATCGCTTTCGTAACGCTCGGGTCGATGTAGACGTCTCCGTCGATGAGTTCGACCTCGAAGACGGGGACCGGCTCGTACGCCGGGAGGTTGAGGGGCTTGCCGGTGATCAGGGAGAACTGGGAGCCGTGCGCCCAGCACTCCAGCGTCTCCCCCTCGACGAAGCCTTCCGACAGCGAGATCTCGCCGTGCGTGCAGGTGTCGCCGATGGCGTGGATGTCGCCGGACGAGTCCTTGACGACGGCGATCGGCACGCCGTCGACGAGCACCCGGGTGGCCTGGTTCTCGACCAGCTCGGCGCTGGAGCAGACGCGCGTGCCCATCAGCTCGCCGCCGCGACGGATGTGGTGAGCTCCGCCTCGATGGCGGCCTGCAGCCGATCCTGCAGCGCGGGCGAGCCGATCCGCTGCACGATCTCGAACAGGAAGCCGCGCACCACGAGACGGCGGGCCTCCTCCTCGGTGATCCCGCGGGACTGGAGGTAGAACAGCTGCTCGTCGTCGAACCGGCCGGTGGCGCTGGCGTGGCCGGCGCCGACGATGTCGCCGGTCTCGATCTCGAGGTTCGGCACCGAGTCGGCGCGGGCGCCGTCGGTGAGCACGAGGTTGCGGTTCTGCTCGTAGGAGTCGGTGCCGACGGCCTTCGGGCCGATCAGCACGTCGCCGATCCAGACGGTGCGCGCGCCCTCGCCCTGCAGGGCGCCCTTGTACGTCACGCGGCTGCGGGTCTCCGGGCCGTCGTGGTGCACGTAGACCTGCTGCTCGAGGTGCTGCGTCGCGTCGGCGAAGTAGGCGCCGAGCAGCTCGGCGTCCGAGCGCGCCCCGGCGAGGTGCGCCGACGGGTTCAGCCGCACCACGCCGCCGCCGAGGGTGATGGCGACGTGCTTGAGGCGGGCGCCCTCGGCGAGCTCGGCGAAGTGGGCGGCGACGTGGAGGGCGTCGTCGTCCCACTCCTGCACGCTCACGACCGTGAGGTCGGCGCCGGCGCCGAGCAGGAACTCGACGTTCTCTGCGAGGTGGGCGGAGCCGGAGTTCTGGAGGATGAGGGTCGCGTTGGCGCCCTCCGCCACCTCGACCACGGTGTGCGCGGCGCGCGCGGCGCCGCCGAGCGCGGAGCGGGTGAGGGTGACCTCCTTGTGCTCGGCGCCCGCGATGCGGACGAGGAGCGCCTGCTGGAAGTGCGTCCAGGCGTTGGCGGAGGCGCGGTCCTCCGGGGTGCCGGCGGTGCCGATGCGGGCGTCCTCGCGGCCGACCCACTCGGTGCTGACGCCGGAGGCCGTGGTCGCGTCGTAGACGTACGGCGAGCCGTCAAGCTCACCCGTGAGGAGGTCGGCGAGGCGCGCGACGGGCGTGTACTTCCACATCGCCTCGCGGCCGGTGACCTCGGGGAAGTCGGTGACCTCGGTGGAGGTGAACCGCTCGGAGCGGGTCTGGACGGGGACGGGCGCGCGCATGTGCTTCGGCGCCGACTGCTCGGCCTGCGCCGGAGTGGTAGCTGACATCATCTATCCGACAGAGCCTTCCATGCCCATCTCGATGAGCTTGTTGAGTTCGAGTGCGTATTCCATCGGGAGCTCGCGGGCGATCGGCTCGATGAACCCGCGGACGATCATGGCCATCGCCTCGTCCTCCGGGAGCCCTCGGGACATCAGGTAGAACAGCTGCTCCTCGCTGACCTTCGAGACCGTGGCCTCGTGCCCGAGCTGCACGTCGTCCACGCGGATGTCGATCGCGGGGTACGTGTCGGAGCGCGAGATGGTGTCGACCAGCAGCGCGTCGCAGCGCACGGTGTTGGCGGCGTGGTGCGCGTTGGCGTCGACCCGGACCTCGCCTCGGTAGCCGGCGCGGCCTCCGCCGCGGGCGATCGACTTCGAGACGATCGACGACTGCGTGTACGGCGCCATGTGGATCATCTTGGCGCCGGCGTCCTGGTGCTGGCCGGGGCCGGCGAAGGCGACGGAGAGGGTCTCGCCCTTGGCGTGCTCCCCCATCAGGTAGATCGACGGGTACTTCATCGTCACCTTGGAGCCGATGTTGCCGTCGATCCACTCCATGGTGGCGCCCTCGGCGGCGGTGGCCCGCTTGGTCACGAGGTTGTAGACGTTGTTCGACCAGTTCTGGATGGTCGTGTAGCGCACGCGGGCGTTCTTCTTGACGATGATCTCGACGACCGCGGAGTGCAGCGAGTCGGACTTGTAGATCGGCGCCGTGCAGCCCTCGATGTAGTGGACGTAGCTGCCCTCGTCGGCGATGATCAGCGTGCGCTCGAACTGGCCCATGTTCTCGGTGTTGATCCGGAAGTAGGCCTGCAGCGGGATCTCGACCTGGACACCCTTCGGCACGTAGACGAAGGAGCCGCCGGACCACACCGCGGTGTTCAGCGCGGCGAACTTGTTGTCGCCGGCCGGGATGACCGTGCCGAAGTACTCCTCGAAGAACTCGGGATGCTCGCGCAGCGCGGTGTCGGTGTCCATGAAGATGACGCCCTGCGCCTCGAGGTCCTCGCGGATCTGGTGGTACACGACCTCGGACTCGTACTGCGCGGCGACACCGGCGACGAGGCGCTGGCGCTCCGCCTCCGGGATGCCGAGCTTCTCGTACGTGTTGCGGATGTCCTCCGGGAGGTCCTCCCAGCTCTGCGCCTGCTTCTCGGTGGAGCGGACGAAGTACTTGATGTTGTCGAAGTCGATGTCGGAGAGGTCGGCGCCCCACGTCGGCATCGGCTTGCGTTCGAAGAGCTGGAGGGCCTTGAGTCGGCGCTGCAGCATCCAATCGGGCTCCTTCTTGAGCCCCGAGATGTCTTTCACCACCTCGGGAGAGAGCCCGCGACGCGCGGATGCACCCGCAGCGTCGGAATCCGCCCAGCCGAACTCGTACTGCCCAAGGCTCGCGAGTTCAGGCCGGTCGATCAGGATGTCTGACATATCTACCTCGTTTCCTACCACTCTCAACCGGATATCAGTCCGGCTCATTCCTCCGGGCGACGGCGTGCGCCGACCGCTCGGGCGTCCTGATTGTGCGGGTGGCTGGTGTGCGTACCTAAACTGATCGAGGACACGGGCGACGATGCCCCGGCCGTCGTTGCAGAAACGGCAACGCGGCACGCGCAGGATCGCGCGTTTCTCGAACCCATCGATTCTACAGGTGCGGGACGGTAATAGTAGAGGCGCGCCTGCACGTTGGCCGAGTATCCGATCCGCACGCCCCACTGCATCACCGCGAGGAGCCGCACGAACACCATGAACCGCATCATCGCCTGGCTCCCCGACCGCATCGACCGGCGCACCCGGGTCGTCGCGTGGATCTACCTGGCCGCGCAGGTGATGCTGGTGGCGACGGGCGGCGCGGTGCGGCTCACCTCCAGCGGCCTCGGCTGCCCGACCTGGCCGAAGTGCACCGCCGACTCGCTGGTCAACACGCCCGAGATGGGCATCCACGGCGTCATCGAGTTCGGCAACCGGCTGCTCGGCGGAGTCCTCGCCGTGCTGGCGATCGTCGCCTTCCTGCAGGTCGTCCGGCTGTTCCGCAGCCGTCGCGACCTCTTCCTCCTCACCCTGATCGCGGGCCTCGGCGTGCCCTTCCAGGCGGTGCTGGGCGGCATCACCGTGCTGACCGGCCTGACCTGGTGGGTCGTGGGGATGCACTTCGTCGCGTCGATCGTGCTCGTCACCCTCACGACGACGTACGTCATCCGGCTGTACGCGACCCCCGGTCCCCGCGCCCGCGCGGTGCCGGCCTGGTACGCGATCACCGCCCACGTCACGAGCCTCGCGGTCGCCGTCACCATCCTCGTCGGCATCGTGACGACCGGCGCCGGTCCGCACGCCGGCGACGCCGACACCCCGCGCAGTGGGCTGAACCCCGAGATCCTGCAGCACGTCCACGCGATCCCGGCGTACGTCACGTTCGCCCTGACCCTGGTGCTCGTGCTGGGCTCGTTCCGCTACCGCGGGACGCCCGTCCACCGCTACGCGCTGTACCTGCTCGCCGTCGAGGTGCTGCAGATCGCGGTGGGGCTGATCCAGGCCAACACCGGCCTCCCCGGCATCCTGGTCGGCGTGCACATGACCCTCGCCGCCCTGCTGGCCGCTGCGATGACCGCCGTGATCCTCTCGCTGAAGGCGCCCGTCCCCGCCGAGGGCGAGGGCGACCGTGCCTCCACGGTGAGCGGCGCCGTCCGCGCCTAGGACGCCGCGCTTCTAAGAGGCAGCGCGGAGCACGCCCGACAGCGTATCCCGCGACTCCCCGCGGAAGGGCAGCGTCCTGTGCTCGCCGGCGTCGAAGGCGAACCCCACCGCCTCCCCCAGCCTCCTGCTGCGCAGGTTGCCCGGCAGACAATCCCAGCGCAGCTCGGTGCACGCGAGGCCCGCGGGGTCGAGGGCGTACCCGATGACCACGCGCACGGCCTCCCGCATGTACCCGTGCCCGCGGGCAGAGGGGCGGAGCCAGCAGCCCAGTGAGGCCGCCCCCGCCGTCTGGTCGCGCCGCACCTCCACCGTGCCCAGCAGCGGTTCGCCTGGCGCCGTGCGGAGCGCCCAGACGAGGTAGCGCCCGCTCAGCTCGCCGTGCGGGCAGTAGCTGCGGACGAAGTACTCGGCGTCCGCCCGCGTGTACGGCGACGGGACCGGCACCCCGCGCTGCGTCTCGGGGTCGGTGCAGGCGTCGAGGACGGCGTCGACATCGTCCTCGCGCGGCGCGTCGAGGATCAGCCGGGCCGTCCTCAGCGCATGCACGTCAGAACGGTAGCAGCGGGTCGATCGCGACGGCCAGGAAGATCAGCGTCAGGTAGGCGATCGAGCCGTGGAAGACGCGCATCGGCGACACGGACTCGTGCCGGATGGCGAGGTTGTAGAGACGGTGCGACTCGTACAGGAACCATCCGCCGGCGACGAGCGACACGGCGATGTAGACGAGACCCATGTGCGCGACCGGGATCAGCAGCAGCGAGCAGGCCACCATCGCCCACGCGTAGAGGATGACCTGGAGGCCGACCACCGCGCGGCCGCGGACGACCGCGAGCATGGGGACCCCGGCCTCCTTGTAGTCCGAGCGGTACTTCATCGACAGCGGCCAGTAGTGCGGCGGGGTCCAGAGGAAGATGATGCCGAACAGGATGAACGGCGCCCAGTCGAGCGAACCGGTCACGGCGGCCCAGCCGATCAGCACCGGCATGCAGCCGGCGATGCCGCCCCAGACGATGTTCTGGGGGGTGCGGCGCTTGAGGATCAGCGTGTAGAAGACGACGTAGAGGAGGATCGCGACGACCGACAGGGCAGCGGCGAGCCAGTTCGTGAAGAACCCGAGCACGAGCACCGACGCGATGCCGAGCGCCCACGAGAAGACGAGCGCCTCCCGGTCGGACAGCTCGCCCGTGACCAGCGGCCGGTTCTTCGTGCGGCGCATGACGCGGTCGATGTCGCGATCGATGTAGCAATTGAACGCACCGGCGGAGCCCGCCGACATGTAGCCGCCGACCACGGTGGCCAGCACGACCAGCAGGTTCGGGATGCCGTGCGCGGCGAGGATCATCGTCGGGACGGTCGTCACCAGCAGCAGCTCGACCACGCGCGGCTTGGTCAGCGCGAAATACGCCTTGACCTTGCGAGCGACGCCGATGCGGCCCGGTTCGACACGGCTCTCTACAGCGACGTCCATTGCTCCTCGGTCATCCGATCGGTTGGGGGGTTCCCTCCGAGTCTACGACACGTCGTAGAGGTGCCGCCCTGCCCTACCCCGCCGCGAGGAGGCTCGCAAGCGGCTGCGGGAAGACCCCACGTTTCGTGCGTGTTACCTATACTTGGAGATGCTCGCCAGCCGAAGCCGTCGCGTGCGCGCGGTTCGTTGTAGGACTCGCACGCATTCCGCGGCCCGGCGCCGATGACGTCCACGGCGCGCACTACCTCAACCGGTGCGGGTTCCACAGACGGCCCTCACCACTTCGACGAAGGGTCAGTTTTCACGTGGCAGCTCTGCAGTGGGATCCCATTGACGACAAGGCAGTAGACACGGTCCGCGTCCTCGCGGCCGACGCGGTGGAGAAGGTGGGCAACGGTCATCCCGGTACGGCGATGAGCCTGGCCCCGGCCGCGTACCTGCTGTTCCAGAAGGTCATGCGCCGCGATCCCCGCGACCAGCACTGGCTGGGCCGCGACCGCTTCATCCTCTCGGCGGGCCACAGCTCGCTGACCCAGTACATCCAGCTGTACCTCGGCGGCTACGGTCTCGAGCTCGACGACCTCAAGACGCTCCGCACCTGGGGCTCGCTCACCCCCGGCCACCCCGAGTACGGACACACCGACGGCGTGGAGATCACCACCGGACCTCTCGGTCAGGGCATCTCCTCCGCCGTCGGTTTCGCGTATGCGCAGCGTTTCGAGCGCGGCCTGTTCGACCCGGACGCGGCGCCCGGCACCAGCCCGTTCGACCACCACGTCTACGTCATCGCCTCCGACGGCGACCTGGAGGAGGGCATCTCCAGCGAGGCCTCCTCGCTCGCCGGCCACCAGGAGCTCGGCAACCTGATCGCGATCTACGACGCGAACCAGATCTCCATCGAGGACGACACCGACATCGCCTTCACCGAGGACGTGGCGGCCCGCTACGAGGCGTACCACTGGCACGTCCAGGTCGTCGACTGGAAGAAGACGGGCGTCTACCAGGAGGACGTCCACGAGCTCCACCAGGCGATCGAGAACGCCAAGGCCGTCACCGACAAGCCCTCGCTGATCGTGCTCAAGACGATCATCGGCTGGCCGTCGCCCAAGAAGCAGAACACCGGCAAGATCCACGGCTCCGCCCTCGGCGCCGACGAGCTGCGCGCGGTCAAGGAGGTGCTCGGCTTCGACCCCGAGAAGACCTTCGAGGTCGCCGACGAGGTCATCGAGCACACCCGCAAGGCCGTCGAGCGCGGCGCGCAGGAGCACGCCGAGTGGCAGAAGGGCTTCGACGCCTGGGCCGAGGCGAACCCGGAGCGCAAGGAGCTCCTCGACCGCCTGCTGACCGGTGAGGCGCCCGCCGACCTGGAGTCGGTGCTCCCGATCTTCGAGCCGGGCAAGGACGTCTCCACCCGCGCCGCCAGCGGCAAGGTGCTCAACGCCATCGCGCCGATCATGCCCGAGCTGTGGGGCGGCTCCGCCGACCTCGCCGAGTCGAACAACACGACCATCGAGGGCGCGGCGTCGTTCGTGCCGACCGACCGCTCCACCCACGAGTGGACGGGCAACCCGTACGGCCGCGTGCTGCACTTCGGCATCCGCGAGCACGCGATGGCCGCGATCATCAACGGCATCGTGCTGCACGGCCCGACGCGCGCCTTCGGCGGCACGTTCCTCATCTTCAGCGACTACATGCGCCCGGCGGTCCGCCTGGCGGCGCTGATGAAGGTGCCCTCGATCTTCGTCTGGACGCACGACTCCGTCGCGCTCGGCGAGGACGGCCCGACGCACCAGCCGATCGAGCAGCTCTCGACCCTCCGCGCCATCCCGAACCTCGACGTGGTGCGCCCCGGCGACGCCAACGAGGTCGCCTACGCGTGGAAGACCATCCTCGAGCGCCGCGAGGGCCCGGCCGGCATCGCGCTGACCCGCCAGAACATCCCGGTGTTCGAGCGCGGCGACGGCGACGCCGAGGGCGACACCCTGGCGTCGGCGAAGAACGTCGCCAAGGGCGCGTACGTCCTGGCCGAGGCGCCGGGCGGCACGCCCGACGTGCTGCTGATCGCCACCGGCTCCGAGGTGCAGATCGCGCTCGAGACCCGCGAGGTGCTGAAGGGCGAGGGCGTCAACGCCCGCGTCATCTCGGCTCCGTGCCTCGAGTGGTTCCACGAGCAGCCCGCCGAGTACCAGGAGGCCGTGCTCCCGTCGTCCGTGAAGGCCCGCGTCTCGATCGAGGCCGGCCTCGCGCTCGCCTGGAACAAGATCGTCGGCGACCACGGCCGCAGCGTGTCCATCGAGCACTTCGGCGCCTCGGCGGACTACAAGACGCTGTTCCGCGAGTTCGGCATGACCACCGAGCACGCCGTCGCCGCCGCGAAGGAATCGCTCGCGTCGCTCTGAGCGCGGGCACATAGAGGAGATAGAAGAAGAATGACCGACACCACTCCCACCGCCCAGCTCTCCGCCGCCGGCGTCAGCATCTGGCTCGACGACCTGTCGCGCGAGCGCATCAACACCGGTGGCCTGCAGAGCCTCATCGCCGAGAAGAACGTCGTCGGCGTGACCACCAACCCGACGATCTTCGCCGCGGCGCTCGCCAAGGGCGAGGCCTACGACGAGCAGGTCCGCCAGCTCGCCGCCTCCGGCGCGTCCGTCGACGAGGCGATCTTCGAGATCACGACGGACGACGTCGCCAACGCGAGCGACATCTTCCACGACATCTACGAGCGCACGAACGGCGTCGACGGCCGCGTCTCCATCGAGGTGGAGCCCGGTCTCGCCCACGACGCGAAGGCGACCGTCGAGACCGCCAAGAAGCTGGCCGAGAAGATCGGCAAGCCGAACGTCCTGATCAAGATCCCCGCGACCGTCGAGGGCGTGGAGGCGATCGCCGACACCATCGCCGCCGGCATCAGCGTCAACGTGACCCTGATCTTCAGCCTGCAGCGCTACCGCGAGGTCATCAACGCGTACCTCACCGGCCTCGAGCGGGCCAAGGAGGCGGGCATCGACCTCGCCGGCATCCAGTCGGTCGCCTCGTTCTTCGTGTCGCGCGTCGACACCGAGATCGACAAGCGCCTGACCGCCATCGGCACCGACGAGGCGCTCGCGCTCAAGAGCAAGGCCGGCATCGCCAACGCCCGCCTGGCCTACCAGGTGTACGAGGAGTCGTTCGCGACCGAGCGCGCGAAGGCGCTCGTCGCCGCGGGCGCCAACGAGCAGCGCCCGCTCTGGGCGTCGACCGGCGTGAAGGACCCGAGCCTCCCCGACACCCTGTACGTCACCGAGCTCGTCGCCCCGAACACGGTCAACACCATGCCGGAGAAGACGCTCGACGCCACCTTCGACCACGGTGTGATCACCGGCGACACGGTCACCGGCAGCTACGCCGAGTCGAACGAGGTCCTCGACAAGCTGGCGGCCCTCGGCGTCGACTACGACGACGTGACGGCGACCCTCGAGCGCGAGGGCGTGGAGAAGTTCAACGTCTCGTGGGGCGAGCTCGTCGAGACCGTGACCAACGCCCTCGAGGGCGCGAAGTCGCAGGCGGCCGCCAAGTGACCTTCCGCATCCACGTCACCGGTCCGGCCGCGGAGGCCGTGAAGACGGTGGTGCCGCAGCTGGTGGCCGACAAGGTCGCCTCCGGCATCACCGCCCAGGACCCGGCCCTCTGGGGGCCGGCCGCCGAGTCCGAGGCGTCCAAGCGCCTCGGCTGGGTCGAGGCGGTCGCCATCTCGCGCCCGCTGGTCGCCGAGATCGACGCCCTGCGCGAGGAGCTGCACGCCAAAGGCGTGAACCACATCGTGCTGGGCGGCATGGGCGGCTCCTCCCTCGCCCCCGAGGTCATCACCCGGACGGCGGAGGCCGAGCTGACGGTGCTCGACTCGACCGACCCCGGCCAGGTGCTCGACGCGCTGCGCGACCGGCTGGAGGCGACCGCGGTCGTCATCTCGTCGAAGTCGGGCTCCACGCTCGAGACCGACAGCCAGAAGCGCATCTACGAGAAGTGGTTCCGCGACGCGGGCATCGACCCGCGCGAGCGCATCGTCGTCGTCACCGACCCGGGCTCCCCGCTCGACCAGTCGGCGCGCGAGGCGGGCTACCGCGTGTTCAACGCCGACCCCAACGTCGGCGGTCGCTACTCGGCGCTGACCGCGTTCGGCCTGGTGCCGTCCGGCCTCGCCGGCGTGGACATCGGCGAGCTGCTCGACGAGGCCGAGGCGACGCTCATCGAGCTCGCCGTCGACAACGACGAGAACCCGGGCCTCGTGCTCGGGGCCGCCATCGCCGGCACGAACCCGCTCAAGGACAAGCTCGGCATCGTCGCGGACGGCACCCACATCGTGGGCTTCGCCGACTGGGCGGAGCAGCTGATCGCCGAGTCCACCGGCAAGGAGGGCACGGGCCTCCTCCCGGTCGTGCTCGACAAGCTGGCCCCGGAGCTCGATTTCAAGCCCGCCGACCTGCAGGTCGTCCGTCTCGTCGCCAACGCCGAGGCGCACCACCTGTTCCCGGCCGACCGGCACGAGGGCGAGATCCTCGTCTCGGGCAGCCTCGGCGCCCAGCTGATCGTCTGGGAGTACGCCGTGGCCGTCGCGGGGCGCCTGCTCGGCATCAACCCGTTCGACCAGCCCGACGTGGAGGCCGCGAAGGCCGCCGCGCGCTCCCTCCTCGACAACCGGCCGGAGCCGGCCGCCCCGGCCTTCACCGCCGGCGGCATCGAGGTGCGCACCACGGGCTCGTTCCTCGGTGACGCCACGACGCTCGACGCCGCGGTGGACGCGCTGCTCGCGCAGCTCGGCCCCGACGGGTACGTGGCGGTCCAGGCGTACGTCGACCGCATCGCGCTCCCCCAGCTCGCGGGCATCCGCGATCTGCTCGCCGCCAAGGCGAAGCGCCCGGTGACGTTCGGCTGGGGCCCGCGGTTCCTGCACTCGACCGGCCAGTTCCACAAGGGCGGCCCCGCCGTCGGCGTGTTCCTGCAGATCACCGCGACGGCTCCGGAGGACCTCGAGATCCCGGACCGCCCCTTCACGTTCGGTCAGCTCATCCAGGCCCAGGCCGCGGGTGACGCCAGCGTGCTCGGCGAGCACGGCCGTCCGGTGCTGACCCTCACGCTCACGAACCCCGAGGCGGACGTCGTCTCGCTGTTCGAGGCCGTCAACTGACCAGCGGCGCGCCGCGCCGACCAAGGAGATCGATGTCCCCGGTGGAAATCACCCCGGAGTTCAACCCGCTGCGGTTGCCCTCCGATCGCCGCCTCAACCGCATCGCGGGCCCCAGCAGCCTCATCATCTTCGGTGTGACGGGAGACCTCTCCCGCAAGAAGCTGATGCCAGCGGTGTACGACCTCGCCAACCGCGGCCTCCTGCCGCCCGGGTTCTCGCTCGTCGGGTTCGCCCGGCGCGACTGGGAGGACCAGGACTTCGAGAAGGTCGTCTACGACGCGGTGAAGCAGTACGCCCGCACCCCGTTCGAGGACGACGTCTGGAAGCAGCTCGCGCAGGGCATCCGGTTCGTCCCTGGCGAGTTCGACGACGACGACGCCTTCATCCGGCTCAAGGAGACGGTGGAGGAGCTGGACCGCGAGCGCGGCACGATGGGCAATCACGCGTTCTACCTGTCCATCCCGCCGAAGGCGTTCCCGCTCGTCACCGAGCAGCTCAAGAAGTCGGGGCTCGCCGACCAGTCCGGCGACGGCTGGCGGCGCGTCGTGATCGAGAAGCCGTTCGGTCATGACCTGCAGTCGGCGCGCGAGCTCAACGCGGTCGTCGAGACGGTGTTCCCGCCGGACTCGGTGTTCCGGATCGACCACTACCTCGGCAAGGAGACGGTCCAGAACATCCTGGCGCTGCGCTTCGCGAACGAGCTGTACGAGCCGATCTGGAACGCCAACTACGTCGACCACGTGCAGATCACCATGGCCGAGGACATCGGCGTGGGCGGTCGCGCGGGGTACTACGACGGCATCGGCGCGGCGCGCGACGTCATCCAGAACCACCTCCTGCAGCTGATGGCCCTCACGGCGATGGAGGAGCCGATCTCGTTCAACGCGGCGGACCTCCGCGCCGAGAAGGAGAAGGTGCTCGCCGCCGTCCGGCTGCCGAAGGACCTCGCCACGGCGACGGCCCGCGGACAGTACTCCAGCGGCTGGCAGGGCGGCGAGAAGGTCGTCGGCTTCCTGGAGGAGGACGGGATGAACCCGGACTCCACCACCGAGACCTACGCGGCCATCAAGCTCGAGATCGGCACCCGCCGCTGGGCGGGCGTCCCGTTCTACCTGCGCGCCGGCAAGCGCCTCGGCCGCCGCGTCACCGAGATCGCGGTCGTCTTCAAGCGTGCTCCGCAGCAGCTTTTCGCGGAGTCGCAGACCAGCGCGCTCGGCCAGAACGCGCTCGTCATCCGCGTGCAGCCCGACGAGGGCGTCACCATCCGCTTCGGCTCCAAGGTGCCGGGCGCCGGCATGCAGGTGCGCGACGTGAGCATGGACTTCGGCTACGGCCACGCCTTCACCGAGGCGAGCCCGGAGGCGTACGAGCGGCTCATCCTCGACGTCCTGCTCGGCGACCCGCCCCTCTTCCCCCGCCACGAGGAGGTCGAGCTCTCCTGGAAGATCCTCGACCCGATCGAGGAGTTCTGGGCGGCCGAGGGCGGCCGGCCGGAGCAGTACCGTCCAGGAACCTGGGGGCCGCGCTCGGCAGACGAGCTGCTGGCCCGCGACGGCCGCGTTTGGAGGCGTCCATGATCGTCGACCTGCCCGCAACCACTGTCAGCAACATCTCGAAGGCGCTGGTCAAGATCCGCGAGGAGGGCGGCGCCGTCGCCCTCGGCCGCGTGCTCACGCTCGTGATCGCCACCCACCTCGGTCAGGAGGAGGAGGCCATCGAGGCCGCCAACGACGCCTCCCGCGAGCACCCGATGCGCGTCATCGTGGTCTCGACCGAGGAGGAGCGCGACGCGGGCGGCGAGGGCCGCCTCGACGCGCAGATCCGGGTCGGCGGCGACGCCGGCGCGAGCGAGGTCATCGTGCTCCGCGCCTACGGCGAGACCGCGAGCGACGAGGAGGGGCTGGTCACCGGCCTGCTGCTGCCCGACGCCCCCGTGGTCGTGTGGTGGCCCGGCGTCGCGCCGGCCAAGGTCTCGTCCTCTCCCCTGGGCCGCATCGCCACGCGTCGCATCACCGACGCGTCGGCGCAGCCGAACCCGCAGGAGGCGCTGTACCACCTGGCCGAGACGTACGCCCCCGGCGACACCGACTTCGCCTGGACCCGCCTCACCCTGTGGCGCGCCCAGCTCGCGGCGGTGCTCGACCAGCCGCCGTACGAGCCGGTCACCTCGATCGAGGTCGCCGGCGCGGCGGACTCGCCCTCCACGCTCCTGCTCGCCGCGTGGCTGCGCCTGCAGCTGCAGGCGCCGGTGCAGTACGACCTCGCGTCGCGCGCCATCGGCTCCGGCGGCATCCACGGGGTGAAGCTCGAGCGCGCCTCCGGCACGATCGAGCTGGAGCGCGAGGTGCCGAACGTCGCGAAGCTCTCCCAGCCCAACCAGCCCTCGCACGACCTCGCGCTGCCACGTCGGAACCTGCGCGACTGCCTCGCCGAGGAGTTGCGTAGGCTTGACCCCGACGACCTCTACGGTGAGGTCATCACCAAGGGTCTCGGGCTGCTCGAGGCCTCCGAAGAGGGAGCGGGCTCCAAGGCATGACGAACGAACGGCGGGTGCTCGTCCACCCCGACAAGGAGGCTCTGGCGGCGTCGGTGGCCGCACGGTTCCTGACCAAGACCATCGACATCCTCGACGACCTCGACGGGGCGAACATCGCACTCACCGGCGGGACGATGGGCATCGCGGTGCTGGAGGCGGTCAACTCCTCCCCCGCCCGCGACACCATCGACTGGACGAAGGTGCACTTCTGGTGGGGCGACGAGCGGTTCGTGCCGCGCGACGACCCGGAGCGCAACGAGCGCCAGGCCCGGGAGGCCCTGCTCGACCACATCGCGGTCCCGCCGGAGAACATCCACCCGTTCCCCGCGTCGGACGACATCGCCGACATCGACGAGGCGGCGCGCGTCTACGCCGCCGAGCTCGAGGCGTTCGCCTCGGAGGACCAGCGGTTCCCGCGGTTCGACATCACCTTCCTCGGCGTCGGGCCCGACGGCCACATCGCGTCGCTTTTCCCCGACCGCGCCGGCATCCGCGAGACGGAGGCGACGGTGATCGCCGAGCGCGAGTCGCCCAAGCCGCCGCCGCAGCGGCTGAGCCTGACCCGGCCGGTGCTGAACGCCTCCGACCGCATCTGGCTCGTGCTCTCCGGCACGGACAAGGCCAGTGCGCTGGGGCTCGCCCTCGCCGGCGCCAGCTTCACCGAGGTCCCGGTCGCCGGGGCGAAGGGTCGCAAGCGCACGGTGTTCTTCGTCGACAAGGACGCCGCGGTCGATGTGCCCGAGAACCTCATCGCACCGAGCTACTGATCGTGAGGACCACCTCCTGACCAGGCACGAACCATGACGGGCCGAGTGTCCCGGATCGCCACCGCCGCGCTGCTTGCGACGGTGGCGATCCTCATGTCCGGGTGCTCGTTCGCCGGACCGCAGCCCGCAGACACGGCGACCGGCCCGGCAACGCCGACGCCGACTCCCACCGCCAGCGTCGTCACCGGCCTCCCGTACGCCCCCGCGAGCCCGGCCGGCACCAGCGGTCACCTGCTCGACCTGTACCTCCCGGCGCCGTCCGGCCGGCCCGCACCCGTCGTCCTCTGGACGGGCGGGAGCGCCTGGCGCGCGGACGACGGCGGCAAGACCGCCCTCATGCTGGCGGAGGTGCTCAACCCCGAGGGGTACGCCGTCGTCGGCGTCAACGTACGCGCGAGCAGTCAGGCGCGCTTCCCCGCGCAGCGGAACGACCTGGCGGCCGCCATCCGCTACCTCACGTCCGTGGGGGCCCGTTACGGTCTCGACACCGACCGCATGGTGGTCTCGGGCGACTCCTCCGGCGGCTGGGCCGCGCTGCAGGCGGGGCTGACGGGGCAGCCGGTGAAGGCCGTGGTCGCGTTCTACCCGCCGACCGACTTCGCGACGTTCGACGCCCAGCTCGCCGCCTGCCGACCAGGAGGCGCGGGCTCGATCATGTGCATGACGAACCGGGGCTCCCCGATCGCCGCGGAGCTCGGCTGCGTGATGCCCGCCTGCCCGCCGGCCCGGTTGGCCGACGCGTCGCCGGTCACCCACGTCGACGCGGGCGATCCGCCCGTCCTGCTCTTCCACGGCATGCGCGACGACGTGGTGCCGTACCAGCAGAGCGTCGAGCTGGCCAACCGCGTCACGCGTGCGGGCGGCTCCGCGCAGCTCGTCCTGGCCTCGCAGCTCGGGCACGCGACGGCGCAGGACATCCTCGACGACGCGGGAGACCGCTCCCTGCTGCTCGACTTCCTCGCCGACGCCGTGCGGTGACGCGTCCGGATCCAGCCTCGCAGCGGACAGCGAAGAGCCCCGCCGGTCGATGACCGGCGGGGCTCGCGTCTGAAGCGGTGTGCGCCTAGTTGCTGGTGGGGCGGCCGCGGCGGGCGCGGAGCTGGTTGAGGGCGTCCTCGAGCAGCTGCTCCGCCTCCTCCTCGGAGCGGCGCTCCTTCACGTAGGCGAGGTGGGTCTTGTACGGCTCGGTCTTGGCGACCGACGGCGGGTTCTCCTTGTCGCGGCCGGCCGGCAGACCGGTCGACGGCGAGTCGATGACCTCGGGGATCTCCTCCTCGGGGAGGTTCGCCGCGAAGTACCGGACGGTCTCGTTGCCGAGAGCATCCCAGTACGAGATGGCGATGCGGTCCGCGTGGAAACCGCGATCCTGCTCGCCCATGGGGCCCGCGCCGACGCGCGAGCCGCGGATTGCACTTCCTCCGGATGCCATTGCTCTCCTTGGTGAGGCGCCGGTCAGGCGCTGAACTTGGTGATCAGCCCGAGGACGACGATGCAGACGATCCACACCAGTCCGAGAACGACCGTGATCCGGTTGAGGTTGCGCTCCGCGACCCCGGACGCGCCGAGGTTGGAGGTGACGCCGCCGCCGAACATGTCGGACAGACCGCCACCGCGGCCCTTGTGCAACAGGATGAGGAGCGTCAGCAGGAGGCTGGTGATGCCCAGCAGCACCTGCAGGACGACCTGGAGAATCTGCACGAGTTACCTTTCGCAATGCATCCGGACCGCGCCGGCCCGGACAAAACCAACAGCCAGTATAACCGGCCGGAGCCGCTGGGGACCGACCGATCGGTGCACGGCCGTGTCCCCGGACCGGTTCTTACGCCGGTCCGGGGCCCGTGATCAGAGGCCGACGTGCTTCTGGTAGCGGATGATCGCCGCGAACTCGGCGACGTCGAGGCTCGCGCCGCCGACGAGGGCGCCGTCGACGTTCGGCTCGCGCATGAAGCTCGCGATGTTGCCGGACTTGACGGAGCCGCCGTAGAGGATGCGCGTCTTCGCCGCGACGTCGTCGCCGAGCAGCTCGGCGATCGTCGCCCGCAGCGCCGCCGCCACCTGCTCCGCCTGCTCGGGCGTCGCCGCCTGGCCGGAGCCGATGGCCCAGACCGGCTCGTACGCGACCACGAAGTCGGCGGCCGAGTCGACCTTGGCGAGCGCTGCCTTGAGCTGGGCGACCGGCACCGCGCTGGCGCCGTGCGTCTCCAGGTCCTCCGCGGTCTCGCCGACGCAGATGATCGGCGCGATGTCGTGCTTGAGCGACGCCGCGACCTTCGCCGCCACCTGCTCGTCGGTCTCGCCGTGCAGCGTGCGCCGCTCGGAGTGGCCGATGATCACGTAGCGCGACTCCAGCGCCTGCAGGAACGCCGCCGAGATCTCGCCGGTGTACGCGCCAGACTCGTGCTCGGAGACGTCCTGACCGCCGAAGGCGATCGGGAGCTTGTCGGCCGACACGAGCGTCTGGACGCTGCGCAGGTCGGTGAACGGCGGGAACACCGCCACCTCCACCGCACTGAAGTCGTGCCCGGCGTCCTTGAGGGTCCAGGCGAGCTTCTGCACCGTGGCGATGGCCTGGAGGTGGTCCAGGTTCATCTTCCAGTTGCCGGCGATGAGCGGCACGCGCCGCACCGAGGGGCTCACTGCTGCCATCCGAGGACCTCCAGACCCGGGAGGCGCTTGCCCTCGAGGAACTCGAGGCTCGCTCCGCCACCCGTCGAGATGTGACCGAACTGATCGTCCGAGAAGCCGAGCGCGCGGACCGCGGCGGCCGAGTCGCCGCCGCCGACGACGCCGAGGCCGTCGACCTCGGTGAGCGCCTGCGCGACGGCCTTGGTGCCCGCCGCGAACGGCGCCAGCTCGAACACGCCCATCGGACCGTTCCAGAACACCGTGCGCGCGCCGCGGATGTACTCCGCGAACAGCTCGCCGGTCTCCGGGCCGATGTCGAGCCCGAGGCCCTTCGAGCCCCAGTCGGTGTCCTCGATGCCGTCGATCGGGCGCACCACGTGCTCCGCGTCGGCGCCGAACGTCGAGGCGACGACGACATCGCGCGGGAGCACGATCTCGACGCCGAGCTCCTCGGCCTTCGCCAGGTAGCCCTTCACCGTGTCGAGCTGGTCCTCCTCGAGGAGGCTCGAGCCCACCTCGTGGCCGAGCGCCTTGAGGAAGGTGAACAGCATGCCGCCGCCGATCAGCAGCGCGTTCACGCGCGGCAGCAGGTGGCCGATCACGCCGAGCTTGTCCGACACCTTGGAGCCGCCGAGCACGACCACATAGGGCCGCTCGGGGTTCTCGGTGAGCCGGTCGAGCACGTCGAGCTCGGTCGCGATGAGCGTGCCGGCGGCGCTGGGGAGCGCCTTCGCGAGCTCGTACACGCTGGCCTGCTTGCGGTGGACGACACCGAAGCCGTCGGACACGAAGGCGTCGCCGAACGCGGCGAGCTTGGCCGCGAAGGCTTCGCGCTCCGCCTCGTCCTTGCTGGTCTCGCCGGGGTTGAAGCGGAGGTTCTCGAGCAGGGCGACGTCGCCGTCGTTCAGGCCGGCGACGGCCTCCTCCGCTCCCCCGCCCACGGTGTCGCGGGCGAAGGTCACCGGCTTGCCGAGCAGCTCGGAGAGCCGCTGGGCCACCGGCGCCAGGCTGTACTTCGCGTCGGGCGCGCCCTCGGGACGACCGAGGTGCGAGACGACGACGACCCGGGCGCCCTGATTGATCAGGGCGTTCAGGGTGGGAATCGACGCCCGCACACGCCCGTCGTCCGTGATCGCGCCGTCCTTGAGGGGGACGTTGAGATCACAGCGGACGACGACGCGCTTGCCTGCGAGCGAACCGAGTGAGTCGAGTGTGCGGAGCGTCACGCCGGTTCCCGTCGGTCAGAGACGCTCGG
Source organism: Leifsonia williamsii (assembly GCF_030433685.1). Lineage (NCBI taxonomy): Bacteria > Bacillati > Actinomycetota > Actinomycetes > Micrococcales > Microbacteriaceae > Leifsonia > Leifsonia williamsii. The sequence goes on from NZ_JAROCF010000001.1 coordinate 2,798,796, forward strand.
CGACGTACTCGGTCAGGTCGACGAGACGGTTGGAGTAGCCCCACTCGTTGTCGTACCAGCTCGAGAGCTTCACCTGGTCGCCGATGACGCGCAGCAGACCCGAGTCGAAGATCGAGGAGTGCGGGTCGGAGACGATGTCGCTGGAGACGATCTCGTCCTCGGTGTACTTGAGGATGCCCTTCAGCGGGCCCTCGGCGGCGGCCTTGTAGGCGGCCTTGATCTCGTCGACGGTGACCGGGCGCGAGGCGGTGACGGTCAGGTCGGTGATCGAGCCGGTGGGCACCGGGACGCGGAGGGCGAAGCCGTCGAGCTTGCCCTTCAGCTCCGGGAGGACCAGGCCGATCGCCTTGGCGGCGCCGGTCGAGGTCGGGACGATGTTGATGGCGGCGGCGCGGGCGCGGCGGAGGTCGCTGTGCGGGCCGTCCTGGAGGTTCTGGTCGGCGGTGTAGGCGTGGACCGTGGTCATCAGGCCGCGCTCGATGCCGAAGTTGTCGTTGAAGACCTTGGCGAGCGGCGCGAGGCAGTTCGTGGTGCACGACGCGTTGGAGATGATGTGGTGGTTCTCCGGGTCGTACAGGTACTCGTTGACGCCCAGCACGAAGGTCGCGTCCTCGTCGGTCGCCGGGGCCGAGATGAGCACCTTCTTGGCGCCCGCCTCGATGTGCTTGCGCGCGTCGGCGGCCTTGGTGAAGCGGCCGGTCGACTCGATGACGATGTCGACGCCCAGGTCGCCCCACCCGAGGTTGGCGGGGTCGCGCTCGGCGAGGACCTTGATCGGCTTGCCGTTGACGACGATGTTGTCGCCGTCCAGCTCCACCGTGGCGTCGAGCCGGCCCGTGATCGAGTCGTACTTGAGCAGGTGGGCGAGGGTCTTGTTGTCGGTGAGGTCGTTCACCGCGACGACCTCGAGGTCGCTGCCCTTGGCGAGGGCCGCCCGAAGGTAGTTGCGACCAATGCGACCGAACCCGTTGATACCGATCTTGACGGACACAGATGTCTCCAGTTGCGTGATGGGGCGCCGAAGGCGGCGCTGTATGGGTGGGTGGTGGTACCGGACGGCGGCGTCCCGGGAGGGCTCCCTCCCGGGACGCCGCTCCTGGTTACGACAGTAGCAGCAGGCCCGAGGTCTTCTCGCGCGCCTTCAGGAAGCGGTCCTGGACGTCCGCCCAGTTGGTGATGTTCCAGAACGCCTTCACGTAGTCGGCCTTCACGTTGACGTAGTCGAGGTAGAAGGCGTGCTCCCACATGTCGAGCAGGAGGAGCGGCACGGTGGCGGCGGCCAGGTTGCCCTGGTGGTCGTAGAGCTGCTCGATGATGAGCTTCTGGCCCAGCGAGTCCCAGGCGAGGATCGACCAGCCGGAGCCCTGGATGCCGAGCGCCGAGGCGGTGAAGTGGGCGCGGAACTTGTCGAACGAGCCGAAGAACTCGTCGATCGCGGCCGCCAGCTCGCCGGTCGGCTTGTCGCCGCCCTCCGGGGAGAGGTTGTTCCAGAACACCGTGTGGTTGACGTGACCCGCGAGGTTGAACGCGAGGTCCTTCTGGAGCTTGTTCACGTAGGTCAGGTCGTCGGCGTCGCGCGCCTCGGCCAGCTTGGCGAGCGCCGTGTTGGCCCCGTCGACGTACGTCTTGTGGTGCTTGTCGTGGTGGAGCTCCATGATCCGCCCGCTGATGTTCGGCTCGAGCGCCGAGTAGTCGTACGGAAGGTCAGCCAGCGTGTAGTCAGCCATTAACTCATCTCCTCAAATGGGTCCCGGCGCGAACGACTCCCGCCGGGAGCGACTTTCTCAGTCTAGTGACGGGTAACCGGGGAGGCAGGGGGTTGCTTCCCGGACGTTACACCTCGTCGAGATCGGCAGGCAGGTTCGCCTCGGTGCCCGGGATGCCGAGGTCGGTGGCGCGCTTGTCGGCCATCGCGAGGAGGCGGCGGATGCGGCCGGCGACGGCGTCCTTCGTCATGGGCGGGTCGGCGTGGTGGCCGAGCTCGTCGAGGCTGGCGTCGCGGTGTGCGAGGCGCAGGTCGCCCGCGTAGCGCAGGTGCTCCGGCACATCGTCGCCGAGGATCTCGAGCGCGCGCTCGACGCGGGCGCAGGCGGCGACGGCGGCCTGGGCGGAGCGGCGGAGGTTGGCGTCGTCGAAGTTGACCAGGCGGTTGGCGGTGGCGCGGACCTCGCGGCGCTGGCGCAGCTCCTCCCAGTTGGCGACGGTCTGGGCGGCGCCCATGTGCACGAGCATCGCGCTGATCGCCTCGCCGTCGCGGATGACGACGCGGTGCACGCCGCGCACCTCGCGCGCCTTCGCCGGGATGCCGAGGCGACCGGCGGCGCCGACGAGGGCCATGGCCGCCTCGTTGCCGGGGCAGGTGATCTCCAGCGCGGCCGAGCGGCCAGGGTCGGTCAGCGAGCCGTGGGCGAGGAACGCGCCGCGCCAGACGGCGGCCAGCTCCTCGCGCGAGCCGGTGGTGAGGCGGTTCGGGAGGCCGCGGATCGGCCGGCGACGGGCGTCGAGGAGCCCGGTCTGCCGCGCCAGGGTCTCCCCGCTCTCCAGCACCCGCACGAGGTACTGGTTGGTGCGCCGGATGCCGGACGCCGAGATCACCGACACCTCGCTGCGGACGCCGTACAGCTCCGCCAGGTCCTTGCGGACGCGGCGCGCGAGCTCCGGGGTGTCGAGCTCGCTCTCGACGGCGATGCGGCCGCCGATCAGGTGCAGGCCGCCGGAGAAGCGGAGGATCGTCGCGAGCTCGGCGGCCCGCACGGTGGTCTTGCCGACCTCCACGCGGGTGAGCTCGTCCTTGACGTCGGCGGTGAGAGCCAATCGGTGTCCTATCTGTGGGAACGGCGGAGGGTGGTCGCCGTGAAACGGTGGGCCGGCATCATTCACGGCCCAGGTCGCGGTGCTTGGTGTTCACCGCCAGTCCGGGGAAGCTGCGCAACCGTGCCGCGAGCTCTTCGGCTATCGCGACGGACCGGTGCTTTCCCCCGGTGCAGCCTATCGCGATCGTGGCGTGCCGCTTGTTCTCACGCTGGTAGCCGCGGAAGATCGGGCGCAGCGCGGTGACGTAACCGGCGATGAACTCCTCGGCGCCGTTCTGCTCCAGCACGAAGTCGCGCACGACCTCGTCGAGACCGGTGTGCGGCCGCAGCTCGGGGTTCCAGAACGGGTTCGGGAGGAAGCGGGCGTCGGCCACCATGTCGGCGTCGGGCGGCAGGCCGTACTTGAAGCCGAAGCTCATGACGGTCAGCTGCACGTCGGCGGTGCCCTCCGAGGCGAACGTCTCGGTGATGTTGGTCGCCAGCTGGTGGATGTTGAGGTCGGAGGTGTCGACGATGATGTCGCTCGCCTCCCGGATCTCGCGCAGCCGCGCCCGCTCGGCGGTGATGCCGTCGAGGATGGTGCCGTTGCCCTGCAGCGGGTGCGGCCGGCGCACCTGCTCGAAGCGACGCACGAGAACGGCGTCGGACGCCTCCAGGAACAGCACGCGCACCTGGGTGCCCTCGCGCAGGCTCTGGATCATCTCGCGCAGGTCGGCGAAGAAGTTGCGGCCGCGCACGTCGACCACCGCCGCGATCCGCGGCAGCCCCGACTCGGCCCGGTTCGCGAGCTCGATCAGGGGCCGGAGCATCTGCGGCGGGAGGTTGTCGACCACGTACCAGTCGAGGTCCTCCAGCGCGTTCGCGACCGTCGAACGGCCGGCACCGGACATGCCGGTGACGATGAGCACCTCCTGCTGTTCTGTGCCGGCGCGCTCGCTGTCGTCGGTCATGGGTGCGTGCTCCTCGGGTCGCTGGTGAGTCCCTCCAGCCTACCGACTGGCGAGTCGCTCATGGACGGCGGCGGCAAGCCTCGGACCGACGCCGCGCACCTCCGCGATCTGCTCCGGCGTGGCCTGGCGCAGCTGCGCGACCGAGCCGAAGTGCTTGAGCAGCTCCTTCACCCGGGAGGGTCCGAGGCCGGGGATCTCGCCCAGCACGCTGGTGATGTCGCGCTTGCGGCGGGCGCGCTGGTAGGTGATCGCGAACCGGTGCGCCTCGTCGCGGAGCCGCTGGATGAGGAACAGCGCGTCGCTGTTGCGCGGCAGGATGACCGGGAAGTCCGAGTCGGGCAGCCAGATCTCCTCCAGCCGCTTGGCGATGCCGGCGAGCTGGATGCCCTGCACGCCCGACTCCTCGAGCGCCCGCTGGGCGGCAGCGACCTGCGGCTGGCCGCCGTCGACGATGAGCAGCTGCGGCGGGTAGGAGAACTTCTTGCGGCGCTTCTCGGCGGCGGACTCGGCCAGCTCGGCGTCGACGTCGATCGCGGGGTCGTCGCCGGCGAGGTCGGCATCGGCGACGGCGACGCTGTCGGCGTCGGCGTCGGCGTCCGCGACGAGCTCGGGCAGCTCCTCCTCCGGGCGGTCGCGCAGGTACGCCAGCCGGCGCGAGATGACCTGGTAGATCGACTCGGTGTCGTCGGTGGACTCGGGGATGCTGAACCGGCGGTACTGGTCCTTGCGCGGCAGGCCGTCCTCGAAGACCACCATCGAGGCGACGATGTTCGTGCCGCTCAGGTGCGACACGTCGAAGCACTCCATGCGCAGCGGGGCCTCCGCCATACCCAGGGCGTCCTGGATGTCGTTGAGCGCCTTGGAGCGGGTGACGAAGTCGGAGCTGCGCCGGGTCTTGTAGAGCACCAGCGCGTTCTTCGCGTTCATCGCGACCGTCTGCGCGAGGGCGGCCTTGTCGCCGCGCTGGGCGACCCGCAGCTCCACCCGGCCCGCGAGCCGGCCCCCACGCGGAGCGCCGGGGTCGCCGACCTCGCGGCGGCGCTCGGTGAGCCACTGCTCGAGCTCGGCGGCGTCCTCCGGGAGCTCGGGGACGAGGATCTCGCGCGGAGGCGCGTCCGGGCCCTCGTAGGCGTTCTGCACGACGGTCTCGACCAGGTCGCCCAGCTCGACGTCGAGCTCCTTGTCGACCACCCAGCTGCGCACACCGCGGACGCGTCCGCCGCGGACGATGAACTGCTGCACGGCGGCGGCGAGCTCGTCGTGGGCGATGCCGAACACGTCGGCGTCCACGTTGTCGGTGAGCACGACCGCGCTCTTGCCCATCGCGCCCTCGAGCGCCTGGATGGCGTCGCGGTGGCGGGCGGCGGCCTCGTAGTCGAAGACGCTCGCGGCCTCCTGCATCTTCTGCGTCAGGTCGCGGATGTAGCCGCTGTCGTTTCCGGCCATGAACGAGACGAAGTCGTCGGCCAGCTCGCGGTGCTCCTGCGGCGTGACCCGCCCCACGCAGGGCGCGGCGCACTTGCCGATGTCGCCGAGGAGGCACGGCCTCCCGGTCTGCTCGGCGCGCTTGTACACGCCGTCGGAGCAGCTGCGCACCGGGAACGCCTTGAGCATCAGGTCGACCGTCTCGCGGATGGCCCACACCTTCGTGTACGGGCCGAAGTAGCGGGCGTCCTTGATGTTGCGGTTGCGCGTGATCATCACACGCGGGATGGTGTCCCCCATCGTCACCGCCAGGTACGGGTACGTCTTGTCGTCCCGGAACTTGACGTTGAACGGCGGGTTGAACTCCTTGATCCAGGTGTACTCGAGCTGCAGGGCCTCGAACTCGCTGGCGACGACGGTCCACTCGACCGATGACGCCGTGGTGACCATCCGGCGCGTGCGTTCGTGGAGGCTGCGCAACGGCTGGAAGTAGTTGCTCAGCCGCGCGCGCAGGTTCTTCGCCTTGCCCACGTAGAGCACGCGCCGGTTCTTGTCGCGGAAGCGGTAGACGCCCGGCTGCGTGGGGATCTCGCCGGCCTTCGGCCGGTAGCTGACGGTGTCGGCCACGGCGCCCCTCAGGCTGCGCCCCGGGCGCTCTCGCCCTGGAGGATCTCCTTCAGGAAGTAGCCCGTGTGGCTGCCGGCGGTGTCGGCGACCTTCTCGGGCGTCCCGGTCGCGATGACCGTGCCGCCTCCTGCGCCGCCCTCCGGCCCCATGTCGATGATCCAGTCGGCAGACTTGATCACGTCGAGGTTGTGCTCGATGACGATGACCGTGTTGCCCTTGTCGAGCAGCCCGTTCAGCACCAGGAGGAGCTTGCGCACGTCCTCGAAATGGAGGCCCGTGGTCGGCTCGTCGAGCACGTACACGCTGCGGCCGTTGGTGCGGCGCTGCAGCTCGGTCGCGAGCTTGACGCGCTGCGCCTCTCCGCCCGAGAGCGTCGTGGCGCTCTGGCCGAGGCGCACGTAGCCGAGGCCGACGTCGACCAGGGTCTGCAGGTAGCGGTGGATGGCCGAGATCGGCTTGAAGAACTCGGCCGCCTCGCTGATCGGCATGTCGAGCACCTCGGCGATGTTCTTGCCCTTGTAGTGCACGGCCAGGGTGTCGCGGTTGTACCGCGCTCCCCCGCAGACCTCGCACGCGACGTAGACGTCGGGCAGGAAGTTCATCTCGATCTTGATCGTGCCGTCGCCCGAGCACGCCTCGCAGCGCCCGCCCTTGACGTTGAAGCTGAACCGGCCGGGCAGGTAGCCGCGGGTCTTGGCCTCCGGCGTCTCCGCGAAGAGGTTGCGGATGCGGTCGAACACACCCGTGTACGTCGCCGGGTTGGACCGCGGGGTGCGGCCGATCGGCGCCTGGTCGACGTGCACGACCTTGTCGAGGTTCTCCAGCCCGGTGACCGTGCGGTGCTTGCCCGGCAGCTTGCGGGCGCCGTTGAGCTTGTTGGCGAGCACCCGGTACAGGATGTCGTTGACGAGCGACGACTTGCCGGAGCCGGAGACGCCGGTGACCGCGACGAAGGTGCCGAGCGGGAAGTCGACCGAGACCTTCTTGAGGTTGTTCGCCTCCGCGTCGACCACCCGGATCATGCGCTTCTTGTCGATCGGCCGGCGCTTCTCGGGGATCGGGATCTCGCGACGGCCGGCGAGGTAGTCGCCGGTCAGCGAGTCGGTGTTCTCGAGCAGCTCGTCGTACGAGCCGGAGTGCACGACGTGGCCGCCGTTGACGCCGGCGCCGGGGCCGATGTCGACGATCCAGTCGGCGGTGCGGATGGTGTCCTCGTCGTGCTCGACAACGATCAGCGTGTTGCCGAGGTCGCGCAGGGCGACCAGGGTGTCGATGAGGCGGCGGTTGTCGCGCTGGTGGAGGCCGATGCTCGGCTCGTCCAGCACGTACAGCACGCCGGTGAGGCCGGAGCCGATCTGCGTCGCGAGCCGGATGCGCTGCGCCTCGCCGCCGGACAGCGTCGCCGCCGCGCGGGCCAGGTCGAGGTAGCTCAGGCCGACCTGGATGAGGAAGTCGAGGCGCACCTTGATCTCGCGGAGCACCTGGGCGCCGATCCGCGCCTCCCGCTCGGTCAGGTGCAGCTTCTCCATGAACGACCGGGCGTCGCTCAGGCTGAGCAGGGCGGCGTCGGCGATGCTCTTGCCGTGCACGAGGACCGAGAGGACCTCGGGCTTGAGCCGCTTGCCCTTGCACACCGGGCACGGCACCTCGCGCAGGTACTCGGCCCAGCGGGCGCGCTGCGTGTCGGTCTCGGCCTGGAGGTACTGGCGCTCGATGTACGGCACCACGCCCTCGAAGCCGGAGGTGTAGCTCATCTCGCGGCCGTAGCGGTTCTTCCACCGCACCTTGACCTCGAAGTTGTCGCCGTGGAGGACGGCGTCGCGGACGTTCGCCGGCAGCTTGTTCCACGGGGTCTTCAGCGAGAACTTGAGATCGCGGGCGAGGCCGTCGAGCAGCTTCTCGTAGTACTGGAACAGGCCCTTGCCCTGCGTGGTCCAGGGCACGATGACGCCCTCGGCGATGCTGGCGGTGTCGTCGCCGAGCAGGAGGTCCTCGTCGACCGCCATCCGGGTGCCGAGGCCGGAGCACTCGGGGCACGCGCCGAACGGGGCGTTGAACGAGAAGGTGCGCGGCTCGATCTCGGTCAGCTGGATGGGGTGGCCGTTCGGGCAGGCGAGCTTCTCGCTGAACGACTGCCACGCCTCCGGACCCTCGCGGTCGACGTAGTTGACCTGGACGATGCCGTCGGTCAGGCGCAGCGCGGTCTCGAGCGAGTCGGTGAGCCGGGTGAGGATGTCGGGACCGGCGACCAGGCGGTCGACGACCACCGAGATGTCGTGCTTGTACTGCTTCTTGAGCGTCGGCGGCTCGGAGAGCTGGATCTGCTCGCCGTCGACCAGCGCGCGCGAGTACCCGCTCGCCGCGAGCTCCTTGAAGAGGTCGACGAACTCGCCCTTCTTCTGCGAGATGACCGGGCTGACGACCATGTACCGGGTGCCGGCCTCCAGCTCCATCAGCTGGTCGGCGATCTGCTGCACCGTCTGGCGCTGGATGCGCTCACCGCAGACCGGACAGTGCGGCACGCCGATGCGCGCCCACAGCAGGCGCATGTAGTCGTAGATCTCGGTGATCGTGCCGACCGTCGAGCGCGGGTTGCGGTTGGTCGACTTCTGGTCGATGGAGACGGCCGGGCTGAGGCCCTCGATGAAGTCGACGTCGGGCCGGTCGACCTGGCCGAGGAACTGGCGCGCGTAGGCGGAGAGCGACTCCACGTACCGGCGCTGCCCCTCCGCGAAGATCGTGTCGAAGGCGAGCGACGACTTGCCGGAGCCCGAGAGCCCGGTGAAGACGACGAGCGAGTCGCGCGGGATCTCGAGGTCGACGTTGTGGAGGTTGTGGACGCGCGCGCCGCGCACGCTGAGGTGCGCACCGGCCATCGGTGCCGTCCCCCGCCCGCTGCTGGAACCGCTGCTGGTCACTCGGCTGTTGCTGCTCACTCGTTCCATTCTCCGCTATTCCCCGTCGTCCCCTGGCGCCTGTTCGCCCAGCGCGCACCCTACTCGGCGCACCGTGGCGTCATCGGTCGCGTCGAAACAATGTTCGATTCTATCGGACGCCGGCTGATGGTCGGCTGCGCGTCTCGTCGCCTCCGGCGCGAGTCTAGAACGGACCACCGACATGGATTGTTCCCGGGCACTCCGCGCACTCTGGTCGGGGCCGCTCAGCGCGGCGGCCGGCGCAGCAGAGGCGCCGCGAGGAGCGCCACCAGGCCCACCATCATGGCGTCGGAGACCATCGCGAGCTGGGGCAGCGGCGTCGACCTGTCCACCACGAGCAGCACGATCGCGAGCGCTTGGACCGGCAGCTGGATCAGCGCGAAGCGGCGCAGGGTCGGCAGCAGCACCGCGGGCTGCAGGCGGGCGCTCGCGGGCACGACGAGCATCCATGCGCCCATCAGATGCAGGGCGTGGAGCCCGGCGATCAGGGCGAGCACCCGCGGTGACGGCCCGCCGCTCACGAGGAGCGACGAGAACGCGAGCACACCGATCAGGACCCAGGCTGTCATCCAGCGCGGGAAGGCCACGGTGACGCCGGCCAGGGCGGCCGCGATCGCGGTCCAGGGGCGCTCCGGCACGCCGACCAGCGCGAGCCCGAGCGCGACGGCGACGAAGAGCACGCGGAGCGCCCAGCCGGGAAGCGTGGGCGTGCCCGCTGACGGCGCCTGCGTCCGCAGCGTCCCGCTCACCGCCGCCTCCCGCTCACCGTCGCCGCCCCGGCGTCGCGAGCCGCCGCAGCCGGGCGGCGCGGTCGGCGGGGTCCGCCCAGACGACCAGTTCGGCCCCGGAGGCCGCGAGCTGCTCGAGGCGCAGCCTCCGCTCGACCTCGACCGTGCGCAGCGCCAGCCGTTCGCGGACCGTGAGCTCGTGGCTGTCGCGCGGCGGGAGCACGTCGACCGCGATGACACGATGACCGGAGGCGCGCCAGGCGAGCGCGAGGTCGACCGGCTGGTCGTCGAGGAACGTCGACAGCAGGTAGACCAGGGCGCCCGGCGCGAGCCGCGGCGGGCGCACGCGGTCGGAGGCGAGCCCGGTGGCGCGGGTGCGTTCGACCGCCCGCAGCACGCGCTCGCGGTGCCGCGCGCCCGCGCGGGCGGGGACGACGCGGGAGGCCGCCGTCGCGTCGTCGAAGCCGACCCGGTCGCCGGCCGCGCTGTACGCACGGGCGAGCGCCGCGGCGGCCTCCCTGGCCAGGTCGAGGGACGAGGCGGCGGCGCGGGGATGCGGGCGCGGCCAGTCCGCGACCACGCCGGTGACGTCGTCGCGCGCGTCGAGCACCAGCTGGATCGCGGCGTCGGAGGTCGCGGTGGTCCGCCGCACGAACAGGTCGCCCTCCTGCCCCGCCCTGGCCGTCGCCCGCCAGTCGATGCGCCGGAGCCGGTCGCCCGGCCGGAACCGGTCGATGTCGCGGAACTCTCCCCCGTCGCCGGGCCTGCTGGAGACGTGCTGGCCGGTCAGCCCGAGCAGCCGCGAGGGCAGCGGGAGGCTGCGCACAGCGATCCGCGGCGGCCGCACGACGCGCTCCACCGACGCCTCGGGACCGGGCGCGCCGACCCAGGCGGCGTCGGGCCCGATCACGCGGGCGGCCAGCCCGAGCAGCCGCTGCGGCCCGGAGTGGACGGCCGACACCTCCACCCGGAGCTGCTCGGCGGCGCGCGGGGTGAGCACCGCGTCGAAGGCGGGCCGGTCGGCGGGCTCGATGCGCACCTGCAGGGCGTCGGCGCGGGCGTCGGTGCGAGCAGAACCGGCCACCGCGACGGTGGAGGCGGAGGCCGGCCGCTCCTCGTCGGTGCGGACCAGCACCTCCACCTCGACCGCGTCCGGCCCCGTCCGTGCCGGTCGCCGGTCCCAACCGAGGGCTGCGGCGAGAAGGAGCGGCGCACCGACCAGCGCGGGTTCGAGCCGGGAGAGGACGAAGGCCGCGACGAGACAGATCAGGCCGACGACGACGGCGCCGACGATCGCGGGGCTGAGCGTCCACGGCCCTCTGCTCGTACTGCGGGTGCGGTCGGTCACCGCGGCGCCGCCGCCCCGGCTTCGGCCTCGGCCGCTTGTGCGGCGCCCGTGCCGCTTCCCCGCTCGCGGAGGCCCACGGCGGGCGGACCGGCGACGGTGTTCACGACCTCGGTGACCACCTGCTCGGCGGTGACCCCGCTCGTCCACGCCTGCACGGTGAGGGTGAGCCGGTGCGCGAGCACGGGCACGGCCACCTTCTTCACGTCGTCCGGGATGACGAAGTCGCGTCCGTCGAGCACGGCCAGGGCGCGGGCGACCAGCAGCAGGCCCTGCGATCCGCGCGGAGACGCCCCGACCTCCACCGACCGGTGCCGCCGGGTGGCCGCCGCGAGGTTCACGCAGTACGCGGCGATGTCGGGGTCGACGTCCACCGCCTCCACTCCGGCCTGCATCGCGAGCAGCGTGGCCGCGTCGGTGACCGGTTCGACGGTGGCGACCTCGTGCCGCCGGGCGACACGCGCGAGCAGGATGCGCGACTCCCCCTCGGTGTCCGGGTACCCGACGCCCAGCCGCACCATGAAGCGGTCGAGCTGCGCCTCCGGCAGCGCGTACGTGCCCTCCGACTCGATCGGGTTGGCCGTCGCCATCACGTGGAACGGACGCGGGAGGGCGAAGCTTCGTCCCTCCACCGACACCTGCCCCTCAGCCATGGCCTCGAGCAGCGCCGACTGCGTCTTCGGGGAGGTGCGGTTGATCTCGTCGGCCAGGAACAGCCCGGTGAACACGGGCCCCGGCCGGAACTCGAAGTCGGCCTGCGCCGGCACGTACACGAACGACCCGGTGATGTCCGACGGGAGCAGGTCGGGCGTGCACTGCAGCCGCCGGAAGTCGAGCCCGACGGCGGCGGCCATGCTGCGCGCGGCGAGGGTCTTGCCGAGCCCCGGCACATCCTCGAACAGCACGTGACCGCCCGCGAGGAGGGTCGCGAGGGCGACGCGCAGCGGCTCCCGCATGCCGACGACGACGCTGCCGACCCGGTCGAGCACGAGGGCGCCGAGCCGGGCGACCTCCGGGACGGGGAGGGGTGCGGGTGCCGCGGATACCGGGTCGGCGGTCGTGGCGGAGGCCGGGTACGCGTCGGCAGCGGTGGTGCTGCCGTCGGTCGGGGCGGCGTCAGTGGGCATGGCGGGTGTCCTCCGGGGTGGCACGGTCGGCGGGCGGGGAGGCGGTGGTGGCGGGTCGGGAGGCCGGCGCGGCGACGTCAACAGGCCGGACGGCCGGATCCGCCGAGGGTGGCGCCAGCGCCTCCAGGCGGTCCAGCAGCGCGAGCACCTGGGGTCGCTTGGCGCCGTTGGCGGCGCCGCGGCGGAGGATCGCGGAGGCCTCTGGGCCGAGCAGCTCCGCCACCCGGGGCGCGGCGGCCGGGTCGTCGGGGTCGATGCCGCGGAGGGCGAGCGCACGGGCGGCGATCAGGCGGAGACGGCGCACGCCCTCACCCGACACCTGCCCGCCGCGCCCACCGAGCGACCACCCGAGCTGCACCACGTCGCGCCGCGAGCCAGGGCGGAGCGGCGGCTCGTCCACCCGCCAGACCATCGACGCGGCCTCGCCGAGCACGGAGAGGCAGGCGACGAGGGCGAGTACGGCGGCACCCAGTCCGGCCGCGTGAGGCGCGTCCATGCCGAGATACCAGGCGGCGACGCCGATGGCGGCGCCCAGCACGGCGCTGAGGATCAATCGCGTGAGCAGACGAGGGGGGAGGCGCCGGGTCATCGTCGACCTCCGGGCGCGGCCGCGCTCCAGGAGGCGCGCAGGCGCTCGACCGCGCCGCGCGCGGTGGCGACGTCGGCGGCGGTCACCTCTGCCTCCGAGAAGCGGACGCGGAGGTAGAGCTTCAGGAGGGTGTCTGCCGCCTCCCGGTCCGCGGCCACCCGGGCCACGACCCGCGCCGCGAACTCCGAGGGTGTCTCGGCAGGCAGGCGGCGCAGCCCTGAGTCGGCGGCGCCCTCCTCGAGTCCGACCCAGGCGCGCTCGATCGCGTCGCGCGGTTCGCGCGGCTCGGCCAGCGTCTCCAGCGCCCGGTCGAGGCCGCGTCGCACGACCGCAGGCTCCGGTTCGTTCGCGGGATCCTCCGCGTCGGGCGTGAAGCCGCCCGCGTCGGTCAGCGGCGGGAGGGGCGCCAGCGCGGGGCGGTCGAGCGCCCGTCGCATGCGGCGCCACAGCAGTGCAAGCACGACGATGATCGCGAGCGCGATGGCCGCCCACAGCAGCCAGCTGAGGTCGATGCGGACCGCGTGCAGCGCGTCCTGCTCCCCCGGCGCGTCGGTCGCGCGGCCGGTGCTCGTCGGCAGGTCCCGCATGAGCGGCGCCTCCGGGAAGAGGACGCGCGGCCCGCTGAACTCCGGCGCACCCTGGAACGCCACGGCGACGACCGCGATGGCGAGCACGGCGCCGCACCCGGCCAGCGTCCACCGCCGTCCGCCCCGCGCAGCCCTCGTCGGCCCGTCTGCACCCACCCTGCCACCGTAGCCGCTGCGACCGGCCCGCGCGTCGGGCCGACCGGTCAGCCCAGGTGACCCGCCTTCTCCATCTGGCGGAGGTCGCGCTTCAGGTCGCCGAGCTCGTCGCGCAGGCGGGCGGCCAGCTCGAACTTGAGCTCGCCGGCGGCGGCCAGCATCTGCTGGTTGAGGTCGGCGATCAGCGACTCCAGCTCGGCGGCTCCCTGGGCGGCGATACCGCCGTTGCGGAGGTTCGGCGTCGGGCTCTTGCGCTTCTGCTCGCGGCCGGCCAGGATGCGAGCCGTGTCGGCCTCCTCGCGGGCCAGCACCTCCGTGATGTCGGCGATGCGCTTGCGGAGCGGCTGCGGGTCGATGCCGTTGACGCGGTTGTACTCGATCTGCTTCTCGCGACGCCGGTCGGTCTCCTCGATGGCGCGCTGCATCGAGTCGGTGAGCACGTCGGCGTACATGTGCACCTCGCCCGAGACGTTGCGCGCAGCACGGCCGATCGTCTGGATGAGCGACGTGGACGAGCGGAGGAAGCCCTCCTTGTCGGCATCGAGGATCGCGACGAGCGACACCTCTGGCAGGTCGAGACCCTCACGGAGCAGGTTGATGCCGACGAGCACGTCGTACACGCCCGCGCGCAGCTCGGTGAGCAGCTCGACACGGCGGAGCGTGTCGACGTCGGAGTGCAGATAGCGCACCTTCACACCGGCCTCGGCGAGGAAGTCGGTGAGCTCCTCCGCCATCTTCTTGGTGAGCGTGGTGACGAGGATGCGCTCGTCGCGCTCGACCCGCAGCCGGATCTCCTCGAGGAGGTCGTCGATCTGCCCCTTCGTCGGCTTGACGACGATCTCGGGGTCGACCAGTCCGGTCGGGCGGATGATCTGCTCGACCACGCCGTCGGCCACGCCCATCTCGTACTGCCCGGGCGTCGCCGAGAGGTACACGGTCTGGCCGACGCGGTCCTTGAACTCGTTCCACTTGAGCGGCCGGTTGTCGAGCGCGCTCGGGAGGCGGAAGCCGTGCTCCACCAGCGTGCGCTTGCGCGACGCGTCGCCCTCGTACATCGCACCGATCTGCGGGACCGTGACGTGCGACTCGTCGATGACGACGAGGAAGTCGTCGGGGAAGTAGTCGAGCAGGCAGTTCGGCGCCTGCCCGGGGGCGCGGCCGTCGATGTGCCGCGAGTAGTTCTCGATGCCGGAGCAGAAGCCGATCTGCTCCATCATCTCAAGGTCGAACTGCGTGCGCATGCGCAGCCGCTGCGCCTCCAGCAGCTTGCCCTCGCGCTCCAGCTCCTGGAGGCGCTCGCGCAGCTCGTCCTGGATGGTGACGATCGCGCGTTGCATGGTCGCCGGGCTCGCGGCGTAGTGCGTCGCCGGGAACACCGACACGGCATCCATCTTGGTCAGCACCTCGCCGGTGAGCGGATGCAGCGAGTACAGCGCCTCGATCTCGTCGCCGAACATCTCGATGCGGATCGCGTGCTCCTCGTACACCGGGATGATCTCGATCGTGTCGCCGCGCACGCGGAACTTGCCGCGCGAGAAGTCGACGTCGTTGCGCTCGTACTGCATGTTGACGAAGCGGCGGATGAGCGCGTCGCGGCCGATGGTCTGGCCGACCTGCAGGGCGACCATCGCCTCCAGGTACTCCTCGGCCGCACCGAGGCCGTAGATGCACGACACGGTCGAGACGACGACCACGTCGCGCCGGCTCAGCAGGGAGTTCGTGGTGGAGTGCCGCAGCCGCTCGACCTCCGCGTTGATCGACGAGTCCTTCTCGATGAAGGTGTCGGTCTGCGGGACGTACGCCTCGGGCTGGTAGTAGTCGTAGTACGAGACGAAGTACTCGACGGCGTTGTTCGGCAGCAGCTCGCGGAACTCGTTGGCGAGCTGTGCGGCGAGCGTCTTGTTGTGGGCCAGCACGAGGGTCGGCCGCTGCACCTGCTCGATGAGCCAGGCGGTGGTCGCCGACTTGCCGGTGCCGGTCGCGCCGAGCAGCACGACGTCGGTCTCGCCCGCATTGATGCGCCCTGCCAGTTCCGCGATCGCGGTCGGCTGGTCACCGCTCGGCTGGTACTCGCTGACGACCTCGAACGGACGGACGGCACGGGTGGGTTGCATGCTTTCCAGTCTAGGAAGGACCACCGACACCGGAACCGGCTCTCGCTGAGAGCGGAACCTGTACTGGCTGTGAAGGCGTCATGGCCGCGCGCGCAGCTCCTCCCACAGCGCGTCGACCTGCTCCAGCGTGTGCTCCAGCGTGCCGTCGGTGTCGATCACGACGTCGGCGACGGCGAGCCGCTCGTCGTCGGACGCCTGCGAGCGGATGCGGCGCTCGGCCTCCGCCCGATCCATCCCGCGCAGCTCGACCAGCCGGCGGATGCGCGTGTCCGCGGCGGCGTGCGCGACCACGACCAGCTCGAACGGGTACTCGTTGGCCGACTCCACCAGCAGCGGCACGTCGTAGACGACGATGGCGTCGGGATCGGCGTCGCCCGCCGCGCGGAAGCGGGCCGTCGACTCGCGCAGCACTGCCGGGTGGGTAATAGCGTTGAGGGCGAGCCGCGCCTCCTCGTCGGCGAACACGATCGCGCCGAGGGCCGCGCGGTCGAGGCTGCCGTCGGCCGCGATCACCCCGTCGCCGAAGCGACGCGCGATCTCGGCGAGGCCCGGCGTGCCGGGCTCCACGACCTCGCGGGCGATGCGGTCCGCGTCGACGACGACGGCGCCGTGCTCGGCGAAGCGGGAGGCGATGGTCGATTTGCCGGAGGCGATGCCCCCCGTGAGTCCGATCAGCTGCACCCGACCAGCCTAGCGACGGCCGCGCCCGTTAACGCCGGAACGGCCGGCCCCCGAAGGGACCGGCCGCTCACGGATGAGACGAGGCTGTGCTGCCCGGGTCTCAGTTGTTCGAGCTGAGCTTCTCGCGCAGCGCGGCGAGGGACTCGTCGTCGGCGAGGGTGCCGCCGGAGCCCGAGTCGCTCGAGAACGAGCTGCTGCCGGTGTCGGCCGCGGCCTCTTCGATGCCCTTCGCGACCTGGCGCTTGTGGGCCTCCCAGCGAGCCTGGGCGGCAGCGTACTGCTGCTCCCACTCGTCGCGCTGGGACTCGAAGCCTTCCTTCCACTCGTTGGTCTCCGGGTCGAAGCCCTCGGGGTACTTGTAGTTCCCCTGCTCGTCGTACTCGGTGACCATGCCGTAGAGGGCCGGGTCGAACTCGGTGCCCTCGGGGTCGACGCCCTCGTTCGCCTGCTTGAGCGAGAGGGAGATGCGGCGACGCTCGAGGTCGATGTCGATGACCTTGACGAACACCTCGTCGCCGACCGACACGACCTGCTCGGCGAGCTCGACGTGCTTGCCGGAGAGCTCCGAGATGTGGACGAGGCCCTCGATGCCGTCCGCGACGCGGACGAACGCACCGAACGGGACCAGCTTCGTGACCTTGCCCGGCGCGACCTGACCGATCGCGTGGGTGCGGGCGAAGACCTGCCACGGGTCCTCCTGGGTCGCCTTGAGCGACAGCGAGACGCGCTCGCGGTCCAGGTCGACCTCGAGGATCTCGACGGTGACCTCCTGGCCGACCTCGACGACCTCGGAGGCGTGCTCGATGTGCTTCCAGGACAGCTCCGACACGTGGACGAGACCGTCGACGCCGCCGAGGTCGACGAACGCACCGAAGTTGACGATCGACGAGACGACGCCCTTGCGGACCTGGCCCTTGTGCAGGTTGTTGAGGAAGGTGGTGCGCGACTCGGACTGCGTCTGCTCGAGCAGGGCGCGGCGCGAGAGGACCACGTTGTTGCGGTTCTTGTCGAGCTCGAGGATCTTGGCCTCGATCTCCTGGCCCAGGTACGGGGTCAGGTCGCGGACGCGGCGCAGCTCGATGAGCGACGCCGGCAGGAAGCCGCGGAGCCCGATGTCGACGATGAGGCCGCCCTTGACGACCTCGATCACGGTGCCGGTGACGACGCCGTCGGCCTCCTTGATCTTCTCGACATCGCCCCAGGCGCGCTCGTACTGGGCGCGCTTCTTGGACAGGATGAGGCGACCCTCCTTGTCCTCCTTCTGGAGAACGAGGGCCTCGACGGTGTCGCCGACCTCGACGACCTCGGTGGGGTCGACGTCGTGCTTGATGGAAAGCTCGCGCGAGGGGATGACACCCTCGGTCTTGTAACCGACGTCGAGGAGGACCTCGTCGCGGTCGATCTTGACGACAGTGCCCTCGATGAGGTCTCCGTCGTTGAAGAACTTGAGCGTCTTCTCGACCGCGGCCAGGAAGTCCTCAGCGGACCCGATGTCGTTGACGGCGACCTGCTTCAGGGCCTTGTCGGTCGTTGCGGTTGTCATGTAGTGGATGCTCCGTAATGGACAGGAATCAGGCCGGGCGCGTTCGATGTGAGTGGTTTCCGCGCTCGGCAGGCGGATGTGGATGTCACAGAAGTGACGTTCTAGTCTAGCGAGCCGGAGGCGGGCGCAGCAACCCGGCGCTCGCCGGCGATGTCACGCAGCGCGGCCTCCAGGTCGGGGAAGGCGAATGCGTACCCGGCATCGAGCAGGCGCTCGGGCACCACCCAGCGACTTTTGAGCACGAGCTCGGTCTCGGTACGGATGACGGCCGAGCCGAGCTCCAGCATCCACCGCCTCGCCGGCAGCCCGAACCGGACGCCCAGCACCCGGCGGAGGGTCGCCATCATGGTGCGGTTGTCGGTCGGGTTCGGCGCCGCGATGTTGACCGGGCCTGCGATGTCAGGGCGACCGCGCAGAAACTCGATGGAGCCGAGCACGTCGGCCAGGTGCACCCAGCTGAACCGCTGCCTCCCTCCCCGCGCCCCGAAGGTGTGGAACGTCCCCGCCCGGCGCCGCGCGGCGGTGGAGAACCAGCGCCCGTCGACCTGCGGTCCGCCGAGCCCGGCGCGCGTCAGCATGCGCAGCGGCCCCAGCGCGCTGCCGTCGCCGAGCACGATGGCCATCCGGAGTGCGACGCGACGGGTGGCGGGCAGCTCGCCCGCGAACAGCTCGTCCTCCCAGGCGCGGGCGACGTCGACCGAGAAGCCGGTGCCGAGCTCGCCGGTCGCCTCGGTCATCGGCCGGTCTTCTGCGTGCCGGTAGATGGTCGCGGTGGAGGCGTTGAACCAGACGACGGGCGGCGCGTCGCTCGCGGCGACCGCCTCCCGCAGCTCACGTGTGGTCTCGACCCGCGACCGCAGGATCTCGGCGCGGTTGGCCGGCGTGTAGCGGCAGTTCACGCTCTTGCCGGCGAGGTTGATGAGGACATCGGCGCCGGTGACCGCGCGGCGCACCGCGTCGGCGTCACCCCAGCGCGCGTCGGCGCCCGCCCGCCCGATCAGGCGGACCGTCGCCCCTGCGGCACGGTAGTGCTCGGCCAGGTACCGCCCGACGAAGCCGGACGCACCGGCCAGCACGATGGTCTCCCCCACGCTCACTCCCCTCGTCGTCTCCGATCAGAACGGAGGAATCCTCTTGCGACACACCGCTGCGCGGCAGGGAACGGAGGAGATCCCAGCGCGCTCGCGCCGGACCTCCTCCGCTTCCCGCCGACCCCTCAGTCGAGCAGCGCGGCCTTCAGCGTGTCGAGGCCGACGCCGCCGATGTCGAGGGCCTTCTTGTGGAACGCCTTGATGTCGAAGGAGGCGCCCTCGCGGCGGGCGTACTCGTCGCGCAGCTGCTCCCAGATCCGCTGGCCGATCTTGTACGACGGCGCCTGGCCCGGCCAGCCGAGGTAGCGGTTCACCTCGAAGCGGACGAAGCCCTCGTTCATGTTCACGTTCTCGCCGAGGAAGCCGAACGCGTACTCGCCCGTCCAGGTGCCGGAGCCGTCGGGCAGCGGCTTCTCGAGGTGGACGCCGATGTCGAGCACCACGCGCGCGGCGCGCATCCGCTGGCCGTCGAGCATGCCGAGGCGGTCGGCCGGGTCGTCGAGGTAGCCCAGCTGCTCCATCAGCCGCTCGGCGTAGAGCGCCCAGCCCTCGGCGTGACCCGAGGTGCCCGCGATGCGCCGCCACGAGTTCAGCTGCGCCTTGTTGTACGTCGCCTGCGCGATCTGGAGGTGGTGGCCCGGGACGCCCTCGTGGTACACGGTCGTCAGCTCGCGCCAGGTGTCGAACTCGGTGACGCCCTCGGGGACGCTCCACCACATCCGGCCGGGGCGGGCGAAGTCGTCGCTCGGGCCTGTGTAGTAGATGCCGCCCTCCTGGGTCGGCGCGATCATGCACTCGAGGCGGCGGATCTCCTGCGGGATGTCGAAGTGCGACTTCCCGAGCTCGGCGATCGCGCGGTCGCTGGTCTCCTGCATCCACCGCTGCAGCGCGTCGGTGCCGTGCAGCTTGCGGGAGGCGTCCTGGTCGAGGAACGCGATCGCCTCGCGCACCGAGGCGCCCGGCTTGATCTCGCGCGCGATCGACTCCTGCTCGGCGACCATGCGCGCGAGCTCCTCGATGCCCCACTCGTAGGTCTCGTCGAGGTCGACGGTCGCGCCGACGAAGTCGCGGGAGGCGAGCTGGTAGAGGTCGCGGCCGACCGCGTCCTTCTCCGGCGCGTGGGGCGCCAGCTCGTCCTGGAGGAAGGAGGCGAGCTTCGCGTACGCGTCGGCGGACTCCTGCGCGCCCTTCGCCAGATCGGCCTTCAGGCTCTCGGGCAGGCTGCCGTCGCCGACCGCGGCGTTCTTCGTGAAGTCGAAGAAGAAGCCGGTGTCGGCGACCTGCTTCTTCGCCTGGGCGACCACCTCGCGCACCTGGCGGATGGCCGGCACGTTGCCCGAGCCGATGCCGCTGCGGAGCGTCTCGATGTACCCGTCCATGGCGGCGGGGAGGTTGTGCAGCCGCTTGGCGACGTTCGCCCAGTCGTCGGCCGTGGCGGTCGGCACGAGGTCGAAGATGTCGCGCAGCTCCTGCGCGGGCGACGCGATCACGTTCAGGTCGCGCTGCTCGAAGCCGGCCTCGTGCTTCTCGACGGTCAGCTTCAGCTCGCGGGCGAGGTCCATCTTGGTGATGCGGTCGATCTCGTCGACCGGCTCGGCTGCCTCGATCTTCGCGAGCGCCTCCTTCACCTTGGCGACGGCCTCCTCGGCGCCGGCGGGCGAGTAGTCGCCGTACTCGCCCTCGCGGCCGGGGCGGCCCAGGTAGACGTGGTACTCCGGGTGGAGCTCGAGCTGGGTGTCGACCCACTCCTCCGCGATCGTGTCGACCGGGGTGGGTTCGCGCTTCTCTGCGTCAGTCATGCTCCGAGCCTATTCGGCCCGGAGCACGACCGGCCAGCGCCGGCTAGTGCGCGGCGGCGTCCCAGTTCGCGCCGCGGCCCACCTGCACGTCGAGCGGAACGCGGAGGTCGGCGGCGCCGGCCATGCGGGTGCGGACGATCGCCTCGAGCGCGTCCCACTCCCCCGCGGCCACCTCGAAGATCAGCTCGTCGTGCACCTGCAGCAGCATCCGCGACTCGAGGCCCTGGTCGATCAGGTCGCCCGCGATGCCGAGCATCGCCACCTTCATGATGTCGGCGGCCGAGCCCTGGATCGGCGCGTTGAGCGCCTGCCGCTCGGCGTTCTCGCGCAGCACGCGGTTGGTCGAGGTGAGGTCGGCGAACGGGCGGCGGCGGCCGAAGATCGTCTCGGTGAAGCCGTCGACGCGCGCCTGCTCGACGACGTTGCGCAGGTAGTCGCGCACCGCGCCGAAGCGCTCGAAGTAGTCCGCCATCAGCTGGCGCGCCTCCGACGTCTCGATGCGCAGCTGCTTCGACAGGCCGAACGCGCTGAGCCCGTAGGCGAGGCCGTACGACATGGCCTTGACCTTGGTGCGCATGGCCGGGGTGACCTCGGCCGGATCGACGCCGAAGACGCGCGAGCCGACGAAGCGGTGCAGGTCCTCGCCGCCGTTGAACGCCTCGATCAGGCCCGGGTCCTCGGAGAGGTGCGCCATGATGCGCATCTCGATCTGCGAGTAGTCGGCGGTCAGCAGCGTCTCGAACTGCTCGCCGTAGCGGAACGCCGAGCGGATCTCGCGCCCCTCCTCCGTGCGGATCGGGATGTTCTGGAGGTTGGGGTCGTTCGACGAGATGCGGCCCGTGCTCGTGCCCGTCTGGTCGTACGTGGTGTGGATGCGGCCGTCGCCGTTCACCGACCGCTCCAGCGTCTCCACGATCTGCTTGAGCTTGGTCGCGTCGCGGTGCTGCAGCAGCAGGCCGAGGAACGGGTGCGGGCTCTTCTCCTGCAGGTCGGCGAGCGAGCCGGCGTCGGTGGAGTAGCCGGTCTTGGTGGCGCGGGTCTTCGGCATCCCGAGCTCCTCGAAGAGCACCTGCTG
The DNA here is from genome assembly GCF_030433685.1 of Leifsonia williamsii. Lineage (NCBI taxonomy): Bacteria > Bacillati > Actinomycetota > Actinomycetes > Micrococcales > Microbacteriaceae > Leifsonia > Leifsonia williamsii. Next base: position 2,820,382 of record NZ_JAROCF010000001.1, read on the forward strand.
GAGCTGCTTCGGCGAGCCGAGGTTGAGCTCGTGGCCGACCTCCGCGTACGCCTGCGCGGCGAAGTCGTTGGCCTTGTCGGTGAGCTGGCCGCGCAGCCGCGCGAGCACCTCGGTGTCGATCGCGACGCCGTCGAGCTCCATGCGCGCCAGCACGGCGACGAGTGGCAGCTCGATGTCGACCAGCACCCCGCGGGTGCCCTCGTCGAGCGCGATCAGTTGGCCCTCGGCGACCCGGCGGATGTACCAGGCCTCGGTGGCGGGGCTGACCGCGTCGTTGATGGGGACGAGCTGGTTCGGGTCGGAGACGGGCAGCGTCTCACCGAGGACCTCGTACACCTGCTCGGCGAGCGACTGCGGCGCGGCACCGGGCTTCACGAGCCAGGAGGCGATGCGGGTGTCGAAGGCGAGGCCGTCGACCACGAAGCCGGCACGGCTGAGCGCCTTGAACTGCGGCTTGGCGTGGAAGAAGTACTTGGGAGCGCTGCTCGCGAGCCACGCCTCCAGGGCTTCGTAATCCTTGCGACCGGCGACCCACGGCACGTACACGGTGTCGTCGCCCGTCGCGAGGCCGAAGCCGGTGATGCCGGCCGGGCCGACCTCCAGCTGCACGGCGACGGGTGCGTCGCCGGCGGACGCCTTGGACAGCCAGTTGGCGAGCTCCTCGTCGACCATCGTGCGCACGACCGGCGCCGACACGGCGCCCGCGTCGCCGGCGTCGACGACGCCAGCACCGCCTCCGGTCAGCCCCTCCTCGGCCGCGGTCTTCAGCAGCCGCTCCAGGAGGGTCTTGAACTGCAGGCGGGCGAAGATGTCGCGCACCGCGTTCTCATTGAGCGGCTTGCGCTCGAGGTCGGCCGGGCCGACCGGCAGCTCCACGTCGTCGAGGAGCTTGTTGAGCCGGCGGTTGCGGAGGGCGTTCTCCTTCTGGTCGCGCAGGTTCTGCCCGACGACGCCCTTGATCTCGTCGGCGTGCGCGACGATGTTCTCGACCGTGCCGTACTGCTGCACCCACTTGACCGCGGTCTTCTCGCCGACCTTGTCGATGCCGACGAGGTTGTCGCTGGTCTCGCCGACGAGCGCGGCGATCTCGGGGTACTGGTGCGGCTCGATGCCGTAGCGGTCGCGCACCGCTGCCGGGTCGTAGACCTTGAGCTCGGAGACGCCGCGGACGTTCGGGTAGAGCAGGGTGACGTCGTCGGTGACGAGCTGGATGGTGTCGCGGTCGCCCGAGACGAGGAAGACCTTGAAGCCCTCCTCCACGCCCTTGCGCGCGAGCGTGGCGAGGATGTCGTCGGCCTCGTAGTCCTCCTTCGCGATGGTCGTGATGTTCATCGCGTGCAGGGCCTCTTCGAGCAGCGGCACCTGCCCGGCGAACTCCGACGGCGTCTCGCCGCGGGTGCCCTTGTACTCCGGGTACTCGCGGGTGCGGAACGAGTAGCGGGAGATGTCGAACGCGACCGCGATGTGGGTCGGCTTCTGCTGCTGGAGCAGATTGATCAGCATGGCGATGAAGCCGTGGATCGCGTTCGTGTGCTGCCCTTCGCGGTTGACGAAGCTGTCCACCGGCAGGGCGTAGAACGCCCGGAATGCCAGCGAATGGCCGTCGATCACGAGCAGGGTAGGCTTTTCGGAGTCTGACACCGGTCCAGCCTACAAGGGGCCGCGGACACTCCGGCGGGGCCGGCGGGAGCGGCCACGACGGCCGCGGAGAGGGCGACGATGACCGAGGACGCACTGGCCTACGTGCAGCAGAGGGGGCTCGGCCGCCTGGCCGAGAAGATGGGCATCGAGATGCTGGAGTTCAGCGTCGAGCGGTCCGTCGCCCGCATGCCGGTGGAGGGCAACACGCAGCCGGCCGACCTCCTGCACGGCGGCGCCTACGTGGTGCTCGGCGAGTCGCTCGGCTCCATGTCGGCGAACCTCTACGCGGGCGAGGGGAGGCTCGCGGTCGGCATCGAGATCAACGCCTCTCACACGCGCTCGGCGACCTCCGGCTACGTCACCGGCGTCTGCACGCCCATCCACCTCGGCCGCACGCTGACGACCCACGAGATCGCCGTGACGGACGAGCAGGGGCGCCGCTGCTCCACGATCCGGATCACGAACCTGATCAAGGAGCTGTAGCGGCCGCGCCCGCTCGGGGGACTACTTCTTGGGCGCGAGCTGCTCGATGATCGCCTGGGCGACGTCGTGCATCGTGAGGCGGCGATCCATCGACGCCTTCTGGATCCAGCGGAACGCCTCCGGCTCGGACAGGCCCATCTTCTCGTTGAGCAGGCCCTTGGCGCGGTCGACGAGCTTGCGGGTCTCGAAGCGCTGCACCATGTCGCCGACCTCGGCCTCGAGCGCGATGATCTGCGCGTGCCGGGCGAGGGCGATCTCGATGGCGGGGAGGAGGTCGTTGGGCGTGAACGGCTTGACGACGTAGGCGAGGGCGCCGGCCTCGGTGGCCCGCTCGACGAGCTCCTTCTGGCTGAAGGCGGTCAGCAGGACGACGGGCGCGATGTGGCCCTTCGACAGCCGCTCGGCGGCGGAGATGCCGTCGAGCTGGGGCATCTTGACGTCCATGATGACGAGGTCGGGGCGCAGCTCGGTCGCCAGGGCCACCGCGGTCTCGCCGTCTCCGGCCTCACCCACGACCTCGAATCCGTTGTCGCGCAGGATCTCGACGATGTCGAGGCGGATCAGGGACTCGTCCTCCGCCACGACGACGCGGCGGGGAGCAGTGGGGGTGGTTTCCTGGTCAGTCACGCGTAAAAGCCTACGGTATTGTTCAGGTGGTTCGTGCGCCGCTGTGGCGGAATGGCAGACGCGGAGCACTCAAAATGCTTTGTCCGGAAGGGCGTGTGGGTTCGAGTCCCACCAGCGGCACGACAGTCTCCGGCAGGGGCACGACGGCTCAGTTGTGGACGCCGACCACGTTCGCGGCGAAGCGCCGGGCGCGCGCGGCGAGGCCGGCGATCCGCTCCTCCACCACCGCGTCGACGTCGAAACCGACGAACTGGGGCGGCGGCGTGCGACGCACGTTCTCGCTGCACTCGAAGCCGCCGCAGACCAGCGTGCCGACGGTGTCGCCGTTGCGCCCGGCCTGGCCGGCACGGCGGGCCGACCAGAAGTAGACGTCGCGGGGATGGTGGACGTCCTGACACCACCCGCACATCGACGGGGCGGTCGACCGCATCGAGGCCTCGGAAGCACGCAGCACGATGCCGACGGGCCCGTCATCGGTCGGGACGACCACGTAACCGCGCTGCGGGAGGCGGGGGTCGCGCCAGCCGAGGTATTCGCGTCGGGACCAGTCCACCTCGTGCATCCCGGGCGGGAGCGGCAGCTCCTCGGCTTCGCTGCGCGAGCAGTTGACGAAGGACTCGCGCAGCTGCTGCGGGGTCAGGCTCTCCATCTCCACCTCCTCCTCCCATGCTTGCACAGGATCGGGAGGACGCGGCCGGAGGCGGCCGACCCCGCTCAGGTCAGGTGGTCGAAGGCGCCGCTCACCCAGCCGATGTAGCGGTCGGCGGAGCGGAGCACGGCCTCCCGCGCCTCCGTCGGGACGACGTTGCCGAGATTGCCGTACATGCGCTCGAAGGGCCGGTCGCACACCCGGTCGGCGACGCGCCGCACGACCGCCGCCGAGAGCGGGATGTCGTTCGGGAAGCTGCGCTGGAAGGTCACCCAGCGCTGCGACGGCCCGGGGAAGACGGTGTCGCCACTGAGGACGACAGCGCCGTGCACGACGCCGCGGTCCCAGTGCACGACCGCGCTGCCGGGGAAGTGCCCGCCGATCGTGCGGAGCGTGACGCCGGGCAGCACCTCCACCTCCCCCTCCCACGTCTCGATGCACGGCTCCTCGCGCTGCACCCACGCCCGGTCGGCGGCGTTCACGAGCACGGGCGGGTCGCCGAGCATGCGCGACCAGGAGGTCTGGGCTCCGAACATGTGCGGGTGGCTGGTCGCGATGACGGCGACGCCGCCGAGGTCCTGCACCGCGGTCGCGGCCGCCTCGTCGACGTACCCGGTCGGATCCCAGAGGAGGTTGCCCTCCGGCGTCCGCAGCAGCATCGCCTGCTGGCCGATGCCGAGCTTGGGCTCGCTGCGCAGCCCGTACAGGTCGGGCTCGAGCTCGTCGACGACCACGCGCTCGCCCTCGCGCTGGAGCCGCTGCAGGCTGGTCCAGCGCTGGCCGTCGGGCGGCACGTACTGCCGCTCGTCCTCGCAGATCGGGCAGGAGGCGGGAGGGTGCTCCCCCGCCGGGTACTCCACCGCGCACGCGGTGCACAGCCAGTCCGCCATGCGGCGACTCTAGCCGCCGGACCGCGCACGATGGCAGCATCGACCTGGCCGGAATACCGTCGCGACCGAGAGGATTGTCACAAGGGTGAAACGCATCGGCTTCCTCTCCTTCGGCCACTACCAGGCCGTGCCAGGCTCCACCTCCCGCACCGCGGGCGATGCGCTGCTGCAGGCGATCGACCTCGCGGTGGCGGCCGAGGAGGTCGGGGCCGATGGCGCGTACTACCGCGTGCACCACTTCGCTCCGCAGCTGGCGACCCCGTGGCCGCTGCTCGCCGCCGTCGGCGCACGCACCAGCCGCATCGAGATCGGCACGGGCGTGATCGACATGCGGTACGAGAACCCGCTCGCCGCCGCCGAGCTCGCCGCCTCCGCCGACCTGATCAGCGGCGAGCGGCTCCAGCTCGGCATCAGCCGGGGGTCACCCGAGACCGCGCTGCGCGGCTACGAGAGCTTCGGCTACGTGCCGGGCGAGGGAGAGACGGACGCCGACATGGCGCGGCGGCACACGGCGATCTTCCGCGCCGCCATCGCCGGTGAGGCGATGGCGAACGCCAACCCGCAGATGACCGGCACGACGGGCGGCCTCGCCATCGAGCCGCAGTCGCCGACCCTCCCCGACCGCATCTGGTGGGGCGCCGGCACGCGCGCGACGGCGGAGTGGACGGCCGAGCAGGGCATGAACCTGATGTCGTCCACCCTGCTCACCGAGGACACGGGCGTGTCATTCGACCGCCTGCAGGCCGAGCAGATCGAGCGGTTCCACGCCACCTGGGCCGAGATGGGCTGGGAGCGCACGCCGCGGGTCAGCGTCAGCCGCAGCATCATCCCGATCGTCGACGACGAGTCGCGCCGCTACTTCGGCGCCCGCGCCCAGGTGGAGGGGCGCGACCAGGTCGGCCACCTCGACGGCGGGCTCGCCCGCTTCGGCCGCTCCTTCATCGGCGAGCCCGAGAAGCTCGTGGCCGAGCTCGCCGAGGACGAGGCGCTCACACTCGCGGACACCGTGCTGGTGACGGTGCCGAACCAGCTCGGCGTCGACTTCAACGCCCGGCTGCTGGAGGCCGTGGTCGCGATCGGAGCGGAGCTGGGCTGGCGGGACTGACGACCGGCGCGTTCGTGCCCCGAACAGGGAACTTTGCGTCTCAGCGTTACCGGACGAAGATTGCAGTGCTGCACACCCGAAATGCAGTGCGTTATGCATGACGTCGTTCGTCCGAAGGGTGTGCCGTGCCTCGCTCCGCTCTCCGCTCCCTGCTCCCCGCCGCACTGGCGGTCGCCCTCGGGTTGTCAGCGCTGAGCGCCGCGCCCGCGTCGGCGCACGCGGTGACCGACGGCACCGCTCCCTCCGCCGTCACCGGCATGTGGGCGTGGGGCAACCCGATCGATCCCGCGACGGACGCGCGCGGGCTGGGGCAACCGGAGTTCGAGCCGGAGGCGCTGGCCGCCTTCGCACAGCAGCGCGGACTCCGCACCGTGTATCTGTCCGTGCCGTGGGCCGCGGACCAGGGCGCGTTCGCGACCTGGCTCCCGGAGGCGGTCGACGCCCTCCATGGCGCTGGTGTCACGACGGTCGCGGCGCTCGGCGGCGACCCCGCCTGGGCCGATCAGCCCGACCTCGCGGCGACCTGGACCCGCGCCGCCCTCGCGACCGCGCCCTTCGACGCCGTTCAGTTCGACGTGGAGCCGTGGATCGGTGCCCAGGACGACCAGCTGCCGGGGATCGTGGCGAAGCTCGCGACCATGTACGACACGGCGGCGGCCGCCGCGGGCGGTGTCCCGGTCGGCGCCGACCTGCCGTGGTGGCTCGCCGCGAAGCCGGGGGTGCGCGGCGCCACGCTCTTCGACGGGCTGCTGACCCACCTCGACTCCGTCGCGATCGTCGCGTTCGTCGACCACGCCGGGGGCGACGACGGCATCCTCGCGCTCGCGACGCCGGCGGCGACCGCGGCCTCCGACGCCGGAGTGCCGTTCAGCATCGGCGTCGAGACCGACACCCCGGAGGTGGCGGGAGGCCCGGCGGCGACGTTCGGCGACGACACCGCCGGCGCGCTGGAATCGCAGACGGGACTCGTCCGCCAGGCGCTGGCGAGCCTCCCAGGCTACCGCGGCGTCACGGTCGAGCACCTGCTGAGCTGGCAGTCGCTGCTCGCCCGCCAGCCGTAGCAGTCAGGCCGGCTGCCCCGCCTCGGCGGCGGCGAGCAGGCCGGCGATGTCGAGCTTGCCCATCTGCAGCATCGCCTCGTTGACCCGGCGGGCGCGGGCGCGGTCGGGGCCGGCCTGCAGCTCGAGCAGCACGCGTGGCACGATCTGCCAGCTCAGGCCCCAGCGGTCGGAGAGCCAGCCGCACTGGCTGGGCGCGCCGCCGTCCGCGATCAGCGCCTCCCAGAGCCGGTCCACCTCCTCCTGGTCCTCGCACAGCACCACGAGAGAGGCCGCCCAGGTGAAGGGGTGGCCAGGCCCGCCGTCGAACGCCTGGTACTCGACACCGCCGAGGGTGAACCGCACGACCGCGGCGCCGCCCTCCGACCCGCCGATCTCGTCGCCGAACCGCGCGACGTCGACGATGCGGGAGTCGGGCAGGAGGGACACGTAGTAACGCGCCGCCTCCTCCGCCCCCGACTCGTACCAGAGGAATGTGGTGACCTTCTGCGTCAACGGCTCCGCCATGACCGCCCCCTCGCTGTCGATGGCGTCATGCTAGCGCCGGACGGGTAGCGTTGGCATGTGTTCAGCAGCTACATCGCGATCGGCGACAGCTTCACCGAAGGGGTCGGGGACGACCTCCCCGACGGCAGGACCCGCGGCTGGGCGGACTTCGTCGCCCTCGGCTTCGCGCTCGCCTCGCCCGAACCGTTCCGCTACGCCAACCTCGCCGTGCGCGGCAAGAAGCTCGCGCCGATCGTCGCCGAGCAGATCGAGCCGGCGCTGGCCCAGCACCCGGAGCTGGTGAGTCTCAACGGCGGCGGCAACGACATCCTCCGGCCCCGCGTCTCCATCGACGAGGTCGCCCAGGTGCTCGTCGACGCGGCCGACCGGATCGTCGCCTCCGGCAGCCACATGCTGCTGCTGAGCGGCGCGAACCCGAGCGCGCACGTGCCCCTCGGCGGGCTGGTCCGCAAGCGCGGCGACGCTCTCGCGCACGCCGTGCACCGCATGCTCCCGAGGGAGAACGTGACCTTCGTCGACAACTGGTCGGACGAGGGGCTGGGCGATATCCGCTACTGGTCGGCGGACCGCCTCCACCTCAACCCGCTGGGCCACGCGCGCGTCGCGAGCAACGTGCTGACGGCGTTCGGCATCCCGGTGCCCGAGGAGTGGGGCGTCGCGGAGGTCGCGGCGACGCCGCCGGGCGAGCGCACGCGTCGCACAGCCGAGTACTACCGCACGTACGTGCTGCCGTGGGTGGGCCGCCGCCTCACCGGGCGCTCGTCGGGGGACGGCCGCGCCGCGAAGATCGCGACGCTGACGGTGGTCGACCCGACCATGCAGACACCGCTGTAACCGCTGCGGCCCGCGCGCCGGCCTCAGCCCGCGTCAGTCGTTGTCCCCGCCCGTCGTGTCGATCCGGGTGGTCCGCGTGCCGCCTCCCCACCGCCATTCGGCGACCACGGGGATGTCCTCGCCGCGCTCGCGCGTGTACTGGCGGGCCGCGAGCCGGGCGTCCTGCAGCTCCTGCCGCAGCGCCGCCTCCCGCGAGGCCAGTCCCGGTATGCGGTCGATGACGTCGATGGCCAGGTGGTAGCGGTCGAGGTCGTTCAGCATCACCATGTCGAACGGCGTGGTCGTCGTGCCCTCCTCCTTGTACCCGCGCACGTGCAGGTTGGCGTGGCCGGCGCGGCGGTAGGTGAGCCGGTGGATCAGCCACGGGTAGCCGTGGTAGGCGAAGATCACCGGCTTGTCCGTGGTGAAGAGCGCGTCGTACTCGCGGTCGTTCAGGCCGTGCGGGTGCTCGCCCTCGCTCTGCAGCCGCATGAGGTCGACGACGTTCACGACCCGCACCTTCAGCTCGGGGAGGCGCTCGCGGAGGATGGAGGCGGCGGCCAGCACCTCGAGGGTCGGGATGTCGCCCGCGCACGCGAGCACGACATCCGGCTCCTCCCCCTCGACCTCGGTGCCCGCCCAGTCGAAGATGCCGATGCCACGCGTGCAGTGCGCGATGGCCTCCTCCATCGTCAGCCAGTTCGGTGCCGGCTGCTTGCCCGCGACGACGACGTTCACGTAGTCGGTCGTGCGCAGGCAGTGGTCGTAGGTCGACAGCAGCGTGTTGGCGTCGAACGGGAGGTAGACGCGCACGACGTCCGCCTTCTTGTTCACGACGTGGTCGATGAAGCCGGGGTCCTGGTGCGAGGCGCCGTTGTGGTCCTGGCGCCAGACGTGCGAGCTGAGCAGGTAGTTGAGGGAGGCCACGGGTCGCCGCCACGGGATGCCGCGCGAGCTCTTCAGCCACTTCGCGTGCTGGTTGAACATCGAGTCGACGATGTGGATGAACGCCTCGTACGAGGTCAGCACGCCGTGCCGTCCGGTCAGCAGGTAGCCCTCGAGCCACCCCTGGCACTGGTGCTCGCTGAGCACCTCCATCACCCGGCCGCTCGGCGCGAGGTGGTTGTCGCTGTCGATCGGGAGGTACTCGGCGTTCCACTGCTTGGCGGTCACCTCGTACACGGCCTGCAGACGGTTGGAGGCCGTCTCGTCGGGCGCGAACAGGCGGAAGTCCCGCGGGTTGGCGGCCATGACATCCCGCAGCCACTCGCCGAGCACCCGCGTCGCCTCGGCCACGGTCTCGCCGGGAGCCGGCACGTCGACGGCGTAGTCGCGGAAGTCGGGGAGGCGCAGGTCCTTGCGCAGCAGGCCGCCGTTCGCGACGGGGTTGGCGCTCATCCGGCGGTCCCCCTCCGGCGCGAGCGCCGTCACCAGCGCGACGGGGGCGCCGGAGTCGTCGAACAGCTCGTCGGGCCGGTACGACAGCAGCCAGTTCTCGAGCAGCCGCGTGTGCGCCTCGGTGTCCCGCGCGTCGGCGAGCGGCACCTGGTGCGAGCGCCAGTTGTTCTCGGCGGGATGGCCGTCGATCTCCGCCGGGCAGGTCCAGCCCTTCGGCGTGCGGAGGATCAGCATGGGCCACGCGGGGCGGCCGGGCAGCTCCCCCGCCGTCGCGGCGGCCTTGATCTCCGCGATGCGGTCGAGGATCTCGTCCATCGTCGTCGCCATGCGCTCGTGGACCGCTCGCGGGTCCTCGCCGTCGAAGCCGCCGGAGACGATGTACGGCTCGTAGCCGTAGCCGCGCATCAGCGCGAGCAGCTCCTCCTCGGGGATGCGCGCCAGCACCGTCGGGTTGGCGATCTTGTAGCCGTTGAGGTGGAGGATCGGCAGCACGACCCCGTCGGTCACCGGGTCGAGGAACTTGTTCGAGTGCCAGGCGGTCGCGAGCGGGCCGGTCTCGGCCTCCCCGTCGCCCACCACCGCGGCCACCAGCAGGTCGGGGTTGTCGAAGGCGGCGCCGTAGGCGTGGGAGAGGGAGTAGCCGAGCTCGCCGCCCTCGTGGATCGATCCCGGGGTCTCCGGCGCGGCGTGGCTGGGGATGCCGCCGGGGAACGAGAACTGCTTGAACAGCCTCCGCAGGCCGTCGTCGCTGCGGTCGATCGTGCTGTAGACCTCGCTGTAGGTGCCGTCGAGGTAGGCGCTCGCGACGACGCCGGGGCCGCCGTGGCCGGGGCCGGCGATGAAGATCGTGTCGAGGTCGCGGTCGCGGATCACGCGGTTCAGGTGCGCGTAGATGAAGTTGAGCCCGGGCGTCGTGCCCCAGTGGCCCAGCAGCCGCGGCTTGATGTGCTCCTTCGCCAGCGGCTCGCGCAGCAGCGGGTTGTCGAGCAGGTAGATCTGGCCCACCGAGAGGTAGTTCGCGGCGCGCCACCAGGCGTCCAGGCGGTCCAATGTCTCGGCGTCGATCGATGCGGTCACGGTGACTCCCCTCTTCTCCGCCGCATCCTACGCGGGGGCCTTCGCAGCAGGGAGACGCGGAGGTGAACGATGACGGCGTCGGAGGGCTCCGGTATCGTCGCGGGCATGACGGACAGCGACGTGGTCATCCGCTCGGCGGGGCCCGACACGTGGGAGGCGCTCGAGACCGTCTTCGGCGAGCGTGGCGACCCGGCCGGGTGCTGGTGCCAGTGGTTCAAGCAGCCCCGCAAGGAGTGGGACGCGACCCCGCGCGAGGGCAAGCGCGACCTGCTCCACGCGCAGGTGCACGACGGCTCGCCCGGCGTGATCGCGTTCGTCGACGGCGAGCCGGCGGGCTGGTCGGCGGTGGAGCCGTTCTCGGCGTACCCGGGGCTCGCCCGCTCGCCCATCACCCGGCGGCAGGCCGACGACCCGGCGGACCCGTGGGCGGTGACGTGCTTCGTGGTGCGGCTCGACTTCCGGCGCCGCGGCGTCGCCCGGGCCCTCCTGCGCGGCGCGGTCGGCCACGCGCGCGAGCGTGGAGCGGAGGTGGTGGAGGGGTACCCCGTCGACCCGGAGGTGCGCCCCTCCCTCAGCAGCGCCGAGCGCTACCACGGGACGGTCGGCCTGTTCCGCGACGGCGGCTTCGAGGTCGTGCGGCGCCCCTCCGCGACCCGGGCGGTCATGCGGCTGCGGCTAAGCTCGACGGAGTGAGTTCACGTCGCGACCGTCTCGTCGGAGCCGGTACCCAGGTCGCGACGGAGGTCAGCATCAACTTCGGCTCGGCGCTCGCCGGACTGCTCATCCCGGTCGTCGGGGCGGTCGTCGTCGTGGCCGCCCGGCAGATCGTGACGGCGGTCGCCGTGCTGCCGTTCTACCGGCCGCGACGGGCGGAGCTGACGTGGCGTCGGCTGTGGCCTGCGCTCGCGCTCGGTGTCGTGCTGGCGGCGATGAACCTCAGCTTCTACGAGGCGGTCGGCCGCCTCGGGCTCGGGATCGCGGCGACCATCGAGTTCCTCGGCCCGTTCGCGCTCGCGCTGCTGGGCTCCCGCCGGCTGCTCGACGCGGGCTGCGCCGTCGCGGCCGCGGGCGGGGTCGTGCTGCTCACCGGGACCGAGGGAGCCATCGACCCGCTCGGCGTCGTGCTCGCACTCGTGGCGGCGGCCTCGTGGGCCGGGTACATCGTGCTGACGCGGCGGGTCGCGGTCGGGCTGCCGGGACTGGAGGGACTGAGCGTCGCGAGCGTCGTCGCGACCGTGCTGACCCTCCCGATCGCCCTGGTCGTGGTGGACTACACGCGGATCGACTGGCGGGTGGTCGGACTGCTGCTGGCGCTCGGCGTGCTGTCGTCGGCGGTGCCGTACAGCCTCGACACGTTCATCCTGCGCCGCATCACGCCGCGGCTGTACGCGGTCATCACCAGCTTCGGGCCGGTCGTCGCCACGGTGTTCGGCGTGCTGGTGCTGGGCGAGCGCTTCTCGCTCCTCCAGCTCGCCGGCATCGTCGTGGTGTGCCTGGCGGCGGGCATCACGATCGCGACGCAGCGCGACCACCCCCGGTCGGAGCTGGAGGCCGCGGCCGAGACGGTGCCCTGAGCCGCTGGGCCTCCTCCTCCACCCCGGCCCTCCCCGGCCATCCGTTTGGCGCAACGCGCCGTCAGGCAACGTCCGGAGACGGCATGTCGTGACGCATCGTTGAGGGGAAGTGACGCCGGGCGGAGGGTTGTCAGGACAGGATGTCCTTGGTCGTGAAGCGGCCGATGGCGAGGGCGCCGAAGACCGCGACGTAGCCGAGTTGCAGGAGGGCGTTGGAGGCGAACGAATCCCAAGCGATCGGGTCGCGCAGCAGGTCGCCGAAGCCCAGCCAGTAGTGGCTGAACAGCCACGGGTGCAGCGCGGAGAGCTGGGGCAGCTGGTCGAGCACCTGCGAGACGATGGCGAGCACGGCCGTCGCCGCCATCGCTCCCACCGGGACGTCGGTCAGCGTTGAGATGAACAGCCCGATCGCGCACAGCCCCGCCAGCGACACCGCGATGTAGGCGGCGATGAGCAGGATGCGCAGCAGAGCCTCCCCCTGGCTGACGGTCGCGCCCGACAGCAGCGTCACCGGTCCGATCGGGAACAGCGCGGCGCCGATGGCCGCGCCCGCCACACCGACCGTGAGCGCCGCCGCCGCGCTGAACACGAGCGCACCCGCGTACTTGACCGCCAGCAGGCGCAGCCGGCCGGCCGGGGCGATCACGAGGTAGCGCAGCGTGCCGTGGCTCGCCTCCCCCGCGATCGTGTCGCCCGCGACGACGCCCACGGTCAGGGGCAGGAACAGCGGGACGCACACGACGAGCGCCGTGAACGCGACGAACAGGCCGTTCGCGGTGATGTCGCTGAGGAACGCGGGGCCGCGGCTGCTGCCGCCGGTGATCCGCACGGCGACCGCGATCAGGACGGGGATGGCCGCGAGGGCCGCGAGCATCGCCCACGTGCGCCAGCGCCGGAACAGCACCGACAGCTCCGAGCCGAGCAGGGCCCAGCCGCCGGAGGGGCGCTCGCGGCGGGCCGTGACCGAGGCGGACGCGGTGGCGCCGGGTGCGACCTGCTGGTCAGGAGCCGCCGCAGCGCCCGGGCCACTCTCCGACGCGGCCTCACTGCTCGACATCGAAGCCCTCCCCGGTCAGCTCGACGAACCGCTCCTCCAGGCTCGACGAGCGCACGGCGAGGCCGCGCAGGCGCACACCGGCGCCCACGAGTGCGGCGGCCAGCTCCTCGACCGGGGGCGCCTCCGTCGGCAGGGGCGCTTCGAGTCCGTCGTCCCTCACCACGGCCGCCAGGCCCCGGGCGGCGAGCACGGAGGCTGCGAGCGGCCCGTCGGGCGTCTCCACGGCGATCCGGGGTCCGGAGGCGGCGCGCAACTCGTCCAGGGAGCCCTGGGCCACCAGCCGGCCCGCCCGCATGATCGCCGCGTGCGTGCACACCTGCTCGATCTCGGCCAGGAGGTGGCTGGAGACGAACACCGTCGTTCCGCCGTCCGCCAGCGAGCGCACCAGATGCCGCACCTCCCGCGTCCCCTGCGGGTCCAGGCCGTTTGTCGGCTCGTCGAGCACGAGGAGGTCGCGGTCGGTCAGCAGCGCCCCGGCGATCCCGAGACGCTGCTTCATGCCCAGTGAGTACGCGCGCACATGCTTGCCTGCGGCGTGCGAAAGACCCACCCGCTCCAGCGCCGCCGCCACGCGCGCGCCGCGCGTCGCGCCCGGCGCGTACCGGTCGGCGGTGTCGCGGCGCACCAGGTTGGCCATGCCAGACAGGTACGGCGCGAACGCCGGGCCCTCGACCAGGGCGCCGACCCGCGGCAGCACACCGGCAGCGCGGTCGGGCATCCGCTCGCCGAGCACCTCGATGGCACCCGCCGACGGCGATACCAGGCCGAGCAGCATCCGGATGGTCGTGGTCTTGCCCGAGCCGTTCGGACCGAGGAAGCCGAACACCGATCCGCGCGGGACGAGGAGGTCGAGGCCGTCGACCACCGCACGTCCCCGGAAGCGCTTGGTCAGGCCGCTCGTCGCGATGGCGGCGGCGTCGCTCACTTCGTCGCGGACTGCTGCGCCGCGGACTGGAGGGCCGACACCGGAACCGCGCCCGCGAAGACCCGGCCGTCGTCGGTCACGAACGCCGACATCAGCGACGTGCTCAGCGCACGCCCGCCGTCGACCGGCTGGGTGAGCTGTGCGAAGAGCGGGTCGCTCGTCGCCTCCGTCGGGAACGAACCGGCGGGAAGCTGCACCACCGTGGCCCAGCCCGTGCCCGTGACCGTCGGCTCCGGGTGCGGCACCGCGCCGTCCGCCGGGCGCCCGTGCAGCGACTTCTCGGTCACCGACGCACCCGCGGGCGGCGTGAACGAGAACACGTCCGCCGCGGGCCGCTTGTCGCTGAACGAGCGGAACCCGGCCTCGAAGGCGGGAGCGGAGGCGCCTCGCGCAGTCACCTGCACGCGCAGCGGGATGCCGGTCTGGCCGTCCACCGCGATCGAGACGCGTCCGACGAGGGTCGCGTCGGTGCGCGGGGTCAGCACGAGGTCGTAGGCGTCGCGGCCGGCGACGGACGTCGGCGAGCCGAGCGTCACCTCCGTCGACGGGTCCACGGCTGCCAGGAAGCGCTGCGCCAGGGCGGAGGGCGTCGTCGCCGTCGCGTCGGGCGTCGGCGCCTGCTCGCCGCGCTCGGGGACCGTCGCGTGGACGACCTTCTTGCCGGTCGACTCGTACAGCCACAGGTCGGAGCCGTCGCGGATGGCGTCGCGCTCCGCCAGCCGGTCGAGGATCTGCACCCGCAGGTGCGCAGGACCATCGGCCCAGACCTTCGCCGTGTGGTCGGCGGTCACGAGTTCGAGGACGCTGTCGGCGCTGTCATCGGCACCGCCGGTCCTGCCGGTTGTCGGAAGCTCCGGCAGCCCGAGCTCGGAGCTCTGCTCCAGCGTGCCGGAGAACGCGCGGGCGTCGCTCGCCGCGACGAGCTCGAGCACGTCCTGCGGCGAACGGGCGGGCAGATCCGCTGCGCCGGCGGCGAGCGGCGCGACGATCGCACCGGCGGCGATCGCCGCGGGAACGGCCACGGCCGGCAGCCAACGGACCCAGCGGTGCTTCATGGGTCGAGGATACCTCCGCTCCCGGCGCGCCGACCCTGCGAACTCCGTGGGAAAGCCGGAGTTCATCCCACCGGACGACCGGTGTCATCCCCTCGGTGGACACGGCCGGTGGACCGGGCAGACGGACCGCCGCGCGGAACGACGAAGGGCCCCGCACGAGGCGGGGCCCTTCGCTTCCGGCACGCCGGCGGACGGTCCTAGAGGACGTCGCCTACGCGGTGCACGCGGATGTCGTTGGTGGTGCCGGGGATCCCGGGAGGGGATCCGGAGATGATGATGACCTTGTCGCCGTTCACGGCGCGGCCGGTCGACTTCAGGGCCTCGTCCACCTGCGCGACCATCTGGTCGGTGTGGGTGACGCGGTCGACGACGAACGACTCCACGCCCCAGAACAGCGCCATCCGGCGACGGGTCGACTCCTCCGGCGTGAAGGCGAGGATCGGGATCTTGTTGCGCAGGCGCGCCATGCGGCGGGCCGACTCGCCCGACTCGGTGAACACGCAGAGGTACTTGGCCTCGACGAAGTCGGCGACCTCCACGGCGGCGAGGGTGATCGCGCCGCTCTGCGTGCGCGGGCGCGTGCCGAGCGGGGCGATGCGGTCGAGACCGTGCTCCTCGGTGGAGGAGACGATGCGCGCCATGGTCTGGACGGTGACCGTCGGGTACTCGCCAACGCTGGTCTCGCCCGAGAGCATGACCGCGTCGGCGCCGTCCAGGACGGCGTTGGCGACGTCGGAGGTCTCTGCACGGGTCGGGACCGGGCTCGAGATCATCGACTCCAGCATCTGCGTCGCGACGATGACCGGCTTGGCGCGACGACGGGCGAGCTCGACCGCGCGCTTCTGCACGATCGGGACCGCCTCCAGCGGCAGCTCGACGCCCAGGTCGCCGCGGGCGACCATGATGGCGTCGAAGGCGTCGACGATGTCCTCGAGGGCGTCGACCGCCTGCGGCTTCTCGATCTTGGCGACGACGGGGACCTTGCGCCCCTCCTCGGCCATGATCTCGTGCACGCGCTCGATGTCGGCGGCGTTGCGCACGAACGACAGCGCGATCAGGTCGGCGCCGAGCTTGAGGCCCCAGCGGAGGTCCGCCTCGTCCTTCTCGGACAGCGCGGGCACGTTGACCGCGACGCCGGGGAGGTTGATGCCCTTGTTGTTCGACACCGGGCCGGCGACGACGACCTCGGTCGTCACGACGGTGCCGTCGGTGTCGAGCACGCGCACGCGCACCTTGCCGTCGTCGATCAGGAGGAAGTCGCCCGGCTTGACGTCCTGGGGCAGGCCCTTGAACGTGGTGGAGGAGATCTCCTTGGTGCCGATGATGTCCTCGGTGGTGATCTTGAAGATGTCGCCCTCGGCCAGCTCGTAGGGACCGGCCTCGAACTTGCCGAGGCGGATCTTCGGGCCCTGGAGGTCGACGAGCACGGCGACGGGCTTGCCCGCGTCGTCGGCCGCCTTGCGCACATTGGCGTAGACGCCCTCGTGCACCTCGTAGCTGCCGTGGCTCAGGTTCATGCGCGCCACGTCCACACCCGCGTCGATGATCGCGCGGATGTTCTCATAGCTCGAGGTCGCCGGCCCGAGGGTCGCGACGATTTTGGCCCTTCTCATGCTTTACGTTCGCTCCGTGATTTCTGCGCCGTGGATCGGCGCGGGTGATTCGGTGGATTGTCCCCCGCGTCCGCGGGCTCGCGTCTAGACGAGGATGCCGCGGTCCGTGGGGCGGACCGGAGCCGGCAGCTGCGTCTCCCCTTCAAGATACCGGTCGACGGCCGCCGCCGCCGCCCGGCCCTCGGCGATCGCCCACACGATGAGCGACTGGCCGCGGCCCGCGTCGCCCGCCACGAAGACGCCCGGCTGGCCCGTCTGGTAGTCGCCGGCGCGCTGCACGTTGCCGCGCTCGTCGAACGGGAGGCCCAGCTGCGACGACAGATCGGCCTGCTCGGGGCCGGTGAAGCCCAGCGCGAGGAGGACCAGGTCTGCCGGGATCTCGCGCTCGGTGCCGGCCTTGGGGACGCGGCGCCCGTCGAGGTACTCGGTCTCGGCCACGCGCAGTGCGCGGACCTCGCCGAACTCGTTCGCGAGGAACTCGACGGTCGACGCGAGGTACTCGCGCTGACCACCCTCCTCGTGCGCCGACTGGACCTCGAACAGGGTCGGGGTCATCGGCCACGGCTGGTGCGACGGACGCTCCGACGGCGGCTGCTTGCCGATCGCGAGGTTGGTCACGCTGGCGGCGCCCTGGCGGTGCGCGGTGCCGATGCAGTCGGCGCCGGTGTCGCCGCCGCCGAGCACGACGACGTGCTTGCCGTCGGCCGTGATCTGGCCGGCGACGTCGTCGCCCGCGCCCGCCTTGTTCTGCTGGACCAGGTACTCCATCGCGAAGTGCACGCCGGCCAGGTCGCGGCCGGGGATCGGCAGGTCGCGCGGCACCATCGCGCCGGTGGCGACCACGACCGCGTCGTAGCGTGCGCGCAGGTCGTCCCAGGTGATGTCGACGCCGATGTTGACGCCCGCGCGGAAGCGGGTGCCCTCGGCCATCATCTGGTTGAGGCGGGCCTCCAGGTGCTTCTTCTCCATCTTGAAGTCCGGGATGCCGTAGCGCAGGAGGCCGCCGATGCGGTCGTCGCGCTCGTACACGGCGACCGTGTGGCCGGCGCGGGTGAGCTGCTGCGCGGCCGCGAGGCCGGCGGGGCCGGAGCCGACGACGGCGACGGTCTTGCCGGTGAGTCGCTCCGGCGGGTGCGGCTGCACCCACCCGTTCTGCCACGCCTGGTCGATGATCGACACCTCGACCTGCTTGATGGTCACCGCGGGCTGGTTGATGCCGAGCACGCACGAGGACTCGCACGGCGCCGGGCACAGCCGTCCGGTGAACTCCGGGAAGTTGTTGGTCGCGTGGAGGCGCTCGATCGCCTGGCGGCCCTCCCCGCGCCACATCAGGTCGTTCCACTCGGGGATCAGGTTGCCGAGCGGGCAGCCCTGGTGGCAGAACGGGACGCCGCAGTCCATGCAGCGGCCGGCCTGCCGGCGCAGCTGCGCCGGGTCCTGCGCCTCGTAGACCTCTTTCCAGTCCATGAGCCGGACCGAGACGGGGCGCCGCTTCGGCAGCTCCCGCTCCGTCACCTTCAGAAAGCCCTTAGGGTCAGCCACCGGTCACCTCCAGAATCCGGTTCCAAACGATCTCGCCGTCGGGGTCGAGCCCCTCGTCGACGGCCTCCTGGCGCATCTGCAGCACCGCCGCGTAGTCGCGCGGGAGCACCTTCACGAACTTCGCCACCGTGGCGTCGAAGTCGTCGAGCATGCGCTGCGCGAGCTCCGAGCCCGTCTCGGCGACGTGCTGCTCGAGCAGGTCGCGCAGGATCTCGATGTCGCCGCTGCCGAGCGGCAGCAGCTCCAGCTCGCCGCTCGCGAGCGAGTCGCGGTTGACGCGGCCCTCCTGCAGCTCGTACACGTAGGCGGTGCCGCCCGACATGCCGGCGCCGAGGTTGCGGCCCGTGCTGCCGAGGATCACCGCGAGCCCGCCGGTCATGTACTCGAGCGCGTGGTCGCCCACGCCCTCCACGACCGCCGTGGCCCCGGAGTTGCGGACCAGGAACCGCTCGCCCACGATCCCGCGGATGAACATGCTGCCCTGCGTCGCGCCGTAGCCGATGACGTTGCCGGCGATGACGTTCTCCTCGGCGGCGAAGGCGCTCTCGCGCGGCGGGCGGACGACGATCCGGCCGCCGGAGAGACCCTTGCCGACGTAGTCGTTGGAGTCGCCCTCCAGCCGCAGCGTGATGCCGGACGGGAGGAACGCGCCGAGCGACTGGCCGGCCGACCCGGTGAGCGTGATGTCGATCGATCCGGCCGGGAGGCCGTTCTCGCCGTGCCGCACCGTCACCTCGTGACCGAGCATGGTGCCGACGGCGCGCTCGGTGTTGCGGATCGGGAGGCTGAGCTCCAGCGTCCCGCCGTTCGCCAGCACGTCCTGGGCCGCGTGGATGAGCTGGTTGTCGAAGTGCTCGTCCAGCTCGTGGTCCTGGGCGCGGCCGTTGCGGCGCGGGGCGCTCTCCGGGAAGGAGGGGCCGTGCAGGATCGGCGACAGGTCCATCCCCGACGCCTTCCAGTGCTCGACGGCGCGGTCGACGTCGAGCAGCTCGGCGTGGCCGATCGCCTCGTCGAGCGAGCGGAAGCCCAGCTCGGCGAGGTACTCGCGCACCTCCTGGGCGATGAACTCGAAGAAGTTGACCACGAACTCGGGCTTGCCCGAGAACCGGGAGCGCAGCTCCGGGTTCTGCGTGGCGACGCCGACCGGGCAGGTGTCGAGGTGGCAGACGCGCATCATGATGCAGCCGGAGACGACCAGCGGCGCCGTGGCGAAGCCGAACTCCTCCGCCCCGAGCAGCGCGCCGACGATGACATCGCGGCCGCTCTTCAGCTGACCGTCGACCTGCACGACGACGCGCTCGCGCATGCCGTTGAGCATGAGCGTCTGCTGCGTCTCGGCGAGGCCCAGCTCCCACGGCGTTCCCGCGTGCTTCAGCGAGTTCACCGGCGAGGCGCCCGTGCCGCCGTCGTGGCCGGAGACCAGGATGACGTCGGCCAGCGCCTTCGCCGTGCCGGCAGCGACCGCGCCGATGCCGGACTCGCTCACGAGCTTCACGTGGACCCGGGCGCCGGGGTTGGCGCGCTTGAGGTCGAAGATCAGCTGCTTGAGGTCCTCGATCGAGTAGATGTCGTGGTGCGGAGGCGGCGAGATCAGGCCGACGCCGGCGGTCGCGTGCCGGGTACGCGCGACCCAGGGATAGACCTTGGTCGGCGGCAGCTGACCGCCCTCACCGGGCTTCGCGCCCTGGGCGAGCTTGATCTGGATGTCGTCGGCGTGCGTCAGGTACATCGACGTGACGCCGAACCGGCCGGAGGCGACCTGCTTGATGGCGCTGCGCCGCTCCGGGTCGAGGAGCCGGTCGAGATCCTCTCCGCCCTCACCGGTGTTCGACTTGGCGCCGAGCCGGTTCATGGCGATCGCGAGGGTCTCGTGCGCCTCCTTGGAGATGGAGCCGTAGCTCATCGCGCCGGTCGAGAACCGCTTGACGATCGACTCCACCGGCTCGACCTCGTCGAGGGGCACCGGCGGGCGCTCGCCCGACTTGAGGCGGAACATGCCGCGCAGGGTCATCAGCGACTCGGACTGGTCGTCGACGAGCTTCGTGTACTCGCGGAAGATGTCGTACCGGCGCGTCCTGGTCGCGTGCTGGAGGCGAAACACCGTCTCCGGGTTGAACAGGTGCGGGGCGCCGTCGCGGCGCCACTGGTACTCGCCGCCGGTCGCCAGGCGCTCGTGCGCGACGACCGCGCCGTCGGCCGGGTACGCGCTGGTGTGCCGGGCGAGGTTCTCGGCCGCGATCACGTCGATGCCGACGCCGCCGAGCTTGCTCGTCGTGCCGGTGAAGTACTGGTCGACGAACTCCTGGCTGAGGCCGACGGCCTCGAACGCCTGGGCACCCGCGTACGACGAGACGGTCGAGATGCCCATCTTGGACATGATCTTGAGCACGCCCTTGCCGAGCGCCTTGATGACGTTCTTGACCGCCTTCTCGGGCGAGACGCCGGCGATCATGCCGGAGCGGACGAGCTCCTCGCAGGTCTCCATCGCGAGGTACGGATTGATTGCCGAGGCGCCGTAGCCGATCAGCAGCGCGATGTGGTGCACCTCGCGCACGTCGCCCGCCTCGACGATCAGGCCGACCTTCATGCGGTTCTCGGCGCGGATCAGGTGGTGGTGCACCGCGGCGAGCATGAGCAGCGACGGGATGGGCGCGAGGTCCTTGGTGGAGTCGCGGTCGCTGAGCACGATGAACTGGGCGCCGGCCTCGATCGCCTCGTCCACCTCGTCACACATCTCGGCGAGACGGTTCTCCATCGCGTCGGGCCCGGCGTCGAAGCGGTACAGGCCGCGCACGGTCGTGGTGAGCCTGCTACCGGGGCGCGGGTCGATGTGCTGGATCTTCGCCAGCTCGTCGTTGTCGATCACCGGGAAGTCCAGCACGACCTGGCGCGCGTGCTCCGGGCCGGCGTCGAGGAGGTTGCGCTCCGGGCCGAGGCCCAGCTTCATGGTCGTGACGACCTCTTCGCGGATGGAGTCCAGCGGCGGGTTCGTCACCTGCGCGAACTGCTGCGTGAAGTAGTCGAACAGCAGGCGCGGGCGCTCCGAGAGCACCGCGACCGGCGTGTCCGAGCCCATCGCGCCCAGCGGCTCCGCACCCGTGGTCGCCATCGGCTTGAGGAGGATGCGGACCTCTTCCTCCGTGTAGCCGAAGGTGCGCTGGCGGCGCGTGATGGACGCCGGGGTGTGCACGATGTGCTCGCGCTCCGGCAGGTCCTTCAGATTGATGCGGCCCTGGTCCAGCCAGTCGCCGTAGGGGGCGCCGGAGGCGAGCTGCGACTTGATCTCGTCGTCCTCGATCAGGCGGCCGGCCTCCGTGTCCACGAGGAACATGCGGCCGGGGCGGAGGCGGCCCTTGCGCACCACACGGCTCGGCTCGAAGTCGAGCACGCCGATCTCGCTCGCGAGCACCACCAGGCCGTCGTTGGTGACGACGTAGCGGCCCGGGCGCAGGCCGTTGCGGTCGAGCGTGGCGCCGACGAGGGAGCCGTCGGTGAACACGATCGCGGCCGGGCCGTCCCACGGCTCCATGAGCATGGAGTGGTACTCGTAGAAGCTGCGCCGGGCCGGGTCGATCTCGGTCTGGTTCTCCCACGCCTCCGGCACCATCATCATGACGGCGTGCGGGAGGGAGCGGCCGGAGAGCGAGATCAGCTCGACGACCTCGTCGAAGGACGCCGAGTCGCTCGCGCCGGGCGTGACCACGGGGAACACGGGCGCGAGGTCGCCGAGCAGCTCGCTCTCGAGCTGCGACTGACGGGCGCGCATCCAGTTGCGGTTGCCCTGCACGGTGTTGATCTCGCCGTTGTGCGCGATCATGCGGAACGGCTGCGCGAGCGGCCACGACGGGAACGTGTTGGTCGAGTAGCGCGAGTGCACGAGCGCGAGCTTGGAGGCGAAGCGCTGGTCAGAGAGGTCGGGGTAGAACGGCTCCAGCTGGAGCGTCGTCACCATGCCCTTGTAGACGAGCGTGCGGCTCGACAGCGACGAGAAGTACAGGTCGAGCTCGCGCTCCGCCCGCTTGCGCAGGAAGAACGTCTGGCGGTCGAGCTGGATGCCGGAGACCGGCTCCCCCGCCTCGTCCAGCCGCGTGCTGGTGACATAGAGCTGCTCGATGACCGGCATCGCCTCGCGGGCCAGCGTGCCGAGCTCCTCCGGGCGGACAGGGACGACGCGCCAGCCGAGGACCGTCAGGTCCTGCTCGGCGGCGATCGCCTCCACCGCCGTCTTCACGCGACCGCGCTCGCCCTCGTCGGTCGGCAGGAACGCGTTGCCGACGGCGTAGCGGCCGGCGGCGGGCAGTTCGACGCCGGAGACCGCGCGCAGGAAGGCGTCCGGCACCTGCGTGATGATGCCGGCGCCGTCGCCCGTGCCGGCGTCGGAGCCGACGGCACCGCGGTGCTCCAGGTGACGCAGCGCCTCGAGCGCGGCGTCGATGATGTCGTGCCCGGCGGTGCCGCGCAGCGTCGCCACCATGGCGAGACCGCACGCGTCCTTCTCGTCGGCGGGGTCGTAGAGGCCCTGCTTGCCGGGAAGGGTGCCGAAGCGGTGATGGGGAGGCGTGAGCGCCATCTGTCGACCGTCCTCACTGTTCGTGGATGCGGGGGGACGCCATCGGCCCAGGGGAGGTGGGAGGGGTTCCGACGCGATCCGAGCTGTGTGCGGCCCGGAGATACGGTGCGGTGGGGAGGGAGGGTGCTTGCGGGTGTCGCCTCGGATGTTCTTTCGTGGCCCGGCTTTTCGTCGGGCCCGCGATCTACTTCGAGCCGTGTCCGCTTGTGGCGGAGGCTGCGGAGGACCCGGCGGGCACTCCGTCGTCATCGGCGGAGACCTCGTCATCCGGGTCGGTGTCGTCCGAGTCTACCTCAGCATCGGGCCGGACCCACTCACGCCCCGGCCGGTACGGGCTCGGCTCGAGTCCGGTGTGCCGGCGCGACTGCACGATGAAGATCACGACGCCCAGCACGACGGCGACGAAGGCGGCCCAGACGTTGGTCGGGATGCCGAGGAACGAGAATTCGCTCGGGTCGATCCTGATCGACTCCAGGTACGAGCGGCCGAGGCCGTACCAGATCAGGTACAGGGCGAACACCTTGCCCCACTGGAGGCGGAACTTGCGCTCGAGCCACACGATCACGATCACGCCGATGACGTTCCAGATGATCTCGTAGAGGAACAGCGGCTGGAACAGCGTGTCCTCGGGGAGGCCCACCGGGATCGCCTTATTGGTCGGGTCGATCTCGAGGCCCCACGGCAGGCTCGTCGGCAGGCCGAAGAGCTCCTGGTTGAACCAGTTGCCGAGGCGGCCGATCGCCTGGGCGAGCAGGAGCGCAGGGGCGAGGGCGTCGGCGAAGGTCCAGAACCGCAGCCCGGTCCAGCGGCAGCCGATCCAGGCGCCCACGGCGCCGCCGATCAGCGAGCCGAAGATGGCGTTGCCGCCCTCCCAGATGTAGAGCACGGCCCAGGGGTTCGCACCCTCGTAGAAGTAGTCGTTGGGGTGGGTGACCACGTGGTACAGCCGGGCGCCGATGATGCCCAGTGGCACCGCCCAGAGCAGGATGTCGAGCACCACGCCCGGCTCGGCGCCGCGCTTGGTGAGGCGGCGCGACGTCCAGATCGCGGCCACGATGATGCCGATCAGGATGCAGATCGCGTAGGTCTGGATCCGCCAGTGCAGCCCGAAGATGTCGATCGGGATCTGCTGCCACTCGGGCCCCGGGCTGGGGATGCCGGCGTACCAGCTGCTCAAGGTCGCAACCACCCGTGACTCACCTTCCGTGTCGTTCCGCCGCAGCGCCGACGGCGCGCAGCCTCAATAGTCTAGAACGCCGCCGCTAGCGCGACGTGCGGGCCGCCGCCGTGCCCCGGGCGAGGTCGGCAGCGGTGCGGCCTGCCGCCTCCACTCCCCCGTCCGCCAGCGCTTTGACGAGGGCGGAGCCGACGATCGCGCCGTCGGCGTACCCGAGCACCTCGGCGACCTGCGCCGCGCTGGAGATGCCGAGCCCGACGCAGGTGCTCGTGGCCCCCGCGTCGCGTAACCGGCCGACCAGCGTACGCGCCGCCGAGTCGACGTCGCTGCGGGCACCGGTGATACCCATGGTCGAGACCGCGTAGACGAAGCCGCGGCTCTTCTCGACGGCCTGCCGGAGACGGGCGTCGGTGGAGCTGGGCGCCGCCAGGAAGACGCGATCGAGGCCCACCCGGTCGGAGGCGTCGAGCCAGGCGCCGCCCTCGTCCGGGATCAGGTCGGGCGTGATGAGGCCCGCTCCCCCGGCGGCGGCGAGGTCGTCGGCGAAGCGGTCGACACCGTACTGCAGCACCGGGTTCCAGTAGGTCATGACGAGCACGGGGATCTCGACCTGGGCGGTGATCTCGCGCACCGCGGTGAAGCCGTCGCGCAGGCGGAACCCGTTGCCGAGCGCCTGCTGCGTCGCGGCCTGGATGACCGCGCCGTCCATGACCGGGTCGGAGTACGGCAGGCCCAGCTCGATGACGTCGACGCCGTTGTTCGCGAGCGCCACGGCGGCGTCGATGCTCGTCCGCAGGTCGGGGAAGCCGGCCGGGAGGTACCCGATCAGGGCGCCGGCGGCCTCCGTGTTGCGGCGGGCGATGGTGTCGGCGACGCGGCTCACGACTGCACGGCTCCTTCGTCGATGAGGCCGAAGTAGCGTCCGGCGGTCTCCATGTCCTTGTCGCCGCGGCCGCTGAGGTTCACCAGGATGACCGCGTCGGGTCCGAGCTCGCGGCCGAGCTCCAGCGCGCCGGCAAGGGCGTGCGAGGACTCGATGGCCGGGATGATGCCCTCGGTGAGGCTGAGCAGGCGCAGCGCCTCCATCGCGGCGTCGTCCGAGACCGGGCGGTACTCGGCGCGGCCGATGGCGGCGAGGTGGGAGTGCTCAGGGCCGACGCCCGGGTAGTCGAGCCCGGCCGAGATCGAGTGCGACTCGATGGTCTGGCCGTCCTCGTCCTGCAGGAGCATCGTGCGGGCGCCGTGCAGCACGCCCGGCCGGCCCTTCGAGATGGTCGCGGCGTGGCGCGGGGTCTCCGCGCCCTCTCCCCCGGCCTCGTAGCCGATGAGGCGCACGTCCTCGTCGTCGAGGAAGGCGTGGAAGATGCCGATGGCGTTGGAGCCGCCGCCGACGCAGGCCACGACGGCGCTCGGCAGGGCGCCGGTCAGCTCGAGCACCTGCTCGCGGGCCTCCTCGCCGATGATCTTCTGGAGGTCGCGGACCATCGCCGGGAACGGGTGCGGCCCCGCGGCGGTGCCGAAGATGTAGTTGGTCGTCTCGACGTTGGTCACCCAGTCGCGCATGGCGTCGTTGATGGCGTCCTTGAGCGTGCGGGAGCCGGTCTTGACGGCGATGACCTCGGCGCCGAGCAGGCGCATGCGGGCCACGTTGAGCGCCTGGCGCTCGGTGTCGACCTCACCCATGTAGATGGTGCAGTCGAGGCCGAACAGCGCGGCGGCGGTCGCCGTGGCGACGCCGTGCTGGCCGGCGCCGGTCTCGGCGATCACCCGGGTCTTGCCGATGCGGCGCGTGAGGATCGCCTGGCCGAGCACGTTGTTGATCTTGTGCGAGCCGGTGTGGTTGAGGTCCTCGCGCTTGAGGATGATGCGGGCCCCGCCCGCATGGGCGGCGAACCGCGGCACCTCGGTGATGATCGACGGGCGGCCGGTGTAGCTGCGGTGCAGCTCGTCGAGCTCGGCGTGGAACTCGGGGTCGGCCTTGGCGGCCTCCCAGGCCTCGGTCAGCTCGTCGAGCGCGGCGACCAGCGACTCGGGGACGAACCGGCCGCCGAAGTCGCCGAAGTACGGACCCGTGGCGTTGCGACGCGAGTCGTGCTGCGCGTCGGGGGTGGGGGTGGACATCAGGCTCCCAGGAACTCGTGGAGGGTGGCGACCGGGTCGCTCGTGACGAGCGCCTCGCCGACGAGGACGACGTCGGCGCCGGCGGACCGGTAGTGGGCGACGTCGTCGGCGGTCTTCACGGCGGACTCGGCCACGCGGATCGTGCCGGCCGGGTAGCGGTCGGCGAGCCGGCCGAAGAGGTCGCGGTCCAGCTCGAAGGTGGAGAGGTTGCGGGCGTTCACGCCCACGAGGCGCGCCCCGGTGTCGAAGGCGCGGCTGAGCTCGTCGGCGGTGTGCGCCTCCACCAGGGAGGTCATCCCCAGTTCGGTGACGAGCGCGTGCAGCTCGGTCAGCTGCGGCTGGTCGAGGGCGGCCACGATGAGCAGAACCAGGTCGGCGCCCGCCGCGCGGGCCTCGAACACCTGGTACGGGTCGCTGACGAACTCCTTGCGGAGCACCGGCAGCGACACGGCCGCACGGACGGCCTCGAGGTCGGCGAGCGAGCCGTGGAACCGGCGCTCCTCGGTCAGGACGCTGATCGCGCTCGCGCCGCCCGCCTCGTACAGCGCCGCGTGCGCGGCGGGGTCGGGGATCTCGGCGAGGGCGCCGCGGGACGGGCTCGCGCGCTTCACCTCGGCGATGATCTTGACGCGCTCGGCCGGGGCGAGCGCCGCGAGGGCGTCGATCGCCGGAGCCTGCGCGAGCGCGGCGGACTCGACGACGGCGAGCGGGCGCTCGGCCCGGCGCCGCTCGGCGTCCTCACGTGCGCCGGCGACGAGGTCGGCCAGCACGCGTCAGTGGCCCTTCGGGGTGTACTTGGAGCCGCCGACGCCGTACCCGGCGCGCTTCATGATCCAGCCGACGATGAGGCCGACGATGGCGAGGCCCGCCGCCGCCCACACGATGATCGGCGCCTCGAAGAAGAACGCGACCGCGCCGATGGCGAAGGCGATCAGCATGATGATCACGGCCGTCCACGCCGCCGGCGAGTGACCGTGGCCTGGCTCGACTGAATCGCTGCTCATGGGACTCCTGCACGTCTGGTGCGCGCGGATCACAGCGCGCACGGTTTTCGGAACGGACCCAGTCTAGTGGCTGGGACCGGGAGGGCCGGGTCGGCTCAGCGGGTCGAGTCGGCTCAGCGGGTCGGGTCGTCGCCGCGGCTGAGGTCGTCCCAGCTGTCGATCGCGGTGTCGCGGTCGAGGGAGGCCGGTCCTGCCTCGGTCTCGCCCTCGGCGACCGCGCGGGCCTCTGCGTCGTCCGAGACGGCCGCGTCGGCGGCGCGCTCGTCGGCCTCCGCGGCCGCGGCTGCGGCTGCCAGCGCGGCAGCGGCATCCCCGCCCTCCGTCGTCTGGAACCGCGTCTCGTACTTGCGGGAGGAGCCCGGCCAGAGCCGCGACAGCACCACCGCGGCCGCGCTGCCGAGGATGAGGAGCACGCCGCCCAGGATCGCCGCCCACGGCCAGAGACTGGTGTCGACGCCGTGCACCAGACGGGCGACGGACGACTCGCCCGCGACTCCCGTCGCCGTCGTCACCGCCGAGGAGGAGGCGCGCAGCGGGTCGGCCAGCGCGCTGCCGGCGGAGAACAGGATCGAGCCGCCCAGCAGCACACCGAGCAGGGCGAGCACGATGCGGAAAACCGGTCCCGCGATCGCGAGCGCCGCGGTGAGCGCGAGCCCGGCCAGCGCCAGCGCGGTCAGCGCGGGCGCCGCGGCCGACCCGGCGACGGTGAGGGTCGCGCCGTGCTCGGCGGTGTCGGTCAGCGCGACGCTGAACCAGGTCTGGGTCGCGGCGAGGAGCACCAGGCCGCTCGCGACGACGATCACGAGCAGCGTGAGGTACTTCGCACGCCGACCGCGGATGCGGGCGGCGCGCTCGGCGGAGGGTGCGGGAGCCGGCTCAGCCATCTCCGGTCACCCTCTTCATCGCGGCAGCGACGGCGACGGCGCGCAGCGGGGCCGCCGCCTTGTTCTGCGTCTCCTCGAACTCCGTCTCCGGCACGGAATCGGCGACCAGCCCGGCGCCCGACTGCACCAGCGCGCGGCCGTCGATGAGCGTGGCCGTGCGGATCGCGATGGCGAGGTCGGCGTCGCCGGCGAAGTCGAAGTAGCCGATCACTCCCCCGTATACCCCACGCTGCGCGGGCTCCAGCTCGTCGATGATGCGCAGTGCCATCGGCTTCGGCGCGCCCGAGAGCGTCCCGGCCGGGAAGGTGGCGCGGAACACGTCGATCGCCGAGGCATCGTCGCGGAGGTCGCCCTCCACCGACGAGACGATGTGCATGATGTGGCTGAAGCGCTCCACGCGCATGAACTCGGTGACCTCCACCGACCCGGCGGTGCAGACCTTGAGCAGGTCGTTGCGGGCCAGGTCGACCAGCATGAGGTGCTCGGCGCGCTCCTTGTCGTCGGCGAGGAGGGACGCCTCCAGCTCGAGGTCCTCCTCCGGCGTCGCGCCGCGCGGCCGGGAGCCGGCGATCGGGTGCGTGAAGGCGCGGGACTCCTGCACCTTCACCAGCGCCTCGGGCGACGAGCCGACGATCTGGTAGGCGGCGCCGTCCGGACGCTCCAGCGACAGCAGGTACATGTACGGGCTGGGGTTGAGCGCGCGCAGCACCCGGTACACGTCGAGGGCGTCGGCGGTGGACGCCAGCTCGAAGCGCTGCGAGAGCACCACCTGGAAGATGTCGCCGTCCACGATCCGCTGCTTGGCGGTGACGACGGAGGCGAGGAAGTCGTCGCGGGGCGTGCGCGACTCCGGCTCGGCGGGCGTGCCGAGGTCGACCTCCGCCAGAAAGGCCTCGGTCGGCTGCGCCAGCTCGCGCTGCATGCGGTCGAGCCGTGCTTGCGCATCCGCCCACAGCTCGTCGGCCGGTGCGGCGCCGTCGCAGAGTGCGTTGGCGACGAGCTTGACCGTGCCGGTGCGATGGTCGACGACGACGAGGTCGGCGACGAAGGCCAGCGCCTGGCCCGGCACCTCGTGATCGGCGGGCGGGCGGCCGGGCAACCGTTCGAGCTGGCGGATCGCCTCCCAGCCGATGAAGCCGACGAGCCCGCCGGTGAGCGGAGGGAGGCCGGGGATGCGCGGCGTCTGCCAGCGTGCGTGCAGCGCCGCGAGGGCGTCGAGCGGCCGCACGCCGGACGCGGCCAGCGCGTCGGCGCCGAGAGCGCGCTCGGCGCTCACCCCGTAGTCGAGCCAGCGCACGTCGTCGCCCTGCTGGGTGAGCACGCCGAAGGAGGCGGCGCCGACGAACGAGAAGCGCGACCAGATGCCGCCCTGCTCCGCCGACTCCAGCAGGAAGGTGCCAGGACGGCCCGCCGCGAGCTTGCGGTAGATCCCGACCGGTGTCTCCGAGTCCGCGAACAGCTCCCGCACGACCGGGACGACGCGGTGATCGGACGCCAGCGCGTCGAAGACCTCGCGCGTGGTGGTGCCGGCCGTGCTGGCGATCACAGATCCTCCGGAGCGAGCTCGGGGCTTTCGCCGACGACCGGCTCCAGCTGGTCGTCGTCGAAGCAGGTGCGCGTGCCGGTGTGGCAGGCGGCGCCGATCTGGTCGACGGTCACGAGGAGGGTGTCGCCGTCGCAGTCGAGGGCGGCGGCCTTCACGTACTGCACGTGACCGGACGTGTCGCCCTTGCGCCAGTACTCCTGGCGCGAGCGCGACCAGAAGGTCACCCGGCCCTCGCTCATGGTGCGGCGGAACGCCTCCGCGTCCATCCAGCCCATCATGAGCACCTCACGGGTGTCCCACTGCTGGATGATCGCCGGGACCAGCCCGGCGTCGGTGAAGCGGATGCGCTCGAGGATCGTCGCGGTGGTCTCGCTCATGCGCGGACCTCCCTTCCTGCCTTCTGCAGCTCGGCCTTGACGTCGCCGATGGTCAGCTCGCCCTGGTGGAAGACGCTCGCCGCGAGCACCGCGTCGGCGCCGGCCTCGATCGCGGGCGGGAAGTCGGTGACCTTGCCCGCGCCGCCGGAGGCGATGACCGGCACGGAGCTGATGGCGCGCATCTCCCGGATCAGCTCGAGGTCGAAGCCCTCTTTGGTGCCGTCGGCGTCGATGGAGTTCACGAGCAGCTCGCCCGCGCCGAGCTCGATGGCGCGGGCCGCCCACTCGAGGGCGTCGAGGTCGGTCTCCGTGCGCCCGCCGTGGGTCGTGACGACGAAGCCGGACGGCGTGGCGGCCGAGCGCTTCACGTCCAGCGACAGCACGAGCACCTGGGCGCCGAAGCGGCCGGCGATCTCGGCGATCAGCTCGGGGCGCGCGATGGCCGCGGAGTTGACGCCCACCTTGTCGGCGCCGCTGCCCTGCAGCCGGGCCACATCCTCCACACTGCGGATGCCGCCGCCGACCGTGAGCGGGATGAAGACCTGCTCAGCCGTCGCGCGCACGACGTCATACGTGGTGGAGCGGTCGTCGACGGTCGCGGTGACGTCGAGGAACGTCAGCTCGTCGGCGCCCTGCTCGAAGTACCGTCTGGCCAGCTCGACCGGGTCGCCCTGGTCGCGCAGGTTCTCGAAGTTGACGCCCTTGACCACGCGGCCGGCCGCCACGTCGAGACACGGGATGACCCTGACCGCGACGGACATCAGATGCGCGCCGCGTGGATCGACGTGACGAGGATGGCGCGGGCGCCCAGCTCGTACAGGGCGTCCATGATGTGGTTCGTCTGGTCGCGCTTGATCATGACGCGGACCGCGACCCAGTCCGGCTCGCCGAGCGGCGACACCGTCGGGGACTCGACCCCGGGGGTCAGTGCCACGGCGCGGTCGAGGAGCACGGCGGGGAGGTTGTAGTCGATCAGCACGTACTGCCGGGCGACCATGACGCCCTGCAGCCGGCGGACCAGCGTGTCGACGCCGGAGGCGCCGGCCGGAGAGGAGATGAGCACGGCCTCCGACTCGAGGATCACCGGGCCGAAGATCTCGAGCCCCTGCTTGCGCAGCGTGGTGCCGGTCTCGACCACGTCGGCGACCGCGTCGGCCACGCCCAGCCGGACCGCGGACTCCACCGCGCCGTCGAGCTTGACCAGGGTGGAGCCGATGCCGTTCTCGGCGAGGAAGGCGCCGACGAGGCCGGGGTAGCTGGTGGCGACGCGCTTGCCGTCGAGGTCGGCCAGCTCGCTGAACTGCCCGGCCGGGCCGGCGAAGCGGAACGTGGAGGCGGCGAAGTCGAGCGCCGCGATCTCGGCCGCCGGCGACTCCGAGTCGAGCAGCAGGTCGCGGCCGGTGATGCCGACGTCGAGCGCGCCGGAGCCGACGTAGGTGGCGATGTCGCGCGGGCGCAGGTAGAAGAACTCGACATCGTTGCGCGGGTCGGCGACGATCAGCTCTTTGGGGTCGCGGCGGCCGTTGTAGCCCGCCTCGGCGAGCATCTGCGCCGCGGTCTCGGACAGGGAGCCCTTGTTGGGGACGGCGATTCTCAGCATCGGTGACGTCTTTCGTGTACGGGGTCGATCGGTGGCGTGGGGGTCCTCACGTCACAGATGTCGGTACACGTCGGCCGGGGTGAGGCCCTTGGCGAGCAGCAGCACCTGCAGGTGGTAGAGCAGCTGCGAGATCTCCTCGGCCGTGGCCTCGTCGGTCTCGTACTCGGCGGCCATCCAGACCTCGGCGGCCTCCTCCACGATCTTCTTTCCGATGGCGTGCACGCCCGCGTCCAGCTCGCGCACCGTCCCGGAGCCCTCCGGGCGGGTCGCGGCCTTCTCGCTGAGCTCGGCGAAGAGGTCGTCGAAGGTTTTCACCGTTACAGCCTACTGGTCGCCGGGGGCGGCGTCGGCCGGGGAACCCGCGTGCACGTGCCCGGCCACGGCCTCCCGCAGCGCCTGGATCTGCTCGGCGGGCTCGCCGCGGAACACACTGGAGCCGGCGACGAAGGTGTCGGCGCCGTTGTCGGCGGCCGTGACGATGGTCTCGGTGGTCACGCCGCCGTCGACCTGCAGCCAGACGTCGAGGCCGGAGCCGTCGACGGCCTCGCGCAGGCGACGCAGCTTCGGCATCGTCTCGGGCATGAAGGACTGGCCGCCGAAGCCGGGCTCGACGGTCATCACGAGCACCTGGTCGAACTCGGGCAGCAGCTCCAGGTAGGGCGTCACGTCGGTGCCGGGCTTGAGCGCGATGCCGGCGCGGGCGCCGATGGCCCGCAGCCTCCGGGCGAGGGCGACCGGGTCGGCGGCGGCCTCGGCGTGGAAGGTCACGGAGTAGGCGCCCAGCTCCGCGTAGCCGGGGGCCCAGCGGTCGGGGTCGTCGATCATCAGGTGCACGTCGAGCGGGATCGTGCTCACGTCCTGGATGCGGCCGACCATCTGCGGGCCGAAGGTCAGGTTGGGCACGAAGTGGTTGTCCATGACGTCGACGTGCACGAGGTCGGCGGTCGAGATCCGATGGAGGTCGCGCTCCAGGTTGACGAAGTCGGCGGCCAGGATGCTCGGGTTGATGCGTGCCATGCCTCCAGCCTATGGGGCGACGGTACCGGGAGGCGCCGGCCGCGCCTCCCCTACGCCCGCTTGGTCAGCAGCGCGATGAACATGGCGTCGGTCACGTGCCGGTGCGGCCAGAGCTGCACCCGGTCGCCGTCGCCCGCGAGGTCGAGCCGCTCGGAGGCGAGCGACTGCACGACCCCGGCGGTGCCGACGGGTTCGAGGAGGCCGTCGTTCCGGTCGAGGGCGTTGTCGACGATCGCGTGCGTCTCCGCCAGGTGCGGCGAGCACGTGACGTAGGCCAGCAGGCCGCCGGGCTTGAGCGCGACGATCGCGGCGTCGAGCAGCGCCTCCTGCAAGCGGGTGAGCTCGGCGACGTCCTTCGGCTGCTTGCGCCAGCGCGCCTCGGGGCGGCGGCGCAGCGCGCCGAGCCCGGTGCAGGGCGCGTCGAGCAGGATGCGGTCGAACTCCCCCGCGTGCTCGCGGCCGAGCGCGACACCGTCGCGCTCCCACACCGGCACGTCGAGCGGCACGGGCGCGAGGGCGCGGCGCACGAGCTCGGCGCGCGCCGGGACGACCTCGTTGGCGACGAGGGTCGCACCGCCCGCCAGAGCCTCGGCCGCCAGCAGCGCCGCCTTGCCGCCGGGGCCGGCGCAGAGGTCGAGCCAGCGCTCCCCCGGCTCGACCGGCCGGGCGCGCGTGAGCGCCAGGGCGGCCAGCTGGGAGCCCTCGTCCTGCACGCGCAGGGCGCCTCCCGACGCCTCCATCAGCTCCTGCGGGTCTCCGCCGCCCGCGGTGAAGCCCACGGGCGAGTAGCGATCGGGCCGCGCTCCCGACGGCGGGTCGGCGAGACCGGGCAGGGCGACCAGATTGACGCGCGGCGCGGTGTTGTCGGCGTCGAGGAGGTCGGGCAGCTCGGCCTCGCGGCCCTCCGCCTCCAGCGATCGCCGCAGCGCGCGCACGATCCAGGCGGGGTGGGAGGTCAGCGCGGCCAGGCGCTCGTCCTCGTTCTTGGCATCCCCGCCGACGCGCTGCTGCCACTCCTCAGGGGTGTGCCGGCCGATCTCGCGCAGCACGCCGTTGACGAACCCGGTCCCGGACCGGCTGCCGACGGTGCGGGCCAGCGCGACCGACTCATTGACTGCGGCGTGCGGCGGCACGCGCGTGGCGAGCAGCTGGTGGGCGCCGAGGCGCAGCACGTCGAGCAGCGGAGGGTCGATCCGGTCGACCGTGCGGCCCGCGGCCCGCGCGATGACACGGTCGTAGTAGCCCTCCATGCGCAGCGTGCCGTACGTCAGCTCGGTCGCGAGCGCGGCGTCGGCGGGTGAGAGCTGCGCCCGCGCGATGCGGCCGGGCAGCAGCAGGTTGGCGTAGGCGTCGGACTCGCGGACCGCCTGCAGCACGTCGAGCGCGACCTGGCGGGCGGGCTGGGCGCGGCCGGGGTTGTGGGAGGCGGTGCGGGACGGGCCGCGGCGGCCCTGCGACGGTCGGCGGTCGCTCATGACAGCACCACCTCTCCCTGGGCGCCGCGCCACCAGTCGGCGGCCGGCATCGCCTTCTTGCCGGCCTGCTGGACGGTGATCAGCTCCAGCGGCTCCGTGCCGGTGCCGACGACGATGCTGCGGCCGCGCGCCTCCACCTCGCCGGACCGGAGCGCCTCGCCCTCGGAGCGTGCGGCGCGGATGATCTTGAACCGCTCGCCGTTCAGCTGCGCGTGCGCGCCGGGCTCCGGGGTCACGCCGCGCAGCCGCGCGTAGACCTCGTCGGCCGCGAGCGTGAAGTCGAGGCGGCCGTCCTCGATGCCGAGCTTGGGAGCGAGTGTGGGCTCGCCGGTCTGCGGCGTGGCGACGGCCGTGCCCGCCTCCAGCGCATCCACTGTCTCCGCGAGCAGCGCGGCGCCGTCGACCGCCAGGGCGTCCAGAAGCTCGCCGGCGGTCTCGTCGGGACCGATCGGGCGACGCAGCTCGGCGAACACGTCGCCCGCGTCGAGGTCGGCGACCAGCTGGAACACGGCGGCGCCCGTCTCGCGGTCGCCCGCGATCACCGCGTGCTGCACCGGGGCCGCTCCGCGCCAGCGCGGCAGCAGCGAGAAGTGGAGGTTGATCCAACCGAGTCGCGGGAGGGACAGGAGCGGCTCGCGCACCAGTCCGCCGTACGCGACGATCACGCCGAGGTCGGGCGCCAGCCCGGCGACCCGCTCGGTGACCTCCTCACGGAGCCGGTTCGCCCGGATGACGGGCAGCCCGCGCTCCTCGGCGGCCGCGGCGACCGGCGACGGGGTCAGCACGCGCTTGCGTCCGAGCGGGGCGTCCTCCCGGGTGATGACAGCCGCGATGTCGTGCCCGGAGGCGAGCGCTGTGAGGGACGGGACGGCGACGGCGGGGGTGCCGGCGAAGACGAGGCGCATGGCGAAGGTTCTTTCGGTACTGGTCGTCGCCCACTGCGGGGACGCCCGGAAGTCTACCCGCGGCCGATGGGTCGGGAGATCGACGGGTCAGAGGATCTCGGGGTCGTCGAACCGCACCCGCAGGGTCGGCGCGGGCCGGTAGCCGCCACGGCCCGCGGGAGCCTTGCGTCGGCGGGTCGCGTTCTTGACGACGGCCGCACGCACCGCCGCGGCGACCTCCGCCCCCTTCGCGTACTCGAAGCGCAGGATGGCGCGCACGAGCCGGTCGTCGACGGGCGCCGGGCCGAGCACGTCGATCAGGAGGTCGGGGTCGACGGCCGCGACCACCTCCCGCACCACCTCGTCGGCCCCGGTGACGGAGGCCAGCCGGACCGCGGGCGGGAACCGCAGCGCGCGGCGGTCGACCAGCTCGGCGTGCGCGAAGGCGGCGAGCCGGCCCGTGGCGAAGTCGCGCGCGAGCGTCCCCGATACCCCGACCAGCACCGTCGGAGCGCCGGGCGCGGCGAGGGAGGCGGCGCTCGCCCACCAGCGCAGGCAGTCCTCGGCGACGTGCAGCGTCTCGCGGGCGAGCATCCGCTCGCCGTCGAGGAGGAGCACCGCGCGGTAACCGCCCTCGGCGATCGGCTCGGCTCCGCGGGTCGCGACGACGAGCGCGGGAGCGGCGCCGACCCGGAGGACCGGATGGTCGCCGTCCGCGAGGACCACGCGCGTGCCGGGGAAGGCCCGCCCCAGCTCCTCCGCGGTGCGGCCCGAGCCGACCGTGACCATGCGGAACCGGTCGTGCTCGCAGTGGTCGCACCGCCAGTCGGTCGCCAGTGCGCCGCACCAGGCGCACGCCGGCGTGGCGCCGGCACGCGACTGACCGAGCGGACCGGTGCAGCGGTTGCAGCGCGCCGCCTGGCCGCACTTCGCGCAGGCGAGGACCGGTGCGTAGCCCGGGCGGGCGACCTGCACGAGCACCGGGCCGGCCGGGCGGCCCTCCCCTCCGGTCAGCGCCTCGCGCGCCGCCCGCCACGCGCTCGACGGGATGCGGGCGGCGCGCGCTGCGGCCTCCTCCGCCTGCTGGTTGGCGGTCAGCACCACCTTGGGCGTGTAGGCGCGCTCGGGGCCGATGTCGCGCAGCCAGCCGAGCTCGACCAGGCGCTGCGCCTCCACGCTGCGGACGAGGCCGCCGATCACGAGCGCGCACCCCTCCAGCTCCTGCCGTACGAGCGCCGCGTCGCGGGCGTGCACGTAGGGGCTGAGCGGCTCGGCGTGGAGGGGGTCGCTGTCCTCCCAGACGACGAGGAGCCCCAGCCGCTCGGCGGGGGCGTAGACGACCGAGCGGTTGCCGATGACGATGCGCGGCCCGCTCAGCGCCTCCAGGAACCCGCGGTACCGGTCGGCGTTCGCCTGTCCGGCGTCGGCGCGGACGACTGCGGCGGGAGGGACGACGGCGGTGAGGGCGGCCGCGAGCTGTTCGAGGTCGCGATGGTCGGGAACGGCGATGATCGCGGTGCGGCCCTCGCTCCACGTGGCGGCGGCGAGGGCGGCGAGCGTGATCGCCCACTCGCCGACCCAGGTGCCGTCGGGCAGCGCGCTCGGGAACGACAGCGGACGGAGGGCGAGCCGCTCGTTCGCGGCGACCGCGGCCTCCAGCACGCCGTCGCCGTAGCCGCGGACCGGGTGGGCCGGCGGCGTGGGGCGGACGTCGGCCTCACGATCGCGGGCGAGCCACGCCTTCTCGACGCGGACCATGCGCGACGGCACCGCCAGACGCAGGATGTCGCTCGCCGTACCCGCGCTGCGGTCGGCGAGCCGGCGAGCGAGCCGCCAGACGCCGTCGGTGAGCACGCGCGCGGGCGAGACGACCGCCTCCAGCGGGCTGAGCGTGCCCTCGTACTCGTCGCCGGGCTCCGCCAGCTCGACCAGGTAGCCGTCGGCGATACGCCCGGCCGTCCGCAGCGGGACGCGCACACGCACGCCGGGTTGCGCCTCCGCCGCCAGCTCGTCGGGAACGGCGTAGTCGAAGAAGTGGTCCAGCTGCGGCAGCGGCGAGTCGAGGACCACCCGGGCGACCCGGCCGGCCGCCGCCATCGCTACAGCCCCGCGGCCGACCGCAGGTCGTCGACGCGATCCAGCCGCTCCCACGTGAACTCGGGCAGCTCGCGGCCGAAGTGGCCGTAGGTCGCGGTCTTCGCGTAGATCGGGCGCAGCAGGTCGAGGTCGCGGATGATCGCGGCAGGGCGCAGGTCGAACACCTCGCGGATGGCGGCGATGATCCGCTCGTCGGGCACCGTGCCCGTGCCGAAGGTCTCGACGTACAGGCCGACCGGCGCCGCCTTGCCGATCGCGTAGGCGACCTGCAGCTCCAGCCGGTCGGCGAGGCCCGCGGCGACCGCGTTCTTCGCGACCCAGCGCATGGCGTACGCGGCGGAGCGGTCGACCTTCGACGGGTCCTTGCCGGAGAAGGCGCCACCGCCGTGGCGGCTGGCACCGCCGTAGGTGTCGACGATGATCTTGCGGCCGGTGAGGCCGGCGTCGCCCTTCGGGCCGCCGATCTCGAAGCGCCCGGTCGGGTTGATCAGGGTGCGGATGTGCGACGACTCGAGGCCCGCGGTGTGCAGGACGGGCGCGATGACCTCCTCGATCACCTCCGCCTGGAGCTGCTCGGACGAGACGTGCGGCGCGTGCTGCGTCGAGAGCACGACGGTCTGCACCGACTTCGGCACGATGCCCTCGTAGCCGACCGTCACCTGGGTCTTGCCGTCGGGGCGGAGGTAGTCGAGCGTGCCGTCCTTGCGCACCTCGGCGAGGCGCTCGGCCAGCCGGTGGGCCAGCCAGATCGGCAGCGGCATGTACTGCGGCGTCTCGGTCGTGGCGTAGCCGAACATGATGCCCTGGTCGCCCGCGCCCTGGCGGTCGAGGTCGTCGTGGCTCTGCTCGGCGCGGGTCTCGAGCGCGTTGTCGACGCCCTGCGCGATGTCGGGCGACTGCGCGCCGATCGAGACGGAGACGCCGCACTGGGTGCCGTCGAAGCTGACGTCGGACGAGTCGTAGCCGATCTCGACGATCTTGTCGCGGACCAGCGCCGGGATCTCGACGTACCCGTTCGTGGTCACCTCGCCGGCGACGTGCACGAGCCCGGTGGTGACGAGCGTCTCGACCGCGACCCGGCTGTGGCGGTCGACGGCCAGGAGCGCATCGAGGATGCTGTCGGAGATCTGGTCGCAGATCTTGTCCGGGTGCCCTTCGGTGACCGACTCGGACGTGAACAGGCGCAGATCTGCCAATGGTTCTCCCTTGCTCGGGCGGGGATGCGGCGCGTTCGCAAGCGGAACGCGAGCCGTCAGACGATGACGTCGAGGATACGGTCGGCCACCGACAGCTTCGAGCCCGAGGCCTCCATCACTATATCCCCGCCCTTCCGGAGCACGACGACCTCGTTGCTCTCCGTTGCGAAGCCCTGCGACCAGCCGACCTGGTTGAGCACCAGGAAGTCGCTGCCCTTCGCGGCGAGCTTGTTGCGGCCCAGCTCGATGAGGGCGGAGGGGTCGGGCTCGGTCTCGGCGGCGAAGCCGACCAGCACCTGGCCGTCGCGCTTGCGCGACGCGAGTCCGGCGAGGATGTCGGGGTTGGCGACCAGCTCGAGGGTGAGGGTCTGCCCGGCCTCCGACTTCTTGATCTTGGCGTCACGGGTCTCGGCGGGCCGGTAGTCGGCGACGGCGGCGGTCATCACGACGATGTCGGCGGCGCGGGAGGCCTCGGTCACCGCCTCTTCGAGCTCGAGCGCGGTCTGCACCTCCACCAGCTCGACGCCCTCGGGGGGCTCGACCTCGAGGTGCGCGGCGATCAGCACGACCTCCGCTCCCCTGGCCTGCGCGGCGCTCGCGATGGCGACGCCCTGGCGGCCGCTGGAGCGGTTGCCGAGGAAGCGGACCGGGTCGAGCGGCTCGCGCGTGCCCCCTGCGGTGACGACGACGCGCTTGCCGGCGAGGTCGACGCCGCCGCGCGGGGCGCGCGCAGCCTCGTTGGCGCGCCGTCGCTCGGACAGCACCACCACGTCGGCGACGGGCTCGGGCGCCGCGGCGAGAGCGGGGCGCGGCGAGACACCGGCGGCGCGCAGGGCCGCGCGGGCGATGACGTCGGGCTCCTCCATGCGGCCCGGGCCGGAGTCGGCGCCGGTCAGCTGGCCGCTCGCCGGGCCGACGACCGTCACGCCGCGGCTGCGCAGCGTCGCGATGTTGGCGACGGTGGCGGGGTTGCGCCACATCTCGGTATGCATCGCCGGGGCGATCACCAGCGGGGCGGTGGAGGCGAGAACGGTGTTGCCGAGCAGGTCGTCGGCGATCCCGGCGGCGAGTTTGGCGATGGTGTTGGCCGTCGCGGGGGCGATGACGATGAGGTCGGCGGACTGGCCGATGGCCACGTGCCGCACCTCGGCCACGCCCTCGTAGAGGTCGGTGGCGACGGGGTTGCGGCTGATCGCCTCCAGGGTCGGCCGGCCGACGAAGCGCAGCGCCGCCTCCGTCGCGACGACGTGCACCGAGTGCCCGTCGAGGACCAGCGCCCGGATGACGCCGACGGCCTTATACGCGGCGATGCCGCCGGTCACTCCGACGACGACGGTCAATCGTGTGCTCACGGCGGCACCCCCTCCTGGCCGGGCCGTGCCCGGCTGCGGTCGCTCTGCGCTGCGGTTCTTACTCGGCGATGCGGTCGTTACTCGGCGATCGGCTTGACGACGAGCTTGTCCTCGTTGATCTCGTGCAGGGCCACCGACAGCGGCTTGTCGTCGACGGAGGAGTCGACCAGGGGGCCGACGTTGTCGAACAGGCTGCCCTCGTGGAGGTCGGCGTAGTAGTCGTTGATCTGGCGGGCGCGCTTCGACGCGAAGATGACGAGCGCGTACTTCGACTCGACCTTCGCAAGGAGGTCGTCGATGGGCGGGTCGATGATGCCGTTGTTGCTGGTAGCCATGCGGGAGGAGCTCCTTGCCGTGGTCGGTCGGATGGGCGCCGGAGTCGGCGCGACGATGGCGGTCTACGGACGCGACGGCGCCGCGCGGACCTTCATCAAGTCTACGACCTCGCGAGCGGCCTCTGCGACGTCGTGGTTCACGACCTTGTGGTCGAACTCGTCCTGCGCCGCCAGCTCGACCTTCGCGGTCTCCAGCCGGCGCTGCTGCTCGGCGGAGTCCTCGGTGCCGCGGCCGATCAGCCGCCGGACGAGCTCCTCCCAGGTGGGAGGCAGCAGGAAGATGAGCCGTGCCTCCGGCATCGACTCGCGCACCTGGCGCGCGCCCTGCAGGTCGATCTCGAGCAGCACGGAGCGGCCCTCGTCGAGCGCGTGCTCGATGGGCCCGCGCGGGGTGCCGTAGCGGTAGGAGTTGTGCACGGTCGCGTGCTCCAGCAGCTCGCCGTCGCGGATCATCCGGTCGAACTCGGCGTCGTCGACGAAGTAGTAGTGCACACCGTCGACCTCGCCGGGACGCGGGGCCCGCGTGGTCGCGGAGACCGACAGCAGCACCTCCGGGTAGTGCTCCCGGATGTAGGTCGAGACCGTGCCCTTGCCGACCGCGGTCGGACCGGCGAGCACGACGAGCCGGTTGCGCCGGCGCTCCACCTTGCCCTCGCGCTCGATCAGGTAGTCGCGCAGCCGCAGGCGCTGGTGCCGGCCGAGGCCGCCCAGGCGCTTCGCGGGCGAGATCTGGAGGCGGCCCAGGGCCTCCTGCATCTTGGTCGTCCCGATCGCGGGCACGCTGAGCAGGAACTCCGTGACCCGGAGGCGGCCCTCGACGCCGTCCGGCTCGGCCGTCGCCCGGTCGAGCACGGTCAGCGGGGACAGCTCGCGGGAGGCGATGGCGGCCTTCACCGCTGCGCGGGCGCGGCGGGCGGCGACGGCGGCCTGCGAGGCGGCGGCGCGGTCGACCTCGGGCGGTGCCGGGCGCCGCGACGCTTCGCGGGACGACTCGTGGGCGGGCTCAGCCATGGCTGGCGCGCACCTCCTCGGCGCGGCGGTCGATCGCGTCGGCGAGACCCGACGGGCCGGCGTTCAGCAGCCCGCGGGACTCGCTCACGATCACGCCGGGGGCGTACGAGCCGAAGATGCGCGGCGCGTCGGCGACGAGAGCG
Organism: Leifsonia williamsii; assembly: GCF_030433685.1. Taxonomy (NCBI): domain Bacteria; kingdom Bacillati; phylum Actinomycetota; class Actinomycetes; order Micrococcales; family Microbacteriaceae; genus Leifsonia; species Leifsonia williamsii. The sequence continues at coordinate 2,861,185 of NZ_JAROCF010000001.1, forward strand.
CCCTGGTGGCCGAAGCCCGGGGCGAGCACGGGGAGGACGGGCGTGCGCGGTGCGGTCGCGACGTCGATGCCGTAGTCGGCGAGGTCGACGGTCGCGCCGAGCACGAGCCCGGCGGTCCCGAGCGCGTGCTCCGGCTGCGCCTGGTTGAAGGAGTGCACGTCTTCGATGATGGCACGTGCGACCGTCAGCCCGGCCCGCTCCCCCGACGCGACGACGGCCTGCTGGATCGCGGCGGCCTCCGGATTGGAGGTCGCGGCCAGCACGAACAGCCCCTTGCCGTGCTGCTCGCCGAGCCGCAGCGGCTCGGCGATCGAGCCGACGCCCTGGAACGCGGCGACGGTCATCGCGTCGGCCTCCAGCGGCGATCCGGGCGTCAGCCATGCCTCGGCGTACGCGGTGACGCTCGTGCCGATGTCGCCGCGCTTCGCGTCGGCGATCACCAGGAGCCCGGCCGCGCGGGCGGCGGCGAGCACCTCCTCCAGCGCGGCGTACCCGGCGGAGCCGAACCGCTCGAAGAAGGCCACCTGCGGCTTGACGATCCCGGCGCGGCCCGCCGCCGCCTCCACGACGGCCAGGCCGAAGGCGCGCACGCCGTCCGCCGAGTCGCTCAGCCCCCAGGCGTCGAGGAGGTGCGCGTGCGGGTCGATGCCGACGCACAGCCTCCCCCGGCCCGCGAAGACGGCGGCCAGCCGGTCACCGAAGCTCACGCGCGCGCTGCCCTCTGCCTCGCGTACTCCTGCAGCGACGTGACCTCGAAGCCCTCGCTGATCGCGTCGATCGACGCCACGGCGGCGCTCAGCTCGGCGATCGTCGTGAACAGCGGCTTGTCGCCGGCCACGGCGGAGGCGCGGATCTCGTACCCGTCGGCGCGCGCGGAGCGGCCGCTCGGGGTGTTGATCACGACGTCGACCTCGTTGCGCACGATCAGGTCGACGATGGAGTCGCCCTCCCCGCTCGCCTGCGCCTCGCTGTACTTGGCCACGACGCGGGCGCCGATGCCGTTGCGGTTCAGCACCTCCGCCGTGCCCTCGGTGGCGAGGATCTCGAAGCCGAGCTGCTGGAGGCGCAGCACCGGCAGCACGATGGCGCGCTTGTCGCGGTCGGACACCGACACGAAGGCCGTGCCGCCGAGCGGCATGCCGCCGTAGGCCGCGGCCTGGCTCTTCGCGAACGCCCGCGGGAAGTCCTTGTCGATGCCCATGACCTCGCCGGTGGAGCGCATCTCCGGGCCGAGCACCGAGTCGACGACGACGCCCTCGCGGGTGCGGAAGCGCTTGAACGGGAGCACCGCCTCCTTCACCGCCACGGGCGAGTCCATCGGGATGACGGAGCCGTCCTGGGCGGGCAGCAGTCCCTCCTCGATCAGCCCGGCGATGGTCTCGCCGACCATGACCCGCGAGGCGGCCTTCGCGAGCGGGATGCCCAGCGCCTTGGAGACGAACGGGACCGTCCGCGAGGCGCGCGGGTTGGCCTCCAGCACGTAGAGCACGCCCGCACCGATCGCGAACTGCACGTTGAGCAGGCCGCGGACGCCGATGCCCTCGGCGATCAGCCGGGTGGCCTCGCGCACGCGGTCGACCTCGCGGCGGCCGAGCGTGATCGGCGGCAGGGTGCAGGACGAGTCGCCGGAGTGGATGCCGGCCTCCTCGATGTGCTCCATCACGCCGCCGATGTAGAGCCGCTCGCCGTCGTACAGCGCGTCGACGTCGATCTCGATCGCGTCGTCGAGGAAGCGGTCGACCAGCAGCGGGTGGGCCGGGCCCACGATGCCCTGGTTGGCGACACGCTCGAAGTAGTCGGCGAGGGAGGCGTTGTCGTAGACGATCTCCATGCCGCGGCCGCCGAGCACGAAGCTCGGGCGCACCAGCACCGGGTAGCCGATCTGCTCGGCGACGTGCGCGGCGCTCGGGTAGTCGACCGCCGTGCCGTTGCGCGGGGCGAGCAGGCCGGCGTTCTCGAGGATCTCGGAGAACTGGCCGCGCTCCTCCGCCAGGTCGATCGCCTCGGGCGTGGTGCCGAGGATCGGGACGCCCGCGGCCTCCAGGCCCTTCGCGAGACCCAGCGCAGTCTGGCCGCCGAGCTGCACGACCACGCCGACCAGCTCGCCGCTCTGCGACTCGGCGTGGATGACCTCCAGCACGTCCTCCAGCGTCAGCGGCTCGAAGTAGAGCCGGTCGCTGGTGTCGTAGTCGGTCGACACCGTCTCGGGGTTGCAGTTGATCATGATGGTCTCGAACCCGGCGTCGTGCAGCGCGAACGAGGCGTGCACGCACGAGTAGTCGAACTCGACGCCCTGGCCGATGCGGTTCGGGCCGGAGCCCAGGATGACGACCTTGCGCTTGTCGCTCGGCTCCACCTCGGTCTCCAGGTCGTAGCTGGAGTAGTGGTAGGGCGTCAGCGCCGGGAACTCGCCCGCGCATGTGTCGACCGTCTTGTAGACCGGGCGGACGCCGAGGATGTGGCGCACCTCCCGCACGTCCGCCTCGCCGAAGCCGCGCAGCTCGCCGATCTGGGCGTCGGAGAAGCCGTGGTCCTTGGCGTAGCGGAGGGTGTCGGTGTCGAGCGTCTCCGCGGTGCGGATCTCCTCGGCGACCTCGTTGATCAGCACGATCTGGTCGATGAACCAGGGGTCGATCTTCGTGGACTCGAAGACCTGCTCCGGGGTCGCGCCGAGGCGCAGCGCCTGCTGGACGTCGACGATGCGGCCGTCGGTCGGGGTCTTGATGGACTCGAGCAGCTCCTCCACCGACCGGGACTCGGCGCCCCAGTGAAAGGACGAGCCGCGCTTCTCCAGGCTGCGCAGCGCCTTCTGCAGCGCCGACGAGAAGCTGCGGCCGATGGCCATGGCCTCGCCCACCGACTTCATGGTCGTGGTCAGCGTCGGGTCGGCGGCCGGGAACTTCTCGAACGCGAACCGCGGCACCTTGACGACGATGTAGTCGAGCGTCGGCTCGAAGCTCGCCGGGGTGACCTTGGTGATGTCGTTCGGGATCTCGTCCAGGCGGTAGCCGATCGCCAGCTTCGCCGCGATCTTCGCGATCGGGAAGCCGGTCGCCTTCGACGCCAGCGCCGACGACCGCGAGACGCGCGGGTTCATCTCGATGACGATGATCCGCCCGTTCTCGGGGTTCACCGCGAACTGGATGTTGCAGCCGCCGGTGTCGACGCCGACCGCGCGGATGATGTCGATGCCGATGTCGCGCAGCCGCTGGTACTCGCGGTCGGTGAGCGTCAGGGCGGGCGCCACGGTGATGGAGTCGCCGGTGTGCACACCGACCGGGTCGACGTTCTCGATCGAGCAGACCACGACCGTGTTGTCGGCCGTGTCGCGCATGAGCTCGAGCTCGTACTCCTTCCAACCGAGGATCGACTCCTCCAGGAGCACCTCGCTGGTCGGGCTCTGATGGATGCCGTCGCCGACGATGCGGCGCAGCTCCTCCGGCGTGTACGCGAAGCCCGAGCCCAGGCCGCCCATGGTGAAGGAGGGGCGCACGACCAGCGGGTAGCCGAGGTCCTCCGCGTACTCCAGCGCCTCGTCGACGGTGTGCGCGATGTACGAGCGCGCCACCTCGGCGCCGGCCTCGATCACCAGGTCCTTGAAGATCTGGCGGTCCTCGCCCTTCTGGATGGCCTCGAACTTCGCGCCGATCAGCTCGACGTCGTACTTCTCGAGGATGCCGTGCTCGTGCAGCTGCATGGCCGCGTTGAGCGCGGTCTGGCCGCCGAGGGTCGGCAGGATCGCGTCGGGGCGCTCCTTGGCGATGATCGCCTCCAGCACCTCCCACGTGATCGGCTCGACGTAAGTGGCGTCGGCGAAGTCGGGGTCGGTCATGATCGTCGCGGGGTTCGAGTTCACCAGGATGACCCGGACGCCCTCGGCCTTCAGCACGCGGCAGGCCTGGGTGCCCGAGTAGTCGAACTCGACGGCCTGGCCGATGACGATCGGGCCGGAGCCGATGACGAGGACGGAGTGGATGTCGTCGCGTTTGGGCATCAGTCGTTCTGCTCCTGGTCGGCGGCGGAGGCGGGGGCCGCATCCTGCGCATTGCGCTCCCTGACCATGTCGAGGAAGCGGTCGAAGAGGTAGTTGGCGTCGTGCGGGCCGGCGGCGGCCTCCGGGTGGTACTGCACGCTGAAGGCGTTGAGGTCGAGGCAGTTGAGCCCCTCCACCACCTGGTCGTTGAGGCTGAAGTGGCTCACCTCGACCTTGCCGAAGCCGGCCGGCGAGTCGAAGGTCGCGTCGATCGGCGCCTTCACCGCGAAGCCGTGGTTCTGCGAGGTGATCTCGACTCGGCCGGTGCGCTTGTCGAGCACCGGCTGGTTGATGCCACGGTGGCCGAACGGCAGCTTGTAGGTATCGAGGCCGAGGGCGCGGCCGAGCAGCTGGTTGCCGAAGCAGATGCCGAAGTACGGCACCCCGGCGCGCAGCGTCTCCTGCAGCAGGGCGACGTGGCGGTCGGAGGCGGCCGGGTCGCCGGGGCCGTTCGAGAAGAACAGCGCGGAGACGCCGAGGTCGAGGATGTCCTGCGCAGTCACCTGCTGCGGGAGCACGTGCACATCGAGGCCGCGGGCCGCGAGGTTCTCGAGCGTCGACTTCTTGACGCCGAGGTCGAGCACGGCGACCGAGCCGACCTTCTCCCCCACGGCGGGGACCGTGTACGGCTCGATGGTCGAGACCTCGGCCGAGAGGTTGCGGCCCGTCATCTTCGCGCCGTTCTGCACGAGGTCGAGCTGCTCGCTGTCGCTGAGGTCGAAGTCCTCCCCAGAGAACACGCCGGCGCGCATCGCCCCCGCGGAGCGGATGTGCCGCGTGACCGCGCGTGTGTCGATGCCGCTGATGCCGACCACGCCCTGCGCGACGAGGTCGTCGTCGAGCGAGCGCTGCGAGCGGAAGTTGGACACGACGCGGCTGGGCTCGCGGACGACGAAGCCCGCCACCCAGATCTGCCGCGACTCCATGTCCTCGTCGTTCGCACCCGTGTTGCCGATGTGCGGCGCCGTCATGAGCACGATCTGGCCCGCGTACGACGGGTCCGTCAGCGTCTCCTGGTAGCCGGTCATGCCGGTCGCGAACACGGCCTCTCCGAGCGTGCGCCCGATCGCGCCGTACGCCCGGCCCACGTACCGCGTGCCGTCCTCGAGGACGAGCACCGCCTTCTGTGCTGCGGTCACGTCACACCTCGCTTTCCGTCGAGCCGCCTGCGGCCTGCGCCGGGCGGATGATGTCCTGGATGGCCGCGGACACGGGGCCCGGGCCGGCCGGGTCCACGACCCGGAAGTAGCTGTCGGCGGCCGCGCCGCCGCTGGTCGTCCAACCGAGCCGGAGCAGGCCGTCCCGCTCCACCGCCCGGTCGATCGTGTAGGAGGCCGCGCCGACGTCGCTGAGGGCTCCGGCCGGCACGAACACCGGCTCCTCGCCCGCGACGCGGATGGTCACGCCGTCGGTCGCGACGCTGAGTGCGCCTTTGCCGCGGAACGACAGACCCGGCAGCGCCAGCCGCTCGAGCTGCTGGCCGGCCTTCGTCGTCGCGACGTAGAGCACGTCCGCCACGACACCCGGCACCGCGGCCCCCTCGGGCAGCGGGTAGCCGCCGCCCGCCGGCGCATCGCGGCGCACCCGTCGCCGCCAGCCCCACACGGCCAGCAGGACCAGCACGAGCAGGACGACGACCGTCACCACGGTCGGGAGGAGGCTATCCACGGGCCACCTCCGCGAGCTGCTGCTGATCCACTACGCGGCCGTCGAGCACGGTCGGGCGGCCGCGGTGGAAGGTGGCGACGACGCGGCCCGGCAGTGTGCGGGTCAGGTACGGCGAGTTGACGCCCTTGCCGGCGAGGTCGCCGGTGGAGAACTCGCGCGACGCGGCCGGGTCGTAGAGGAACAACTCGGCGGGCGCCCCGGCCTCGAGCGGGTGGCCGTGGCCGGCGAGCCGCCCGATGCGCGCGGGCGTCGCCGAGAGCACGCGGGCGATGTCGGCCCAGCCGAGCCTCCCGTCGTCCACCACCGACGCCTGCACGACCGACAGGGCCGACTCGAGGCCGACCATCCCGAACGCGGCGGCGTCCCACTCGCAGTCCTTCGCCTCCACCGGGTGCGGGGCGTGGTCGGTCGCGACGATGTCGATGGTGCCGTCGGCGAGGCCGGCGCGCAGCGCCTCCACGTCCTCCGCGCGGCGCAGCGGCGGGTTGACCTTGTAGCGCGCGTCGTACCCGGCCACCAGATCCTCGGTGAGCAGGAGGTGGTGCGGCGTGACCTCGGCCGTCACGTCAATGCCGCGGGCCTTCGCCCAGCGGATCACGTCGACCGAGCCGGCCGTCGAGACGTGGCAGACGTGGAGGCGCGAGCCGACGTGCTCGGCGAGGAGCACGTCCCGCGCGATGATCGACTCCTCGGCGACCGCCGGCCAGCCGGCGAGGCCCAGCTCGCCCGAGAGCGCGCCCTCGTTCATCTGGGCGCCCTCGGTGAGCCGCGGCTCCTGCGCGTGCTGGGCGATCACGCCGTCGAACGCCTTCACGTACTCCAGCGCGCGGCGCATCAGGAGCGGGTCGGAGACGCACTTGCCGTCGTCCGAGAACACCCGCACCTGGGCGCGGGAGTCGGCCATCGCGCCGAGCTCGGCGAGCCGCTCACCCGCGAGCCCGACCGTCACCGCGCCGATGGGCCGTACGGTCGCGTACCCGGCGGCCTCGCCCAGGCTGAGCACCTGCTCCACCACGCCGGCGGTGTCGGCCACCGGCGAGGTGTTGGCCATCGCGAACACGGCGGTGAAGCCGCCGGCCGCTGCGGCGCGCGTGCCGGTGAGCACGGTCTCGCTCTGCTCGTAGCCCGGCTCGCGCAGGTGCGTGTGCAGGTCGACCAGGCCGGGCAGCGCCAGCAGGCCGTCCGCGTCGATCACGGTGGCGCCCGCGGCGGAGAGCCCTGAGCCCACTTCGGCGATCCGTCCGCCGTCGATCAGGAGGTCGGCGCGCCGGCCGTCGGCCAGCGTTGCGCCGCTGATCACATGCTTCTCGTTCATCGTCCTACGCCTCCCGATCGCCACCGGACAGCAGGAGGTACAACGCGGCCATCCGCACGGAGACGCCGTTCGCCACCTGCTCCCTGACCGTCGAGCGGGGCGAGTCGGCCGCCGCTGCTGAGATCTCCAGCCCCCTGTTCATGGGGCCCGGGTGCATCACAATGCTATCGGTGCCGAGCCGGCCGAGTCGTTCGTCGTCCAGTCCCCAACGCCGCGCGTATTCGCGTTCCGTCGGGAAGAAGGCCGCCTTCATGCGCTCGGACTGGATGCGGAGCATCATCACGACGTCCGGCCGGGCATCGATCGCGGCGTCGAGGTCGTAGCCGATCGCGGCGGGCCAGCCCGAGACGTCGACCGGCAGGAGCGTGGGAGGCGCGACCAGCGTCACGTGCGCCCCCAGCGTGCGCAGCAGCCAGACGTTGGACCGCGCGACGCGCGAGTGCAGGATGTCGCCGACGATCGCGACCGAGACCCCGTCGAGGTCCTTGCCGCGGGATGCTGAGCCGTGGAGGCGGCGGCGCATCGTGAACGCGTCCAGCAGCGCCTGCGTGGGATGCTCGTGCATCCCGTCGCCCGCGTTGACGATGCCGGCGTCGATCCAGCCGCTGGTCGCCAGCGTGTGCGGGGCCCCGGAGGCGCTGTGCCGCACCACGACGCCGTCGGCGCCCATCGCGGCCAGGGTCTGCGCCGTGTCCTTGAGGCTCTCGCCCTTGGAGACGCTCGACCCCTTCGCCGAGAAGTTGATCACGTCGGCCGAGAGCCGCTTGGCCGCCGCCTCGAACGAGATGCGCGTGCGGGTCGAGTCCTCGAAGAACAGGTTCACGACGGTCCGGCCGCGCAGCGTCGGCAGCTTCTTGACCTCGCGCTCCTGCACGTCGGCCATGTCCTCGGCGACGTCGAGCAGGCGCAGGGCGTCCTCGCGGGAGAGGGTCTTGGTGGAGAGGAGGTGCCTCATGCGCCGGCCTCCCCGTCGCCCTGGTCGCTCGGCCCCTCGATCGACACCGACTCCGTCTCGACGCCGTCGACGTCGGCGAGCCGCACGAAGATGCGCTCGGAGGCCGCGGACGGGAGGTTCTTGCCCACGAAGTCCGCCCTGATCGGCAGCTCGCGGTGTCCGCGGTCGACCAGAACGGCGAGCCGCACGGCCCGCGGCCGGCCCAGGTCGTTGAGCGCGTCGAGCGCGGCACGGATGGTGCGGCCCGAGTAGAGGACGTCGTCCACCAGCACGACGGTCTTGCCGTCGATGGAGCCGGGCAGCGCGGTGGGCTGCGGCGTGCGGGTGGGGTTCCGCGACAGATCGTCGCGGTACATGGTCACGTCCAGCGAGCCGACGATGGCGGCCGCATCGGCGACCTTCTGCGGCTCGATGCGCTGGATGCTCTCGGCGATCCGCCGGGCGAGCACGACGCCGCGCGTCGGGATGCCCAGGATCACCAGGTCGTCGGTTCCCCGGTTCGACTCCAGGATCTCGTGGGAGATCCGGGTCAACGCCCGGGCGATGTCAGCCTGCTGCAGCACGGTGCGCGCTGTCATGCCGACCTCCTTCCCCGCCTCACAGGACGGCTGTTAAAGGATGTCTGTCGACGGACGAGCCTATCAGTGCTCCGACGACGATCAGCGCTCCGACGATCAGTGCGACGAGAGGAAGTCCTCGAACTTCTTGGCGTCGCTGATGCTGCCGGTGTACTGCTTGCCGTTCACCAGTACCGTCGGGGTGCCCTCGATGCGGTCGAGCACCTTCGTCCCGTCGACCTCGATCGGGCCCTCCTGCGACTGCGCGGTGTTCGCCTGCGCCCAGGCCTGGTACGGCCCGCTGCGGTCGAGGCAGCCGCTGATGTCGGCGATGCCGAGGTCGGAGGCGCGCTTCGCGAGCTGCTCGTCGGTGAGGCCGTTGGACCCCTCCTCCGGCTGGTCGGTGAAGAGGGCCTGGTAGTAGTCGAGCACGCGCGTGGAGTCGTGCACGCCGACGCAGACCAGGGCCGCAGCCGCGCGGGTGGAGTACCCGGTGCCGTTGGAGGCGCGGTCCAGGAACGTCAGCGGGTGCAGCCGCAGCGTGACCTCGCCGTCGTTCACGGCGTTCGCGAGCGTGTCGCCGTTGGCCTTCTCGAACGCGCCGCACACCGGGCACATCGCGTCGAACCAGATGTCGACCGTCTTCTCCCCGCTGCCGGCGGCGAGGAAGCGACCGTCGAAGTCGACGGCGCCGTCCGTGCCCGTCGGCGGCTTGGCGGTCGCGACCGGGACCGACGAGTTGCCGCCGAGCAGCGCGCAGCCGGCGGTGCCGGTCAGCAGCGCCGCAGCGACGGCGACGGCCGCGAGGGCGCGGCGGGCGGCCCTCACTGCGCCTTCTTCTTCGGCTGGGACTGCGCGATCTTCGCCAGGAGCCCGTTTACGAAGCCGGCGGAGTCGTCGGTCGACAGCACGGTCGCCGCCTCCACCGCCTCCGAGATGGCGACGCCGTCCGGCACCTCGTCGTTGAACAGCAGCTCCCACACGCCGATGCGGAGGATGGCGCGGTCGACGGCGGGCATGCGGGCGAGCGTCCAGCCCTGCGCGTACGTCTCGATCTGCTCGTCGATCTCGTCCTGGTGGTCGACGATCCCGTCGAGGATCTCGCGGGCGTACAGCCACGACGCCTCACGTGCGGGCTCGTTGACCGCCCGCTCGGCGGCGACCGCCAGGGCCTGCGGCAGCGGCTGCTGACGCAGGTCGGCGCTGTAGAGCACGTCGAGCGCGCGCTTGCGCGCCTTGGTCCTGGCGCTCACTAGTCGTTGACGCGGCCGAGGTAGTCGCCGGTGCGGGTGTCGACCTTGACCTTGGTGCCGGTGTTGAGGAACAGCGGGACCTGGATCTGGTAGCCCGTCTCCACGGTCGCCGGCTTGGTGCCGCCGGTGGAGCGGTCGCCCTGCAGGCCCGGCTCGGTGTAGGTGATCTCCAGAACGACGGAGGCCGGGAGCTCGACGTAGAGCGGCGAGCCCTCGTGCAGCGCGACCGTAACGTTCTGGTTCTCGAGCATGAAGTTGGCGGCGTCGCCGACGACCGGGCCCGGGATGGTGATCTGGTCGTAGTCGCTGGTGTCCATGAAGACGAAGTCGGCGCCGTCCTGGTACAGGTACTGGTAGTCGCGACGGTCGACGTTGGTGATCTCGATCTTGGCGCCGGCGTTGTACGTGCGGTCCACGGTCTTGCCGGTGGTGACGTTCTTCAGCTTGGTGCGGACGAAAGCTCCGCCCTTGCCCGGCTTGACGTGCTGGAACTCGATCACGCTCCAGAGCTGTCCGTCGATGTTGAGGACGATGCCGTTCTTGATGTCAGCGGTCGATGCCATGCGCAGGTTCCATTCACGTATGCGGTATGCGGGAAGATCCGGGTGGATGCGGCGCCCTCAGCACCGTCCACGGCGGGCCACGGCGAGCGGCGGCCCCCAGAGATTCTAGACGTCAGCGGGCGTTTCGGCGAATGTACGCGAGCGCCAGCCGGTACGACTCGAAGCCGAGTCCGGCGATGACGCCGGTCGCCACGGGGGTGATCACGCTGGTGTGACGGAACTCCTCGCGGGCGTGCGGATTCGACAGGTGCACCTCGAGGACGGTGCCCCCGGCCTTCGTCACGAGCGAGACGGCGTCGTGCAGCGCATACGAGTAGTGCGTCCAGGCTCCCGCGTTCAGGATGACCGGTGCGCCGCTGTCGGCCGCCTCGTGCAGCCAGCCGATCAGCTCGCCCTCGGTGTCGGTCTGGCGGAGGTCGATCGTCCAGTCGGGCGCATCCTCCTGCAGCACCGAGCGGAGGTCGTCGAGCGTCCCCGAGCCGTAGACGTCGGGCTCGCGGGTGCCGAGCCGGCCGAGGTTGGGTCCGTTGAAGACCAGGACGGTGCTCACTCCTCGCCCTCCTTCAGCGGACGCACCCGGATGGCCGACCACACGTCGTCCACGGCGAGGTTGCTCACCGCGCGCCAGCCGAACGCGCGTGCCTCCGCGGCGACACCGTCACGATTGATGTCGGCCTTGTTGCCCTTCGGGTACAGGTACCAGACGGCCTTGGCCCCCGCGAGTGCGGGGAGCTGCTCGCCGTAGCGCTGCACCAGCTCGGCCCGGGAGCGCGCGAACGTGACGACCACGGCAGCGGCGTCGACCGCCTCCGTCTCCGTCGCGCCCGTGGGCAGGGGCCCGACGACGGCGCGCTCCTCCGCCGACGCGGCGCCGATCACCGCGACCGCGTCGCCCGGCTTCGCCTGGAAGCGCTCGAGCGGTGTCTTCGTCGTCATGATCCGATCTCCTGGTAGGCGGCGAACAGCAGGCTCTGGTCGGGGCCGGCCAGCACGGTCGGCCGCGCCACGTCGTCGAGCACGATGAAGCGCAGCATACTGCCTCGCGCCTTCTTGTCCCGCTGCATGGTCGCCAGGAGGGTCTGCCAACGGCCGAGCGGGTACGACGTCGGCAGTGTCAGCGACTCCAGGATGCGGCGGTGCCGGTCCACGACCTCGTCCGGGAGACGGCCGCTCAGCCGGCCCAGCTCGGCCGCGTAGACCATGCCGACCGAGATCGCGGCGCCGTGCCGCCACTGGTACCGCTCCGCGTGCTCGATGGCGTGGCCGAGGGTGTGCCCGTAGTTGAGGATCTCGCGGAGGCCCTGCTCGGTGAAGTCCTCCCCCACCACGCGCGCCTTGATCCCGATCGACAGCTCCACCAGGCGGCGCAGCTCGGGCGACTCCGGGTCGGTGGCGCGGTCGACGTCGCGCTCGATGATGTCGAGGATCTCGGGCTCGGCGATGAAGCCGTACTTCACGATCTCGGCGAAGCCGGCGAGGATCTCGTTGCGGCCGAGCGAGGTGAGCGTGTCGAGGTCGCAGACCACCGCCGCCGGCGCGTAGAAGGCGCCGACGAGGTTCTTGCCCTCCGCCGTGTTGATACCGGTCTTGCCGCCGACCGCCGCATCCACCATCCCCAGCACGGTGGTCGGCACCTGCACGAGCTTGACGCCGCGCAGCCAGGTCGCCGCGACGAAGCCGGCGAGGTCGGTGACCGCTCCGCCGCCGAAGCCGATGACGGCGTCCGAGCGGGTGAAGTCGGCCTGGCCCATGATGCCCCAGAGGAAGGAGGCGACCTCGACGCGCTTGGCGGCCTCCGCGTCCGGCACCTCCGCCAGCAGCACCTCGTACTGCCCGAGCAGCGACTCGCGCAGCTCGGCCGCGGCCGCGCCCAGCGTCGGCGGGTGCACGACGAGGACCTTCGCGACGCCGGTGCCGAGGTACGGCGCCAGGTCGTGGCGGAGGCCGCGGCCGACGACGACCGGGTACGGCCGGTCCCCCGGGACGAGGATCTCGGTGGGGGCGTCGGTCATGAGTGTCCTTCCGTGTCCGGCTGAGCCGGCTGCTGATCCTCCACCCACGCGGCGATCTCTTCGACGATCGTCTCGATCGGGCGGCGGGAGGTGTCGGCGGTGTAGTCGGCGAGCGACTCGTACAGCGGCCGGCGCTCGGCGACGAGCCGCTTCCACGACTCCAGGTCGGTGACGAGCGGCCGCTTGGCGTTGTTGATCCGGTCCGCGATGGCCTCGGGCTCGACGGTGACGAGCACCACCCGCTTGTCCGCCAGGTCGGCACGGGTGTCGGGGTCGAGGATGGCGCCGCCGCCGAGCGAGACGACGCCGGGGTCGACCAGCGCCTCGGCGACCGCCGCGCGCTCCAGAGTGCGGAAGTGCGCCTCCCCGTGCTCCGCGAAGATCTGCGGGATCGGTCCGTGCTGCGCGACCACGACGGCGTCGGTGTCGACGAAGGGCAGGTGGAGGCGCTTCGCCAGCCGTTTGCCCACCCGCGTCTTGCCGGCTGCGGGCGGCCCGATGAGCACGACCGTCATCGGATCAGGCGGAGGGCGCGCTGACGCGCTCGGTGGCGAGGTTCTGCGGGATGCTGTCGAGGTAGCCCTGCAGGTTGCGGGCCGTCTCGGGAAGCGAGTCGCCGCCGAACTTCTCCAGGACCGCGTTGGCGAGCACCAGTGCGACCATCGCCTCCGCCACGACGCCCGCCGCGGGCACGGCACAGACGTCGGAGCGCTGGTGGTGCGCGGGGGCCGCCTCGCTCGTTGCGATGTCGACCGTGCGCAACGCGCGCGGCACGGTCGCGATCGGCTTCATGCCGGCACGGACGCGGAGCACGCTGCCGGTGCTCATGCCGCCCTCGGTGCCACCGGCCTTGTCGCTGGTGCGGACGATGGTGCCGTCCTCGGCGACGAGCTCGTCGTGCGCCTCGGAGCCGCGGCGCGTCGTCGTCAGGAAGCCGTCGCCGACCTCCACACCCTTGATCGCCTGGATGCCCATGAGCGCGGCCGCGAGCTGCGCGTCGAGCCGGCGGTCCCAGTGCACGTGCGAGCCGAGCCCCGGCGGGAGGCCGTACGCGAGCACCTCGACGACGCCGCCGAGGGTGTCGCCGTCCTTGTGCGCGGCGTCGACCTCGGCGACCATCCGCTCGGAAGTGGCGGGGTCGAAGCAGCGCAGCGGGTCGGCGTCGAGGGTGTCGACATCCTCCGGGCGCGGCAGCGGCGAACCCTCCGGCACGCGGACGGGGCCGATGGAGAGGGTGTGGCTCACGAGCGTGATCCCCAGCTCGCGCAGGAACGAGCGCGCCACCGCGCCGAGCGCGACGCGGGCAGCGGTCTCACGGGCGCTCGCGCGCTCCAGCACCGGGCGCGCCTCGTCGAAGCCGTACTTCTGCATGCCGACCAGGTCGGCGTGCCCGGGGCGCGGACGGGTGAGCGCGGCGCCGCGGCCGCTGTTCAGCACCTCCGGGTCGACCGGCTCCGGGCTCATCACGTCGACCCACTTCGGCCACTCGGTGTTGCCGATGCGGAGGGCGATCGGGCTGCCGAGGCTGAAGCCGTGGCGCACGCCGCCGGAGACGTCCAGCGCGTCCTGCTCGAACTTCATCCGCGCGCCGCGACCGTAGCCGAGCTTGCGACGGGCCAGGTCGGCACGCACCTCGTCGAGCGAGACGGGGACCCCGGCGGGGAGTCCCTCCAGGACGGCGATGAGTTCGGGACCGTGGGATTCCCCGGCCGTGAGCCAACGAAGCATGCTTCGATTGTGGCACAGCGCGGTGACCCGGTCCGCCCGGGTGGAGGCGCTCAAGCCTCGAGCGGAACCCCTGCCGCGTCGATCCCCGCGGCGTCGAGCATCGCCTCGAGCACGCCCTCCTCGTCGGGCAGCGGCTGCAGCACATCGCCGGAGACGAAGACGCGCACCTGCAGCAGCGCCTGGTGCACGAGCATGGCAAGTCCGGAGACGACCGTGCCGTCGACGGACGCCCACGCCGACGCGAGCGCGCTCGGCCACGGCTCGTACGCCACGTCGAGCAGCACGGCCCTGCGCCGGGTGCTGTCGGTGTACAGCGCCTCGGTGCTCGTGCCGCCCGGGAGGGTGCTGATCACGAGGTCTGGGACGTCGAGCGAGCGGTCGGCCTGGCTGAACGAGCGCAGCCGGATCATCAGCCCCAGCTCGTGCGCCAGCGGCTCCAGCCACGACGACTTCTCCAGGTCGCGCACATGCACGTCGACCCGCTCGGCGCCGAGCTCGGCGACGGCGGCCAAGGCGGACGCCGCTGTCGCTCCCCCGCCCAGGATGTGGACGTAGCGCGCCTCCGTCAGTCCGGCGCCCGCGAGCGCCCGCACGATGCCGGCGACGTCGGTGTTGAAGCCGGCGACGGCCTCCCCATCGAACAGGACGGTGTTCGCGGCGCCCGTCTGCTCGGCGACGCGGTCGCGCTCGGTGAGCAGCGGGAGCACGGCCTGCTTGAGCGGCATCGTCAGCGAGAGACCCCGCCACTCGGGACCGAGCCCGTCGATGAAGTCGGCCAGCCCGCCCTCCGGCACGTCGACGGCCTCGTAGGACCAGTCGAGGCCCAGCGCGTCGTAGGCCGCGGCGTGGAGCTCGGGCGAGCGGGAGTGCGCCACCGGGGAGCCGAGCACGGCGAGGCGATAGGAGGGGGTGTCTACGGGTTCGTCTTCTTCGTCGTCGTCGTCGTCGGGCTCGGCGTCGCCCTTCTCGACCGCGATCTCCTCCGCCACCTCGACGTCGAGCGCGATGTCCTCGGCGACCTCCGGCGCGACGGCCTCGACGCCGCCATCCCCGGGAACGCCGTCGTCGTCCGATTCGTCGTCGTCCCCGTCGGCGTCGTCGTCCGCCTCCTCGAGCCCCACCTCGTCGAGGTCGTCGTCGTCCGGCTCCTCGCGCTCCTCGGCCTCCTCGGCCTCTTCGACGGCGCGCTCCTCCGCCTCGGCGGCGCGCTCCGCCTCCACGAGTTCAGCGATCTGCGCCTCGGCCGACGCCTCGGAGACGCCGTCCTCCTGGGCGGGGCGCTCGTCGGCGTCCGCGCGGCTCGTACGGGGGTTCTTACCGGTGTCACTCATACTCGGGGTGATCCTTCATCCACTGCTGCCACTTCTCCACCGCTGCCTCGTGCTCCGCGTCCGTCGTGGAGAAGATCGTCTCGCCGGTCTCCAGGTTCCAGGTCACGAAGAACATCCACGGGCCGTCCGCCGGGTGCACCACCGCGTTGATCGCGAGGTCGCCCGGGTTCGAGATCGGCCCGACAGGGAGCCCCTCGTGCGCGTACGTGTTGTAGGGGTTGCTCGCGTCCGCGCGCTCCGCGTCGGTGGTCTCCACCCGGTGGGTGTTGCCCGTGCCGTAGGCGACGGTCGCGTCGGACTGCAGCTTCCACCCCTGCGCGAGCCGGTTCAGGAAGACGCGGGCGACCTTCGGGTAATCGTCCTTCAGGCCGGCCTCACGCTGCACGACGGAGGCCAGGATGATCGTCTTCCAGCGGTCCGCCGGTGCGACGCCGGCCTCGTCGAGCGCCTGGAACATGCGGTCGACCATCGTCTTGATGGCGTCGTGCGCGGTGGTCCCCGGCCCGAAGGTGTAGGTCGCCGGGAACAGGAAGCCCTCCAGCGACTTCGCCTCCGCCGGCAACCCGAAGTCCGCCGGCTTCGCGGCGGCGGCCTTCAGCTCGTCGAGCGAGATGCCTGCCTGCTCCGAGACGATCTGCAGCGCGTCCACCGCTGCCGTCCCCTCCGGGATGACCGCGGTGTTCTGGACGCGGCTCGCCGGGTCCTGCAGCGCGACGAGCGCCGAGCTCGCGCTCATCTGCTTCGCCAGCTTGAAGACGCCGGGCTGGAACTCCACCTGGGTGCTCTGCCGGAGCAGCAGCGAGTAGAAGGCGTCGTAGCTCTTCGTGACGCCCGCCTTGTGCAGCTTCGTGGCGATGTCGGAGCCGGTGTCGCCCGAGACGATGGTGAACATCACCTCGCCGGTGCCGCTGCCGCTGTAGTCGTCGTCCTTCGGTGCGAACTTGTCCACCAGCGCGGCCACCTGCGGCTGGAACACGGCGTAGGCCGCTCCGGCCATCCCGCCGAGCACGGCGAAGATCACGACGAAGACGATCAGCGGGCGCACCCAACGGCGCTTCCGCTTGGGCGGGTCCTCGTGCGAGAGGTAGTTCTGCTGCCGCCACGCGAGCGGAGACCCGCCCTCCTCGGGCGTCTCGTCGTGGTCGGCGAAGGCGCCGAACAGCGCACGGGCGGGATGGTCGTGGTCGTGGTCTCGCGCGTCCGAGCCGTGACGGCGCGCTGCGGCGCCCACCGGCTCCGGCTGCTCCACCTGCGCGATCGGCCCGGTGATGACGGCGTCGAAGTCGAGCCGGTCGAGCGCGTCGCGGTCGGTCGAGGTCTCCGGGACGGCCGGAACGGGGCCGCTCTGCAGCAGCGGCGGATGCTCCGCCTCGGCGGCGGCCCGCGCCGAGCGCGGCGGCGGCGCGGCCTCGGTCGGCTGCTCCCTGTGTTCCTCGGGCTCTTGGAGCTCCCGGGGCTCCTCCTGCGCGGCCTGGCCTTCACCCGGCGTCTCGGCGGGCTGCGCCTCCTGCGCCTCCCGAGCCAGTCGGGCCTCCCGGCGGGTCATCGGCTGCCGGTTGACGGCAGGGAACGCGGGCGGCTCCGGCTTCTCGTTCGGATTCTGGGACAAGGGGGAGGTCCTCTGCTCGCTTCGGTCAGATGCTCGGATCGACGGGATCGCCAGGCGGACGGCCGGAAGCGCGCTCCGCGTCGAGGGCGTGCTGCAAAATTATCGCGGCAGCCACCTGATCCACCACCGGACGCGCCTTTTTCGTGTTCTTGCCGCCGGCCCGCAGCGCGGTGTGCGCCGAGACGGTCGTCAGCCGCTCATCCATCAGCCGCACCGGAACGCCCAGCTCGGAGGCGAGGGCCTCCGCGAAGGCGATGGCGTCGGCCGTCGATGCGGTGTGCGCTCCGGAGAGCGCCAGCGGCAGACCGACGATAATCTCCGAAACTCCGAGTTCCCCCACGATCTCGGCGATCCTGCGGCGATCCGCAGCATCTTCGGAGCGTTGCACCGTCTCGTACGGCGTCGCCAGCAGCCCGCCGGCGTCGGAGCGGCTCACGCCGACACGGACCTTGCCGACGTCGATCCCGAGCCGCACCCCGTCGCGCACGCGTCAGCCGATCGCCGAGACGACCGCGCCGAGCGCCGCGGGGATCGCGTCCGCGTCGGTGCCGCCGCCCTGTGCGAGGTCGGCCTTGCCGCCGCCTCCGCCGCCGAGGATGCCGGCCGCCGTCTTCGCGAGCGCGCCCGCATTGACGCCGGCGTCCCGCGCCGCCTGGTTGGTGGCGACGATCACGACGGGCTTGCCGCCGGCGCGCGCCGCGAGGGCGACCGCCGCCGGGTCGGAGCCGAGCCGCTCGCGCACGGTGGTGACGAGGAGGCGCAGGTCGTCCGCCGAGTTGAGCGTCCCGGCGTCCTCCGCGACGACTCGCACGGAGCCGCGGCGCGTGGCGGACTCGAGCAGCGCGGGCACCTTGTCGAGCACCGCGCGGGCCTCGAACGCCTGGATGCGCTTCTCGGCCGCCTTGAGGTTCGCCATCAGGTCGGCGATCTTCTCGGGCAGCTGCTCCCGCGGCGTCTTCAGGGAGCTCGACAGCTGGGAGACGATGGTGCGCTCGACCGCGAGGTCGCGGAACGCCTCCAGACCGACCAGCGACTCCACGCGCCGGTTGGTGGAGCCGACGGACGACTCGCTGACGAGGTTGATCATCCCGATCTCGGAGCTGCTGGACACGTGCGTGCCCGCGCAGAGCTCGCGCGACCACGGGCCGCCGATGTCGACCACGCGCACGACGTCGCCGTACTTCTCGCCGAACAGCGCCATCGCGCCGAGCGCCTTGGCCTCGGCCAGCGGCAGCTCGCGCGTGGTGACCTCGAGGTTCTGCCGGATCGCGTTGTTCGAGATCTCCTCGATCTCGCTGCGGGTCTCGGGCGAGAGCGCCTGGTTCCACGAGAAGTCGAGCCGCAGGTAGCCGGCCTTGTTGTACGAGCCCGACTGGTGGGCGTTCGACCCGAGCACCTCGCGGAGAGCCGCGTGGATGATGTGCGTGCCGGAGTGCGCCTGCCGCGCGCCGCGGCGGTACTCCGCGTCGACGAGGCTCGTCGCCGGAGCGCCGACGCCGACCTCGCCGCTGCGCACCTGCACCTTGTGGCTGATGAGGCCCTTCACGGGCTTCTGCACGTCGAGCACCTCGAGCTCGTAGCCGGGTCCGACGATCGTGCCCGCGTCGGCGTCCTGGCCGCCCGACTCGGCGTAGAGAGCCGTCGCGCCGAGGATGATCTCGGCGATCTGCCCCTCGCTCGCCTTGTTCACCGACCGGCCGTCGACGATCAGCCCGAGCACGCTCGACTCCGTCTCCAGCTCGGTGTAGCCGGTGAAGACGGTCTCGCCCTGCGCGCGGAAGTCGCTGTAGACCGACAGGTCGGCCAGCGCGGTCTTCTTCGCCTTGGCGTCCGCCTTGGCGCGGGCGCGCTGGTCGGCCATGAGGGTGTCGAAGGCGGCGCGGTCGACGCTGAGCCCGGCCTCCTCCGCCATCTCCAGCGTGAGGTCGATCGGGAAGCCGTAGGTGTCGTGGAGGAGGAAGGCGGTGTCGCCCGCGAGCTCCTTCTTGCCGGCCGTGCGGGTGTTCGCCACCGCCGTGTCGAGGATGGTCGTGCCCGACGCGAGCGTGCGGAGGAACGTCTCCTCCTCGGCGTACGCGAGCTGCGACACACGGTCGAACTCGGTCGCGACCTCCGGGTAGGCGGCCTTCATCGCGTCACGGGAGGCGGTGAACAGCTCCGGGAAGGTCGGCGTGTCCACACCCAGCAGGCGCATCGCACGAACGGTGCGGCGCAGCAGGCGCCGGAGCACGTAGCCGCGACCCTCGTTCGACGGCGTGACGCCGTCGGTCATCAGCATGAGCGCGCTGCGCACGTGGTCCGCGACCACGCGGAGCCGGACGTCGTCCTCGTGCGCCTCGTTGCCGTACGGCTTGTTCGCGAGCTCGGCCGCGCGGTCGAGGACCGGGCGCACCTGGTCGATCTCGTACATGTTGTCGACGCCCTGCTTGATGAACGCGACGCGCTCGAGACCCATGCCGGTGTCGATGTTCTTCTTCGGCAGGTCGCCGAGGATCTCGAAGTCCTTCTTGCCGGTGCCCTCGCCGCGGAGGTACTGCATGAAGACGAGGTTCCAGATCTCGACGTAGCGGTCGTCGTCGGTCGCGGGACCGCCGTCGATGCCGTACGCAGGACCGCGGTCGAAGAAGATCTCCGAGCACGGGCCGGCCGGGCCGGGCTGACCGGTGGACCAGTAGTTGGTGTCCTTGCCGAGGCCCTGGATGCGCTCCTCCGGGAGGCTGGAGACGCGACGCCAGATCTCGCGCGCCTCGTCGTCCTCCTCGTAGACCGTCACCCAGAGGTCGTCGGGCGAGAAGCCGAGGCCGCCCTCGTCCTCGGAGGTGGTCAGCAGGTCCCAGGCGAACGTGATCGCCTGCTCCTTGAAGTAGTCGCCGAACGAGAAGTTGCCGCACATCTGGAAGAACGTGCCGTGCCGCGGGGTCTTGCCGACCTCGTCGATGTCGAGCGTGCGGATGCACTTCTGCACGCTGGTCGCGCGCGGGAACGGCGCGGGGACGACGCCCGTCAGGTACGGCACGAACGGCACCATCCCGGCCACCGTGAACAGCAGGGAGGGGTCGTCGCTCACCAGCGAGGCGGAGGGGACGACGGTGTGGCCGCGCTCGGCGAAGAAGTCGAGCCAGCGGCGGTGGATTTCAGCGGTCTGCATGGGTTCCGGTCGTTCGGGGCGTGTGCGTGGGATGAAGGAGGGGGTTCAGTCGCCGATGGCGGAGCGCAGCTCGGCCTCGCGCTGGCGGTAGCCGTCCGAGACGGCCTCGCCGAAGTCGCGCGCCTTCTGGTCGAGCGAGCTGAAGAACTCGCGACCCTTCTGCGTCTCGTTCACCCGGTGCGCGACGACGAAGCCGAGGCCGACGCCCACGAGGAGCCACAGGAAACTCTTCATTGCTGATCTTCCCTCCTGGATGCGTGCGCGCCGCAGCGCGTCTGGAGCACCTGTCGAGTCTAGTGCGTGCCGCGGCGGGAGCGCCGGGAGCCGCCCGCGGCAGCACCGGCCGCCGTGAAGGCGGCCTTCACGGCGGCGCTGAAGCCGGCCAGCTTGATCAGCGGGCCGCCGACGGTGGCGGCGAACAGGGCGACCAGGGCCGACACGTTGCCGGTCACATCCGCGACGTTGCGGGTGATCGTGTCGACGCGTGCGAGCTGCTTGTTGGTCTCCTGCAGGGTGGTCGCCGTCTCGTCGAGGATCGGCGTGATGCCGTCGCTCGCCTCCTTGATCGCCGCGCGGGTCTGGTCGAGCACCCGGCCGAGCTTGAGCAGGGGGACGGCGATGAAGCCCACCAGCACGGCGAAGACGCCCGCCGCGATCAGTCCTGCGATGTCGCCACCAGACACGAGAGGTCCTTCCATTCCGTCGCCGCCATATATGCGCGAAGCGCCGTCCCAGCCTAGCGCTGAAACCGCGGCCGCCCGCGGAGACGACGAACGGGGCCGTGGCCGGAGCCACGACCCCGTCCGGGAGTCTCGCGCGGAGTCTTAGCGGGCCGCGTAGTACTCGACGACCAGCTGGACCTCACAGGTCACAGGGACCTCGACGCGCTTCGGGCGACGGAGGAGGCGGGCCTGGAGCTTGTCGATCTCGACGTCGAGGTAGCCGGGCACCTTGGGGAGCACGTCGACGTGACCGCCGGCGGCCGCCACCTGGAACGGCTCGGTGCCCTCGGAGCGGGCCTTGACGTGGATGAGCTGACCCGGCTTCACGCGGAACGACGGGCGGTCCACGATCTTGCCGTCGACCAGGATGTGGCGGTGCACCACGAACTGGCGGGCCTGGGAGATGGTGCGGGCGAAGCCGGCGCGGAGGACGAGGGCGTCCAGGCGCATCTCGAGGATCTCGACCAGGTTCTCACCGGTCAGGCCCTGCGTGCGGCGGGCCTCCTCGAACGCGATGCGCAGCTGCTTCTCGCGGATGCCGTACTGGGCGCGCAGACGCTGCTTCTCGCGCAGACGCACGGCGTAGTCGGAGTCGGCCTTGCGCTTGGTGCGGCCGTGCTCACCCGGGGCGTAGGGGCGCTTCTCGAGGTAGCGCGCTGCCTTCGGGGTGAGCGCGATGCCGAGGGCACGCGACTCGCGGGTCTTGCTACGGGCTCGTGAGGACACGATTTCCTTTCAATGGTCTCTCTAGTACGAAAACTGCGGAACGCGACAAGGCGTCCGCGCGCACGACGAGTGCGCTGAGAGAGGGATTCTTGCCGGGAGCGCCCGGCTACAGGGCCGCTCCGTCGAGAGCGCGTTCCGGGCAGCCGCACCCTGAACGCGCTTCTAGGCCCATCGAGTCTAGCAGACCGCGGGTCAGCGTCCGCGCACGATGCGGCGCAGCTTGGCGAGGCGCGACGACACGTCGCGCTCGTTCCCGTGCTCGGTCGGCGTGTAGTACGTCGTGTCGGCGAGCTCGTCGGGGAGGTACTGCTGCCGCAGCACGCCGAGCGCGTCGTCGTGCGGGTACTTGTAGCCCTTGCCGTGGCCGAGTCGCTTCGCCCCGGGATAGTGAGCGTCGCGGAGGTGCTTGGGCACCCTCCCGATCTTCCCGGCGCGCACGTCGGCGATGGCCGCGTCCAGCGCCATGTACGAGGCGTTCGACTTGGGGGCGGTGGCGAGGTGGACGACGGCCTGGGCGAGCGGGATGCGCCCCTCCGGCATGCCGATGTACTGCACGGCGTCGGCGGCCGCGATGGCGACGACGAGCGCCTGCGGGTCGGCCATCCCGATGTCTTCCGAGGCTGACACGATGATGCGTCGGGCGATGAACCGCGGGTCCTCCCCCGCCTCGATCATCCGGGCCAGGTAGTGCAGCGCCGCGTCGACGTCGGAGCCGCGCACCGACTTGATGAAGGCGCTGATCACGTCGTAGTGCTCGTCGCCGTTGCGGTCGTAGCGCAGCAGGGCGCGGTCGACGGCCTGCGCGACGAGCTCCGCGGTGATGACGGGCTTCTTCTTGGACGTCGCCGGCGTCGCGGAGGCGGCGGTCACCGACGCGGCCTCGAGCGCGGTCAGCGCACGCCGCGCGTCACCGGACGCGAGCCGGATGAGCACGGCCCGAGCCTCCCCCTCCAGCTCGTACTGCCCGGCAAGCCCGCGGTCGTCGGCCACGGCGCGGTCGATGACGACGCCGAGGTCGTCGTCGCTCAGCGTCTCGAGCGTGAGCAGCAGCGAGCGCGACAGGAGCGGCGAGATCACCGAGAACGACGGGTTCTCCGTGGTGGCCGCGACCAGCGTCACCCAGCCGTTCTCGACGCCGGGGAGCAGGGCGTCCTGCTGGGCCTTGGTGAAGCGGTGGATCTCGTCGAGGAAGAGCACGGTCGAGATGCCGTACAGGTCGCGGGTGGAGAGCGCCTCGTCCATCACCAGGCGGACGTCCTTGACGCCGGCCGTCACGGCCGAGAGCTCGACGAACCGCCGGCCCGACGAGTGCGCGATGGCCTGCGCCAGCGTGGTCTTGCCCGTGCCCGGAGGACCCCACAGGATCACCGAGACCGAGCCGGAGCTCCCCTCCTTGTCGGAGGCCAGCGCCACCAACGGCGACCCCGGCTTCAGCAGGTGCCGCTGACCCGCCACCTCGTCGAGCGAGGTGGGCCGCATGCGCACGGCGAGCGGCGTCGCTCCCGTACGGAGCCCAGGTTGCACATCGACCACCCGACAAGGCTAGTCGCTGCCACTGACACTCCCCCGACACTCCACGGAGGCCGTTTGTCGCTCATAGGCGTGCCCGCTAAGGTTCTCCATGACTCGCGGGCCGGCGCCCGCGCTACCCCCTTTCCCCCGCCCGGCGGCACGGCCGAGGCGCCTGACAGAGGACAGACGTGGCACCCAGCAAGCAGAACGACCGCGAGGCCCGCCAGGCGAGGGAGCGCCTGCGCGCCTATCAGGCCAGGCAGAGCGTGCACGAGCGCTCGATCGCCCGCCGCAGGCGCGACAACTGGATCGCCGGCATCGCGGGCGTCGTGATCGTCGCCCTCGCCGTCGGCGCGCAGCTGCTGTACTTCGGGGCCGGACCCGGCGCGGTCAGCGCCTCCCCCTCGGCCTCCGCCACGCCCGCGCCGACCCCGACGCCGACGGCCACCGGCCAGAACTCGGGCGACGTGCCCCCGGCCTCCCTCTCCGAGAACCGCACCTGGAGCGGAAAGCTCGTGATCAACGGCATCGATCTCGGCGTCTCGCTCGACGGCAAGGCGGCCCCGCAGGCGGTCGCCTCCACCGTCTCCCTCACGCAGAAGGGCTTCTACGACGGCCTCAGCTGCCACCGCCTGACCAACGGCGGCTTCTACGTGCTCCAGTGCGGCGACCCGGAGGGCAACGGCTCCGGCGGCCCCGGCTACTCCTACGGCCCGATCGAGAACGCGCCGGCCGACAACGTGTACAAGGCCGGCACCATCGCGATGGCCCGCCAGGGCGGCAACGCCAACAGCCAGGGCAGCCAGTTCTTCGTCGTCTACAAGGACACCACCATCCCGTCCGACGGGGCCGGCGGCTACACCGTCATCGGGAAGGTCACCAGCGGGCTCGACACGCTCGTCACCGACGTCGCCGACAAGGGCGTCGAGGGCGGCTCCTCCGACGGCGCCCCCGCGGTGAAGACGACCATCGACAGCTTCACGCTGCAGTGACCGCGGCGTGTGCAATAGGCTGATTCCGACCGTCGGGCGGGTCTCCCCCGCCCGCCCAGCACTGCAGCAAGGTGAGGCTCTTGGCTACTTCTGATCAGCACCCGTGGGGTCGCGTCGACGAGGACGGCACCGTCTACGTGCGCGAGGGCGACGGCGAGCGTGCCGTCGGCCAGTACCCGGACGGCACGCAGGAGGAGGCGCTCGCGTACTTCGAGCGCAAGTACACCGATCTCGCCGGCCAGGTCTCGCTGCTCGAGCAGCGGGCCCGCCGCGGCGCGCCCGCGAACGACATCGCCAAGTCGGTGGCGAACCTCCGCTCCGCCGTTGAGGGCGCGAACGCCGTCGGCGACCTCGCCTCGCTGTCGACGCGCCTGGACGCGCTCGGCGGCACCGTGGAGGAGCTGACCGAGCAGCAGAGCGCCGAGGCCAAGGCCGCCGTCGAGCAGGCCGTCGCCGAGCGCACCGCGATCGTGGAGGAGGCGGAGGCCCTCGCCGCGCAGGACCCGGCGCGCACGCAGTGGAAGCAGACCACGGCCTCCCTCGACGCGCTGTTCGCGCGCTGGCAGGCGCACCAGCACGACGGCCCCCGGCTCCCCAAGGCCAAGGCCGACGAGCTCTGGAAGCGGTTCCGCGGCGCCCGCTCCACCATCGAGCACAACCGCAAGGCGTTCTTCGCCGACCTCGACAACCAGCACCGCGACGTGCGCTCCCGCAAGAACGCGCTCATCGAGCAGGCCGAGGCGCTCATCCCGCAGGGCGCGGACGGCGTGCCGGAGTACCGCCGCCTCCTCGACCAGTGGAAGCTTGCCGGTCGCGCCGGCAAGAAGAACGACGACGCACTGTGGGCCCGCTTCAAGGCGGCCGGAGACGCGATCTACTCGGCGAAGGCCGAGGTCGACGCCCGCGACAACGTCGAGTACGAGGCCAACCTCCAGCAGAAGCTCGCCCTCCTCGAGGAGGCGGAGCCGATCCTGCAGGAGAAGGACCGCGAGAAGGCCCGTGCCGCGCTGCTCTCGGTGCAGGAGCGCTGGGACGCCATCGGCCGCGTCCCGCGCGACCAGGTGCGCCCGATCGAGGACCGCCTCCGCAAGGTCGAGGCGGCCGTCCGCCGGCTCGACGAGGAGCACTGGGAGCGCAACAACCCCGAGAAGAAGGCCCGCTCCGAGGGCCTCGCCAGCCAGCTCAACGCGGCCATCGCCAAGCTCGAGCAGGAGCTCGCCGACGCGGAGGCGAGCGGCGACCAGTCCAAGGTGAAGGCCGCCCAGGAGGCGCTCGACGCCCGCCGCATCTGGCTCGACGCGCTGGGCTAGCCGACACTCTTCCGCACAGCCGCCGCGGCCGGATCGGTTCTCCACCGATCCGGCCGCGGCGTTTCTGCGGGCGCCTGCTCCCGCGAGGCTGGAGGGCATGACGACACTCTGCCCTCCACTCCTCGACGGGAGCGTGATGCCCCTCGCCGAGCTGCTGGCGCTCTGCCTCGACGGTCAGCTCTTCCGCGTCGGGGACGCGTTCGCATGCCCCGACACCCCCGACACTCCGGAGCTCCGGGCACGGTCTCTGGACGGGCAGCTCCCCGCAGACGCCATCCTCGAACGCGGAACGGCCGCCTGGGTCCACGGAACCCGGAGCTCACCGCCGGGCGTGCCGCAGGTGTGCCGTCGGCCCGGGGCGGTGGGCGGCAAGCCGCCGGCGCCCGTCGATCTGCGCCGACGCATGCTCGCGCCCGACGAGGTCACGGCCGTCGGGTCCGTGGCGGCGACCACTCCCCTGCGCACGGCCGCCGACCTGCTGCTCCAGGAGCCCTTCGGCGGGCAGGAGGCCCTGGAGGTGCGGCATCTGCTCCGCCTGGCGGGCGCGCCACCCGGGGCCCTGCTTCCGCTGGTCCCGTGCGGCCGCCGTGTCATGAGACAACGCGTGGAGGAGCGCGTGACGGCTGTGCGCCGTGCCCGGCTGCCGCGTGAGTGAGCGGTGGAGGGGCGGACCCTCAGCCGCCGCTGACGCGGTAGACGTCGTACACGCCGTCGATGCGGCGCACCGCGTTGAGCACGCGGTCGAGGTGCGTCGTGTCGCCCATCTCGAACACGAACCGGCTGAGCGCCAGCCGGTCGCTCGAGGTGGTGACCGTCGCGGAGAGGATGTTCACGTGATGCTCGGACAGCACACGCGTCACGTCGGAGAGCAGCCCCGAGCGGTCGAGCGCCTCCACCTGGATCTGCACCAGGAAGACGCTCTTCGAGCTGGGCGCCCACTCGACCTCGATCATCCGGTCGGGCTCCTGCAGCAGCGACTGCACGTTGTGGCAGTTCGCCTGGTGCACCGAGACGCCCTGGCCGCGCGTGATGAAGCCGACGATCGGATCACCCGGAACGGGCGTGCAGCACTTGGCGAGCTTCACCAGGATGTCGGGCGCCCCGCGGACGAGCACGCCGGAGTCGCTGCTGCGCAGCTGACGCCCACGGCCCTTCACCGGGATCTCGAGCTCGGTGTCGGACTCGACCTCCGTCTGCAGGGAGGCGACGACCTTCTCGATCACCGACTGCGTCGAGATGTGGCCCTCACCGACGGCCGCGTACAGGCTGGAGACGTCGGCGTGCTTGAGCGACGACGCGACCTCCACCAGGGCGTCCTGGGTCATGAGCTTCTGCAGCGGGAGGTTCTGCTTGCGCATGGCGCGCGCGATCGCGTCCTTGCCCTGTTCGATCGCCTCGTCGCGGCGCTCCTTGGTGAACCACTGCCGGATCTTGTTGCGCGCGCGGGGGCTCTTGACGAAGTTGAGCCAGTCCTGGCTGGGCCCGGAGTCCGGGTTCTTCGACGTGAAGATCTCGACGACGTCGCCGGTCGACAGCGTCGACTCGAGCGGCACGAGGCGGCCGTTGACCTTGGCGCCCATCGTGCGGTGGCCGACCTCGGTGTGGACGGCGTACGCGAAGTCCACCGGGGTGGCCCCGGCCGGGAGGCCGATGACGCGGCCCTTCGGCGTGAAGACGTACACCTCCTTGGCGCCGATCTCGAACCGCAGCGAGTCGAGGAACTCGCTCGGGTCGGCGGTCTCGGCCTGCCAATCGGAGATGTGCGCGAGCCAGGCGAGGTCCGTGTCGTTCTTCGACGGTCCGCCGGCGCTCCTGCCGGTGGTCTGCTCCTTGTACTTCCAGTGCGCGGCGACACCGAACTCGGCGCGCTGATGCATCTCCTCGGTGCGGATCTGGATCTCGACCGGACGGCCCTGCGGACCGATCACCGTGGTGTGGAGCGACTGGTACAGATTGAACTTCGGCGTCGCGATGTAGTCCTTGAACCGGCCCGGCATGGGCGTCCAGCGCGCATGGATCTGCCCGAGCACGGCGTAGCAGTCGCGCACGGTGTTGACCAGCACGCGGATGCCGACGAGGTCGTAGATGTCGTCGAACTCGCGGCCCCGCACGACCATCTTCTGGTAGATCGAGTAGTACTGCTTCGGCCGGCCGACCACCTTGCCACGGATGCGGGCCGCCTTGAGGTCGTCGTTGATCGTGTCGATGACGTGCTGGACGAGGCGCTCCCGCTCGGGCGTGCGCTGCTTCACGAGGCTCTCGATCTCGGCGTAGAGCTTCGGGTAGAGCACGGCGAACGACAGGTCCTCGAGCTCCCACTTGATGGCCTGGATGCCCAGGCGGTGCGCGAGCGGCGCGTAGATCTCGAGGGTCTCGGTGGCTTTGCGCGTCGCGTTCGCGGCGGGGACGAAGCCCCAGGTGCGCGCGTTGTGCAGGCGGTCGGCGAGCTTGATGATCAGCACGCGGATGTCCTTCGACATCGCGACGATCATCTTGCGCACGGTCTCGGCCTGCGCGCTGTCGCCGTACTTGACCTTGTCGAGCTTGGTCACCCCGTCGACCAGCATGGCGATCTCGTCGCCGAACTGCTCGCGCAGCTCGTCGAGGGTGAACTCCGTGTCCTCGACCGTGTCGTGCAGCAGCGCCGCGGCGATCGTCTTCGCACCGATCCCCAGGTCGGCGATGATCTGCGCGACAGCCACCGGGTGGGTGATGTAGGGCTCGCCGGAGCGGCGCTTCTGGCCGCGGTGGGCGCGCTCCGCCACCGTGTAGGCGCGCTCGATGAGCGACAGGTCCGCCTTCGGGTGATGCAGGCGGACCGTCCGCATCAGGGTGTCGACGGCGCCGGCGGGCTGCGATGCCCGGGAGAAGATGCGCGGTACGAGACGGCGCAGGGAAGCGGCCTGTGGTGTCGATGTGTCAACCATGTGCGCGCCTCCTGTCGTCCATTATCGCTGCTGCGCGGGACTCCCCGCGCACCGCGAGGAGGCCTGCCTTCAGGCGACCGTACCCGCAGATCCGTCCGTGCGCTGCACCGGCGACCCATCGGCCTGCCAGGCGGACATGCCGCCCGAGACGTTGGCCGCCGGATAGTCGGCATCGCAGAGGGCGTCCGTCGCCATCCGCGAGCGGTACCCGGAGTGGCAGATCACGAGGATCTGCTCGTCCTCCGGCAGCTCGTCCTGGCGCAGACCGAGTTGCGAGAGCGGGATGTGGTGGGCGCCAGGGGCGTGCCCGGCCTCCCACTCGTGATCCTCACGGACGTCGAGCAGCCAGGCCGAACCCGACCTCACGAACTCGCGCGCCCGCGCGGCGCTCACCTCGTCTTCAGAGAGAAAAGAACCGCTCACGCTCCCCCGCTATTCCACGGTGACGGCGTCGACGGCCGGAGTGGTGGACGCCTTCGGGCGGATGGAGCGCACCTTCAGGTCGTGCTTGCGGATGGCGGCCTCGCCCTCGCGGAACTGCGAGTACATCGGCGCGGCCAGGAAGATCGTCGAGTACGTGCCGACGATGATGCCGATCAGCAGCGCGAGCGAGATGTCGCGCAGCGTCGCCGCACCGAGCGCGTACGCGCCGATGAAGAGGATCGACGCCACCGGGAGCACCGCGACGACGGCCGTGTTGATCGACCGCACGAGCGTCTGGTTCACGGCGAGGTTGACCGACTCGGCGAACGTGCGCCGGGTCAGCTCCATCTCTTCGCGGGTGTTCTCCCGGATCTTGTCGAACACCACGACGGTGTCGTACAGCGAGTAACCGAGGATCGTCAGGAAGCCGATCATGGTCGCCGGCGAGACCTCGAAGCCGACGAGCGCGTAGATGCCCGCGGTGATGATGAGGTCGTGGAACAGCGAGATGATCGCCGACGCCGACATCTTCCAGGTGCGGAAGTACAGCGCCATCGCGATGAACGCGAGCAGGAGGAAGACGACCAGACCCTGGATCGACTGCTGCGTGACGTCGGCGCCCCACGACGGGCCGATGAACGTGGAGGCGACCTCGTCGCTCGGCACGCCGTAGGCCTTGGCGAGGGCGGTGGCGACCGAGCGCGTCTCCGAGTCGGAGAGCTGGTCGGTCTGGACGCGGACGGCGTCGTTACCGACGACGCTCACGTGCGAGACGGCGTTGGGGACGACGCTCGCGACGGCGTCCTGCGCCTTCGCGGTGTCGGTGCTCTCGACGTTCGTGACCTGGAACTGGGAGCCGCCGCGGAACTCGATCGAGAAGTTGAACCCGCCCTTGACGATCGGGATCAGGATCGAGAGCACGACCATGACGATCGCGATGGAGTACCAGATCTTGCGCTTGCCGACGAAGTCGAAGGAGCGCGCCCCGGTGTAGAGGTCGTTGCCGAACCTGGTGAGACGGCTGGCCATCAGGAGTCCTTCCCCTCGGTCGATCGATCCGAGGACGTCGTCGCGCCGGCGAGCTCGGCCGCCTTGCGCTCGGCGATGGTCTGGCGGCGAGCCGCCTCCTTGCTGCTGCGTGCTGCGGTGCCGGCGCCGACCGTGACGGCCGGCGAGCGGAACTTCGCAGCGCCGCGGTACACCGCTCCGAGCGCCTGCGGGTCGAGACCCGAGGCCGGGTGCCCGCTGCTGAAGAACCGTGTGCGGGCGAGCAGCTGGAGCGTCGGATGAGTGAACAGCAGCACCACGATGACGTCGATGACCGTCGTGAGGCCGAGTGTGAACGCGAAGCCGCGGACGTTCGCGGCGGCGAGCACGTACAGCACGATGGCGGCGAGCAGGTTGGTGGCCTTCGACGCGTAGATCGTGCGGCGGGCGCGGCTCCAGCCCGCCTCGACGGCGGACTCGAGGCCTCTTCCGTCGCGCAGCTCGTCACGGATGCGTTCGAAGTAGACGATGAACGAGTCCGCTGTGAAACCGATCGCGACGATCAGGCCGGCGACGCCCGCGAGCGAGAGGCGGTAGTCGTAGTGCCACGACAGCAGGGAGATCGTCAGCCAGGTCAGCACGCCGGCCACGACCAGCGAGACGATGGTGACGAAGCCGAGCAGCCGGTACTGGAAGAAGGTGTAGATCGCGACCAGGATCAGGCCGATCAGACCGGCGACCAGACCGCTGATCAGCTGCGAGGTGCCGAGGGTGGCCGAGATGTCGTCCTGACTCTGCACCTTGAAGCTGAACGGCAGCGCGCCGAACTTCAGCTGGTCGGCCAGCGCCTTCGCGCTCGCCTCCGTGAAGTTGCCCGAGATCTGCGGCTTGCCGTCGGTGATCACCGCGTTGGTGGTCGGCGCCGAGATGACCTTGCCGTCGAGCACGATCGCGAACTGGTTCTGCGCGCCCTGCAGGGCGTTGAGGCGGGTGGTGACGTCGGCGAACGCCTTCGTCCCGGCGGCGTTGAAGACGATGTTGACCGCCCACTGGCCGTTGCTCACGCCCTGCGAGCTGGTCATGATGCCGGCGTTGGCGTCGGAGATGTCCTGGCCCTTGACCTCGACCGGGCCGAGCAGGTACTTCGCCTGGTTCTGGTCGTCGCAGGTGATCAGCGGCTTGTCCGTCGGGGCGGCGTTCACGTTCTGCGTGTTCTCCGCCGTGCACGAGAACGCGTTGAACTGCGCCTGCAGCGCCGGGGTGACCCAGGCGAGGTCGCTGCCGTTGGTCGGCGAAGTCGACGGCGTCGACTGGAGGCCCGGCTCCGGCGTCGGGGCGGGCGTCGACTTGCCGTCGGCGCCGACCACTTCGTTGCTCGGGCCGCCGGCGATCAGCACGGGGCGGAAGTCGAGGCGCGCACTCGACTTGACGCGGTTCAGCGTCTCCTCGTCGGGCTTGCCCGGGAGCGACACCACGATGTTGCGCGAGCCCTCGGTCGAGATCTGCGCCTCGGACACGCCGGAGGCGTCGATGCGCTGGCGGATGATCGAGACGGCCTGATCGAGCTGCTGCTGCTGGATCGACTGCCCGTTCTCGACCTGCGGCGTCAGGATGACCTGCGTGCCGCCTTCGAGGTCGAGCGCGAGCTTGGGCAGCCACGTCGCATTGCTGAACAGGACGCCGGCCGTGAGCGTCCCGAGCAGGACGAGCACGATGACGCCGAGCCACGAAAGGGAACGCCAGGCCTTCTTGACCGGGGTCGACTTTGCCACCTAGGAACTCAGCTTTCTACGAGCGATCCGCCGCCGGCACGGCGCGCGGAGCACAGGGATGCTATCAGTCGTCGCTCTTGGCGCCGGGCTTCTTGGGTGCCTCGTCGAGGCGCTCTCCGTACTCGGGCTCCACGGCCGAGGTGTCGGCGGCCGGGCGCTCGTCGGCGAGGGCCGGCTCCGAGAGCTCGGAGTCCACCGGAGCGGTGGTCGGCTCGACGACGCGCGCGAGCACCTGGCGGTGCACCTTCACGACGTGTCCGGGGCTGGTCTCGATGAGCGCGGTGTTGTCGTCCTCGTCGATGGACAGCAGGGTGCCGTAGAGACCGAAGTTCGTCATCACCTCGGCGCCCGGCTGCATCTTCGAGCGGGTCTCCGCCTGCTCCTTCTGCCGCTTGCGGCTGTTCCGGAACATGAAGAAGATGAGGGCCGCCAGGATGACGACCATCACAATGGTCAACGGGTCGATGGGCATGACGTCTGCCGAGCCTTCCGATGGGATGCGTGAGGGGCCGAGTGGCCGATTGAATTATAGGTCATCCATCAACGTCGGTTGCTGTGAGACCGCCTGCCGGCCGCCGTGCAGCCGCTCGTGAAGACCTTCCGGCATCCCGAAATGGCGCCAGGCGGCGGCTGTGGCCACGCGACCGCGTGGCGTCCGCGAGAGCAGGCCGATGCGCACGAGGAACGGCTCGACGACCGACTCGATGGTCTCCGCCTCTTCTCCGACCGACACCGCGAGGGTGTTGAGGCCGACCGGGCCGCCCTCGAAACGCTCCAGGATGGCCTGCATGACCGAGCGGTCGAGGCGGTCGAGACCGAGCTCGTCCACGTCGTACAGCTCCAGGGCGGCGCGCACCGCCTCCACGTCGGCGCGTCCGCCGTGGACCAGGGCGTAGTCGCGGACGCGGCGCAGGAGGCGGTTCGCGATGCGCGGGGTGCCCCGGCAGCGTCCGGCGATCTCGGCCAGGGCCTCCCTGTCGACCTCGAAGTCGAGCATGGTGGCCGCGCGGGCGAGCACCTGCGCGAGCTCCTTCTCGTCGTAGAACTCCAGGTGCGCGGTGAAGCCGAAGCGGTCGCGCAGGGGGTTGGGCAGCAGGCCGGAGCGGGTCGTGGCGCCGACGAGCGTGAACGGCGCCAGGTCGAGCGGGATGGAGGTGGCGCCAGCGCCCTTGCCGACCATGATGTCGATGCGGAAGTCCTCCATCGCGAGGTACAGCATCTCTTCGGCGGAGCGCGCCATGCGGTGGATCTCGTCGATGAAGAGGACCTCGCCGGGGGTCAGCGACGAGAGCAGCGCGGCGAGGTCACCGGCGTGCTGGATGGCGGGGCCGCTGGAGAGGCGCAGCGGGCGGCCGCTCTCGTTCGCGACGATCATGGCGAGTGTGGTCTTGCCGAGCCCGGGCGGCCCGGCGAGGAGGATGTGGTCGGCGGTGCGCTCCTGCATGCGCGCCGCGGTGAGCAGCAGCTGCAGCTGGCCGCGCACCTTCGCCTGGCCGACGAACTCGCCCAGCGAGCGCGGACGCAGCGCGCCCTCGAACGCGAGCTCGGACTCCGACTCCAGCTCGGGGGTGGTGAGGTCGTCGCTCATCGGCCACCGCCTCCTGCGCCGGAGCCTGCCGCCGCACCCGCGCCGGCCGGGCTCGCCGGGCCGAGACGCGCGAGGGTGAGGCGCAGCAGGGCCTGGACGGTGTCGCGCTGGGCCTCGTCCGTCTCGTCGACGACGGCGGAGACCGCCTCCGCCGCCACCTTCTCCGGCCAGCCGAGGCCGACGAGGGCGATCAGGACGCTGTCTCCGACGCTCGACGGCCCACCGCCGGCACGGCGGGCCGGGGCCGCGGGCGCGCGGCGGGTGACGACGAGCTTGCCGGTCAGGGAGAGGACGATCAGCTTCGCGGTCTTGGGGCCGATGCCGGACACCTTGCGGAACGGCGCGTCGTCGTCGGCGGCGACCGCGTCGGCGATCTGGTCGGGCGACAGCACGGACAACACGCCGATCGCGGACTTGGGGCCGACGCCCGAGACGCCGTTGAGCAGCTCGAACACCTGCAGCTGCTCCAGGTCGGCGAAGCCGAACAGCTGGAGCGCGTCCTCACGGACGATGAGCGAGGTGTGCACGAACGCTTCGTCGCCGACGCGCAGCGAGAGCACGTGGTCGGGGGTGAGCTGGACGGCGAAGCCGACGCCGCCCACCTCGATGACGGCGGAACCGCCGCTCGCCGAGAGGACGGTGCCGCGCAGGGAGGAGATCACCTGG
The DNA here is from genome assembly GCF_030433685.1 of Leifsonia williamsii. NCBI lineage: Bacteria > Bacillati > Actinomycetota > Actinomycetes > Micrococcales > Microbacteriaceae > Leifsonia > Leifsonia williamsii. The sequence continues at coordinate 2,894,982 of NZ_JAROCF010000001.1, forward strand.
CCAGCCTACGTGGGGCCGCCGACCCTCGCGTGGAGCGCTCGGCGGCGAGCCACGCCGCCTGCGCGGGTGTCAGCCCGGCACCCTTCGCGGGAGCGCCGGAGGCCGCCGCCGGCGCAGTGGGGGCGGCCGGCACTCCCCCGCGCCACGCATGGCAGATCGCGATGGCGAGGGCGTCCGCGGCGTCGGCGGGCTTGGGCAGCTCGGCCAGCCCGAGGATGCGGGCGACCATCGTCTGCACCTGCTTCTTCTCCGCCGAACCGTAGCCGGTGATCGCCGCCTTCACCTCGCTCGGCGTGTGCAGGCCGACGCGCAGACCGCGCTTGGCGGCCGCGTGCAGCGCGATGCCGCTGATCTGGGCGACGCCCATCACGGTGCTGAGGTTGTGCTGGGCGAAGACGCGCTCGATCGCGACGACCTCCGGCCGGTGCTCGTCGAGCAGCTCCTCGATGCCGTTGCCGACCGTCAGCAACCGCTCCTCGAGCGGCATGGACGGCGGGGTGCGGATGACCGTCACCTCCACCAGCGCTGCGCGGCGGTCGGGGCGCACGTCGACGACCCCGACCCCGCAGCGCGTGAGACCCGGGTCGATGCCGAGCACCCGGATCGCCATGAGGTGAGGCTACTCGTCGTCCTGGTCGAGCTGCGCCTGAACCTCCGGGGTGAGGTCGAGATTCGTGTAGACGTTCTGCACGTCGTCCGAGTCCTCGAGGGCGTCGATCAGGCGGAACACCTTGCGGGCGACCTCGGCGTCGGCCTCCACGTTCACGGTGGCCACGAACTCGGCGTCGGCCGAGTCGTAGTCGATGCCGGCCTCCTGCAGCGCGGTGCGCGCGGCGACCAGGTCGGTGGCCTCGGTCTGGACCTCGAAGGTCTCGCCCCGGTCGATGACCTCCTCGGCGCCCGCGTCGAGCACGGCCGCGAGGACCGAGTCCTCGTCGACGCCCTCGGCGTGCGGGACGACGATGACGCCCTTGCGGTGGAAGTTGTATGCGACGCTGCCCGGGTCGGCCATGGTGCCGCCGTTGCGGGTCATCGCGGTGCGGACCTCCGCCGCCGCGCGGTTCTTGTTCTCGGTGAGGCACTCGATCAGCAGGGCGACGCCGCCCGGGCCGTAGCCCTCGTACATGATCGTCGTGTAGTCGATGGACTCACCGGTGAGACCCGCGCCGCGCTTGATGGCGCGGTCGATGTTGTCGTTGGGGACCGAGGTCTTCTTGGCCTTCTGCACGGCGTCCACGAGCGTCGGGTTGCCGGAGAGGTCGGCGCCGCCGGTCTTGGCCGCGACCTCGATGTTCTTGATGAGCTTGGCGAACGACTTGGCGCGGCGGGCGTCGATCACCGCCTTCTTGTGCTTCGTCGTGGCCCACTTGGAATGCCCGGACACTGGTGCTCCCTCGTCGTACGTCTCAAAAGATCCTGACCATTCTAGAACGTGGCCGCCGGGTGCCGCCGCACGCCGCGGCTACGGGAGCGGGCGCCCCGGCGAGAGTCCGGCCTCCGCGATGATGCGCTCTGCGAGCTGCTCCGCGGTGTCAGCGGGGCCGATCCGCTGCTCCTGCACGCCGGGAAGGGGCTCGTACGGGGTGAACCAGCGGCGCAGCTCCTCCTCGCCGAAGGACGCCCCGAGACCGCGCGTCGCGTGGCGAGCCACGGTCTCGTCGAGGGAGAGGTCGAAGGCGTAGAACCAGGACTGCACGCCGTCCAGGACCGCCAGCCGGCGCAGCATCTCGCCGTAGCGCTCGGGCGACAGGATGCCCTCGAGCACGACCGCGGGGGCATCGCGCAGGGCGTGGCCCGTCACCAGCTCGATGAGGTCGGCGTTCGTGCCGTCGTCGGTGAGCCGGGTGCCGAGCGCAGTGCGGCCGAGGTAGTCCTGCTCGACCAGCGCGACGCCGTGCCCGAGGCGTCGCCGCAGCTCACGGGCGACGGTGGACTTGCCGGAGCCCGAGTTGCCGCGCAGAACGATCAGCTTCACGCCGCGCGCACCCGGCGCAGGAAGTACTCGTGGAAGCGCGTGTCCCCGGTGATCTCGGGGTGGAAGGAGGTGCCGAGGAGGTTGCCCTGCTCGACCGCGACGACGCGGCCGTCCGGCACGCGGGCGAGCACCGTGGCGGCCTCCCCGACCTCCTCCACGATGGGCGCGCGGATGAAGACGGCGTGCATCGGCTCCTGACCCACCGCCGGGATGTCGAGGTCGGTCTCGAAGGAGTCGACCTGGGAGCCGAACGCGTTGCGGCGCACGGCGACGTCGAGGCCGCCGAGGCTCTGCTGGCCCGCGATTCCGTCGACGATGCGGTCGGCGAGCATGATCAGGCCCGCGCAGGTGCCATAGACGGGCATCCCGGAGGCGATGGCCGCCTTCAGCGGGTCGGCGAGGCCGAACGCGCGGGACAGCTTGTCCATGACGCTCGACTCGCCGCCCGGGATGACCAGGCCCTCCACGGCCTCCAGCTCCTCGGGCCGGCGCACCGGGACCGCGTCGGCGGCGAGGCCGCGCAGGACCGCGAGGTGCTCGCGGAAGTCGCCCTGCAGGGCCAGGACGCCGACGCGGGATGTCGCTCCCGCCACGGGCTACCAGCCGCGCTCGGCGAGGCGGTGCGGCGCGGCGAGGTCGGCGACGTTGATGCCGACCATCGCCTCGCCGAGGCCGCGGGACACCTCCGCGATGACCTTCGGGTCGTCGTAGAAGGTGGTCGCCTTGACGATCGCGGCCGCGCGCTGCTCCGGGTTGCCGGACTTGAAGATGCCGGAGCCGACGAACACGCCGTCGGCGCCGAGCTGCATCATCATCGCCGCGTCGGCCGGGGTGGCGACGCCGCCCGCGGTGAACAGCACGACGGGGAGCTTGCCGGTCTCGGCGATCTCGGCCACCAGCTCGTACGGCGCCTGGAGCTCCTTGGCGGCGACGTAAAGCTCATCCTTCGTCATCGAGCGGAGCGCGTTGATCTCGGCCGTGATCTTGCGGATGTGCTTGGTCGCCTCCGACACGTCGCCGGTGCCGGCCTCGCCCTTCGAGCGGATCATCGCGGCGCCCTCGTTGATGCGGCGCAGCGCCTCGCCGAGGTTGGTCGCGCCGCAGACGAACGGCACCGTGAAGCGCCACTTGTCGATGTGGTTCACGTAGTCGGCGGGCGAGAGCACCTCGGACTCGTCGATGTAGTCGACGTCGAGCGCCTCGAGCACCTGCGCCTCGACGAAGTGGCCGATACGGGCCTTCGCCATGACCGGGATGGAGACCTCGGCGATGATCGCCTCGATGAGGTCGGGGTCGCTCATGCGGGCGACGCCGCCCTGGGCGCGGATGTCGGCGGGCACGCGCTCCAGCGCCATGACCGCGACGGCGCCGGCGTCCTCGGCGATGCGGGCCTGCTCGGGCGTGACGACGTCCATGATGACGCCGCCCTTCAACATCTCGGCGAGGCCGCGCTTGACGCGGCTGGAGCCGGTGAAGGTCTGGGTGCTGTCTGACATCGTCGCCTCTCGTACGGTACAAACGGATTTTTGGCCTATGCCGAACGATAGCATCCCGCCGCACGCTCGATAGACTCGCGGCTGGAGGGTCATGGACACGCAGAGCATCACCGGAGCGACGGCCGCGGAGATCGCGGACAGCATCCGCACCCTCCACGAGCGCGGAGAGCTGCGCGCCGGAGATGCGCTACCGCCCGTCCGGGAGCTGGCCACACGGCTGAGCGTCAACCGCAACACCGCCGTCGCCGCCTACCGTCTTCTCGCCCAGGCCGGGGTCGTCGTCGCACGCGGCCGAGCCGGCACCGTCATCGCCGGGATGGAGGCGGTGGCCCAGGAGGGCTACGCCGCCGGCAGCGTGCTGCGCGACATCGGCACCGGCAACCCCGACCCGCGCCGCATCCCCGACGCGTCGACCGCGCTGGCCGGCGCGCTCGGCCGTCCGGTGCTCTACGGCGAGCCGGTGATCGACCCGGCCCTCGAGCAGCGCGCGCTGGAGTGGGTGGGCGCCGACCTGCCCGGCCGCGACCTCCGCATCACGGTCACCAGCGGCGCTGTCGACGCGGTGGAGCGGCTGCTCGCGCAGGCGCTGCTGCGCGACGACGCCGTGGCGCTGGAGGATCCGTGCTTCCTCGCCAGCATCCACACCGTCCGGCTCGGCGGCTACCGGGCGGTCCCGGTGCCCGTCGACGTCGAAGGGATGACCGTCGAAGGCCTTCGTGCAGCCCTGGCCGCCGGGGTCCGCGCGATCATCTGCACGCCCCGCGCTCAGAACCCCACCGGGGCGACCCTGTCGCCGGGAAGGGCGGCGGAGCTGCGTGCCGTGCTGGCCGACCATCCGTACGTGCTCATCGTCGAGGACGACCACTTCTCGATGCTGTCCCAGCGGCCGTACGAGACGCTGATCGGGCCGGAGCACCGGCGGTTCGCGCTCGTGCGCTCGGTCTCCAAGTCGCTCGGCCCCGACATGTGCCTGGCCGTCGCCGCGACCGACCCGGAGACGGCGGAGCGTCTTTCGCTGCGGCTGAGCCCGGGCACGACCTGGGTGAGCCACATCCTGCAGCGCCTCGTCCTGGCGCAGTTGACGGACGCGACGGCGCTTCAGGCGGTCGCCGAGGCCGGGCGCCACTACGCCGAGCGCAACGCGGCCTTCGCCGGCGCGCTGACGGACCGCGGCCTCCCCGCGACAGCGGCGGACGGGCTCAACCTGTGGCTGGAGCTGCCGCTCGAGGCGAAGACGGTCGCCGACCGGCTGATGCGCCGGGGCTGGCTGGCGCGCACGGGAGACGAGTTCGTCCTCGGCGAGCAGCGCTCGGCCTCCCGGCACCTCCGCCTCACCGTGCACGATCTCACGGACGAGGAGGCGGAGCGCCTGATCGACGACCTGGTGGACGCCAGCCGCTGAAGGGGGCTCAGCCCTTCGGCCACGCCTCCGCGAGGGCGGCGCGCACCTCGCCGAGCAGCTGCGGCAGCGCCTTCGTCTTCGCGATGATCGGGAAGAAGTTCGCGTCCTGCGCCCACCGCGGCACGATGTGCTGGTGGAGGTGGGAGGCGATCCCGGCTCCGGCGATCGCGCCCTGATTCATGCCGATGTTGAAGCCGTCGTTGTGCGAGACCTCGCGGATGACCCGCATGGCGGTCTGCGTCATGCTCCCGATCTCGGCCACCTCCTCCGGCGTCGCCTCGTCGTAGAGGGCGATGTGACGGTACGGGCAGACCAGCAGGTGGCCGCTGTTGTACGGGAACAGGTTGAGCAGCGCGAAGGCGTGCTCGCCGCGGGCGACGATCAGCGCGTCCTCGTCGCTCAGGGTCGGCGCGACGCAGAACGGGCAGCCCTCGTGGCCGGGGTCGGCCTGCTGGATGTAGACCATGCGGTGCGGGGTCCACAGCCGCTGGAACTCGTCCGGCACGCCGACGAGGTACGACGGGTCGTCGACGCGGACGGGCTCCTCGCCCGCTGCGCCGGCGCCGCCGTCACCCACCGTCAGTCCTCCCACGCGGTGTCGACCAGCTCGTGGCTGCGGATGCTCGACACGATCCGCTCGATCGCCTCGTCCACGGTCACGCCGTTGCGCTGCGTGCCGTCGCGGAAGCGGAAGCTGACGGTGCCGTTCGAGGCGTCCTCCTCGCCGACGATGAGCTGGAAGGGGACCTTCGCCTTGGTGTGCGTGCGGATCTTCTTCTGCATGCGGTCGTCGGAGTGGTCGACCTCCGCCCGGACGCCTTGCGCCTTCAGCCGCGAGATGACGTCGTCGAGGAACGGCGCGTACTGGTCGGCGACGGGGATGCCGACGACCTGCACCGGCGACAGCCACACCGGGAACGCGCCCGCGTAGTGCTCCAGCAGGATCGCGAAGAACCGCTCGATCGAGCCGAGCAGCGCGCGGTGGATCATCACCGGCTGCTTGCGCGTGCCGTCGGCCGCGTTGTACTCGAGCTCGAACAGCTCCGGCTGGTTGAAGTCGAGCTGCACGGTCGAGAGCTGCCAGGTGCGGCCGATCGCGTCGCGCGCCTGCACCGAGATCTTCGGCCCGTAGAACGCCGCCCCGCCCGGGTCGTCCACGAGCTCCAGCCCGGAGTCGACCGCGACCTCGCGAAGGGTCTCCGTCGCGGTCTCCCAGACCTCGTCGCTGCCGACGGACTTCTCCGGGTCCCTCGTGGACAGCTCGAGGTAGAAGTCGGTCAGGCCGTAGCCGCGCAGCGTCTCGAGCACGAACTCCAGCTGCCGGGCGACCTCGTCCTTGACCTGGTCGTCGGTGACGTAGATGTGCGCGTCGTCCTGCGTCAGGCCGCGCACGCGGGTGAGACCCGAGAGCGTGCCGGACTTCTCGTACCGGTACACGGTGCCGAACTCCGAGAGGCGCAGGGGCAGCTCGCGGTAGCTGCGGCCGCGGGCGCGGAAGATCAGGTTGTGCATCGGGCAGTTCATCGGCTTGAGGTAGTAGTCCTGCCCCTGCCGGGTGATGTTGCCCTCGGCGTCGCGCTCCTCGTCGAGGTGCATCGGGGGGAACATGCCCTCCTTGTACCAGTTGAGGTGCTGGCTGGTCTCGAAGAGGTGCGCCTTGGTGATGTGTGGCGTGTTGACCAGCTCGTAGCCGTTCGCGATCAGGCGATCGCGCATGTAGTCCTCGATCTCCTTGCGGATGATGCCGCCCCTGGGGTGGAACACTGCGAGGCCGGAGCCGATCTCGTCGGGGAAGGAGAACAGGTCGAGCTCGGCGCCGAGCTTGCGGTGGTCGCGCTTGGCGGCCTCCTCCATCCGGGTCTGATAGGCCCGCAGCTCGTCCTTGCTGGGCCAGGCCGTGCCGTAGATGCGCTGCAGCTGCGGGTTCTTCTCGGACCCGCGCCAGTAGGCCGCGGCGACGCGGGTGAGCGCCCAGCCGTTGCCGATCATGCGGGTGTTCGGGAGGTGCGGGCCGCGGCAGAGATCCTTCCAGACCGTCTCGCCGGTCTTCGGGTCGACGTTGTCGTAGATGGTCAGCTCGCCGGAACCGACCTCCACCGACTCGTCTGCGGTCTCGGCGCTCGAGCCCTTGAGGCCGATCAGCTCGAGCTTGTACGGCTCGTTCGCGAGCTCGGCGCGCGCCTCATCGTCGGTGACGACCCGGCGGATGAACCGCTGGCCCGCGCGCACGATGCGCGACATCTCCTTGTCGAGCGCCTTGAGGTCCTCCGGGGTGAAGGGCTCGGCGACGTCGAAGTCGTAGTAGAAGCCGTCGGTGATGGGCGGGCCGATGCCGAGCTTCGCCTCGGGGTTGATCGCCTGAACCGCCTGCGCGAGCACGTGCGCGGTGGAGTGGCGGAGGATGCTCAGCCCGTCGGGCGAGTCGATGGTGACCGGCTCCACGACGTCGGCCTCGGTGACCGTGGTCGCGAGGTCCTTCAGCTCGCCGTTGACGCGCATCGCGACAACGGAACGGTCGGTGAAGAGCTCGAAGCCGTCGGCCACCTGTCCACTCCTAGGTGTTGTGATGAAAGGGAACGGGACAACTCTATCGAGCCGGCAGCGCCTCCCGCCCCGCTCAGTGCCCTCCGCCCCAGTCATGGGGACGCGCGAACACGGATACCCCACCAGTCCACCCCTTACGGGTAGACTCCACCCACCTCCGCACGAACGTGCACCTTCTCGCCGACCACGCCACCGCCCGGAGAATCCCCGCATGATGAAGAAGACCGCACTCGCCACCATCGTCGTGGCCGCAGTGCTCGCCGTCACGGTCGGCGCGCCCGCGTACGCAGACGAACCCACCCCCGACTCCGCCCCTGCGGCGACCGCGACACCGACCCCGTCGCCGTCCGCCGACCAGGGAGCGCCCGCCGAGCCGGCCGCGCCGGCCGCCGCCGACCCCGCGCCGACCGCCGATCCGGCGGACCCCGCGACGCCGACGGCTCCCGCCGACCCGGCTCCGACCGCCGAGCCGACGCCGACGCCGGCCACCGGCACCGCGGTCCCCGGCGCCGACGCCGCGCCCGAGGCCGCCAGCGATGCCGACCCGTCGCTCGACGTGATGGACGCGGCCGGCAACCACACCATGGGCTCCACCATCCCCGACAGCGACCCCGCCTCGCCGAAGCAGCGCAAGGCCGGCGTCGTGCAGCCGTTCCTCGGCGTGAGCGGCATCCTCGGCCAGGACGTCAGCGGCTGGCAGGAGAACGTCAACTGGCCGGCGCAGTGGGCGGCAGGGTCCCGCTTCGCGTACGTGAAGGCGACCGAGGGCACGACCTACTTCAGCCGCAACCAGTTCGCCCAGCAGTACAACGGTTCTGCCAGCGTCGGCATGTTCCGCGGCGCGTACCACTTCGCCAACCCGAGCACCGCGCCGGGTGACGCCGCCGCCGAGGCGCGCTGGTTCGTCGCGAACGGCGGAGGCTGGTCGCCCGACGGCCGCACCCTCCCGCCGCTGCTCGACATCGAGTACGGCAACGCCTCCCAGGGCGGCACCTGCTGGGGCATGTCGGCCGGGGCGATGACCTCGTGGATCCGCGAGTTCGTCACCACCATGCGGTCGCTGACCGGCATCAACCCGGCCATCTACACGACGACCAACTGGTGGAACACCTGCACCGGCTCCAACAACACCTTCGGCGCCTACCCGATGTTCGTCGCCCGCTACGGCACGAACACCCCTGGCACGCTGCCGGCCGGCTGGCTGAACTGGACGATCTGGCAGTTCCAGGCGGCCGGGACGCTCGCCGGTGACCAGGACATCTTCAACGGCGACATCGCGCTGCTGCGTCAGTACGCGCTCAACGGCACGAGCATGCCGCCGACCGGCGTCTTCGACACGGCGACCGTCGCCAAGAGCGGACCGTTCACGGTCACCGGGTGGGCCTTCGACCAGGCCAACGTCGCGGCCGCGGTGAAGGTGCGGATCGAATGGAACACCCCCTCCGGGATCCGGACGACCACCGTCTCCGCCAACGCGAGCCGGCCCGACGTCGGGGCGGCGTATCCGGGCGTCGGCAACAACCACGGCTTCACCACGACGGCCCCGTGGGCCGGCAACGGACAGTACCGCGCCTGCCTGACGGCACTCGGCGTCGCGACCTCCGGCGCCCGCAACCTCTCGCTCGGCTGCAAGGCGGCCTTCGTGTCCGACGCCATCGCCTCGGCGCCGGCGTCGAAGCGCGTGGCCGGCTCGGACCGGTTCGAGACCGCTGTCGCGACCTCCAAGGCGTCGTTCCCGACGGCCGGCGTGCCGGTCGCGTACGTCGCCTCGGGTCTCGACTTCCCGGACGCGCTGGCCGCGGCTCCCGCCGCCGCCAAGCAGAAGGGCCCGGTCCTCCTCAGCACGGCCGTCTCCATCCCGCAGAGCACGCTGAACGAGCTCAAGCGGGTGAAGCCGTCGCGCATCGTCGTGGTCGGCGGTGAGAAGGCGATCAGCGCCTCCGCGTACCGGCAGCTCACCGGGCTCGCCGCGTCCGTCGTCCGCGTGGGCGGCGGCGACCGCTACGAGACGTCGCGCAAGCTCGCCGACTTCGCCTTCCCGTCGTCCGGCGGCGCGTACGTGGCGACCGGCTGGGGCTTCGCCGACTCGCTCGCCGCCGGACCGGTGGCGGCGAAGCGGGGCCAGCCGCTCATCCTCGTGGACGGCGCCAAGCTCGACGCAGGCACGTCCTCCTACCTCTCGGGGCGCTCGATGCGCTCGCTGACGGTGGTCGGCGGCACCTCGGTGATCTCGGGAGGCTGGGCCTCCGCTGCCTCGGCGGCCGGCTTCAGCGTGACCCGCGTCGGCGGCAGCGACCGCTTCGAGACGAGCGCCAAGCTGGCCTCCACGGCGTTCCCGTCCAACGGGGCGAAGAACGTGTACCTCGCGTCCGGCCTCAACTTCCCCGACGCCCTGGTGGCGGCCGCCGCCGCGGGCGCCGCGACGAAGCCGCTGATGCTCGCCGTCGGCACGTGCGTGCCCCGCTCGGTGGGCGACCAATTCGTGCGGCTCGGCACCACCTCCATGCAGGTCACCGGCGGCACGACCGTGCTGAACAAGGACGTCGACCAGCTGGCGGTCTGCTACTAGACGGATCGGCTGCAACGGGCCCCGGCGTGCGCGAGCGCGACGGGGCCCGTTCCGTTCGGAGGAGGTGTCCTGTGACCATGCCGTCGGCGCCCGTGTGGGGTGCGAGCGATGCGGCGTTCCGCCTGTCGGAGGTCTCGGCCGTCATCGGTCGCGGTGACGACTGCTGGCGACGTGCCGCCCACGACGTGCTGCGGTGGCGGGTGAAGACGCGCAGCGGCTTCCAGGTCGACGACCAAGGGCCGGTGCAGGCGGGACAGCATCTGCTGATCCGGGCGCGCGTCCTGGGTGTCACCATCGTCGAGCCGGTGGAGGTGGTGGCCGTGGTCGAGGAGCACGACCGGGTCGGTTTCTCGTACCGCACCCTGCCCGGGCATCCCGTGGACGGCGAAGAGGCGTTCATCGTGCACCGCGAGGAGGCCGGGGAGGTCGTGCTCACCGTGCGCTCGCTCACCAAGCGGGCGCCGCAGCAGCCGTGGCGGGCGCTGCATCCGCTGCTCCGGGTCGCGCAGCGGGTGGCCCGGCGGCGGTACCTGCGGGCGCTCTGAGGCGCGGGCCGGCCGCGGTGCCGCTCAGCCGCCGGTCAGCCGCCGGTGGGCGGCTCCATCGGCGTGATGGTCATCGTGCCGCTGCCGAACGGGAACGGGAAGAACACGGTGCCGTCGGTCGGAGCAGGCGACACGAAGATCCACACGGTCGCAATCACCATCGACACGACCGCGATGGCGACGACGAGGATGGTGGCGCGGTTGAGCGTCCGCAGCGCGCGGTCGAGGTCGGTCGCCCGGGCCGCCCGGGTCACCGCGACGATCACGGTGACCGCGATGGCGAGGTAGACGACCGGGCTCGGGTGCAGGGTGGCCTGGAAGCACTGCGGTGCGACATCCGTGGGATCGCCCGCGGCGTCCACGTAGCCGTCGGCGGAGAAACCGCCAGGGCAGCTGCCCTTCGAGCCGCTCAGGGTGGAGTAGACGACCGCGGCACCGAGCGCCCAGAGCAGCAGGGTGCGGGCGCGCCGGAGTAGTGGAGCGGCGGGCAGCGGAGCAGCCGCCAGTTGCGTGGTCGGCGGCGGCTGCATGAGTGTCTCCGCGGCGTCCTGCTGCTCAGCCTGCGCGTCCTCCGCCATCGGCTCCCCCTCCGCTCGATGGTGCCATCCTGGCACAGGAGCAGGGCGCGGCGGCGCGGTGCGGCCCCCGGGTTCAGTCGACCGCGCTGTCGCTCAGCTCCTCGCTCAGTGCGCGGACGCCCTCGCGCGCGCGGCGGTGCAGCGGGCGCAGACGCGCGTACTCCCCCGCATCCGACGATGGCAGGACCGGGTCCGTGAGCCGGACCATCGCATCGAGCGCGACGTCCCAGCCGGCGTGCATCCCCGACCCCACTGCGGCGCACACGGCGGCGCCGAGGCCGGCGGCGTCGTCCAGGGCGGCGCGTCGCACCGGCCGTCCGGTGACATCGGCAACCAGTTGCGGCAGGACCCGCGAGCGGGCGCCGCCGCCCGTGACCAGCACCTCCGTGAAGGCACTCCCCAGCTCCGCCGCCATGGCGTCGGCGTTGTCCGCCATCTCGAACGCGATCCCCTCCAGGATGGCGCGGTAGACGTGGGCGCGACCCTGCGCTCCGGAGAAGCCCAGCAACGCGCCGCGACGGCCGGGATGGTCGGCCGGAGCGAGCCAGTCCAGCACCGCCCGGACGCCATCGCTCCCCGGCGGCAGCAGCGCCGCCTCCCGGTCGAGCTCCGCCTCCAGGTCGTACATGGCGTCGTCGCGCGGCCCGGCGCCCTGCAGCAGCGACCGGAACCAGCTCACCGTCCACATCCCGCGCCGGATCCCCCCGCTCTCCGCCAGGTACTGCCCCGGACGGGAGCCGAAGTTGACCCAGTGCGCGGCCCCGCCACCCGGCGCCGCCGCGACGGTCATCGAGGAGATGTAGGTGCCCAGCGAGAGGAGCAGCTGGTCCGGACGCGCCAGCCCGGCGCCCAGCGCCTCCACCGCCTTGTCGTTGGCCGTGGCGAACACCGGCACGCCCGGCGGCAGACCCGTGGCCGCAGCGGCGGCCTCCGTCACGGTGCCGAGCCGGTCCCCCGGGTCGACGAGGTCGAACAGCAGCTCGCGCGGCATCCCGGTGGCCTGGTACGCCGACGGATCGTCGGACCACCGCCAGGTCGTCTGGTCGATCGGCCAGACGCCCTGGTAGTTGGCCGCGGTGTCGACGAAGCGTCCGGTGAGGCGATGCGCGATGTAGCCGGAGGAGGTGGTGACCCGCGCGACCCGGGGGTCGTCGTGCCGGTAGGGGCGGCCGACCCGCTCGTCCATCCAGCTCAGCAGCGGCTCCGCCAGGTCGCCGCTCTCCGTGAGCAGTGCGCGGCAGAACCGGATCGTGCAGAGCCCGACACCCACGATGCGGGACGGGTCGCCCTCGAAGCGGTCGAGGGCGATCCGGCAGGCCGCGGCGATCGAGGTCCACACGTCGTCGTCGGGATGCACGGCCCGGCCGGGGCCGGGATGCCGATACGGCAGCAGTCCGACCCTCGCCGACGCATGCACGACGCCGCGCTCGTCGACGACGAGCACCTTCGTGCTCTGCGAGCCGTTGTCGATGGCGACGACGTACGAGGTCACGCGTCCGCGCCCTCCGGCGCCGCGGCGAGCGGGAGGATGGTACCGGGGTTCATGATCCCGTTCGGGTCCAGCGCCGCCTTGAGCCGCACGAGCAGCTCGTAGGCGGAGCCGTGCTCCTCGGCGGTCCAGTCGGTGCGGTACTTGCCGATGCCGTGGTGGTGCACCATGGAGCCGCCCAGCCGCAGCGCCTCCTCCACGATGATGGCGTTGAGGGGCTTGTGGTAGAGCTCGATCTCGTCGCGGGGCTCGCAGCGGATGTCGTAGTCGTACACGAAGTACAGGTTGGTGCCGGTCTGGTAGCTGTGCGAGGAGTGCGCGCCGAGCATGGTGAGATCGGCAGCCCGGTCGAAGGTGGTCCGGATGCGGTCCATCACCGCCGTGTACAGCGCGTCCACGCGGGACCAGTCGATGGAGACCTCGGTCGTGTACCCCAGATGATTCGTCTCGAGCATCTGGCGCTTCTCGGCGTCGATCTTGTCCTGCCCCCAGTTGAGCTGGTCGAACCACGTCCGGATGCGCTCGTCCGGGACCCGCTGGAACAGCGGCTCGGTGAACAGCTCCTCGATCGCGTCGGCGGTGGCGTCCGCCAGGCGGCGCGGCCCCTCGGCGACCAGGACGACGACGTTCTTGCCGTCGGAGACGTCCGCGAAGTGCTGCCGGGCGTCCTCCGGCGAGTACAAGCGGCAGACGGAGGGGCGGTAGCCCTCGGCGATCAGCTCGCGCAGGGCGTCCACCCCGGCCGCGAAGTCATCGGTCAGGAAGCCGAAGAAGCGGTAGTTCTCCGGCTGGAACCGGAACACCTTCACGGTGACCTCGGTGATGAAGAACAGCGCGCCCTCGTTGCCGATGACGAGGTGCCGCAGGTCGGGGCCGGCCGCACGGCGCGGCACGTTCTTGATCCGCGTGATGGTGCCGTCGGCGAGCACCGCCTCCAGTCCCACCACCATGTCCTCGATGCCGCCGTAGAGCGTCGAGAACTGCCCGATCGACCGGGTGGCGGTGAGGCCGCCGTACTGCGCCAGCGGCTTCGACTGGGGCGAGTGGCCGGTGGTCAGCCCGCGCTCGCGCAGCTCGTCCTCCAGCCGCTGCAGCGGGACGCCGCACTGCACGGTGACCATCAGGTCGGTCTCGTTCACCGACAGCACCGCGTCCATCCGCGAACCGTCGAGGACGATGGAGTCGGCGATCACCGTCTCCAGACCGCCCTCGGTGGCGGTGCGGCCGGTGCGCGGGACGACGGCGACGCGGTTCTCGTCGGCGAAGCGGAGCACGGTCGAGACGTCGTCCGTCGAGCGCGGGTAGGCGATCGCCGCGGGGAACGGCCCGTCGAAGATGCCGTGCACGGCCGTGTACTTCTTGAAGCGGTCGACGCTGGCCTCGCGGAGCGCGGCCTCGTCGGTGTCGACCTGAGCGGCGCCGAGGAGCGCGGTCAGGCGCTCGGCGATCTGCTCTCGGGAGAGGGCGGAGCGGGAAGCGGGCATGGATCGGTTCCTTGCGTTCGGGAGCGGATGGTCGGGGTGCGTCAGCGGAGGAGGTAGCCGCCGTCGACGACGAGCGTGTGCCCGGTGACATAGTCGGCCGCGCGGCTGGACAGGAAGACGAGCGCGCCCATGAGGTCGGCCGGGTCGCCCCAGCGGCCGGCGGGCACGTGGTCGACGATGCGCGCGTTGGCGACGGCGTCCGACCGGGTGCGCTCGGTCAGCGCGGTCGCGAAGTAGCCGGGCGCGATGGCGTTGACCTGGATGCCGTACTCCCCGAGCTCGTCCGCGTACGCCTTCGTGAAGCCGACGATGCCGGCCTTCGATGCGGCGTACGCCGGCGACTGCTTGCCGCCGAGGAACGAGAACAGGGAGGCGATGTTGACGATCTTGCCCGAGCGCTGCGGGATCATCGCCCGGGCGGCGGCGTGCGCGAAGTCGAAGGCGGCGGTCAGGTTGACCGCGAGCATCGGATCCCACTTGTCGCGGCCGAACGCGGTCACGTCGTCGAGCAGGTTGATGCCCGCCGAGTTGACCAGGATGTCGAGGCCGCCGAGCGTCTCGACGCACTGCCCGACCATCTCCTGCGGAACGCCCGTCCGCGTGATGTCGGCGGCGGCGAAGGCGTAGCGCCGGCCGTGGCCCTCCACCAGCCGCGCCGTCGTCCCGTCGTCGTCGGCCAGGCTGGGCACGAACACGTCGGCGCCGGCCGCGGCGAGCGCGACGGTGAACGCGCGGCCGAGGCCGCCGTTGCCGCCGGTGACCATCGCCCGCTTGCCTTCGAGCGAGAACAGGGCGGTGCTGAAGTCGGTGATCTCCACGGTCAGCCCTCCGTGCTCTCAGCGTGGACGGCGGCGGCGAACGGGTCGGCGATGCCGACGTACCGGGTCTCGAGGTACTCCTCGATGCCTTCGAAGCCGCCTTCGCGGCCGAGCCCGGACTGCTTGACGCCGCCGAAGGGCGCCGCGGGGTTGGAGACGACGCCGGCGTTGAGCCCGAGCATGCCGCTGTCGAGCTCCTCCGCCAGGCGCAGGCCGCGGTTCAGGTCGCGGGTGTAGACGAAGGCGACCAGGCCGAACTCGGTGGCGTTGGCGAGGCGGACCGCCTCCTCCTCGGTGCGGAACGTCGTGATGGGAGCGACCGGGCCGAAGATCTCCTCGCCCAGGATGCGGGCGTCGGCGGGTACGTCGGTGAGGACGGTCGGCTGGTAGAAGTATCCGGCGCCTGAGACGCGTTCGCCGCCGACGGCGATCCGGGCACCATCGGACACGGCCTGCTGAACAAGCGACTCCACCTTGTCCCGGGTGGCGGCGTCGACCAGGGGGCCCATGGTGACGCCCTGCTCGGTGCCACGACCGACCCGGTAGGCGGCGATGCGCTCGGCGAACGCCGCGGTGAACTCCTCGGCGATGGATTCGTGGACGAGGAAGCGGTTGGCGGCCACGCAGGCCTCTCCCCCGTTGCGCATCTTCGCGAGCACGGCTCCGTCGACGGCGGCGGGGAGGTCGGCGTCCTCGAAGACGAGGAAGGGCGCGTTGCCTCCCAGTTCCATGGAGACGCGCAGCACCTGGTCGGCGGAGGCCGCGATCAGGCGGCGTCCGACCTCGGTGGACCCCGTGAACGACAGCTTCCGCAGCCGCGGGTCGGCGATCAGGGGTCCGGTGACGGCGCCGGCACGGGTCGTGGGGATGACGTTGAGCACTCCGGCGGGCAGACCGGCCTCCTCCAGCACGCTCGTGAGCAGCAGCGCGGTGAGCGGGGTGAGCGCCGCGGGCTTCAACACCATGGTGCATCCGGCGGCGATGGCCGGCGCGATCTTGCGGGTCGCCATCGCGAGCGGGAAGTTCCACGGGGTGATGAACAGGGAGGGGCCGACCGGCCGCTTGACGACCAGGAGCCTGTTGGCGCCGTCGGGAGCGGTGGCGTACCGGCCGGAGACGCGCACGGCCTCCTCGGAGAACCAGCGCAGGAACTCCGCGCCGTACGCGACCTCGCCGCGGGCCTCCGCCAGCGGCTTGCCCATCTCCAGGGTCATCGCGAGGGCGAATTCGTCCGCTCTGGCCGTGACCAGCTCGAAGGCCCGCCGCAGGATCTCGGCGCGCTCGCGCGGCGCGGTCCTGGCCCAGCCGCGCTGGGCCGCGTGCGCCGCGGCGAGGGCGGCGTCGCCGTCCTCGGGCGCGGCATCGGCCACGCGGGCGAGCACCTGCTCTGTGGCGGGGTCGATCACGTCGAAGCGCGCGCCGGAGGCGGAGTCCCGCCAGGCGCCGTCGATGTAGAGCCCGGTAGGCAGGCGGTCGAGCAGCTCGCGCTCCGCGATCACCGGGCCACCCCCTCGGGGGCGGCGTCCGCGACGAGGCGCAGCGGTGTGCCGATCAGGTCCTCGTACAGCTGGAACGGCGCCATCTCGCCCGCGCGGTCGCCGTACTGGGCACGCCCGCGGCGGAACACCTGGTCGACCAGCGCGGACAGCTCGACCGGCACCCCGACCGAGCGGGCGAGGTCGATGGACAGGCCCAGGTCCTTGCAGGCGAGGGCGAGCGCGAAGCCTTCGTCGTAGTCGCCGTGCTCCAGGATCGAGAGCACGTCCCGCTCGACGAAGGTGCTGTTCGCCGGGCTTGCGACCAGCGAGTCGCGCAGCACGCCGAGGTCGACGCCGGCCTTCACGCCGACGGCCAGCACCTCCGCCGTGGCCACGAGGTGCGAGAACCACAGCTGGTTGATCATGAGCTTCACCGCGTAGCCGGCGCCGTTCCCGCCCACGTGGAGGATGCGCTCCGGGTCGCCCATCGCCTCGAACACCGGGCGCAGCCGCTCGACGTCCGCGGCCTCCCCGCCGACGAAGATCTGCAACGTGCCGTTGGCCGCTCCCACCGACATCCCGCTCACCGGGGCGTCGAGGATGTGCAGCCCGCGGCCGGCGTTCGCGGCACGGACGGCGTCGGCCACCTCCGGCACCGAGGTCGACATGTCGATCCAGGTGCCGCCGTCGCGGATGCCCTCGAGCACGCCGCCCGGCCCGCTCACCGCGTCGGAGACGTGGCGCGGGGTCGGGAGCATCGTGATGACGAGGTCGGAGGCGGCGGCCACCTCGGCCGCGGTGGGCGCCCAGCGGGCGCCGCCGGCGATGAGCTCGGCCGCTGACTCGGGCCGCAGGTCGGTCACCACCAGCGGGAAGCCGGCCCGCTGGAGGTTGCGGGTCATCCCGCCTCCCATGCTGCCGAGGCCGATGAAGCCGACGGTGGGGTTCTGTGCTGTCATGTTCCTTTTCCTCAGGAGGCCGCGTGCCGTCGTCGCCGGCGGTTCAGGCGGGGGCGGTGTAGAAGGGGTTGGCCGGGCGGTGGCGCGCGGCCAGCACGTCGTCGAGGGCGGGGAGTCCGGCGACGCCGTTGCGCAGCGCGGTCGCCGTGGCCTCGCGGTTGTTGCGGTACACGGCGTCGGCGTCGTCGGCGCCGGGGTTCACCCAGACGGCCGCGACGATGACGTCGGTGTCGGCCGCCTCCCGGGGGATGACGCCCTCGGCGACCGCGTCGGCCACGCCCGCCGCGACCCCGGCCTGCGCCGGGCCCCAGATGAGGGTGCCGTGCTCGTCGCCGGCGGGGGCGGACTTCGTGACGAACAGGGTGAGCGGCTTCACCGGCAGCGACGGCGCGAGCACCGCCACGAAGGGCACGTGTCCGGCGCTCGGGGAGGCGAGGGCCGAGGCCCACGCCACCCCCGCCGGCCCGGTGCGCGGGCCGGCGACGGTGTTGATGTGGGCGGCGTTGACGCCGTCCCCGACGAAGCTCTCGCCGATGCGCAGCACGCCCTCTCGCGCGTCCGTCATCAGATCAGGCCCTCGTCCTTGAGGAACTCCTCGGCGACGTCGGCCGGCTCGTCGCCGTCGACGTCGACCTTGGCGTTCAGCTCCTGCATCTTCTCGGTGGTCAGCTTGGAGGAGACCTTCGCCAGGATGTCGGCGATCGCCGGGTACTTCTTCAGGATCGACTCCTGCATGGAGAACGCGCCCTGATACACGGGGAAGAACTTCTTGTCGTCGTCCATGACGGTGAGGTCGAGCGCCTTGATCCGGCCGTCGGTCGCGAACACCTCGCCGAAGTTGCAGTCGCTGCCCTTCTGGGTCGCGGTGTAGATGATGCCGGTGTCGAGCATCTTGACGTTGGAGTCGGGCACGTCGAGTCCGTACGCCTTCTTGAGCCCCGGCCAGCCGTCGTCGCGGGTCGAGAACTCGCTCTCGATGCAGAAGGTCTTGTCGCTCGCCTTCAGCTTCGCGACGTCGCTCAGCGTCTTCACGCCGAGCTTCTTGCCCTCGGAGGAGCGGATCGCGAAGGCGTAGGTGTTGTTGAGCGGCGCGGGGTCGAGCCAGGCGATGCCCTTGTCGGCGTCGGCCTTCTTGACCGCGTCGAACTGCTCCTGCGGGTCGGTGATGGGGGCGGTGTTGCCCTGGTAGGTGATCCAGGCGGTGCCGGTGTACTCCCAGTAGCCGACGAACTGCTTGTTCTCGAGCGCCTGGCGGACGTTCTGCGAGCCGACCAGCTTGGTGTTCGCCTCCAGGTCGGCGCCGTGGGCGTTGAGCAGGTCGGTGGTGATGTAGGCCAGGATGTACTGCTCCGAGAAGTCCTTCGAGCCGATCTGGCCGGTCAGGCCCTTCAGCTCGTCGCCCTTGGCCCCGGACGATCCGGCGCTGCTTCCCGAGCAGCCGGTCATGAGCAGGGCCGCTGCGGCGGCGACCGCCGCGACGGAGAGGTGCCTCTTGGTGAACATGGTTCTCCTTCAGTGTGAATGCGGTGCGGGTGTGCGTGATGACGCCGTGACGCGGCTCTGCGTGCGCGGCGGGTGGAAGCGGCTCAGAGGCCGCGGGGACGTACGAGGTCTTCGACCAGCCCGGCGAGCCAGTCGATGAGGATGGCGATGGCGGCGACGAGGACCGCCCCGACCAGCAGCACGGGGAAGCGCTGGAGCTTCAGGCCGTTCACGATCATGTCGCCGAGACCGCCGGCGTTGATGAAGGTGGCGACGGTGGCGACGCCGACGCAGAACACCAGCGAGGTGCGCAGGCCGGCGAGGATCGTCGGCGACGCGAGCGGCAGTTCGATCCGGCGCAGCACCTGGCCGGGCGTCATGCCCATGCCGCGCGCCGCCTCCTTCGCGTCGGCGCTCACCTGCTCCAGCCCGATCAACGTGTTCCGCAGCACCGGGAGGAAGGAGTAGGCGACCAGCGCCACCAGCGCCGTGAGGAACCCGGTCTGCCAGACGATCGCGAGCAGGATCACCACACCGACGGCCGGCGTCGCCTGGCCGATGTTGCCGAGGCCGAGCACGATCGCGCGGAACCAGCCCGCCTTCACCCGATGCACGGCGATCCCGGCCGGAATGGCGAGCAGGGCCACGAGTGCGGACGCCACGACCGTCAGGACGAGGTGCTCGCGGATGCGCGCCGAGATGTACTCGGGGTTCAGGGTCCGCTGCTCGATCGAGTCGAGGGTGAGGGTCGAGATCCAGAGGAACACCAGGCCGACCAGCACCACGACGACGACGGGGGCGGCGAACCGGCGGGCCGCGGCACCGACGCGGCGGCCGGTCGACACCCGGCCGGTACTCCAGTCGAGTGCGGCGGTCATCGCGGCTCCTCCCCGAGGTTCACCCTGGTCGGCTGCGCCTCGCGCGTCGCCAGCGGGCCGCCGAGCACTGCCGAGATGGCCGCGTGGTCGAGCGCACCCTGCGGAGCGCCCGCCGTGTCGACGACGGTGACCGTCGGGCTCCCCGTGAGGACGATCAGATCCAGCGCGTCGCGCAGCGTCGCGGTCACGGCGATCTGCGGCGCGCGGTCGTCGATGCTGTTCGCGAGCCGCGCCTCCCCGACCGGGATCAGCGCCAGCCGCTTGATGGCCGCGCCCTGGCCGATGAACGAGGCCACGTAGTCGTTGGCCGGGTTCGCCAGGATGTTGGCCGGCGTGTCGAACTGCTCGATCCGGCTGCGCTCGCTGAGCACGGCGATACGGTCGCCGAGGCGGACGGCCTCGTCGAAGTCGTGGGTGACGAAGATGATCGTCTTGCCGATCTCCGCCTGCAGCCGCAGGAACTCGGCCTGCAGCCGCTCGCGGGTGATCGGGTCGGTCGCCCCGAACGGCTCGTCCATCAGCATCACGGGCGGGTCTGCCGCGAGCGCCCTGGCGACGCCGGCCCGCTGCTGCTGGCCGCCGGAGAGCTGGCGCGGGTAGCGGCGGGCGAAGGTGCCGGGGTCGAGCTGGACGGTGCGCAGCAGCTCGTCCACCCGCTCGGCGATGCGGTCCTTCGACCAGCCGAGCATCCGCGGCACGGTCGCGATGTTCTCGGCGATGGTGCGGTGCGGGAAGAGGCCGATCTGCTGGATCACGTATCCCACGTGGCGGCGCAGCTGGTTGGGGTCGAGGGAGAGGACGTCCTTACCGTCGATCCGGATGCTTCCCGAGGTGGGCTCGATCAGCCTGTTAATCATCTTCATGGTCGTCGTCTTGCCGCAGCCGCTCGGGCCGACGAACATGACGAGCTCGCCCGGCTCCACGCGCATCGAGAAGTCCTCGACGGCGGGAGCGGGCTGCCCGGCATAGTTCTTGGTGACACCGTCGAGCTCGATGGCGACGCCGGCGGACTGGCGGGCGATGGCGGACAGGAAGCCGGTGTTGGTCAGGGCGGCGGCGTCCGGGGTGGTGGTCGACTCAGGCACGGAGACCCCTCGAGGTGGTGTGGCGGGAGATGAGGATGAAGGCGCCGTCGACGAGCAGAGCGAGCACGATGATCGCGACCGTGCCGGCGACGGCGTAGTTGATGGCGTTCTTGGAGCCGATGGACGAGAGCCCCTTGAAGATGTACTGACCGAGCCCGGGCCCCGCGACGTAGGCGGCGATGGCGGCGATGCCGATGGTCAGCTGGGCGGCGACGCGTACGCCGGTCACGATGACGGGCCAGGCAATGGGCAGCTGGGTCGTGATCATGATGCGGCCCCGGCCCATGCCCATCCCGCGCGCCGACTCGACGACCTCGGCCGGCACCTCCCGCAACCCGACGACGGTGTTCCGGATGATCGGAAGGAGCGAGTAGAACACCAGCGCCACGATCGTCGGCCCCCAGCCGAGACCGAGCAGCGGCGACAGCAGGGCCAGCAGCGCGAGCGACGGGATGGTGATGGCGATCCCGGCCGCCGTGAGGGCGGTCGCCCGGGACACGGGTCGGTTCCAGACGGCGACGCCGATGACGACCCCGACCGCCATGGCGACGATCAGGGAGATCAGGACCACGGCCAGGTGCTGAGCGGTGAGGTCGAGGATGTCGCTCCAGCGATCGCCGAGGAATTCGGCGAACGAGGCGAAGCTGAAGCCGGCGTTCATGCATCGTCCCTTCTCTTCGTTGAGGGGCTTCGGGTGGTACCCGCTCACCATAGAGCCGGGGGATGCCATTTCGCCAATAGTGGTTGTGCATATGGCAACAGGCGCCCTAGGGTGACGCCATGTCCCCCACCGCCGAACCGCGCCGGAACGCCTCGGGCCTCGCCCGCGACATCGAGCTCCTCGAGCTGCTCGGAGGCTCGGAGGCCATGCAGAACAACGGCCTCGGCGTGCTCCGCATCGCCCAGCTCAGCGGGCGCGACAAGGCGGTCGTCTCGCGCACCCTGGCAACGCTGGCCGACGCCGGCCTGCTGGAGCGCGACGACGCCACCCTCAGCTACCGGCTCGGTCCGCGCCTGTTCGCCCTGGCCGCGCGCACGACCGAGAGCCGCCTGGTCGCGGAGGCGCGGTCGTACCTGCGCCGGATCGCGCAGTCGACCCGCGAGACCACGCACCTGTGCGTGCTGCGCGGCGGCAACGTGCTCACCATCCTCAGCGAGCTGAGCCCGCACGAGTTCCGGACCACGGGATGGGAGGGTGTCACGACCGCGGCCTGGCGGACCCCGTCGGGCCGGGTGCTGCTGAGCGACTGGGACACGGCCTCCCTCGAGCGCTGGTATGCGGAGCACGGCACGGATCTCCCGATCGTCGGCCCGGCGGACCCGATCATGGCCGCCTCCGGCTTCTCGGTTCTGAGCGCCCCGCCCGAGGACAAGGCGGTGGTCACCGACTTCGAGAGCCTTGTGGCCGAGCTCGCGCGCATCCGCGCCAGGGGGTACGCCCTGCTCGACGAGGAGCTGGAGCACGGCGTCGTCGGCGCCTCCGCGCCCGTCCGCGACCTGACGGGCCGGATCATCGCCGCTGTCAACGTCAGCGCCCCCAAGGGGCGCATCGGCGACCGGCTGGAGGCGCTCGGCCGCTATGTCGCCGCGGCTGCGGCCGAGCTCTCCGGGCGGCTGGGGGCCCCGTGACGCGGTGACGCCGTGAGGCCGTCCTCCGCCGG
This sequence comes from Leifsonia williamsii, assembly GCF_030433685.1. Taxonomy (NCBI): domain Bacteria; kingdom Bacillati; phylum Actinomycetota; class Actinomycetes; order Micrococcales; family Microbacteriaceae; genus Leifsonia; species Leifsonia williamsii. The sequence goes on from NZ_JAROCF010000001.1 coordinate 2,917,425, forward strand.
TTTCCCGCCGTCCTCGCGCCGGAGGTGAGGGGTTTCCCTGATGCCGCGCAGCCGACCCCAGCGGCAGGGTGGCGTACGTCGCACACCATCACCGGAGGAGACCCCATGACCATCGCCGATCCGCGCCCGGACACGACCGTGCGCCCGTACACCGTCGAGATCCCGCAGGAAGACATCGACGACCTCAAGCGCCGCATCCGCAACACCCGGTTCCCCGAGCGGGAGACCGTCGACGACACGTCGCAGGGCGTGCGGCTGGAGGTGATGCAGGCGCTCGCGACCTACTGGCTGGAGCAGCACGACTGGCGGAGGGTCGAGGCGCAGCTCAACGCGCTGCCGCAGTTCATCACCGAGATCGACGGCCTCGACATCCACTTCATCCACGTGCGGTCGAAGCACGAGGGTGCGCTGCCGATGATCGTCACCCACGGCTGGCCGGGGTCGGTCATCGAGCAGCTGAAGATCGTGGGGCCGCTGACCGACCCGACCGCCTACGGGGCGGACGCCGCCGACGCGTTCGACCTCGTCATCCCGTCCCTCCCCGGCCACGGGTTCTCCGGCAAGCCGGACAAGCCGGGCTGGGATCCGATCCGCATCGCCCGCGCCTGGGCCGAGCTGATGACGCGGCTGGGCTACGACCGGTATGTCGCCCAGGGCGGCGACTGGGGCAACGCAGTCACCGAGCAGCTGGCGCTGCAGCAGCCTCCCGGGCTGGTCGGCATCCACACCAACATGCCGGCGACCGTGCCCGACGAGATCCAGACCGCCCTCGATGCCCACGAGCCGCCTCCCGGCGACCTCGACGCGGAGGAGCGTGGTGCGTGGGACCAGCTCGCGACCTTCTACGCCCACGGCCTCGGCTACGCACAGGAGATGGGCAACCGGCCGCAGACCCTCTACGCGCTGGCCGACTCCCCCGTCGGTCTCGCCGCGTGGATGCTCGACCACGATGCCGCGAGCTACGATCTGATCGCGCGGGTCTTCCTGGGCGGGTCGGAGGGGCTCACTCGTGACGACATCCTGGACAACATCGACCTCTACTGGTTCACGAACACGGCCGTGTCGTCGGCGCGGCTGTACTGGGAGAGCAAGCTGGCGTTCTTCGCGCCGAAGGGCGTTCCCCTGCCGACGGGTGTGAGCGTGTTCCCGGACGAGATCTACGCGGCGCCGCGCAGCTGGGCGACGCGCGCCTACCCGAACCTGATCCATTTCAACCGCCTCGAGCGCGGGACCCACTTCGCCGCGTGGGAGCAGCCCGAGCTGTTCGCGCAGGAGGTCAGGGCCACCTTCAGGACGCTGCGGTGACCGCGGAGCTCGGGCCCGTCGTCCAGGTCGAGGCCGGCGCGCTGAGCGTCGGCCTCGTCGACCTCGGCCCGTCGGACGCCCCGGCGGTGCTGCTGCTCCACGGCTGGCCGTACGCGATCGATGCCTTCGCTGAGTGCGCGCCGATGCTCGTGGAGGCGGGCTTCCGTGTGATCGTGCCGCACCTGCGCGGGTACGGCAGCACGCGCTTGCTGCGCTCGGACGCCGTGCGCAACGGCGAGCCGGCGGCGCTGGCGGCCGACGCGATCGACCTGCTGGACGCGCTCGGGGTGCAGAGCGCGGTCGTGGCCGGCTTCGACTGGGGCGCCCGCACCGCCAACGTCCTCGCTGCGCTGCATCCCGAGCGCTGCCGCGCCCAGGTCGCGGTCAGCGGGTACCTGCTGAGCAGCCAGGAGAGCAACGCCACGCCGCTGCCGCCGGCGGCCGAGCTCGCCTGGTGGTACCAGTTCTACTTCGCCACCGAGCGCGGGCGCCGCGGCTACGAGACCTTCCGCGACGACTTCGCGCGGTTGATCTGGCGGACGGCGTCGCCGCGCTGGGCGTTCGACGATGCCGCCTTCGCCCGGAGCGCCGCCGCGCTCGACAACCCCGACCATGCCGCGATCGTCATCCACAACTACCGATGGCGCCTCGGACTGGCGGAGGGCGAGCAGCGGTTCGCGGAGGTCGAACGCCGCCTCGCCCAACGGCCGGTCATCGCGGTGCCGACGATCACGATGGAGGGCGACGCGAACGGCGCAGCGCATCCCGAACCGGCCGCCTACCGCGACCGGTTCACGGGCCCGTACGAGCACCGCGAGCTGACCGGCGGCATCGGCCACGCCCTCCCTCAGGAGGCTCCGCGCGCGTTCGCGGACGCGGTGATCGACGCCGACCGGATGGCACCGACCCGGATGGCACCGACCGGGATGGCGCCGGGCAGCGCACGGCGCGGCACGAGCGAGGGAGCCGCCCATGCCCGCTGACGCGCTCCGGCGCCGGTTCTGGTCGGTCGCGCACCGCGGAGCGGACGCCGCCGACGCCCTCCCCGACGAGGGCCGCCTCGGATCGTTCGACAGGGCGACCGGCTGGCTGAACTCCGGCCCGCTGACCGCGGAGTCACTGCGCGGCCGCGTCGTGCTCGTCGGCTTCTGGACCTACACCTGCGTGAACTGGCTGCGCACCCTCCCCTACCTCCGTGCCTGGCACGCGGCCTACGCCGACGCCGGACTGACGATCGTCGGAGTGCACACCCCCGAGTTCGGCTTCGAGCACGACGTCGCGAATGTGGAGGCGCGGACACGGGCGCTCGGCATCGAGTACCCGGTCGCGCTGGACGCCGACTACGGCGTGTGGAACGACTTCGCCAACCACTACTGGCCGGCCGTCTACCTCGCCGACGCCTCCGGGCGCCTCCGCTATCACCACTTCGGCGAAAGCGACTACGCGATGACCGAGATGGCGGTGCAACAGCTGCTGATGGCGGCGGGCGCGGCGGAGGTCGACCTCGGCCTGGCCCAGCCGCAGGCGCACGGGCTGGAGGTCGCTGCGGACTGGTCCACCCTCCGCTCCCCCGAGACCTACCTCGGCTACGGGCAGAGCGACGGGTTCGCGTCGGAAGACGCCGCACAGTACGACCGCCCGCGCCGCTACAGCGTCCATCCCGAGCTGCCCCTGAACGCGTGGGACCTGGCGGGCGAGTGGACGCAGACCCGGACGGCCGCAGTGCTCCACGAGGCAGGAGGCCGTCTCGCTTACGCGTTCCACGCGCGGGACGTGAACCTGGTGATGGGCCCTTCCGTGCCCGGAACCGCGGTCCCCTTCCGGGTGCTGCTCGACGGCCAGCCCGTCGGGGACGCGCACGGGACCGACGTGGACGAGGGAGGCCACGGCCTGCTCGACCGCCAGGACACCTACCAGCTGGTCCGGCAGCGCGGGCGGATCGCGGACCGGCTGGTCGAGGTCGAGTTCGAGGAGGACGGCGTGGAGCTGTACTGCGTGACGTTCGGTTGAGCGTCCTTGCTTAGACGATCCCATGGCGCAGGGCGAAGGCGGTGGCCTCGCTGCGGCGGGCGACGCCGATCTTGCGGTAAAGGCTCGTGACGTGACGCTCGACGGTCCGGTCGCTCAGCCAGAGGATGCCCGCGATCTCCTTGTTGCTGAGTCCCTGCGCGAGCATGCCGAGCACCTGCACCTCGCGCGGCGTCAGCGGGAGGGGCGCCTGCGGAGGGGAGGGCCGGTTCCCGATGTCCGTTGTGGGCGCGGGACCAGGCCGCCCCGACGCGCCGTCGGAGGCAGGAGGCTCCTGCAGCAGCCTCTCCGCCTCCCGGATCCGCTGTGCGGCGCGTTCGATCGGAGGCCCCACCTCCCCGAGCACGCTGCTGAGCAGCGCGCGCTGAAGCCGCAGCCGTTCCTCCGCCGCCGCGCGGGCCGCGTGCTCCTGCGCCAGCCGTCTGCCCGTATGGATGGCGATCGCGGCCTGGCCGACCGCCACTCGCAGCAGGTGGGTCTCCATCGCCGTCGGGAAGTCGCCGCGCTCCGCCGAGGCGAGCACCAGCCCCCTCTCCCACGGCAGCGTCACCGGCACCGAGGCGACGCGCAACCGCTCACCCGCGGCACCGGTCGCGGACTGCACCGTCAGCCCGGTCGCGACCTCATCGTCGGCGTGCGCAGCGAGCGCCGCGCGGAACTCCGGCGGGACCGGCCCTGAGGAGGGCCGCCACACCTCCAGCGGTGCTCCGTCGTCGCCGAAGCTCGCGTAGGCGCCGTGCAGCTGCACCATCCCGACGAGCACGCTCAGCAGGCCCGTCGCGACCTCCCGGGGCTCGTGGTCCAGCCACAGCGCCGGCAGCGCGATCAGAGCGCCCAGTTCGCGGAGCCAGCGCCGGGTGTCGAGCTGCGACACGTCGAGCGGGTCCGGCTGGGCGGTCACGGCTCACTCCCACCCGGCGGAGCCGTCGCGCTCGCGCAGGAGCTCGTCCGGCGCGACGAAGAACGGGTTCTCGTGCAGCACTCCGCCGATCAGGACCATGGGGTGGGTGCGCAGGATCTCCACCACGAACGCCCCGTCGAACTGGCCGACGTCGTACGCGCAGATCACCACGTGCCGATGGCGAGCGTGGAGGAAGTTGGCGCGGGCCTCGAACTCGATCAGGTCGTCGGCGACGCTCGGCAGCCCTGCCGCCCAGCCCATGTCGGCCACCATGCGGATGCGCGGCCCGGCGCTCGCGGTCAGGACGCCGTCGAGGAGCTGGAGCATCGCATCCGGGTCGAACGCGCCGCCGCGCAGATAGGTGTCGGTCCAGGTGCGCACCTCGGCGAGCCGCCGCTCCAGCAGCCGCCCGGCGTCGAAGCCGAGCTCACGCAGCCGCCGCACCGGGGCGGCGGACTCCGCAGGATCGACCAGGTACAGCAGCCGGTCGCCGTGCTCGACGCCGCTCCGCACGAACGGGTCGAGGAGGGCCTCCTCCTCCGCGTGCCCGTTGACGAACGCGCACACGTGCCGGTACCGGTCCAGCACTCCCCCCGCAAGCGTCACGGGCTCGTCCGCGCGCTCGCCCACGCGCCGGCCGCCTGATGCCATGTCGTCTCCGCTCGGGTCGAGGCGAGGCGAGGCTAACCCAACGGAGGGAGCGGACACAACGACCTGCTGGGTCGACCGGCGTCGTCGACCGGCTCAGCGCTGAGCGCCGCCGGAAACGACGAAACCCCCGGTCTCCCGGGGGTCTGCTTCGTTCGGTTCTCTGTGGTGGGCGATACTGGGATCGAACCAGTGACCTCTTCCGTGTCAGGGAAGCGCGCTACCGCTGCGCCAATCGCCCGAACCTGAATCATCAGGATCGAGGTGGATACGGGATTCGAACCCGTGTATACGGCTTTGCAGGCCGCTGCCTCGCCTCTCGGCCAATCCACCGAAGCCACAACACGGACTGAACCGTACCGTATTCGAGAGGCCCGGATCGTTACCGACCGGGCCGACTCGAGCGGATGACGAGACTCGAACTCGCGACCCTCACCTTGGCAAGGTGATGCGCTACCAACTGCGCTACATCCGCATTCCGTTCCGCGGTCTCCCGCGGCACTTGAATGACTTTAGCCGATCCCCGCGCCGATGACAAAACCGGGCGTGACATCCGGGTGTGTCGCGCCTGAACGGCCGCTGGACGCACGGTTGCGCCACGCCGGGCCGCACCCCCGATGTGCATTCGGCCCTCGCGGTCGGCTAGTATCGAATCTCGCAAGCGGGCGATTGGCGCAGTTGGTAGCGCGCTTCCTTCACACGGAAGAGGTCATCAGTTCGAGTCTGGTATCGCCCACCATCTCCGCAGAGGCCGCGGCTCCCGACAGGAGCCGCGGCCTTCGTCGTTTCGCGTCACATCGGAGAGCGCGACCCGGATGCGCCGGTACCCTGACCCCATGGCCACCGTCTCCGTCCCCGTCACCCACGCCGGCTCCCTCCCCCGCACGCCCGAGCTGATCGCGGCGAACGATGCGCGGCCGGTCGCCGCCGACGGGTTCACGCTCGAGCATGATGCCGCCTTCGACGAGCTGCTCGCCGGAGAGGTGGCGGCGCTGGTGCGGCGCCAGCAGGAGACCGGGATCACCGTTCCCGGCGACGGCGAGTACGGCAAGGCCATGTCGCGCGCCGTCGATTACGGGGCGTGGTGGTCGTACTCGTTCCAGCGGGTCGGCGGGCTCTCGCTGACCGGCAAGGACCACCACAACCAGCAGCCGGTGCGCAGCGAGCCCGGGCGCATCCGGCTCACCACCTTCCCCGACCGGCGGGACTGGGTGCGGTTCCGCGACGCGTACACCGACCCGGCCTCCGGCATCTCGCTCGGGGAGAAGGCGACCGTCTTCCCCACGACCACCGGGCCGCTGACCTATCGCGGGCAGGAGCTCATCGCCGCGGACGCCCGCAACCTCCGGGCCGCACTCGACGCCGCCGGCATCCAGGACGGGTTCATCACCGCCCTCTCCCCCGGCTCCGGCGCCCGCATCGCCAACGAGTACTACGCGACCGAGGAGGAGCACATCTGGGCGTGGGCGGAGGTGCTGCGCGACGAGTACACCGCCATCATCGACGCGGGCCTGCTGCTGCAGATCGACGACCCCTCGATCGCCGAGAACTGGGACCAGATCAACCCCGAGCCGAGCGTCGAGGACTACCAGGCCTTCACGCGGATCCGGGTGGAGGCTCTCAACCACGCGCTGCGCGGCCTGCCACAGGACCGCATCCGCTTCCACCTCTGCTGGGGCAGCTGGCACGGGCCGCACACCACCGACCTGGAGTTCCGGCACATCGTCGACCTGATGCTCGCGATCGACGCCGGCGCGTACTCGTTCGAGGCCGGCAACGTGCGGCACGCGCACGAGTGGCGGGTGTGGGAGGACGTGACGCTGCCCGACGGCAAGGTCATCCTCCCCGGCGTGGTCAGCCACTCCACGAACGTGGTCGAGCACCCCGACCTCGTTGCGGACCGGCTCCTGACCTTCGCGTCCCTGGTCGGCGCGGAGCGGGTGCAGGCGTCCACGGACTGCGGCCTGGGCGGCCGCATCCACCCCTCCATCGCCTGGGCGAAGCTGGAGACGCTGGCCGAGGGGCGCCCGGCGCGCGTCGCGGCGGCTGAGTGAGGATGCGGTCGTCCTGTAGTACACGGCACGCATGACGCAGCCGCAACGGCCAGCGCGGCCGAGTATGCTTGTATTATTTTGCATTTCGCATTTCTCGCCTTCTAGGCTGTGGGAGCCGGTCGGACGTCGACCGGAGGGGATGCCCCTAGCCGCACGCCGAGAAGGAACACCATGCAGCGACCCATTGCGATCCTGGCGACCGTCGGCACTGTCCTTGCGCTTTTTGTCAGCGGCGGAACCGTGGCGAGCGCAGCCGTGAGGACGCAAGGCGGCGTCGGGTGCGGTCCCGTCGTCACCACCATCAAGAATGTGCGCTCGGCAGGTACTGCCATCCAGTCGCCGAGCGGCCCCAATTGGTCGGTTGCCGGAAGGGGCCCTGGCACGCTGACACTCAGTAAATCGGTGGCCGTCGGCAACTCGATCTCAGGTGCCACCGGCATCTCAGGCGCCGTCGCGAGCGCGAATGTCGGCTTCAACGTCACGGCCACCTTCACGACCGCGACCGGCTACTCCGTCAGCGTGCCGTCCGGGCAGACACGGGTCCTGCGCGCCGACGAGCTGTTCTCGGTCAAGAAGTTCGATTGGACGACGAAGCAGTCGTGCAACACGACGGGCCTCCGGACCGCCTCGGGCGCGCGCCTCTCGCTGCCTGCCACCGCCGTCATCCTGGCGATCACCGCGGGTCTGCTCCTCTCCGGGTGCACTCCGAACGGGTCCGACGCCGCGTTCAGCCGCGATCCAGCGGTCGACACCCTGCCGACGGTGGGAATCTCCGACGGACTCCTGACCAAGCTCCCGCGCGACCTGCAATCGCACGTGGTCGCTTCAGCGGTCGGCGATGCCGCAGAGTTCGCCGTTGCTCTCCACGCGGGCGAGTGCGCGATCGCGGCGTCCTCGAACGGGGAAGCGGCAGCTGCCAAGACCAGCGCCCCGTCCGCGGCAGGCGACCCCGTCTCGTCTCCTCCGTGGGCCGGTGCTCGGAACACACTCGGTCCGACCAGCAGTGTGGATGCGGTCGTCGGTGACACCACGTTCACGCTCTTCTGCGGACCCAAGGGCGCCGGTGTCCGCATCCAGCCGGGTGCGATCACATCCCGCACGGGTGCCATCTCGACGGCGCCCGAGAGCACCGATGGTCACCAGAACTTCGTCGTCGGTCCCAGCGCAGACGGCTCCTGATACGAGCCCTCTGGCGGGCTGCACCACGGCACCGCGAGGCCGTTCAGAGCCTCAGCTCCAGCCGTACCTCCCGCGCAGCTCGGCCCGCACCCGGTCGTAGGGGCGCCGGGCGAGCGCGGCGCCCTCGCGGCGCATGCCGCGCTGGTGCACGCGGTACACGCGGTCGACGCGGGCGTAGCTCGGGCGGCCCCGGCCGTCCCAGGCGCCGGAGCCGACCGGCACGTACTCCGGGCGGCCCGGGTGCTCCTGGCTCGTGAGCGCGATGGCGAGCACCGTTCCGGCCGGCTCGGCGGCGACGACGAGCACCGGGCGGTCCTTGCCGCGGCCGTCCGCCTCCTCGAACGGCACCCAGGTCCACACGACCTCGCCCGGGTCCGCGTCGCCGTCCGTGCTGGGGACGTAGGAGGTGCGGATCGGCCCCAACCGCCGGGGGTCGACCTGCACCGTGGCGGTGGCTCCGGCCGCACCTCTCGCATCGGCCGCGGGCGGACGCCGGTCAGCGTCGCGCGCGCGGGTCGCGGGCGGCGTGGTCGCTGTCGCGCCCGGCCGGAGCAGCCGGCCGAGGGCTCCCAGCAGTCTCCGGGCTGTCGAGGGTCGGGCTGCGCTCATCACGCCCCGAAGGATAGCCGACCGCGCCCGGGCGGACGCCCTGGGAGGCGACGCCGCCCGTGCCTCCACCCCGCCCGCGCGTCCTGGTCAGCCCGATCGTGAACCGCAGGCCGAGCGCGATCAGCGCCGACACCGCAGCCGAGTACAGCAGCACGACGAGCCCGGCGATGCCCTGGCCGATGAAGAGGTCGAAGTTGCCGCTCTCGACCATCCCGCCGCCGCTGGCGAACAGGCCGACGTAGAGCAGGCCGACGAGCCCGCCCACCGACACCGTGACGCACAGCGTCAGGGCAGGGCCGAACCGGGCGCGGGCGGCGAGGTCGACCATCGTGGCGCACGCGAGCGCTGCCAGCGCGCCCAGCAGCAGCGACCAGCCGAGGGTCAGCACACCGGAGGCCGGTGTCGCGGCGACCAGGCCGGCGAAGGCGCCGAGCAGCCCGCTGGAGACCGTCGGCCGGCGCAGCAGCACCCGGTCGACGAGCAGCCACATCAGGCAGCCGCCCGCCGACGCGAGGAAGGCGTTCATCGCGATGAGGGCGGTGAAGTCGTCGAGCGCGCCCTCCGACCCGGTCGCGAGGCCGAGCCAGCCGAGCCAGAGCAGCGCGCCGCCGATCGCGACGAGCGGCAGGCTCCTCCGCCCCTCCACCTGGTGCTCCCGGCGGCCGCAGGCGAGCACGACACCGGCAGCGCCTCCTCCCGCCGCGACGCCGATCGGGAGGATGCCGCCGAAGTCGACCACGCCGAGCCCGGCCACCGCCCAGCCGTCGTCGAGAGCGAAGACGGCGTAGCCGACCGGGAAGAGCACCAGGACGCTCCAGAGCACGCAGAACACGATCCACGCGCGCGTCGTGATCCGCGACGCCAGCGCGACGCCGACCACGGCGACGCCGACGCCGCACACGGCGATCAGGGAGCCGGCGCGTGCGAGGCCGTACATGCCGGTGATGTCGGCGAGGCCCGGGTCGGGGCGGCCGACGACGCCGGGGACCAGCGGCGCGCCGGCGAGCATCCCGTAGCCTCCTGCGACCGCCAGCAGGACGACGACGGCGACGCCGAGGAGCGCGAACCGGGCGGCTCTGGCGACACGTGCTCCCCCGCCGAGCCCGCCGATCAGGAACGCGAGGCCGGGCGGGACGAGGAGGGTCAGCGCGCCGCACACGAACAGCAGCAGGGCGTCCAGCTGCTCGCTCGTGGCGTTCGCCATCCCCGCTCCCTCTCTGGACCTCCGCTCCGGGCGCGCCGGAATGCATGCATTAGATTACGGGACGGCGGAGCGCCGGGCCCGGAGACGCGGAACGGGGCGCCGCCCGAAGGCGGCACCCCGTTCGCGATGCGCTGTGTGCTGTGCTGCGGCCGTCAGACCGTCTCGAGCGAGTAGCCCTCTTCGCCGTGCACGACGGTGTCGACGCCGGCCAGCTCGTCCTCGTTCTTGACGCGGAAGCCGATCGTCTTCTGGATGACCCAGCCGATCGCGTATGCCAGGACGAAGGAGTAGATCAGCACCGCGAAGGCGCCGACGAACTGCACGCCCAGCTGGGCGAAGCTGCCGCCGTAGAGCAGGCTCGAGAACGGCTTCTCGGCGTCGCCGTCGATGTGGGTGAAGCCGAAGACGCCGATCCACAGCGTTCCGATGATGCCGCCGACGAGGTGGATGCCGACCACGTCGAGCGAGTCGTCGAAGCCGAGCTTGAACTTGAGGTCGATCGCGAGGGCGCAGACGGCGCCGGCGACCACGCCGAGCAGGATGGCCCAGCCCGGGGTGAGGATGTTACAGGCCGGGGTGATCGCGACCAGACCCGCGACGGCGCCCGAGGCCGCACCGATGGAGGTGGCCTTGCCGTCCTTCAGCTTCTCGACGATCAGCCAGCCGATGATGGCGGCGGCCGGAGCTGCCAGGGTGTTGACCCAGGCGAGGGCGGCCACGCCGTCGACCGCGGCCTCCGAGCCGGCGTTGAAGCCGAACCAGCCGAACCACAGGAGCGCGGCGCCGAGCAGGGTGAGCGGCACGTTGTGCGGCTTGTTCATGCCCTTCTGGAAGCCGACGCGCTTGCCGAGGACGAGCGCGAGGGCGAGCCCGGCCGCACCGGCGTTGATGTGCACCGCGGTGCCGCCCGCGAAGTCGTTGACGTGCAGGCCGGCGGCGATCCAGCCCTCGGAGAGGTTGAACACCCAGAACGCGACCGGGAAGTAGACGACGGTGACCCAGACGCCGGCGAAGATCATCCACGCGCCGAACTTGGCGCGGTCGGCGATGGCTCCGGAGATCAGCGCCACGGTGATGATGGCGAAGGTCGCCTGGAAGCCGGCGAAGGCGAGGCCGCCCAGGTCCGGCGTGATTCCGTCCTTGCCCATCAGGCTCGACAGGAACCAGTCGGGAGCGCCGAGCACGCCCGGGATGACCGGGGTGCCGAAGGCGAGGCCGTAGCCGTAGACGACCCAGAGGACGCCGACGAGCGCCATCGCGCCGAAGCTCATCATCATCATGCTGATGACGCTCTTGGCCCTGACCATGCCGCCGTAGAAGAACGCGACGCCGGGGGTCATCAGCAGGACGAGGGCTGCGGCGACCAGCAGCCACAGGGAGTTGACGGTCCCTGCCTCTGCGTAGTCCGCTGCTGTGTGGAGCACCATGCGAATCTCTACCTCTCTGTGCGTGCCCCCGGATCTGGTGACCGCCGCTCTCGGGTGCGGGGGTTCGGGGTGGAGCCAGTCTGATAGCGAGAGGTTTCGGTGGCAGGCCGCCTGTGTTTCACGCCTGTTACGCGTCGTGTGGGCGTGTAAACAGTGTGTTTCGTGGTGCTTTGAGTGTTCGGGATGCGGTCTAAGGGCTCCGCCGTGCGACAGAATGCAGTGTAGACATTTGTCTAGGACCCGCTAGCGTGAAGGGATGCTGCTCATGACCCCGCCAGAGGAACGCTCCATCACCGTCGGCCAGTTGCGCCAGAACCCCACGCGCATGCTGAGCGACGTGCAGGAGGGCGAGACCTACACCATCACCAACCACGGCCGCCCCATCGCCGACGTCGTCCCCCACCGCGAGTCCGCCTGGGTCCCCGTCGACGCGGTGCGCGAGCTCCTGGCGGCGCCCGTCGAGCCGACCTGGGCGGCCGAGCTGCAGGAGCAGCGCCGCGACGACGACCTCCGGGACCCCTGGGCATGAGGGCGCTGCTCGACACGAACGTGCTGATCCGCGGCCGCTACGAGGCGCCCGTGGCGATCAGCGACTTCGCGGTGTCCTCCATCAGCTACGCAGAGCTCGAGCAGGGCGTCGCACGGCCGGGTCTCGACGGTGCGACGGCTGCCGAGCGCCGCCTCCGGCTGCTCGAGCTGCGCCGTGCCTTCGGCCGCGGCCTTCCGTTCGACGACGTGGCGGCGCAGTATTACGGGCGCATCGTGGAGGCCGTCTACGCCACCGGCCGCACGCCCCGCGGCCGCGTGGCCGACCTCATGATCGCCGCCACGGCCCGCGCGCACGACGCGGCGATCGTCACGCACAACGTGGACGACTTCGCCGGGCTGGAGCGGATGGTCCGGGTCATCCCGGCGTGACCGCCACCGACTACGCAGCCACGACCTTCGCCCGCACCTGCCGCTTCGTCCGGCCGAGCAGCGCCGACATGCCGCGGATGCGCAGCGGCGACACCGCCTGCGTCAGGCCGAGGGTCTGCGGGAAGTCGTCGGGGACGGCCAGCACCTCGTCCGCCGTGAGGCCGGCGAGGCCCTGCACCAGGATGGAGGCGAACCCGCGCGTCGTCGGCGCCTCCCGCGGTGCCGTCGCGTACAGGTGCACGATGCCGGCCGCGTCGACCTCCACGAAGATGAAGACCGGCGCCTGACACTCCTCCACCCGCTCCAGCAGGTCGGGGTGGTCGGCGTAGCGGGCGGGCAGCTCCGGCAGCTCGTCGGCGAACTCCAGCAGCAGCTGCAGCCGGTCGGGCTGCTCCAGCGCCTGGAAGTCGTCGCGGATCTCCGCGAGCGTCCCGGTCAGTTCGGTCATGCCTCCAGGCTAACCCGCCCGCGCCACGCCATCAGCGGGCGGGCACCTCGCCGGGCTCGCTGCCGGTGACGATCGGCACCCGCACGGCCGAGCCCCACTCCGTCCACGAGCCGTCGTAGTTGCGGACGTTCTCGAAGCCGAGGAGGTGGGTCAGCACGAACCAGGTGTGGCTCGACCGCTCGCCGATGCGGCAGTACGCGATCACGTCGTCGCCCGGCTTCAGCCCGGCCTCGCCCAGGTAGATGTCCTCGAGTTCGCCACGGCGCTTGAACGTCGCGTCCGGCGCGGCCGCCCGCGCCCACGGCACCGAGGCGGCGGACGGGATGTGGCCGGCGCGCAGCGCGCCCTCGGTCGGGTACCCGGGGATCTCGGTGCGCTCCCCGCTGTACTCCTCCGGCGACCGGACGTCGATGAGGGGCTGCCCGAAGTGGGCGAGCACGTCCTCCTTGAACGCGCGCACGCGGGAGTCGTCGCGCTCCACCACCGGGTACTCGACCGGCTGCACGGCGGAGGCATCGCGGGTGAGCTCTCGCCCCTCCGCGATCCACTTGTCGCGGCCGCCGTCGAGGAGGCGGACGTCCTCGTGCCCGAACAGGGTGAACACCCAGAGCGCGTACGCCGCCCACCAGTTGTTCTTGTCGCCGTAGATGACGACGGTCGTGTCGCGCGCGATGCCCTTGGAGCCGAGCAGCTCGGCGAACCGCTCCGCGCTGACGTAGTCGCGCACGACCGGGTCGTTGAGGTCGGTGTGCCAGTCGATCTTCACAGCGCCGGGGATGTGGCCGGTCTCGTACAGCAGCACGTCTTCATCGGACTCCACCACCACGAGCCCGGGCTCGCCCCGGTGCGCGGCCAGCCACTCCGTGCTCACCAGGCGTTCCGGGTGGGCGTAGTCGGCGAAGGCGGGCGACGGATCGATCTCGACGGGCATGCGGATGCATCCTTCCGGATTAGGCTGGAGCCCTGCGGCAGCAGGAACGCAGTATCAGGCTACGCGGCCGACCGAGCCTTCCGCCTCCGCCTTCGACACACACTTCGACACAAAAGGGTGCAGCCTCCTCCATGACGATCGACCAGACCGGAGCCCTCCCCCGCCTCGCGGACCGCTCGCCCCAGATCACGGGCGCCGAGATCGCCTCCAGCCTGGTCCCACCGTCGCAGTTCGAGCACGCGACCTTCGAGTCGTACCGGCCCGACCACGACTATCCGTCGCAGGCGGAGGCCGTCTCCACCCTCAAGCTGTTCGCGAAGGCGTGGGAGCCGCAGCGCCCGGCCGGCCTGTTCAGCCGCAGCCGCAAGAAGGTCGACGCGATGCGCCCCGGCGTCTACCTCGACGGCGGCTTCGGCGTCGGCAAGACCCACCTCCTGGCCGCGCTCTGGCACGAGGCGCCCGGGCCGAAGTACTTCGGCACCTTCATCGAGTACACCGCCCTCGTGGGCGCGCTCGGCTACGCGGGCGCCGTCGACCTGCTGCGCGGCTCCACGCTGATCTGCATCGACGAGTTCGAGCTCGACGACCCGGGCGACACGATGATGATGACGAGGATGCTCGGCGAGCTCGTCGCCTCCGGCACCCGCATCGCCGCCACCAGCAACACCCCGCCGAACGCGCTGGGCGAGGGGCGCTTCGCCGCGAGCGACTTCCTGCGCGAGATCCAGTCGCTGTCGAGCAACTTCGAGACCATCCGCATCGACGGCCTCGACTACCGCCGCCGCGACACCACCGGCAGCGCCATCACGGTCGACGCCGGCGAGTACGAGCGCGTGCTGGGGGCGCTCGCCTCCCGCGGCGAGGCCGCCACCGACGACTCCTTCGATGGCCTGATCGCCCACCTCGCCACCGTGCACCCGTCGCGCTACATCAAGATGCTCGACGGCGTCGACGTGATCGGCCTGCGCGACGTCGCGGTGCTCCACGACCAGATGGCGGCGCTGCGCCTCGTCGCCTTCATCGACCGTGTCTACGACGCCGAGATCCCGATCGTGCAGACCGGCGTGGCCCTCAACGACGTCTTCGACGAGGAGATGCTGGGCGGCGGCTACCGCAAGAAGTACCTCCGCTCGGTCTCGCGCATGATCGCGCTGACCGCGGGAGAGCTGCCGCCGCACGACGAGTAGAGGCAGTCCCCCCGCCCGTCACCCCACGTGCTCGCGGAGCCACTCCGTGATCGCCGTCGTCCACTTCTGCTCGTCGTAGTTCCAGAGCTTGGTGTGCAGCGCGACCGTGAACGGCACCAGCGTCACGATGTCGCTGCGGGCCGCGGCGAGCGCGCGGGAGGCCGTGGAGGGCACGAAGCCGTCGTCGTCGCTGTGCAGGATCAGGGTCGGGAGGCTGAGGTCGGCCGCCCGCGAGACGAAGTTCATGCTGGCCAGGTCGATGGCGGCGGCCTGCCCGGTGATGGGCCCGCTCCAGGTGGCGCCGATCAGCCGCATGGCGCCCTGGGCGATGGGGTCGGGAAGGCGGAGCAGGTTGGCCTGGTACTCGAGCGTGTCGATCCAGTCGATCACGGGCGACTCCAGCACGACGCCGCGGACGAGGTCGAGCGCGGTGGAGCGGGTGATGGTCTGCAGCACGACAGCGCCTCCCATCGACCAGCCCATGAGCACGATCGAGCGGGCGCCGTTGGCGGCGGCGTACCGCAGGGCGGCGTCGACGTCGTGCCACTCGGTCCCGCCGAGGCCGTAGCGGCGGTCGGCGCTGTCGGGGGCGTCGCCGTCGTTGCGGTAGGAGGCGAGGAGGCTGGTGTAGCCGGCGGCGTGGAAGGCGCGGACCGCGCGCAGACCCTCCTGGCGGGTCGCGCCCCAGCCGTGCACCTGGATGACCCAGCGGCCGTCGTCGGCGCCCTCCGGCGCGGGGAACAGCCAGGCGGGCGCCTCCCCCAGCTCGCTGGGCACGGTGACGCTGGAGACGGGGAGGCCGAGCTCCTCCGGCTCCAGGTAGTAGTAGCCGCTGATGCGGGCGCGGCCGGGCCGCAGGTCGCCGAACTCGACGCGCTGCAGCTCGCGCGTGACCTCGCCGCCGCCGGTGGCGAGCAGGCCGCCGACCTTGGCGTAGCCGGTCTCGCCGTCGAACCAGACGCCGAACCGTCCCGGCATGGCCGCGTCGGGGGTGTCGGCGAAGGTGATGGTGCCGAGCTCGTGGTCGACCGCGCGGATGGTCTGGTTCAGCGGGCGCCGCCGCACCGGCGTGATCACGGTGCGGGCGACGCGGGCCACGACGTACGCGGCCCCGGCCGCCGTCAGCGCCACCAGCCCCGCGCCGACCGCACCGGTCGTGAGGAGTGCTTTGCCGATGCGGGGACGGGAGCCGGTCGTCGTCATGGCGCCAGCGTACCTGCGGCGTCCGTGGAGCGACGCTCAGGACTTCCTCAGGCGGCGTGCCTTACTCCCGCGAGCGCGCAAAGGCTTCTAGTGTTCGTAGCGTGCCGACACCAACCTCCACCCCGCACGTGCCCGGGGAGTTCGCCGCGGCGCTCGCGTCCGTCCGGGCCGCACAGGCCCGTCCGGAGCTGGTCGTGACCGAGATCCCGGCGCCGGGGCAGCTGGCGCCGCATGCGGTGGCGCTGGCCGCCGACGTGCGGCCGGCCCGGCACGGCGACGACTCCGAGCTGGGCACCGGGCGCTTCATCCTGCTGTACGACCCGGAGGAGCCGGAGGCGTGGGGCGGCCCGTTCCGCGTGGTCTGCTTCGCGCAGGCGCCGCTGGAGACGGACATCGGGCTCGACCCGTTCCTCGCCGACGTGACGTGGTCGTGGCTGGTCGACGCGCTCGACGCCCGGCACGCCCGCTACACCGCCGCGAGTGGAACGGCGACCAAGATCATCTCCACCGGGTTCGGCGAGCTGGCCCGGCAGGGCGATGGCTCGCAGATCGAGCTGCGGGCGTCGTGGAGCCCGCTCGAGACGGACATCTCGGCGCACGTGGAGGGCTGGGGCGAGCTGCTGTGCATGCTCGCGGGCCTGCCCCCGACCGGAGAGGGCGTCAGCCTGCTCACGTCGAGGAAGTCGCCGCGTGGCTGAGCTGCACCACGTCATCGATTCCCGCGCGGAGTACCTCGACGCCGTCGAGCGCATCGCCCAGGGCACCGGCCCGATCGCCGTGGACGCCGAGCGGGCCAGCGGGTTCCGCTACTCCCAGCGCGCGTACCTCATCCAGGTCTTCCGGCGCGAGTCCGGCACGTTTCTGTTCGATCCGCCGGCGATCGGGAGGTTCGACGAGCTCGACGAGGCCATCCACGACGACGAGTGGGTGCTGCACGCGGCGACCCAGGACCTGACCTGTCTGCGCGAGGTCGGCCTCGACCCGGCGACGATCTTCGACACGGAGCTGGCGGCGCGCCTGCTCGGCATGCCGCGCGTCGGGCTCGGGACGGTCGTGGAGGAGCTGCTCGGCATCCACCTGGCCAAGGAGCACTCTGCGGCCGACTGGTCCACCCGGCCGCTGCCGGAGCCGTGGCTGAACTACGCCGCCCTCGACGTGGAGCTGCTGCCCGATCTGCGTGACGCGATCGCCGGCCTCCTGCACGAGGCGGGCAAGGAAGAGATCGCGCGGGAGGAGTTCGCCGACGAGCTGACTCGCGAGCTGACGATCGTGCGGAGCGAACCGTGGCGGAGGCTGTCGGGCATCCACTCGATCCGCGGTCTGCGCAACCTGGCGGTCGCGCGCGAGCTGTGGCTGAGCCGGGACGCGCTGGCCCGCGAGCTCGACACCGCGCCGGGCAGGCTCGTGCCCGACGCGTCGCTGACGGCCGCCGCCAAGGCCATGCCTGAGAGCAAGCGCGCCCTGGCCGGGCTGCGCGAGTTCACCGGCCGCGCGAGCCGCAGCGAGCTCGACCGCTGGTGGGCCGCGATCGAGGCCGGCCGCACGACGGACGACCTGCCGGTGCTGCGCGGGAACGGCGACAGCCTCCCGCCGCCCCGGGCCTGGGCCGACCGCAACCCGGAGGCCGACGCCCGGTTGAAGGCCGCCCGCACGGCCCTGACGACGCTGTCGGAGGAGCGCAGCATCCCGCTGGAGAACCTGCTGACGCCGGAGACGCTGCGCCGCGTCGCGTGGACGCCGCCCGCCGAGATCACCCCGGCGACCATCGGCGACGCCCTCGCCGCGCACGGCGCCCGGCCCTGGCAGATTGAGGCAACCTCACAGGCGATCGCCGACGCGTTTGTGGGAAGCGTGCAAAGCCCCGACGACACGTCCGAGCCGGATTCGTAGGAACGACCAAACGATTCCGCGCCCCGGCGGACCCCTCCTTAGGATCGTTGCGACCTGATTGGGAGGCACTGTGGCCGAAAAGACCGAAGTCGTGTTCGTCGACGGAGTCCGTACTCCGTTCGGGCGGGCCGGCGAGAAAGGGCAGTACTGGAACACCCGGGCGGACGACCTGGTCGTGAAGGCGATCATCGGTCTGCTCGAGCGGAACCCCCAGGTGCCCAAGGACCGGATCGATGACGTGGCGATCGCCGCGACGACGCAGCAGGGCGACCAGGGGCTGACCCTCGGCCGCACGGCGGCGCTGCTCGCCGGGCTGCCCAAGTCCGTGCCGGGCTTCGCGATCGACCGGATGTGCGCCGGGGCGATGACGAGCGTCACGACCCTCGGTTCCGGCATCGCGTTCGGCGCGTACGACCTCGTCATCGCGGGCGGTGTCGAGCACATGGGCCGCCACCCGATGGGCTTCGGGGCCGACCCGAACCCGCGCTTCCTGTCCGAGCGGATGGTCGCGGAGGACGCGCTCAACATGGGCATGACGGCCGAGCGCATCCACGACCGCTTCCCCGCGCTCACCAAGGAGCGCGCCGACCGGTTCGCGATGCGCAGCCAGCAGAAGCTCGCCGCCGCGTACGGCAGCGGCGACATCCAGCCCGACCTCGTGCCGGTCGCCATCCGCTCCGAGAGCGGCTGGGGCCTCGCCACGCAGGACGAGGGCATGCGCCCGGAGACCACGATGGAGGGGCTGGCGACGCTCAAGACGCCGTTCCGCCCGCACGGCCGCGTCACGGCCGGCAACTCGTCGCCGCTGACGGACGGCGCGACGGCCAGCCTCCTCGCCTCCCACGACGCCGTGAAGGAGCTCGGCCTCGCCCCGAAGATGCGCATGGTGAGCTTCGCGTTCGCCGGCGTCGAGCCCGAGATCATGGGCATCGGCCCGGTGCCCTCGACCGAGAAGGCGCTGCGCAAGGCCGGCCTCACGATCGACGACATCGGCCTGTTCGAGCTGAACGAGGCGTTCGCCATCCAGGTGCTCTCGTTCCTCGACCACTTCGGCATCGACGACGAGGACCCGCGGGTCAACAAGTGGGGCGGCGCGATCGCGATCGGCCACCCGCTGGCCGCGAGCGGCGTCCGCCTGATGATCCAGCTCGCCCGCCAGTTCGAGCAGCACCCGGAGGTGCGGTACGGCATCACCGCGATGTGCGTCGGCCTCGGCCAGGGCGGCACCGTGATCTGGGAGAACCCCAACTTCGACAAGCGCGCCGCGCGGAAGGCGAACTGAGGACAGCGACGTGACGGATTACACCACCATCGACTTCACCCCCCTGCTCGCCTTCTCGGACGACGAGGTCGTCACGCACGCCCTCACGAAGGACGTGCCGCTCCCCAGCGGGCGGACGCTCGCCCTGGTGACACTCGACAACGGGCGCGACCACACCCGCCCGAACACGCTCGGCCCGGCGACCCTCCTCGAGCTCGGCACCGTCTTCGACGAGCTCGCCGCACGGGCGAAGCGCGGCGAGATCGACGCGGTCGCGGTGACGGGCAAGCCGTTCATCCTGGCGGCCGGCGCCGACCTCAGCCGGGTCAGCGACATCCCCAGCAGGGAAGCGGCCAAGCTGCTCCCCCAGCTGGGCCACCACGTCCTCGGCAAGCAGGCGTCCCTCGGCGTCCCGTCGTTCGTCTTCACGAACGGCCTGGCGCTCGGCGGCGGCGTGGAGATCGGCCTCAACGCCGACTACCGCACCATCGACCGCAACGTGGCCGGCTTCGCGCTGCCCGAGGTGTTCCTCGGCCTGATCCCGGGCTGGGGCGGCGCGACCATCCTCCCGAACCTGATCGGCATCGAGAACGCGCTGAAGGTCGTCGTCGAGAACCCGCTCAAGCAGAACCGGATGCTGAAGGCGCAGGAGGCGTTCGACATGGGGATCGCCGACGCGATCTTCGACTCCGCCAACTTCCTCGAGGACTCGCTGAAGTGGGCCGACAAGGTGCTCGGCGGCGAGATCGAGGTCAAGCGGCCGAATGTCCCGGGCAAGCTCGAGCGGATGGTCAAGTGGGACGCGGCCATCGGCATCGCCCGCAAGATGCTGGAGAGCCGGATCGGCACCGTCCCGAAGTCGCCCTACAAGGCACTGGACCTGCTGAAGGCCGCGAAGTCCAACGACCGGGCCGCCGGCTTCGAGCTCGAGGACGACGCCCTCGCCGAGCTCATCTCCGGCGATCAGTTCCACGCCAGCATCTACGCCTTCAACCTGGTGCAGAAGCGCGCCAAGCGCCCTGCAGGAGCCCCGGACAAGAAGCTGGCGAAGAAGGTCACCAAGATCGGTGTCATCGGCGCCGGCTACATGGCCAGCCAGTTCGCCCTCCTGTTCGTGCGCCGCCTGCGGGTGCCGGTCGTCATCACCGACCTCGACCAGGCGCACGTCGACAAGGGCGTGCAGTACATCCACGACGAAATCGGCAAGCTGCAGGAGAAGGGCCGCATCTCGCCCGACGAGGCGAACCGCCTGCGCGCGCTCGTGACCGGCACGACGGACAAGGCCGACTTCGCCGACTGCGACTGGGTGATCGAGGCCGTGTTCGAGGAGCTGACGGTCAAGCAGAACGTGTTCGAGGAGGTCGAGCAGCACATCTCCGACGAGGCCGTGCTGGCGACCAACACCTCCTCGCTCTCGGTCGAGCAGATCGGGGCGAAGCTGAAGCACCCGGAGCGGCTGGTCGGCTTCCACTTCTTCACCCCGGTCGCGGTCATGCCGCTGATCGAGGTCGTGAAGACGCCGCACACCGACGAGGCGACGCTCTCGACGGCGATGGTGACGGCCGCTGCGCTCAAGAAGAACGCGGTCATCACGGCCGACACCCCCGGCTTCGTCGTCAACCGCATCCTCGCCAAGATCCTCGGCGAGGCGATGCACGCTGTCGACGACGGCACGCCGTTCGAGGTCGTGGACGAGGCCATCGCCCCGCTGGGCCTGCCGATGCCGCCCTCCCAGCTGCTCGACCTGGTCGGCCTGAAGGTCGGCGCGCACGTGCTCGACACGCACCACGCCGCCTTCCCCGACCGGTTCTACCGCAGCGAGAACCTCCACAAGCTCGCCGAGTACGGCACGCTGCTGGAGAAAGACGGCAAGGGCAGGATCAAGGGCGTCGACAAGGGCGCGGCCAAGATCGTGGCGGGCGGGACGAACCCGTGGACGAAGGAGGACATCCTCCGCCGCCTCGAGGACGGCCTCGCCGACGAGATCCACCGCATGCTCGTGGACGACCACGTCGTGGAGGCGCCGGAGGACATCGACCTCTGCATGATCCTCGGTGCGGGCTTCCCGTTCCAGATGGGCGGCATCACGCCGTACCTCGACCGGGTCGGCGCGTCCGAGCGCGTCTTCGCCGACACGTTCCACCACCCGCCGATCCGCGGCGTGGAGTAACCGGGTCGGCCCGCCGGCCGCCGAGCACAGGAGAAATGCTCTCGATCAGCGCGATCGGGAGCATTTTTCCTGTGCTGGTGGGCTGCGGGCTCGTGGGCTAGGTCAGGACGAGGTCGAGGTAGGCGCGCAGGGCGGCGGGGGCGTCGATGCGGTCGGGGGCGTAGAGCCACTGCAGCTCGACGCCCTCCCACAGGGCGATGACCGTGGCCGCGGCGAGCGCCGGGTCGACGCCGTCGCGCAGGTGACCGTCCTCGCGCAGCGCGGTGAACTCGGCGGTGTAGGCGTCGCGGAGGCCGTCGTAGCGGTCGACGAAGTAGTCGCGTCCGGGGTGGCCGGCGGTGACCGCCTCCGCCGACAGCACGGCGTAGAGGGCGATCAGGCCGGGGATGCGGCGGTTGGCCTCCGCCTGGCCGACGATGTGCTCGGCGAACGGGAGGCGGGCCGCGGAGTCGCTCCAGCCTCCGCCCAATTCGTCGCGCCGGGCGAGCACGGCGACCAGCAGCTCCTCCTTGGACGAGAAGTGGTGCTGGAGGCTGCTGAGGCTCACCCCGGCGGCGGCGGCGATCTCACGCAGCGAGCCGGCGTGGTAGCCGCGGCTGGCGAAGACGGTGTACGCCTGCTCGACGATGTGCTGCCGACGGGCGGCGGACTTCGCGTAGGGGCCGCGGCGGCGGGGCGACGCGGGATCGGGCGCGGGGTCGTGCTCGGACACGCTCCTCCAAATTAGGTCACTCGAACTGTTTTCGGCTACGGTCGACACTATCCGACGCCGAAGGAGCCGTGACAGAGCCGTGACCGCCATTCTTCCTCCCGCCTACCTCGCCGACACCGCGCCGGGCCGCGGCGCCCGTCTCGCGCCGCGCTCCTGGCTCCGCACCGATGCGCCGACGCTCTCGCTGAGCGGCGAGTGGGCGTTCCGCTACTCGCCGCATGCCGCGCTCCCCGACGACGTCGCCGTGCCCGGCCTCGACGACACCGGCTGGGACCGCCTCCCGGTTCCCGCCCACTGGGTGCTGCAGGGCGACGGCGCGTACGGGCGCCCGGCCTACACGAACGTGCAGTATCCCTTCCCGGTGGACCCGCCGCACGTGCCCGACGAGAATCCGACGGGCGACTACCGCCGCCGGTTCGACCTCCCCGCCGACTGGCCGGCCGGGGCGCAGGTCGCGCTGCGCTTCGACGGCGTCGAGTCGCTGTACCGCGTCTGGCTGAACGGCGAGGAGGTCGGCGTCGCCACCGGCAGCCGGCTCGCGCAGGAGTTCGACGTGACCGGACTCGTGCGGCCCGGTGAGAACCTCCTGTCGGTCCGCGTGCACCAGTGGTCGCCCGCCAGCTACCTCGAGGACCAGGACCAGTGGTGGCTGCCCGGCATCTTCCGCGACGTGACCCTGGTGGCCCGGCCGCTCGACGGGCTCGGCGACGTCTGGCTGCGCACCGGGTGGGACGCGGAGACGGGCTGGGTGGACCCCGAGATCGTCGCCGAGGAGGCCGCCTTCCCGGTGACCCTGCGCATCCCCGAGCTCGGCGTGGAGGCGGTGTGGGACTCCCCCGCCGCCGTCGCCCGCATCGAGGTGGGCCCTGCCGAGCCGTGGAGCGCGGAGTCGCCGCGCCTGTACGACGCGACCGTGGCCTCCCGCGGCGAGACCGCCTCCCTGCGCATCGGCTTCCGGACGGTCGAGATCCGCGGCGATCGGCTGCTCGTCAACGGCCGGCGGGTCGTGTTCCACGGCATGAACCGGCACGAGACGCACCCGGAGCGCGGTCGCGTCTTCGACGAGGCGCACGCCCGCGAGGACCTGGCGCTGATGAAGCGCTTCAACGTGAACGCCATCCGCACGAGCCACTATCCCCCGCACCCGCGGCTGCTGGAGCTGGCCGACGAGCTGGGGCTCTGGGTCGTGCTCGAGTGCGACCTGGAGACGCACGGCTTCGGCATGCACGACTGGGCCGGCAACCCGAGCGACGACGCCCGCTGGCGCGACGCGTACCTCGATCGCATCGAGCGGACGGTCGAGCGCGACAAGAACCACCCGAGCGTCATCGTCTGGTCGCTCGGCAACGAGGCGGGCACCGGCTCCAACCTCGCCGCGATGGCGGCCTGGGTGCACGCACGGGACCCCGAGCGACCGGTGCACTACGAGGGCGACTACACCGGCGAGTACACCGACGTGTACTCGCGCATGTACCCGTCGCTGCTGGAGACGCGCGAGATCGGCACCGACGGCTCGCTCGCCCCGCTGCTCGGCTGCTCGCCCGCGCAGGGCGCCCGCCAGCGCACCAAGCCCTTCCTCCTGTGCGAGTACGCCCACGCGATGGGCAACGGGCCCGGTGCGCTGGACCGCTACGAGGCGCTGGTCGACGAGCTGCCGCGCCTGCACGGCGGGTTCGTGTGGGAGTGGCGCGACCACGGCCTCCTGACCCGCACGGCCGACGGCACGCCGTTCTACGGCTACGGCGGCGACTTCGGCGAGGTCGTGCACGACGGCAGCTTCGTGATGGACGGCATGGTGCTGAGCTCAGGCGTCCCGACGCCGGGCCTGCACGAGTTCAAGGCTGTGGTGCAGCCGGTCCGGTTCGCGTTCGCCGGCGGTGCGCTCGTCGTGTCGAACCACCGCCACAGCGCGAGCACCGCCGATCTGCGGCTCGTCTGGCGCGTGGAGCACGACGGCCGCCCGGTGGCCGACGGCGTGCTGGAGGTGCCGGAGGTCGCCGCCGGGTCGTCGGCGACGGTCCCCGTGCCCGGCCTCCCGGTCGCCGAGACGGGCGAGACCTGGTTCACCGTGGAGGCGGTGCTCGCGGAGGACGCGTCGTGGGCGCCTGCCGGACACGTCGTGGCGACGGCGCAGCTCGACGCCGGGCGTGCGGCGTCCGCAGCAGCACCGGCGCCGGCGCCGGCGCGGGTGCGCGGGTGGCAGCCCGCGGCAGGCGACCTGAGGCTGGGAGCGGCTGAGTTCGCCGGCGGCCGCCTCGTCCGCCTCGGCGGGCGCGTGGTGAGCGGCCCGCTGCTCGAGCTCTTCCGCGCCCCCACCGACAACGACGAGGGCGGCTACAGCAACCCGGAGGGCAGCGACGCGAGCATCCCCGGCACCTCCAGCGCGCAGCTGTGGCGGGCACAGGGCCTCGACCGGCTGGTGCACCGGCTCGTCAGCGTGGAGGAGGCTCCCGGCGCCCTGCGCACCGTCACCCGGGTCTCCGCGGCCAACGCCACGGCCTCCGTCACGGTCGAGCAGGTGTGGACGCTCTCCGACGGAGAGCTGGAGCTGCGGGTCGAGATCGAGCCGTCGACCGGCTGGCCGTCGGTGTGGCCGCGCGTCGGCGTGCGCTTCGAGCTGCCCGACGACGACCGGGGGCCGGCCGTCTCCGGTGTGGAGTGGTTCGGGTTGGGCCCGCTGGAGTCGTACCCCGACAGCCTCCGCGCCGCGCAGGTCGGCCGCTACACGGCGACGGTCGACGAGCTGTCGGTGGAGTATGCGCGCCCGCAGGAGACCGGCCACCGGTCGGAGGTGCGGAGCCTCGCGCTCGGCGGGCCCGACGGCGCGGACCTGCGCTGGGACTTCCTGCCGGACGGCCGCGGCCGCCTCCCCGGCTTCACCCTGAGCCGCCACACCCCGCAGCAGATCGCCGCCGCGGGCCACCCGCACGAGCTTCCCGCCTCGACCACCACGCACCTCATCGTCGACGCCGGGCAGCACGGTGTCGGCTCGGCCGCCTGCGGCCCCGACGTCTGGCTGGAGCACGCGCTGCGTCCGGAGGCACGGACACTCAGGATGCGCCTCCGCGCCTAGCTGCAGGACAGGAGGGTCCCGACACGCCGTTCCGCGCTTCAGCGCGCGGCGTGTCGGGACCCTCCTGCGGCAGCGCCGGGGCCGTGACGATCAGCGGTTCACGGACGACATGTCCGGGTAGCGGTCGCCCACCGGCGTCGCCACGTCGTCGAGCTGCTCGATCTGCTCGGGGCTGAGCTCGAGCGCGTCGGCGGCGACGTTCTGCTCCAGGTTCGCGACCTTCGTGGTGCCCGGGATGGGCGCGATGTCGTCGCCCTTCGCGAGCAGCCACGCGAGCGCCACCTGGCCCGGCGTCGCGCCGACCTGCCGGGCGACCTCGTCGACCTGCTCCACGATGCGGATGTTCGCCTCGAGGTTGTCGCCCTCGAACCGCGGGTTGAAGCGGCGGAAGTCGTCGTCCGACAGCTGGTCGATCGAGCGGATCGAGCCGGTCAGGAACCCGCGGCCCAGCGGCGAGTACGGCACGAAGCCGATGCCCAGCTCCCGGACGGTCGGCAGCACCTCCGCCTCGGGGTCGCGCGTCCACAGCGAGTACTCGCTCTGGATGGCCGTGACCGGGTGCACCGCGTTGGCCCGGCGGATCGTCGCGGCAGCGGCCTCCGACAGGCCGTAGTGGAGGATCTTGCCCTCCTTCACCAGCTCGGCGAGGGCGCCGACGGTCTCCTCGATGGGCGTACCCGGGTCCATGCGGTGCTGGTAATACAGGTCGATGCGGTCGGTGTTCAACCGGCGCAGCGACCCCTCCACTGATCGGCGCACGTTCTCGGGCGAGCCGTCGAGGACGCGGCGCTGCGGGTCGTCGGGGTCGGGCCGCATGCCGAACTTGGTGGCGACGACCACCTCGTCGCGGTGGCCGGCGAGCGCGCGGCCCACCAGCTCCTCGTTGGTGTGCGGGCCGTAGATCTCGGCCGTGTCGAACAGGGTGACGCCGAGGTCGATGGCGCGGTGGATGGTGCGGATCGAGCCCGCTTCGTCCTGCCCCGCGCCCGTGTAGAACGCCGACATGCCCATGCAGCCCAGGCCGAGCCGCGAGACGGCGAGCTTCTCCGTACCGAGTGTGATCGTCTTCATACGGCAACCCTACGTCCGCCTCCGAGCCGGCGGTCAAGAGTGTCGGAGCCTCCTGCTAGCGTCCTCCCATGGCCCTCACGAAGTACTACGTCGCCTCGTCCATCGACGGCTTCATCGCCGACACCGACGACCGCATCGACTGGCTGCTGCAGTTCGGTTTCGAGGAGTTCGACGAGCACTATCAGACGTTCCTCTCCGGCATCGGCGCGCTGGTCATGGGCGCCCGCACCTACGAGTTCATCGTCGCCGAGCCGGGCGAGTGGCCCTACCCCGGGCTCCCGGTCTGGGTGGTCACGCACGGCAGCCCGCCTGTGCGCGAGGGCGCCGACGTCACCTTCTTCTCCGGCGACATCGAGCAGCTCGACGCCGAGGTGCGGGAGGCGGCCGGCGACCGCGACGTGTGGCTGGTCGGCGGCGGCGCGCTCGCCGGGCAGTTCGCCGACCGCGGGCTGATCGACGAGCTGCACGTCACCTACGTGCCGGTGCTGGTCGGCTCCGGCAAGCCGCTGCTGCCCGTCTCGGGCGCGAGCCGACCGCTCGTGCTCTCCAGCACGATGACCTTCCCGAGCGGCGCCGTGGAGCACGTGTACCGGTTCGCCTGACCGCGCGCACGGGCGCGCGCCGCACATCCCCCCTGCCGTCGCCGACGGTGGAGGCGGTACCGTTCGCCCATGCACCTGTTCGGTCTGAGCGGCTTCGAGTGGTTCTTCCACCGGGCGGCGAACCTCGACGTCGACAAGAACGACTTCCGGAGGTTCGACGACTTCCTCAGCGGCAAGCTCCAGGACCTGCTGCTGCGCGCGGTCGAGAACGCCGCCGCCAACGGCCATGACGCGGTGCAGCCGCAGGACCTCCCCATCACCGAGGGCCTGCAGGAGTCGATCGACGCCTTCACCACGCTCGGCGAGACGGTGTCGCGGGACGCCGTGCTCGAGGTCGTCAGCCGCGGCACGCCCCTCGACCTCCCGCTCGCCGAGGAGACGCAGGCGCTGCTCCCCGGCATCGTCGGCGGAATCGGCGTCGCCCTCGTCCGCAGCTTCCGCATCGTGGACGAGAAGCTGAAGACCCCGCAGGCGACCCACTGGGACCGCGTCACCCGGATCTTCGACCAGCTGCTCTAGCGGCCGGTGCGCGGGCGGCCGGGCGCGGCCCCTCACGCGTCCAGGTTGCGCCGGCTCAGCTCCTCCTCGGGCAGCGGGCGCGCGATGGGCACGCGGCTGCCGAGCACCTGGGCCACCAGGTCGCGCGCGATCTTCTGCGGCGTGAGACCGGCCTCCTCGAGGATCTCCTCGCGGGTGGCGTGGTCGATGAAGGCGTCGGGCAGCCCCAGCTCGTCCACAGCCGTGTCGATGCCGGCCTCGCGGAGATCCTGGCGCACGCGGGTGCCGATGCCGCCGACGCGGATGCCGTCCTCCAGCGTCACGACGATGCGGTGCTCCGCGGCGAGGTCGAGGATGCTGCGGGGCACGGGAACGACCCAGCGCGGGTCGACCACCGTGGCGCCGATGCCCTGCGCGGCGAGCCGGTCGGCGACCTTCAGCCCCAGTTCGGCCATCGGGCCGACCGTGACCAGCAGCACGTCCTTCGAGTCGCCCTCGCGCAGCACGTCCACGCCGTCCTCGAGCCGCCGGACCGCGTCGATGTCGGGCTGCACGTTGCCCTTCGGGAAGCGCAGCACGGTCGGAGCGTCGTCGACCTGCACGGCCTCCCCCAGCTCCTCCCGGAACCGGGTCCCGTCGCGCGGCGCCGCGAGCCGGATGTTCGGCACGACCTGCAGGATGGCGAGATCCCAGATGCCGTGATGGCTGGGCCCGTCGGGGCCGGTGACACCGGCGCGGTCGAGCACGAACGTCACGCCCGCCTTGTGCAGGCCCACATCCATCAGCACCTGGTCGAAGGCGCGGTTCATGAACGTGGCGTAGATCGCGACGACCGGGTGGAGGCCGCCGTACGCGAGTCCGGCGGCGCTCGTAACCGCGTGCTGCTCGGCGATGCCCACGTCGTGCACGCGGTCCGGGAACCGCTCGGCGAACTTGTGCAGACCGGTCGGCCGCAGCATCGCGGCCGTGATCCCGACGAGCTTCGGGTTCTTCTCCGCCAGGGCGACGATCTCGTCGGCGAAGACGCCGGTCCAGCTCGGCTTGGAGGAGCTGCTCACCGGCTCCCCCGTCTCCGGGTCGATCTGCCCGACGGCGTGGAACTGGTCGGCCACGTCGCGCAGGGCGGGCTCGTAGCCGCGGCCCTTCTGCGTGATGGCGTGCACGATGACGGGCGCGCCGTAGTTCTTCGCCTGGCGCAGAGCCTCCTCCATCGCCTCGATGTCGTGGCCGTGCACCGGCCCGATGTACTTGATGTCGAGGTTCGAGTACAGCGCCTCGTTGTTCGAGAACCGGCTGAGGAAGCCGTGGAGGCCGCCGCGCACACCCCGGTAGAACGAGCGACCCGGGGTGCCGAGCTTGTCGAACGCGCGGCGGCTCGTCAGGTACAGGCTGCGGTAGCCGCGCCGGGTGCGGACGGTGTTGAGGAACCGCGCCATGCCGCCGATCGTGGGCGCGTAGGAGCGGCCGTTGTCGTTGACGACGATAATCAGCCGGCGGTTGTTGTCGTCGGTGATGTTGTTGAGCGCCTCCCACGTCATCCCGCCGGTGAGGGCGCCGTCGCCCACCACGGCCACGACGTGCCGGTCGTTCTGCCCCGTCATCTCGAACGCGCGCGAGATGCCGTCCGCCCACGACAGCGACGAGGAGGCGTGCGAGCTCTCGACGATGTCGTGCTCCGACTCGGAGCGCTGCGGGTAGCCGGCGAGGCCGCCCTTCTGCCGCAGCTGCGAGAAGTCCTGGCGCCCGGTCAGCAGCTTGTGCACGTACGACTGGTGCCCGGTGTCGAACACGACGGCGTCGCGCGGGGAGTCGAAGACGCGGTGGATGGCGATCGTCGTCTCCACCACGCCGAGGTTCGGTCCCAGGTGACCGCCGGTCTTCGCGACGTTCGCCACGAGGAACGCGCGCACCTCCGCTGCCAGCCGCTCGAGCTCCCGCTCCGTGAGCCGGTCGAGGTCGCGCGGCCCGTGGATGGTCTCGAGGATGCTCATACGTTCGAGTGTAGGCTCGCCGGAATCCGAGGAGGCTCGGAACCTGTCGATTCCGAGCCTCCTCGTGCGGTGCGGCCGATCGCTCAGACCAGGCTCCGCAGCACGTACTGCAGGATGCCGCCGTTGCGGTAGTAGTCCGCCTCACCGGGCGTGTCGATGCGGACGACCGCGTCGAACTCGATGGTCTGCTTGCCGGCGGGCGAGTGCTCGCTCGGCTCGGCGACCACGTGCACGGTCTTGGGCGTGCGGCCCTCGTTCAGCTCCTCGAGGCCCGTGATCGACACGACCTCCGTGCCGTCGAGGCCCAGCGACTCCACGGTCTCACCGGCCGGGAACTGCAGCGGGACGACGCCCATGCCAATGAGGTTGGAGCGGTGGATGCGCTCGAAGCTCTCGGTGATGACGGCGCGGACGCCGAGGAGGCTGGTGCCCTTGGCCGCCCAGTCGCGCGACGAGCCGGAGCCGTACTCCTTGCCTCCGAAGATCACGAGCGGGGTGCCCTGCGCCTGGTAGTTCTGCGACGCGTCGTAGATGAACGCCTGCGGGCCGTCCGGCTGGGTGAAGTCGCGGGTGTAGCCACCCTCCACGCCGTCCAGGAGCTGGTTCTTGAGGCGGATGTTCGCGAACGTGCCGCGGATCATGACCTCGTGGTTGCCGCGGCGCGAGCCGTAGGAGTTGAAGTCCTTGCGGTCGATGCCGTGCTCGGTCAGGTAGCGGCCGGCCGGGCTGTCCGCCTTGATGGAGCCGGCGGGCGAGATGTGGTCGGTGGTGACCGAGTCGCCCAGCTTGGCCAGGACGCGCGCGCCCTGGATGTCGGTGACCGGCGTGGTCTCGAGCGTCATGCCGTCGAAGTACGGGGGCTTGCGCACGTAGGTCGACTGCTCGTCCCACTCGAACACCGAGCCGGTCGGCGTGGCGAGCGACTTCCAGCGCTCGTCGCCCTCGAAGACCGAGGCGTACTGCGTGGTGAACATGCCCTCGTTGATCGACGAGTCGATGGTCTGCTGCACCTCGGCGGCGTCGGGCCAGATGTCCTTGAGGAAGACGTCGTTGCCGTCGGAGTCCTTGCCGAGCGCGTCGACCTCGAAGTCGAAGTTCATCGAGCCGGCGAGGGCGTACGCGATGACCAGCGGCGGGCTCGCCAGGTAGTTCATCTTCACGTCGGGGTTGATGCGGCCCTCGAAGTTGCGGTTGCCCGAGAGCACCGCGGTGACGGCGAGGTCGTTCTGGTTGACCGCCTCGGAGATCTCGTCGAGCAGCGGGCCCGAGTTGCCGATGCAGGTGGTGCAGCCGTAGCCGACCGTGTAGAAGCCGAGCGCCTCGAGGTCCTGCGTGAGGCCGGCCTTCTCGTAGTAGTCGGTGACGACTTTGGAGCCGGGGGCGAGCGTGGTCTTGACCCACGGCTTGGCCTTGAGGCCCTTCTTCGCCGCGTTGCGGGCGAGGAGCCCCGCGGCGAGCATGACCGACGGGTTGGAGGTGTTGGTGCAGGAGGTGATGGCCGCGATCGCGACGGCGCCGTGGTCGAGGACGAAGTCCTCGCCCTTGTCCTTCAGCGTGACCGGGGTCGGGTTGGAGGCCGCCTTCGGTGCGTGGCTGTGGTGCGTGTGCACGTGCGTGCTGTGGTCGTCCTCGGGCTGGAGCTCGCCGGGGTCGGACGCCGGGAACGACTCCGAGATGGTCAGGTCGACCAGGTCGTGCGAGATGTCGGCGTAGTCGACGAGGTCCTTCTCGAACTGCTCCTTCGCGACGCTCAGCTCGATGCGGTCCTGCGGGCGCTTCGGGCCGGCGATCGACGGGACGACCGTCGACAGGTCGAGCTCGAGGTACTCGGAGAAGACCGGCTCGTTCGCCGGGTCGTGCCACAGGCTCTGCGCCTTCGAGTACTCCTCGACGAGCTTCACCTGCTCCTCGCTGCGGCCGGTGAGGCGCAGGTAGTCGAGGGTGACGTCGTCGATCGGGAACATGGCGGCCGTCGAGCCGAACTCGGGGCTCATGTTGCCGATGGTGGCGCGGTTGGCGAGCGGGACCTCCGCCACACCGGCGCCGTAGAACTCCACGAACTTGCCGACCACGCCGTGCTTGCGCAGCATCTGCGTGATGGTGAGCACCACGTCGGTCGCCGTCACACCGGTCGGGATGGCGCCGGTGAGCTTGAAGCCGACGACCTTGGGGATGAGCATCGACACGGGCTGGCCCAGCATGGCCGCCTCGGCCTCGATGCCGCCGACGCCCCAGCCGAGCACGCCGAGTCCGTTGACCATCGTGGTGTGGGAGTCGGTGCCGACGCAGGTGTCCGGGTAGGCGAGGAGCTCGCCGCCGACCTCGCGGGTCATGGTGACGCGGGCCAGGTACTCGATGTTGACCTGGTGCACGATGCCGGTGCCCGGCGGGACGACCTTGAAGTCGTCGAAGGCCGTCTGGCCCCAGCGCAGGAACTGGTACCGCTCGCCGTTGCGCTCGTACTCGATGTCGGTGTTGCGCTCGAGCGCGTCCGGCTGGCCGAAGAGGTCGGCGATGACGGAGTGGTCGATGACCATCTCGGCCGGCGCGAGCGGGTTGATCCGCTTGGGGTCGCCGCCGAGCGCCGACACGGCCTCGCGCATGGTGGCGAGGTCGACGATGCACGGAACACCGGTGAAGTCCTGCATGATCACGCGGGCGGGCGTGAACTGGATCTCGGTGTTCGGCTCGGCCGCCGGGTCCCAGCCGCCGAGGGCGCGGATGTGATCGGCGGTGATGTTCGCGCCGTCCTCCGTGCGGAGCAGGTTCTCGAGCAGCACCTTGAGGCTGAACGGGAGCTTCTGGTAGCCGTCGACGGTGTCGATCCCGAAGATCGTGTAGTCCTTCGACCCGACCGTCAGGGTCCTCTTGGCCCCGAATGAGTTCACAGCAGACACGATGCCCTCTCCTTCATCGGCAGGCGATGTTCACGCACGCCTTGTTCATCTTCGTCGTCCGTCGAAGCGTGTTTCCAGCAAGGCAAGCCTAAGTCCTGCTGGCCGAAATTTATCTTGACGTCAAGATAAAACTACCACGGTCAGAGGCGGTCGAACACCAGGGCGCGCCGCTTGGCGAACCGGTAGAACGCCTCCACCCCTGCCGCGCCGGCGACGCCGACGAGCACGCCCCAGGCCAGCTCCCACGACAGCGTCACGTGCATCTCGAAGAACGAGGCGGTGAACGGGATGACGCACACCAGCACGAACGCCGCGGCGACCGCGCCCAGCAGGCCGACGCGGGCGCCGGTGAGCGGGCGCGTCAGCACCGCGAGAATCCACAGCGACACCACGAACAGGGCGACCGTCGTGACGCTGCGCGCCTCGTGCAGCGGCACCGACCGGTACAGCGGGATGTACGCCACGACCGCGGTCAGCCCGGCGATGATGCCGGTGGGGATCGAGTAACGCAGCACCCGATGCAGCACGCCCGGCGTGTAGATGCGCCGGTTGGGCGCGAGCGCCAGGAAGAAGGAGGGGATGCCGATGGCGAGCGTCGACACCAGCGTGAGCTGCCGCGGCAGGAACGGGAACGGCCACAGCACGATCGCGCTCACCAGGGCGAGCAGGATGCCGTACACGGTCTTCGCCAGGAAGATGTTCGACACCCGCTCGACGTTCGCGATCACCCGGCGCCCGGAGGCGAGCACGTTCGGGAGGCGGTCGAACCGGTCGTCCAGCAGCACCAGCCGCGACACCGCCTTCGTCGCGGCCGTCGCGGACCCCATGGCGATGCCGAGGTCGGCGTCCTTCACGGCCATCGCGTCGTTGACGCCGTCACCGGTCATCGCGACCGTGCGCCCCTGCTGCTGCAGCATGCCGACCGCGGCCCGCTTCTGCTGCGGCGACACCCGGCCGAAGACGCTGGCGGTCTCCAGCGCCCGCGCGAGCTCCTCGTCGGTGGTCAGCGTGGAGGCGTCCACCGCCTCCCCCTGGAGGCCCAGCTCCTGTGCGATGGCCGCGACCGTGAGCGGGTTGTCGCCCGACATCACCACCACGCGCACCGACTCCTCGCCGAAGTAGCCGAGCGTTGCCGGCGCCTCCGCGCGCAGGGTCTCCCCCAGCACCACCAGGCACGCCGGCTCCATGCGGACGCCCGTGAGCGGCACGTGCGCTCCCTCGGGCAGGGGGTCGACCGTGCGGGCGAGCGCGAGCGTGCGACGGCCGGTCGCCGCGATCTCGGCCGCACGGGAGGCCGCGGCCGGGTGGTCGGCGAGCACGCGCTCCGGCGCGCCCAGCACCCAAGCGCTCTGCACCGGCGCACCGCCGGCGCCGTCCGACTCGATCATCACGCCGCTGTACTTCGTGGCCGAGCTGAACGGCACCCGGCGCAGCACGCGGTAGCCCTCCGCGCGGAAGCGGCTGCTCAGGATGCCCGCCGTCGCGTTGCCGGCGTCGTCCGAGCCGAACGCGGCGAGCGCGAGGTGGGCGTGCTCCTCCGGCACCGGGCCGTCGAGCGTCTCCGTCCGCTCCAGCACCAGCTCACCGGTCGTCAGCGTGCCGGTCTTGTCGAGGCACAGCACGTCGACGCGCGCGAGCACCTCCACCGCCGCCAGCTCCTGCACCAGCACCTTGCGGGCGGCGAGCTGGATGGCCGCCACCCCGAACGCCAGGCTCGTGAGCAGCACGAGCCCCTCCGGGATCATGCCGACCACGGCGGCGACCGCGTCGAGCAGCGCCCGCCGCCACCGCTCGTCCACGAACAGCTCCGAGAAGCCGCCGTACGCCAGCACGCGGCCGATCAGCGTCAGCAGGATCAGCGGGCCGAGCACCCAGGAGAGGTAGACGAGGATGCGGTTGGTCGCCTCCCGCAGCTCCGACCGGACGAGCGAGTGCCGCCGGATCTCGCCCGTCAGCCGGCCGGCGTACGAGTCGGCGCCGACCGCCGTGACAAGCGCGTACCCGGTGCCCGCGACGACGTGGGAGCCGGAGAGCAGCCGCGAGCCCTCGTCGGCGAAGATCGGCTCCGACTCACCGGTGAGCAGCGACTCGTCCACCGCGAGACCGGTGCTCTCGAGCACCTCAGCATCGGCCGGCAGCTGATCCCCCGGGCGCAGCACGAGCAGGTCGTCGAGCACCACGTCGTCCAGCGCCACGGTCACGACCTCACCGTCGCGCCGCACGCGGCTCTCGGGGGCGGCGAGCAGCGCGGCGCGGTCGAGGACGAGCTTGGCGCGCACCTCCTGCACGATGCCGATCAGCGCGTTGACCACCACGACGCCGAAGAAGAAGCCGTCGCGCAGGTCGCCCAGCAGCACGACGGCGACGAAGCACGCGGTGAGGATGCCGTTGAACAGCGTGAAGATGTTCTCGCGGAGGATGTCCGCGAGCGACCGCGACGTCGGCCGGCGTTGCGCGTTCACCCGTCCGTCGGCGCGCCGCTCGGCCACCTGCGCGCCGGCGAGCCCCTCTCTCATGCGCGCGTCGAGCATCCCCGTTACTCCCCCGGCCCCGTGCCGCTAGCCCTGAGCGGGTTTCTCACCCTGAGCGGGCTTCTGGCCGGCCGGCCCCTGGCCCGCGGCCGGTGTCTGCGGGAACTGCCCGCGCACCACGAAGTACGTGATCAGCAGCAGCGGCGCATAGAGCGGCACGCCCATCAGGAGCTTGGCGAGGCCGAGCGCGCTGGTCGCCTCGGGCGTGTGCGCGAGATAGAGCGGCACCTGGACGAGCAGCCGGGCGGCGAAGAGCAGGAACCAGAGGAAGGTGAGCGCCTGCATGACGCGGAACTTCGAGCGCACCGACCGCCAGGCCAGCCCATCGCCCATCAGGTACCCCGCGGCCAGGCCGATCAGCGGCCAGCGCACGAGGATGGAGATCAGGAGGGCCGCCCCGTACGCGACGTTGGTCCAGATCCCGAGCACGAAGTTGTCCTCGCCGCGGCCCGTGATCAGGGCGAGGATCGCGGAGGCGCCGACGCCGATCAGCCCGGCGATCGCCTGCGTCACCGGCGTCCGGCCGATCACCCGCACGACCGTGAAGACGATCGCGACGGCGACCGAGCAGCCGATCGACAGCGGGACGTTCTGGGTGAACGTGAACAGGATCAGGAAGACGAGCCCGGGCAGGATCGTCTCGAGCAGTCCGCGCACGCCGCCGAGCGCGCCGAGCAGCGCGGCGCCGGTGGGCGCGTCGGAGTCGGTCAGTTGGCCGAGGCCGGACTTGCGCGCGGCGCGGGCGAGGTTCTCGCCGATGCCCGCGGCGACGGCGTCGCCCTCGTGGGCTCCCTGCTCGGGGCGGTCGTGGTCGGTCATGCGGTGCTTCCGGCCTTAGAGAGAGGTGTACGAGTCGTTGCCGCCCGCGACCGGAGCGGCGGGCATGCGCAGCGGGATGAGGTCGCGCGGAGGCATCGGCACCGAGCCGCGCACGACGACGATGCTGCGGAAGAGGTCTTCGACGAGGGCCGCGGCCTCCGGCTTCACGGCGCCGTCACCGGCGATGACGCCGCGGAGGAACCAGCGCGGGCCGTCGACGCCGATGAAGCGGGCGACACGCGTCTCGCCGGGTGCGCCCTGCGGCGCGGCGACCGGGATCTCGGCGATCAGCTCGGGGCCGAACACCCCGTCGCGCTCGGTGATGCGACCGCCCTGCCGCTGCACCTGCTCCGCGATCTGGCCGCGGATCTCGTGCCAGAGGCCCGTGGAGCGGGGAGCGGCGAAGGGCTGGACCTGCAGCGTGGAGCCCGCGTAGTCGAGGCCGACCGCGACGACGCGCTGGGTCTCCTCCTCGACCTCCAGCCGCAGGTGGAGGCCCTCGCGTGGGAGGATCTTCACTCCGCCCAGGTCGACGTAGGGGCGGACCGGGTTGGCCTCGCTCTCGTCGAGCGGCCCCTCGGTCTCGCGGTCCTCGGGAGCCGACTTCTCGTCGGGAGCGGTCTGCTCGAGGTCGCCGTCCTGCTCCTGCTGCTCGAGCTCGGCCGGGTTCTCGGTGCTGTCGCTCACGCGTGGTCTCCTGACTGGGTGACGGTGTAGCCGGACGAGCCGAAGCCCGCTGTGCCGCGGTGGCTGTCCGGGAGGCTGTCGACGGGGATGAACCGGGCGCGCGTGACCGGCATGACGATCAGCTGGGCGATCCGGTCGCCGACGGCGATATCGTACGGCATCGACCTGTCCGTGTTGAGGACGGTCACCCGGATCTCGCCGCGGTAGCCGGCGTCGACCGTGCCGGGAGCGTTGACGATGGTGATGCCGTGCCGCATGGCGAGCCCGCTGCGCGGCACGACGAACGCGGCGTATCCCTCCGGCAGGGCGATCGAGACGCCGGTGGGCACCGTGTGCCGCTCCCCCGGGCCGAGCGTCACGGCCTCCGCCGCGCACAGATCGGCCCCGGCGTCGCCCGGGTGGGCGTAGGCGGGGACCCGCTCGGCGATGATCGGGACGTCGACGGTATCGGTCACGTGTCGAGGGTAGTGCAGAAGTCTGGTCGAATAGGGAGCATGGACCTCTACCGCGAACGGCTCTGGGCGACCCCCTGGCTCTTCATCGCCTCCCTGCTCGTCATCCCGGCCGTCATGCTCGTCTTCGCACCGATCAACTTCACGGTCGGCGTGGTCCTGGCGCTCCTCTTCTATGCGGCCATCGTGGTGGCGCTGCTCGTCTCCGCCCCCACGATCCGGGTGACCGAGGAGGAGCTGGTCGCCGGCAGCGCGCGCATCCCGCTCGGCCTGATCGGCGACCCGGCCGCCTACACCGGCGACGCGGCGACCCTGCAGCGCGGGCAGCGTCTCGACGCGCGGGCCTGGCTGCTCATCCGCGGCTGGATCAAGCCGGTCGTCAAGGTGCCGGTCACCGACCCCGACGACCCGACGCCGTACTGGCTCCTCTCAACAAGAAACCCGGACCAGCTGGTCCGGGTTCTCGGTGAGGCGCGCCCCTCCCTTTAAGAGGAGCGACATCGTCGGTGCGGTGCGTCGGCTCAGGCGGCGCACTCCACGCAGATCGGTCCGAGCTTCGTCTCGTGGTCGATCTGCGACCGGTGCTTCACCAGGAAGCAGTTCACGCAGGTGAACTCGTCAGCCTGGGGAGGCAGCACGACGACGTCGAGGTCGAGGTCCGACAGGTCGGCGCCGGGGAGCTCGTAGCCACCCGGGTTGTCCGCGTCCTCGACGTCCACGACACCGGACATCTTGTCCGGAACCCGCTCCTTGAGGGCCTCGATCGACTCGGAGTCGTCCTCGGTCTTCCGCGGTGCGTCGTAATCCGTTGCCATGCCCATCCACTTCTCGTACGTAACGGCCGATTCTCGCAATCGGCGGCCATAGTTTGCATCAATCGCCTGCGAATAGCAAAACCGTTCAGCGGGCTCTCAGTGCAGGCTCACCGTTCGACTTCCGGCACGCCCGGGCTATTCCCCGGACTCCCCCCGTTCTCGTGGCATCCTGGCCCGGTACGTACGAGCTCGGAAGGCATGCACATGCAGGATTTGAAGGTCATCGGGGTCGAGAACGGCGCGATCGTCGCCGTCGGCGACGACGGTGAGCGATTCCGCATCGCCGTCGATGAGACGCTGCAGTCGCGCATCCGTCAGGTGAGGCAGCAGGCCTCCGCCGAGGCGCCCAAGCTGTCGCCGCGGGAGGTGCAGGCGCACATCCGCGCCGGCATGTCCGCTGAGGACGTCTCCGCCGTCACGGGTGCGCCGCTGGAATACGTCCAGCGCTTCGAGGGACCGATCATCGCCGAGCGCGAGCACATCGTCGCGAGCGCCCTCAGCGTCCCTGTGCACACCGCGGTCGAGGTCGACCCGCTGGGCGAGCCGGACACGTTCGGCTCGGTCATCCGGGACCGCCTCGCCTCCCTCGGCGTCGCCGGGGAGCGCTGGGCGAGCTGGAAGGACAGCGAGACCGGCTGGATCGTCAAGCTGGAGTTCACCGCCGACGCGATCGACCACGACGCGCGCTGGTCGTACGACGCGCGCAAGCACGCGCTCGCGCCGATCAACTCGGAGGCGACCACGCTCTCGCAGGCGGGCGAGCTCCGCGGCGGCGCCCTCATCCCCCGGCTGCGCGCCGTGCTGCCGCACGAGGGCGAGCCGGACACGTCACGCTTCGACAGCGGCGCGTTCACGTTCCCCGAGCCTCCCGCCGACCTCCTCGGCCCCGAGATCACCCAGCCGCTCGAGCCGCTGCACGGCCGCGCGAGCGCCAACAACGCGATCGCCGTCTCCGCCATCAACCGGGCCGACGACGACACCCCGCGCGGCACGCAGCACACCGCCGACCTGCTGGAGGCGCTGCGCCGACGCCGGGGCGAGCGCGAGGCCGCGAGCTACGACGACCAGCCGGCCGAGCCGCCCGCGCCGTCCGTGCCCGAGCAGCGCACCGAGCCGCTGACGCCGCTGCCGTTCCGGCTGGTGGAGGAGTCGATCACCTTCATCGAGGAGACGCCGGCGCAGGCGCCCACGCGCACGCCCGCCGCCTCCACGCCCGCCGCCTCCACGCCTGCCGGTCCTGCCGACGACGCGCCGTCGGGCTCGTCGAACACCGGCCCCGCGCCGAGCAGCCGCAAGAAGGGCCGCGCCGCGATGCCGAGCTGGGACGAGATCGTGTTCGGTGCGCGCACCGACGACGACCTGGCCTAGCCGCGCCCGACGCCGTCAGGCGGCAGCACCGAACCGCAGCAGCGGGACCCGCGTCTCCTCCGGCGTGAGCGAGCCGTGCTGACCGACCATGTTGCGACCGGTGCGCTGCGGATCGCGGGAGTCGTAGTACGCGATCCGCTTGCGGGCGGCGACGAGCACGTCGCCGATCCGCGGGGCGACCTCGGG
This sequence comes from Leifsonia williamsii, assembly GCF_030433685.1. Lineage (NCBI taxonomy): Bacteria > Bacillati > Actinomycetota > Actinomycetes > Micrococcales > Microbacteriaceae > Leifsonia > Leifsonia williamsii. Next base: position 2,956,490 of record NZ_JAROCF010000001.1, read on the forward strand.
AGCGACCCCCTGGCCGAACCATCCCGCCGCGACGGCCTGTTCACGCGTGGCGACCCAGGCGCGCTCCCCCTCGGCCTCCTGCCACCGCGCGGCCACGGCCTCCGCCGCTCCCTCGCGGGTATAGAGGTGCAGGAGGCGCGGCTCGCCCGCGATGTCGGCCACACCCTCCAGCAGCTCCGGCGCGGTGTCGAAGAGCACGTGGCCCGACTCGGGGACGTCGACCACGCCGTGGTCCGCGGTCAGCAACGCCGCCCGGCCGGGGCCGAGGCCGCGCGCGAATCCGGCGACCAGGGCGTCGAGCGTCTCCAGCGCGGTGGTCCACTCCGGCGACTCCCAGCCGCGGGCGTGGGCGAGCTGGTCGAGCTCGGCGACATAGAGATAGGTGAGGCCAGGGCCGGAGGTGGCGGCCACCTCCGCGCCGATGGCGAAGCGGTCCGCCATCGTCCGCCCGCCGAGGAACTCGGCGCCGCGCAGCACCGCGGCCGTGAAACCGGAGTCGGCGTACTTCGCGAGGCCGATCGCGCGCGTCGTCACGCCCTCTGCGGCGGCGGTCTGGAAGACCGTGCGCGAGCGCTGCCAGGTGGCGGGGTCCATCCGGTCGTCCCAACCGTTCAACTGGTTGGTGAGGCGGCCGGCGGCGTCGCGGACGCGGTAGCCGACCATCCCATGCTCCCCCGGCGTCGTACCGGTCGTCAGCGTCGTGAGCGCCGCGGCCGTCGTCGTCGGGAAGCCGGCGTCGATCGTCGTCGCCTTGCCGAGCAGCGGCGCCATCGTGCGCGCGTGCCCGGCACGCGCCCGCAGCGCGGCCGCGCCGAGCCCGTCCACCACGATCACGACCACGTGCTCCAGCGGCGGCAGGTCCAGCGCGTTCCCCTCGCCCCGCAGCGCGGCCAGCGAACTCGGCAGAACCGTGGCGAGGCTCGCTCTGGTCGTGAACGCGGCCGGTAGCATGGGGGACATCCGGCCCAGTCTGTCACAGCACGCCCCGTCCCGGATCGATCAACCGTCCCTCCCGAGAACACGCGAATGACACCAGCAGACGACCAGGCCCCCGCGGGCACCACCGAGCGCATCGAAGACGTCGACGTCACGACCGAGATGCAGGGCTCCTTCCTCGAGTACGCCTACTCGGTCATCTACTCCCGGGCCCTGCCCGACGCGCGCGACGGCCTCAAGCCCGTCCAGCGCCGCATCCTCTACATGATGAGCGAGATGGGGCTGCGGCCCGACCGCGGGCACGTCAAGTCCGCGCGCGTCACCGGCGAAGTGATGGGAAAGCTGCACCCGCACGGCGACAGCGCCATCTACGACGCGCTCGTGCGCATGGCGCAGGACTTCACCCTCCGCGTCCCGCTCGTCGACGGGCACGGCAACTTCGGCTCGCTCGACGACGGGCCCGCCGCCGCGCGGTACACGGAGGCGCGCCTCGCCGCCGCCGCGCTCGCGCTCACCGAGGACCTCGACGAGGACGTCGTCGACTTCGTCCCGAACTACGACAACCAGCTGATGCAGCCGGATGTGCTGCCCGCCGCCTTCCCCAACCTGCTGGTCAACGGCGCGAGCGGCATCGCGGTCGGCATGGCGACCAACATGGCGCCGCACAACCTGGTGGAGGTCGTGGGCGCCGCCCGCCACCTGCTCGACAACCCCGACGCCACACTCGACGACCTCATGGCCTACGTGCCGGGCCCCGACCTCCCGAGCGGCGGCACCATCGCCGGCCTCGCGGGCGTGCGCGACGCGTACGCGACGGGCCGCGGCAGCTTCCGCATGCGGGCCAAGGTGTCGGTCGAGTCGATCACCGCGCGCAAGAGCGGTCTCGTGGTCACCGAGCTGCCCTACGGCGTCGGCCCCGAGAAGGTCATCGAGAAGATCAAGGACGGCGTCAACGGCAAGAAGCTCAACGGCATCTCCGACGTCACCGACCTCTCCGACCGGCAGAACGGCCTCCGCCTCGTGATCGGCATCAAGACGGGGTTCAGCCCGGAGGCCGTGCTGGAGCAGCTCTACCGGCACACGCCGCTCGAGGAGGGTTTCGCGATCAACAACGTCGCCCTCGTCGAGGGCGGCCCGCAGACGCTCGGCCTGCGCGAGCTGCTCAGCGTCTACCTCGACCACCGCGTCAGCGTCGTCACCCGGCGCTCGCAGTTCCGGCTGGCGCGGCGCAAGGAGCGGCTGCACCTGGTGGAGGGTCTGCTCATCGCGATCCTCGACATCGACGAGGTCATCCAGGTCATCCGCAGCTCCGACGACACCGATGCGGCCCGCACGCGCCTCATGCAGGTGTTCGACCTGAGCACCCTGCAGGCCGACTACATCCTCGAGCTGCGGCTGCGCCGGCTCACGAAGTTCTCGCGCATCGAGCTCGAGACGGAGCGCGACCAGCTGAAGGCCGAGATCGCCGAGCTGGAGGAGATCCTCGCCAGCCGCCAGCGCATCAACCAGCTGGTCTCCGACGAGCTGGAGCAGGTGGCCGTGCGCTTCGGCACGCCCCGCCGCACCCTCCTCACCGAGGCGAAGCCGTCGATCGCGACCGCCGGGCGCGGCAAGGCGCAGGTGCAGCTGGAGGTCGCCGACGTCCCGTGCCGCGTGTACCTGTCGACGACGGGCCGCATCCTCCGCGTCGACACCGGAGCCGGGGAGGACGCGGGCCTCGACCGCATCCAGCCACCGGCCCGCCGCAGCAAGCACGACGCGATCCTGTCGCAGCTCGACACGTCGAGCCGGGCCGAGATCGGCGCCGTCACGAACAAGGGCCGGCTGCTGCGCTTCTCTCCCGTCGACCTGCCCGCGGCGCCGGTCAACTCCATCCAGCTCGGCGCGGGCGTGAAGATCGGCGACTACCTGGCGCTCCCCGACAAGAAGGAGCGCATCCTCGCCATCGTGTCGCTGGAGGCGCAGCGCAGTATCGCGCTCGGCACCCGCCAGGGCGTCGTGAAACGCGTCGTCCCCGGCGACTGGGCCAACAAGCCCGAGTTCGAGATCATCGCGCTCAAGGCCGGCGACGAAGTGGTCGGCGCGCTGCAGGGCGACGATACGGACGAGCTGGTGTTCGTCACGAGCGACGCGCAGCTCCTCCGCTTCCCCGCCGCCTCGGTGCGTCCGCAGGGCCGCGCCGCCGGTGGCATGGCCGGCATCAACCTCGGAGCCGACGCCCGCGCCATCTACTTCGGCGCGGTGCCGGCCGGCCACAAGGAGGAGGCCGTGGTCGTGACGATCGCGGCGAGCGACGCGACGCTCCCCGGAGCCGACCCCGGCAGCGGCAAGGTGAGCGACTTCGCCGAGTTCCCGGCCAAGGGCCGCGCAACGGGCGGCGTCCGCGCCCAGCGCTTCCTCAAGGGCGAGAGCGAGCTGGTCCTCGCCTGGGCCGGCCCGGCCCCCGCGCACGCGGTCGCCCCGGACGGGGTCGCGCGGACGCTCCCCGAGGGCGGCGCCCGCCGCGACGCCTCCGGCACCCCGCTCGACATGGTGGTCGGCTCGATCGGCCGCCGCATCTCCTGAACTCCCCGAACCGTGTGACGCAACACGCCGCCTGACCGATCGGTCAGGCGGCGTGTTGCGTCAAACGGATGATCAGGCGTCGATGCGCGACCGGCTCAGGTCGTCGGCCCCCGCGATGATGAACTCCTTGCGGGGCGCGACCTCGTTGCCCATGAGCAGCTCGAACACGCGCGAGGCCGACTCCGCGTCGGGCACCCGCACGCGGCGCAGGGTGCGGTGGGCACGGTCCATCGTCGTCGTCGCCAGCTGATCCGCGTCCATCTCGCCGAGGCCCTTGTAGCGCTGGATCGGCTCCTGGTAGCGCTTGCCGCGCTTCTTGAGGTCGGCGAGGACCGCCTGCAGCTCCGCCTCCGAGTACGTGTAGATCGTCTCGTTCGGCTTCGAGCCGGGGTTGATCGCGACCACCCGGTGGAGGGGCGGGACCGCTGCGAAGACACGGCCCTCCTCGATCATCGGCCGCATGTACCGGAAGAACAGCGTGAGCAGCAGCGTGCGGATGTGGGCGCCGTCGACGTCCGCGTCGCTCATGATGATGACCTTGCCGTAGCGCGCCGCCGACAGGTCGAAGCTGCGGCCGGAGCCCGCGCCGATCACCTGGATGATCGCGGCGCACTCGGCGTTGGACAGCATGTCCGACACCGACGCCTTCTGCACGTTGAGGATCTTGCCGCGGATGGGCAGCAGGGCCTGGTACTCGCTGTCCCGCGCCCGGCGGGCGGTGCCGAGGGCCGAGTCGCCCTCCACGATGAACAGCTCGCTGTTGGCCACGTCGTTCGAGCGGCAGTCGACCAGCTTCGCGGGGAGGGAGGAGGTCTCGAGCGCGTTCTTGCGGCGCTGCGTCTCCTTGTGGGCGCGGGCGGAGATGCGCGACTTCATCTCGGCCACGACCTTGTCGAGGACGAGCGCCGACTGCGCCTTGTCGTCGCGCTTCGTCGACGAGAACCGCTCCGCGAGGGCCTTCTGCACCACCTGCGCCACGATCGCGCGCACAGCGGGCGTGCCGAGGATCTCCTTGGTCTGCCCCTCGAACTGCGGCTCCGGGAGGCGGACGGTCAGCACGGCGGTGAGGCCTGCCATCGCGTCGTCCTTCTCCAGCTTGTCGTTGCCGGCCTTCAATCGCCGTGCATTCAGCTCGACCTGCTGGCGGAGGAACTTCAGCAGCCCCTGGTCGAAGCCGGCCTGGTGGCTGCCGCCCTTGGGCGTGGCGATGATGTTGACGAAGCTGCGCATGACCGTCTCGTAGCCGGTGCCCCAGCGCAGCGCGATGTCGACCTGGCAGTCGCGGCGCAGCTCGGTCGGCACCATCGCGCCGCTGTCGGACAGCACGGGGACGGTCTCGGTGAAGTGGCCCTCTCCGGTGAGCCGCCACGTGTCGGTGATCGGGCTGTCGGGCGCCAGGAAGTCGACGAACTCCGAGATGCCGCCCTGGTACTGGAAGGTCGTCGACTCGCCCTCCGGAGTGCGCTTGTCCTCGATGGTGATGGCGAGGCCCGGCACGAGGAAGGCGGTCTGGCGCGCGCGGCCAACCAGGTCGTCGACCGAGAACTCGGCGCCCTTGGTGAAGATCTGGCGGTCGGCCCAGTAGCGGATGCGGGTGCCGGTGACGCCCTTCTTGACCTTGCCGACGACGCGCAGCTCGCTGCCGCTGACGAACGGCGAGAAGGCGTTGTCCGGTCCCGGCGCGCCGCCGCCGTCGTCGAAGGTGCCCGGCTCGCCGCGGTGGAACGACATGGCGTACGTCTTGCCGTCGCGGTCGACCTCCACGTCGAGCCGCTCGGAGAGCGCGTTGACGACCGAGGCGCCCACACCGTGCAGCCCGCCCGACGCGGCGTAGGAGCCGCTGCCGAACTTGCCGCCCGCGTGCAGCTTGGTGAACACGACCTCCACACCGGTCAGCCCGGTCTTGGGCTCGACGTCGACGGGGATGCCGCGGGCGCGGTCGATGACCTCCACGCTGTCGTCGGCGTGCAACACCACGTCGATGGCCTCGCCATGACCGGCGAGCGCCTCGTCGACCGAGTTGTCGATGATCTCCCAGAGGCAGTGCATGAGGCCGCGGGAGTCGGTCGAGCCGATGTACATGCCCGGGCGCTTGCGCACCGCCTCCAGCCCCTCCAGCACCGAGAGGTGCCTGGCCGAATAGTCTGAGCTCGCCACGAGCGCTCCTTGTGTTCCTGGTCCGCGCGGTGCGGACGACATGCTTCCTCCAGCGTAAGCAGTCCGGCTGTATGCTCCCGCACGACCCGCGGGCGGGGCCGCGCGTCTTCCGCGTTGAGCGAAATGACAGCTAATACGCGCCTTGTTGCCCGGCATCCGTGGTTCTATAGACGTACCGATTCACTGGTTGCGACTGGAAGGAGCATCACATGTCGACGATCACCACAGAGAACGGTGCCGTGGACGAGCTCGCATCGGGGCCGCAACTGACGGCGGCCGACCGTTGCGACAGCTGCGGGGCCCAGGCCTACATCCGCGTCGTCGTGAACAACGGCGAGCTCCTGTTCTGCGCCCACCACGGCAAGAAGCACCAGGAGAAGCTGTCCCAGATCGCTCACAGCTGGCACGACGAGACGGCTCGTCTCTTCGAAGAGCAGCGCGCGTAACGCGGCCGCGACCGATCCGCCGGCCGAGACGGAGCTGACAGGACGATGCCACCGGCACCGGGCGTGCGCAGGCGCGCCTTCGTCGACCTCGCCGCCATCCGCTCCACCGCCAAGCGCCTCGGCGCACCGCTTCCCGACTGCACCGCCGACCTCCGCGCCGACGCGTACGGCCACGGGCTCATCCCCGTGGCACGTGCGCTGACCGACGCGGGGGCCGGCGGTTTTCTCGTCTCCCGGGTGGAGGATGCCGCCGCACTCGCGGACGACGGCATCCCCGTGCCCGCACGGGTCGCAGCCGGGGGCTCGCTCCCGGCCGGCCGCACCGTGCTCGGCCCGGAGCTTTTCGGCCTCGACCCCGCTCGCGAGACGCCGCCGGTCATGCGGCTCGAAGCAGAGGTGGTCGCGGTCAAGCGCGTTCCCGCGCATCGCGGCGTCTCGTACGGGTACACGTACCGCACCTCGCACCCGACCACGCTCGTGCTGGTCGGTCTCGGCTACGCCGACGGCATCCTCCGCGTCGCCTCCAACAAGGCGCCCGTTCAGGTCGGGGCCACGCGCGGCCGCGTGACCGGCCGCATCGCGATGGACCAGTTCGTCATCGACATCGGCGACGGCGAGGCGGCGCCCGGCGACCCGGTCGTTCTCTTCGGCGACCCCGCGCGCGGCGAGCCGACCGTGCTCGACTGGGCGGACGCCCTCGGCGTCGCCGCTCCCGTCATCACGAGCCGGCTGGGCCGGCGGATCGAGAGGGTGCACACCGCATGACGATCGTCGACGCCGTCGCCGAGCCGCTCCCCCGCGCCGTGATCGACCTCGCCGCGTTGCGTCGCAACGTGGCGCACCTCGCCGCGATCGCCGCTCCCGCCGAGACGATGCTCGCCGTCAAGGCCGACGCCTACGGCCACGGCCTGCTGCCGATCGCCGAGGCCGGCCTGGAGGCGGGAGCGACCTCGCTCGCGGTGCTCGAGGTCCCGGCGGGGCTCGTGCTGCGCCGCGCGGGCATCCGCGTCCCCATCCTCGCCTGGCTGCACGGCCAGGACACCGAATGGCGGGCCGCGATCGAGCACGACATCGAGCTCGGCATCTCCGCGGTCTGGCAACTGGAGGCGATCGCCGCCGCCGGAGCGGACCGCCCGGCCGTCGTGCACCTCAAGGTCGACACCGGCCTCAGCCGCAACGGTGCCACCCGCGAGGAGTGGCCCCGTCTCGTGGATGCGGCGCTCGCCCTGCAGGAGCGCGGCGTCGTCCGCCTCCGCGCCGCCTGGTCGCACCTCGCCGACGCCTCCATCGCGGACGACGAGGCCGCCCTCGCCGAGTTCCGTGACGCCGTCGCCGAGGCGGAGGCGCGCGGCGCCCGGTTCGAGATCCTGCACCTCGCGGCGAGCTCGGCCGGCATCCGGATGCCGGAGGCGCGCTTCGACCTCGTCCGGTTCGGCATCGCCGCCTACGGCTACTCCCCCTTCGACGACACCACCGGCACCGAGCTGGGCCTGATCCCGGTGATGCGGCTGGAGGCTCCGGTCGTGGAGGTCCACGTCGGCGGCACTACGCACGCGCGGCTGGCGATCGGCTACGGCGACGGCGTCCCGACCCTCGGGATCGCCAAGTCCGCGGTTCAGCTGAACGGTCGCCGCTGCCCGGTGATCGCGGTGGAGGCGGACGCGATGCTGGTCGATGTCGGCAACCAGCGCGTGAGCGTGGGCGACACGGCCATCCTGTTCGGCTCGGGCGCCTCCGGCGAGGTCACGGCCGAGCAGTACGCCGACTGGGCCGAGACGATCGCCGACGAGATGGTGACCGGCGTCACGGCGCGGGTGCCGCGCGTCTACGTCGGCTGACGCTCCGGCACGCGGTCCGACGCCCTCCAGCGAGACGCCCTCCAGCGAGACGCTCTACAGCGAGACGCCCAGGCGCTCCGCGATCGCGCGCCGCGCGTTGGTCGCGTAGCGGTCGACGCGCTCGGTCTGCGCGACCGGTGCGACCTCGCCGCGCAGCGCGGTGCCGAGGATGCGGTCGGCGAGGACCGGGTTCATCGGGAGCACGGGGCCGTGCAGGTGCGTGCCGATGGCCGAGCCGACGACCACGCCCTCCTGGCCACCGCCGTTGCCGGTGCCGCTGACCACGCGGCCCAGCGCCTCCGCGCCCTCCAGCTCGGTCGTCGCCGAGTGGTTCTCGAAGCCGGCCAGCGTGGTGCCGTCGGTGAGCCGCACGACGATCTCTCCGACATGGCGCTTCGCCGAGAGCGTCGCACGCGTCGGGAACACCTCCGCCCCCGCCAGCGTCTCGCCCTCGGGCGTGACCAGCTCGCGGCCGAGCAGCTGCCAGCCTCCTGCGATCGCGAGGATCGGCACGCCGGCGTCGCGCCACTCGCGCAGCCGGGGCGCGATCGCGAGCACGTCCTGGTGGACGGCCCGCTGGGCTGAGAGCGGGCCGGAGCCGATGTGCACGATGTCCACGCCTGCCGGCAGCTCGGCGCCGGGAGCGTGGTGCACGACCTCGGCGTCGATGCCGCGCCAGCGGGCGCGCTCGGCGAGGGCGGTCACGTTGCCCGCGTCGCCGTTGATGCCCAGCTCACGCGAGTACAGGTGCAGGATGCGGAGCACGCTCATCGCTCGCCGCCCTCCAGGTCGAGGAACCCGAGCTGCTTGCGGATCAGCATCATCTGCTCGTAGTTGACGATCATGGTCTTGGTGCCGCGGGCCGGCTTCGGCAGCGCGAGGAACGCGTTCAGCGCCGGCTTCAGCTCGGGCACCACCTGGTCGACCTCGATGCCCGCGTAGGCGAACCGGGTCGCGAACTGCCATGCCTTCGTGCCGGAGACGACGTCGACGTGGGTCAGCTTCGAGAGGTCGATGTCGTACACCCAGGACGGGTCGGGCGTGCCCTCGTCGACCGAGACGAACACCTGCTCCGGCGGCTCGCTCAGGTAGTCGAGGTTGAGCTGCAGGCTCGGCGGGTTCTTCATCATGATGATCTCGATGTCCTCGTCGCCGACCCGCAGGGTCTCGCCACGGCCGTACACCGTGCGCAGCGAGGCCATCGCGGCGACCACGGCCGTCGGACGGAATGCCTCGCCGAGGAGGCGCCTGGCCATCGCGGTCGCGCCGGCGGCGTCGACCGCGTAGTGCAGGCCGCGCGCGGGCAGGCCGATGCGCACCTGCTCCCCGCCGATGGTCAGCTCGGCGCTCTGAGACTCGAGCTTGCTGACGAACACGCCGGGGACCGGGAGGGTCGCCGTCACGCGTCCCGACAGGTCCTGCACGTTGGCGAGGCCGTTGGGCGACGCCTCGATCAGCGACGGGGCGACCGCGAAGGTCGTCACGTCGCCTCCGGCGGCGGCGAGCTCGGCTCCCACCCCCGCCAGGCTGTCGTCGTCGGCGTTCACGACGACGAACTCGGACGAGCGGTCGGCGATCGTGCGCAGCATCCCGATCACGCGCGTCGGCTCGAAGAACCGGTTGAGCTGGTCGATCTGGACGTTGAGGAGCAGGGAGCCGCGCGGCTTCAGCACCGTCGCGAGGTCGACGCCGTAGGCCTCGTCGACCTCGATGACGCCCACGTCACCGCGCACGAAGCCGTCGAGCGGCACGTCGGCGAGGAGGGCGGAGGCGATCCCCTGCGGCAGGTTGCCACCGGAGGGGTTCGTGAAGACGTTGAGGCCGTGCTCGCGCAGGATCGCGGTGAGCATGTTCGTCGTCGTCGACTTGCCGTTCGAGCCGGAGACGAAGACGACGCCGAGCGGCAGCCGGCTGACCGCACGCTCCAGGAACCTCGGTGCGATCGCGAGCGCGACCCGGCCCGGGACCGCCGAGCCGCCTCCCCGCAGGCGCAGGAGCGCGCGGGCGAGGCGGCCGGCGAGGACCGCCAGTCGGTAGCGCACCGGTTTACTCGAGGTAGTCGCGGAGCGACTGCGAGCGGGACGGGTGGCGCAGCTTCGCCATCGTCTTCGACTCGATCTGGCGGATGCGCTCACGCGTCACGCCGAAGGTGTCGCCGATCTGGTCGAGGGTCTTGGGCATGCCGTCGCCGAGGCCGAAGCGCATGCGGATCACGCCCGCCTCGCGCTCGGACAGCGAGTCGAGCAGGCTCTCCAGCTGCTTCTGCAGCATGGTGAAGCCCACCGCGTCGGCCGGGACGACCGCCTCGGTGTCCTCGATCAGGTCGCCGAACTCGCTGTCGCCGTCCTCACCGAGCGGGGTGTGCAGCGAGATCGGCTCACGACCGTACTTCTGCACCTCGATGACCTTCTCCGGGGTCATGTCGAGTTCCTTCGACAGCTCCTCGGGGGTGGGCTCGCGGCCCAGGTCCTGCAGCATCTGGCGCTGCACGCGGGCGAGCTTGTTGATGACCTCGACCATGTGCACCGGGATGCGGATGGTGCGCGCCTGGTCCGCCATCGCGCGCGTGATCGCCTGGCGGATCCACCAGGTGGCGTACGTGGAGAACTTGAAGCCCTTGGTGTAGTCGAACTTCTCGACCGCGCGGATGAGACCGAGGTTGCCCTCCTGGATCAGGTCCAGGAACTGCATGCCGCGGCCGGTGTAGCGCTTCGCGAGCGACACCACGAGGCGCAGGTTGGCGCCGAGCAGGTGGCTCTTGGCGCGCTGGCCGTCGCGGGCGACCCACTTCAGCTCGCGCTCGAGCTCCTTGGTGAGGTTGGGCGTGTTGGCGAGCTTGTCCTCGGCGAACAGGCCGGCCTCGATCCGCATCGCGAGCTCGACCTCCTCCGCCGCGTTCAGCAGCGGGACCTTGCCGATCTGCTTGAGGTAGTCCTTGACCGGGTCGGCCGTGGCGCCGGTGATCGTCGTGGAGTAGACGGGGATGTCGTCCTCCTCGTCGACCGCGCGGAGCACGAGGGCGTCCTGAGGGAGCTGCTCCTCGGCTGCGGGAGCGGCGGCCGCAGGAGCGGCGCCCTCGGCCTCGGTCGTCTCGGCGTCGTCGTCGGAGGCCTCGGCGTCGGTCGCCTCGGACTCGTCGTCGCCCTCGGCCGTCTCCTCCTCGTCGATCTCGACCTCGGCGTCGTCGTCGATCTCGTCGTCGTCCTCGTCCGCCGCACGGCCCTTGCCCTTGGTCGAGCCCTTGGCGGCCTTCTTCGCGGCCGGCTTCGTCGCCTTCGCGGTCTTGGCGGCCGTCGCCTTCGTCGCCGTCTTCGTGGCGGCAGGCGTCGTGGCCGCGTCGTCCGTCACGGTCTCGTCGACCGCGGCGGCCTCGCGGGCCTTGGTTGCTGCACGGGTTGCCATGTGAACACCTTTCATACCAGGCGGTGGGCCGGATCCCCGGGCGTCCTGGCCTGGCTGAGGTTGCGTGCGGACATTACTAAGACCCGAGTCAAGTCCTGCGGTACAGCGTCGGGCACCATCGAATGCTCCGACCCTCAGGATATGAACGGGTCCAGACTCCAATTATCGCACATCCCCCAGGGATCCCCGACCATGGCCGGGGACTCGGCAGGACGCTCGTGATCGCGGATCAGACGACCTCCTCCGGCACCCCCTATTGCGCCGTGCGATCGCCTCGCCTCCGCCATGCGTCTACCAGTGCAACCCAGAGCGGGGCCACATCTATTCCCTCGTCCTGCTTGAGCCGGCGGCGCGTGCGGCGCCGGGCGTGCAGCAGGAAGCCGACGCCCGCGCCGATGATCACGTACTGCACGGCGAAGGCCCAGCGGAAGTGATCGAAGGCGTAGAGCGAGCCGGGCCCGGCACCGGTGGTGTCCTCCAGGTCGAGCACCACCCCGATCAGGAACATCATGACGAAGCTCGCGAGGAAGCCTCCCACGTTCACGATGCCGTTGGCGGAGCCGAGGCTGTGCAGCGGGTTGAAGGTGCGGGCGAAGTCGAAGCCGATGAGCGACCCGGGGCCGCCGACGCCGATCGCGACGAGCAGCACGATGATCAGCCAGTCCGGCGGCGTGCCCGGCCACAGCAGCACCACCGTCCAGACGACCGCCATCATGCCGACGATGCCGAGCACGAGGTTGCTGCGGCGCAGTGGGAACCGCGCGGTCAGCAGGCCCAGGATCGGGCCGGAGACGAGGCCGGCGAGCACCGACACGATCAGCAGCCCCGACGCCTCCGCCGGGTCGATGCCGATGGCGTACACCATGAACGGCAGGCCCCACATGAGGCTGTACACGGTGCCGGAGGACTGGGTCACGAAGTGCGACCAGAACCCGAGCTGCGTGCCGGGGCGGGCGAGGCTGATGCGCAGCTGGCGCATGGAGTCGGCCCACGTCGCCGGGCGCGGGCCCTCGGTCGAGCCGACGGGACGGTCGGCGATGGCGGCGAGGATGCCGACCAGCGCGACGACCGACAGGGAGGCGGCGCTCAGGAAGGCGACCGTCCAGCCGGCCTGGTGCAGCAGCAGCGCGAACGGGATCGACGAGAGCACCTGCCCGAGCTGGCCGATGTTGCCGATCCACTGCGAGAGCTGGGGCACGATCCTCCCGCGGAACCACGAGTTCACCAGCCGCATGAGCGACGTGAAGACGGTGGCGTCGCCGACGCCGACGAGGATGCGGCCGACGATCGCGATGCCGATGGTCGGCGCGAACGCGACGGTCACCTGGCCGATCACCATGAGCGCGGTGCCGACCGCCATGAGCACGCGCGAGCCGATGCGGTCGATCAGCACGCCGACCGGGATCTGCATCGCCGCGTAGACCATGAGCTGCACGACTGCGAGCGTGGACAGCACGGAGGCGGAGCTGTGGAAGCGCTCGGTCGCAGCGACGCCCGCGACGCCGATGGTCGTGCGCTGGGTGACCGCCACCAGGTAGGCGAAGACGCCGATCCCGAAGATGACCCAGGAACGACGCGAATTCACTCTTCGAGCGTAGACCCGCCCGCGACGGGGGCCGGACGGGTCGCGGGCGCAGGCGCTCGGCTAGCGGTCGCCGCGGCCGTTCTCCTCGTCGCCGTGGCGGCGGAAGGCGAGGAAGTTCTCGAGCTCGGCCGCGATCTCGTCGGCGGTCGGCAGCTCGCCGTCGCGGTCCGTGAGCGGGGAGCGCAGCTGCGTGTCCTCCATGTAGGAGTCGTGCCGCTCCTCCAGCGTGCCGACGAGGCGGCCCAGCTCGGCGTTGCCGGCGACCTGCTCGTCGATGTTGGCCACGAAGTCGCGGTCCTCCTGGCGGAGCCGGTCGGTCGGGAAGATGAGCCCGGTGGCCGCGCTGATCGCGTCGAGCCCGGCGATGGCCGCTGCGGGGTACTCGGTGTCGGCGAGGTAGTGCGGGATCAGGAGGACGAAGCCGGCCGTGGGGTGCTCCAGCCGCTGGAGGCGGTACTCCAGCAGGTGCAGGGCGTTCGACGGGACCTGGGTCTGCGGCTTCCAGATCGACATGGTCTCGATCAGGTCGGAGCGGTTGCCGCTGACCGTGACGCCGATGGGCCTGGTGTGCGGGACGGGCATCGGGATCGAGTGCACCCACGTCACGGTGCCGACCCGGAACCGGTCGATCAGCCCCAGCACGGCCTCGCTGAACGCCTCCCAGCGGAAGTCGGGCTCGAACCCGCTGAGGAAGAGGAACGGCTGACGCAGCTCGTCGTAGGCGAGGTACAGCTTCAGCGTGAGCGGGGTGTAGTCGGCCAGGTGGTCGCGGTCGAAGTAGACGAGCGGGCGACGCGCCCGGTAGTCGAGCAGGATGTCGGCGTCGAACGTCGCGACGACCTCGCTGTCGAGCGTGCCGAGAAGATAGGTGCCGAGCTGCGTGACGCCGGCGCCCGCGTCCGCGAACCCGGTCAGCCCCGCGACGAGCGGGAGCCCGGCCGGTACCGTGACGGCCGGATTGAGCTCGAACAGTTCGCCGGGGTCTCGCATGTTCCAACTCTAAGACGACCGGGCGGCGAGGGCGTCAGAACGCGGCGGGTCCCGGCACGCCCACAGCGAACAGCCAGGACGGGGCCGCGGCGGGTCAGCGGTTATGGTCGGAGCATGACGACTCCCGCGCTCTCGCTCTCGTCCGCCCCCTCCCCCTCCGCCGAGGTCCTCGTGCTCGGCGCGCGCGTGCAGCGCGACGCCGTCACAGTGCTGAGCGGGCAGGCGGGCGGATCGTCCTCCCCCTCCGTCGATGCGGAGGCCGTGGCCGCGCAGCTGCGCGCCGTCGGCTTCGGCGGCGGTCGCGACGAGCTGGTGCGGCTGCCCGGGGCGGCGGACGGCCCCGCCCTGGCGGTCATCGGCCTGCCGGAGGAGCTCGACGACGACGCCCTCCGCTACGCGGCGGGCAGCGCGGTGCGGCAGCTCGCCGGTGTCGGCGCTGTGGCTCTCGACCTGCCCGCAGAGGGCGGCACCGCGCTCGGCGCCGTGCTCGAGGGCGCGGCGCTCGGCTCCTACGCCTTCACGGAGTACCGCGAGAAGAGCCTCCCCGGGGTCAAGGCGCCCGTCGCATCGATCGACGTGCTGGGAGCCGCAGAGGACGCCGACGCGCTCGTCGCCCGCGCGAGCGCCGTCGCCGAGGCCGCGGCACTCGTCAAGGACCTCGTCAACACGCCGGCGATCGACCTCTACCCGCAGTCGTTCGCCGAGCGGGCGCAGGAGGCTGCCGGCGACCTCCCTGTCACCCTGACGGTCTGGGACGAGGAGCGCCTCGCGGCCGACGGCTTCGGCGGCATCCTCGGCGTCGGCCAGGGCTCCACCCGTCCGCCGCGCCTCGTGAAGGTGGAGTACGCCCCCAGCGGGGCAACGCGCCACCTCGCGCTGGTGGGCAAGGGCATCACGTTCGACTCGGGCGGCCTCTCCCTCAAGCCGCCGTCGGGCATGGTCGGCATGAAGTACGACATGACCGGGGCCGCGACCGTGCTCGCCGTCACGCTGGCCGCGGCGCGGCTCGCGCTCCCCGTGCGCGTCACGGCATGGCTGTGCCTGGCGGAGAACATGCCGTCCGGGTCGGCGATCCGGCCCAACGACGTGCTGCGCATGCGCGGCGGGCGCACCGTGGAGGTGCTGAACACGGACGCCGAAGGTCGCCTCGTGCTCGCCGACGGCCTCGTCGCCGCGAGCGAGGAGCAGCCCGACGCGATCGTCGACGTCGCGACGCTGACGGGCGCCGCCATGGTCGCGCTCGGCACCCGCTACGTGCCGGTGATGGGCTCTGACGACCTCGTCGCCGACGTCGTCGCGGCGGCGAAGGCGAGCGGCGAGCTGCTCTGGCCCATGCCGCTGCCGGGCGAGCTGCGTGCGAACATCAACTCCGACGTCGCCGACATCGCCAACGCCAACCCGGGCAACACCGCGGGCGGGATGCTGCTGGCCGGCGTCTTCCTGCAGGAGTTCGTCGGCCGCGCCGGCGACGCGGACGACGCGCCGCGCATCCCGTGGGCGCACCTCGACATCGCCGGCCCCGCGAAGGGCCCCGCTGCTCCCTACGGCTTCACCGGCAAGGGCCCGTCCGCCGTCAGCGTACGGGCGCTCCTGCGGTTGGCCGAGGACATTTCGCGGAAGTAGTAGGGTCGTATGGGCGAGAAAATCTCGCCGTTAGCAACGCCTGCCGCGAGGCACCCCTCGCGGCGGGATCGTGTCACGAATCCTGGGATGCGCGAGGGAGTAGCTGGGTGTCTGAGCAGAACTTTGACATTGTCGTGCTCGGTGGTGGAAGCGGAGGCTACGCGGCAGCGCTGCGTGCAGCCGAGCTCGGCTTCACCGTCGGCCTGATCGAGAAGGACAAGGTCGGCGGCACGTGCCTCCACCGCGGATGTGTCCCCACCAAGGCGCTGCTGCACGCGGCCGAGGTGGCCGACTACTCGCGCGAGTCGTCGAAGTTCGGCATCGTCACCGAGCTGCAGGGCGTCGACATCAACGGCGTGTCCGAGTACCGCCGCGGCATCGTCGCCAAGAAGTACAAGGGCCTGCAGGGCCTCGTGAAGGCCCGCGGCATCACCACGATCGAGGGCGAGGGCCGCCTGGTCTCCCCCACCACCGTGCAGGTCGGCGAGGACACGATCGTCGGCAAGAACGTCATCCTCGCCACCGGCTCCTACTCCCGCAGCCTCCCCGGCCTCGAGATCGGCGGCCGCGTCATCACCAGCGAGCACGCTCTCGAGCTCGACTTCGTGCCGCGCAAGGTCGCGGTGCTCGGCGGCGGCGTCATCGGCGTCGAGTTCGCCAGCGTCTGGAAGTCGTTCGGCGCCGAGGTCACCATCATCGAGGCCCTCCCGCACCTGGTCCCCAACGAGGACGAGGCCATCAGCAAGCAGCTGGAGCGCCAGTTCCGCCGCCGCGGCATCGACTACCGCCTCGGCGTCCGGTTCTCCGGGGTCACCCAGGACGACAACGGCGTGGTCATCACGCTCGAGAACGGCGACACCGTCGAGGCCGAGCTGCTGCTCGTCGCCGTCGGCCGCGGCCCGCTCACCCAGGGCATGGGCTACGAGGAGGTCGGGGTCACCATGGACCGCGGCTTCGTCATCACCGACGAGCGCCTGCAGACCAGCGTCCCCGGCGTCTACGCGGTCGGCGACATCGTCCCCGGCCTGCAGCTCGCCCACCGCGGCTTCCAGCAGGGCATCTTCGTCGCCGAGGAGATCGCGGGCCTGAACCCGATCGTCATCCCGGATGTCAACATCCCCAAGGTCACCTACTGCGACCCCGAGGTCGCGTCGATCGGCCTCACCGAGGCCAAGGCCGTCGAGCAGTACGGCGCCGACAAGGTGACGAGCTACGACTACAGCCTCGCGGGCAACGCCCGCAGCGAGATCATCGGCACCAACGGCTCCGTCAAGGTCGTGCGCGTCAACGACGGCCCCGTGGTCGGCGTCCACATGATCGGCGCCCGCGTCGGCGAGCTGATCGGCGAGGCCCAGCTCGCGGTGAACTGGGAGGCGTACCCCGAGGACATCGCCCCGCTCATCCACGCGCACCCGACGCAGAACGAGTCGATGGGCGAGGCGTTCCTGTACCTCGCAGGAAAGCCGCTGCACACCCTCTAAGTCCGCCGGCCGCACGCGCGGCCCGACAACCACTGAATGATCAGGTTTTGAAGGAGAGAAGCTCATGAGCGAATCCGTCAGCCTCCCGGCGCTCGGCGAGAGCGTCACGGAAGGCACGGTCACCCGCTGGCTGAAGAACGTTGGCGACCGTGTCGAGGTGGACGAGCCCCTGCTCGAAGTCTCGACCGACAAGGTCGACACCGAGATCCCCTCGCCCATCGCGGGCGTCATCGAGGCGATCCTGGTGCAGGAGGACGAGACGGTCGAGGTGGGCACCGCGCTCGTGACGATCGGCGACGGCTCCGGCTCGGCCGCGGCCCCCGAGGCCGCCCCGGCCGAGTCGGCGGCGCCCGAGGCGCCGGCCGCTCCGGCGGAGCCCGCCGAAGCGCCGGCCGCTGCTGCGCCTGCTGAGGAGGCTCCGGCCGCCGCTGCTGCTCCCGCCCAGGAGGCTCCGGCCCAGGAGGCTCCGGCCCAGGCCGCTGCGCCTGCACAGGAGGCTCCGACCCCCGCGCAGGCGGCTCCGGCCGCCCCGGCGCAGGCTGCTCCCGCCGCCCCCGCGCCGGCTGCTCCGGCTCAGGCTGCTCCCGTCGCTCCAGCGCAGGCTGCTCCCGCTGCCGCGCCCGCGCAGGAGGCTCCGGCCCCCGCCCAGGCTGCTGCTGCCGCCGCCCCCGCGCAGCAGGAGCAGGCTCCGGCCGCCGGCGGCGCGCACGCCGGCAACGCCGGATACGTCACCCCGATCGTCCGCAAGCTCGCGAACGAGCAGGGCGTCGACCTGTCGACCGTGACCGGCACCGGTGTCGGCGGACGCATCCGCAAGGAGGACATCCTCTCCGCCGCTCAGCCCGCCGCCTCCGAGTCCGCTGCCGCCCCGGCTGCCGCGCCCGTCGCCGAGGTCTCGCCGCTGCGCGGCACCACCCAGCCGATGTCGCGTCTGCGCAAGGTCGTCGCCGAGCGCGCCGTCGTCTCGATGCAGTCGACCGCGCAGCTGACGTCGGTCGTCGAGGTCGACGTCACCAAGGTGGCCGCCCTGCGCGACCGCGTGAAGAAGGACTTCCAGGCCAAGACGGGCGTCAAGCTCTCCTTCCTGCCGTTCTTCGCCCTGGCCGCCTCCGAGGCGCTGAAGACCTACCCGGTCATCAACGCCACGGTCGACGGCGACAACATCGTGTACCCGGACCACGAGAACCTCTCGATCGCCGTGGACACCGAGCGCGGCCTGCTCACCCCGGTGGTACGCAACGCCTCGGAGCTCGACCTCGCCGGCCTCGCCGCGCAGATCTCCGACCTGGCGGAGCGCACCCGCGACAACCGCCTCAAGCCGGACGAGCTCGCCGGCGGCACGTTCACGCTGACCAACACCGGTTCGCGCGGCGCGCTGTTCGACACCCCGGTGGTGTTCCTCCCGCAGGTCGCCATCCTGGGCACCGGCATCGTGACCAAGCGCCCGGTCGTCGTCACGGCGGACGGCACGGACTCGATCGCCATCCGCTCCACGGTCTACCTGGCCCTCTCCTACGACCACCGCATCGTGGACGGCGCCGACGCGGCCCGCTTCCTGGTGGCCGTGAAGAACCGCCTCGAGGCCGGCGACTTCGAGGGGAACCTCGGCATCTAGTCCCCGCCGCGAGTTGTCCCGTCACACCACTCACGGGAACACCTCACGCAACCGCCAACCGGCCTCGCCCCTCACCAGCAGGAGCGAGGCCGGTTCGCGTTTGATCGACCCGGCTGAGCCCGGCGCGCCGAGTCCGCCTGGCCCGCCGGGCGCGCCAGGCTCGACCGTGACCAGGGCCGCTCGCGCCCATCGCTGCACGAGCGTGACGTCCGCCGCTCCGTAGTCGCGTGCAGAGGCAGCCCCGCGTTCGCCGAGCCCAGCCTCCTCCGTCCGAAGCAGCTCGCTCCCCTTCTGCACTACCGCCTCCAGACACCCGGCCGACGGTCTCCGAGCCGCGAAGCATGCGTGGCGCCTTTCCACGAGCACGCGCGCAGCCGCCACCGGATCGTCGCCGAGAAGCGGATCCCTCCCCACCACGCCAGTACTCGTGTCGCCGGACGCCCGCGCTGAAGGCGGGGAGGGCGACGGCGACGAGGCTGCGCCTGGCGAAGGCGACGGCGACGAGGCCGCTGGCGGCGAGGGCGATGTCGACAAGCCTGAGGCCGGCGAGGGGGACTGCGGCGAAGGTGGGCTCGCCGTCGCGATTGGCTCGGAGGGCGTCTGCGGCGCGTTCGACCTGTCCACCGCTGCCGACGCGGACGTGGCCAGTTCCGATGGCGATCCGTGCGCGCCGCTGTCGGTCCCCGGCAGCAATACCAGCAGGGCCCCCGCGAGCGCTGCGGGCGCGAGCGCCACCACGATCAACCCCGGTCTTCGTCGCACCCGTTCGCTTACACCGCGGATCCAGCGCACAAGCGGGCGGGATTCGATCGTCGCCAGCATCCGCTCCGGCCACGCTGGTCGACGATCGTCCGCCGGCGTTATGAGGCCGCCGCCCGCCGCCCCGCCAGACGACGCCGCACCATACTCATGCGGATCGTCCGTCTCGGCACCATCCGACCCGGCAGCGTCCGCCCGCGCGTGAGGCGCCTTCCCGAGCGGGCCGCGCGCCGGCACGCTCACGACACCGGGCTGCGCCTCGCGCAGGAGCGCCCCGCGGAGGCGCTCCCAGCCTCGTAGCGCCGTGACGTCGGCGACGGTCTCGAGCAGGCGGCGTCCTTCGTCGCCGGGGATCGCGTCACACACTGCCCGGCTCAACGAGCGAAACGCACGGCGGTCCGCGGCCTCCGCATCGTCGTCCAACGGGACGGGGCGCTCCAGCCAGGCGAGCACCGGGCAGCCGTCCGTGCGGAAGGCCACATACGCCGGCCGGGTCAGCGCGCCTCCCCAGCCGGCGGCGTGGAGGTCCGACAGGGCCGTCGCGACGCCGAGAAGGATGGTGACCGCTTCCCCGGCCCGCAGCGGCGGCCCCGCACCGAGCCGTTCCTCCAGGGTGCCGCCGCCCGGCCGCTCCAGCAGCAGGGCGTGCACGGGTCCGACTCGGCTCCTTCGCTCCGGCAGCCGGCGCAGCACCCGGGTGATGTGCTCCGAATCGGACGCCCGCCGCGCGTCGGCGTCGTGAGCGAGCGACTCCGTATGCACCCAGAGGATGGCGCCGGCGGTCAGATCGTCACCGATCACCTCGAGCGCGTGCCCGCCCACCTGGGCCTCCGCGCCCGCAGAGGCCCAGGCGCGCGTCGCTTCGCCATGCGTCGCTCCCCCGCGCGTCCAGCTCTCGGCACGCCACCCGTTCGCGGCGGCGATCGCGGCTGCCGGGCGTCGCAACGCATCACCTCCTGCCCGTGTGCGGAAGGCGGAGGGCGGCTGGCCGGTAGTGCGATCGACGTTCATGCCTCCACTTCAGCGCGTCGGCTCGGAGGCGGAGAGGCAATCGCAGGATCAGTGGAGAAGCGCCCGCCACCACCCACCCTGTGGACACCGAAAAGCGATTAATAGACTCAGTCCAGATATGCTGGTCGCATGCTCACCGTCGACACCTCCGGCCTCCGCGCACCGGTCCCCTATCCCGACGCCTTGGCCCGCCAGCGCTCCCTCCACGCCGACGTCGTCGCCGGGCGCTCGGCCGGCTCCCTCCTGCTGCTCGAACACGAGGCCGTCTACACCGCCGGCCGCCGGACCGAGCCCGACGAGCGTCCGACCGACGGCACCGCCGTGATCGATGTCGATCGCGGCGGCAAGCTCACGTGGCACGGCCCCGGCCAGCTCGTGGGCTATCCGATCGTGCGGCTCTCCGACCCGGTCGACGTCGTCGCGTACGTGCGCCGCCTCGAGGCCATGCTGATCGAGGTGCTCGCCCGGTTCGGCGTCGCCGGCGTGCAGGTGCATGGCCGTTCGGGAGTGTGGCTGCCGGCAGGTGGCGCGCGGAGCCAGGACGAGAAGATCGCCGCGATCGGCATCCGCGTCGCCGAGGGCGTCACCATGCACGGCTTCGCCCTGAACTGCTCGAACAGCACCGACGCGTACGAGCGGATCGTCGCGTGCGGCATCCGTGACGCGGGCGTGACCACGATCTCGCGTGAGACCGGCGCCACCGTCACCCCTCAGGACGTGGCCCCCTTCATCCCGGAGGCGCTGGAGGCCGCGCTCAGCACCGAGATCCTCAGCACCACCACCTCCACGCCCGCCACCACGACAGGAGCCGCCGCATGACCGCCGCACCCGAGGGCCGCCGCATGCTGCGGCTGGAGGTCCGCAACGCCGAGACCCCGATCGAGCGCAAGCCGGCGTGGATCAAGACGCGCGCCCGCATGGGCCCCGAGTACCGCCAGCTGCACCAGCTCGTCACGGGCGAGGAGCTGCACACGGTCTGCCAGGAGGCCGGCTGCCCGAACATCTACGAGTGCTGGGAGGACCGGGAGGCGACCTTCCTCATCGGCGGCTCGCAGTGCACGCGCCGATGCGACTTCTGCCAGATCGACACCGGCAAGCCGGCCGAGTTCGACCGCGACGAGCCGCGGCGCGTGGCCGAGTCGGTCGCGCGGATGGGGCTGCGCTACTCCACGGTGACCGGCGTGGCCCGCGACGACCTGCCCGACGAGGGCGCGTGGCTGTACGCGGAGACGATCCGCGCCATCCACGCCGCCAGTCCGGGCACCGGGGTCGAGATCCTCGTGCCCGACTTCTCCGGGAACCCCGACCACCTCGGCCAGGTGTTCGAGGCGCGGCCGGAGGTCTTCGCGCACAACGTGGAGACGGTGCCGCGGATCTTCCGCCGCATCCGGCCCGCCTTCCGCTACGAGCGCTCGCTCGACGTGCTGACGCAGGGAGGGGCGGCCGGTCTCATCACCAAGTCGAACCTGATCCTCGGGATGGGCGAGGAGCGGCAGGAGATCACCCAGGCGCTCCACGACCTCCACGAGGCGGGGACGGACATCCTCACCATCACCCAGTACCTGCGGCCGAGCCCGCGGCACCTGCCGGTCGCCCGCTGGGTGCATCCGGACGAGTTCGTCGAGCTGAAGGAGGAGGCGGAGGCGGTCGGCTTCCTCGGCGTGCTGGCGGGCCCGCTCGTGCGGTCGTCGTACCGGGCCGGGCGGCTGTACGCCCGCTCGATGGCGGCGAAGGGACGGCCGCTGCCGGAGTCGCTCGCGCACCTCGGCGAGGAGCGGGAGGCGTTCGCGCAGGCCGTCTCCTGAGCCGCGCCACCCCTCCCGCCGGAACCCCTTCTTCCTGCGGCGAACGGCGCATCCCGGACGCGGCCGACCCGGTATCCTAGGAACCATGGCACGCAAGGACAAGTCCACCAAGGAGCCCGGTCGGCTGAAGCAGATGTGGCAGGTCTTCCAGATGACCCGCCGCTACGACAACCGGGCGGTGCTGTACATCGTCCTCGGCATCGCGCTGCCCATCGTCGCGGGCGTCCTGCTGGCCGTGTTCCTCTCCGGCGGCAACGTCTTCACGATGGTGCTGTGGATCGTCGCGGGTGTGCTCGCCGGCGTGCTGATCGGCCTCATCATCCTCGGCCGTCGTGCCGAGCGGGCTGCCTACTCGCAGATCGAGGGCCAGCCGGGTGCCGTCGGCGCCGTCCTGCGCTCCTCGCTGAAGCGCAGCTGGCGCGGCTCGGAGATGCCGGTCGCCGTCAACGGCAAGACGCAGGACGCGGTCTACCGTGCCACCGGCCGCGGCGGCGTCGTGCTGATCAGCGAGGGCCCGCAGACCCGCACCCGCCGCATGGTCGAGGAGGAGCGCCGCAAGGTGACCCGCGTGCTGCCGAACGTGCCCGTGACGACCATCAGCGTGGGGCCGGACGCCGACTCCGTGCCGCTGCACAAGATCCCGCGCACGCTGGCCAAGATCAAGCCGACGCTGACCAAGGCGGAGGTGCTGGCCATCAGCAACCGCCTCCAGTCGCTCGAGAACGCCATGCCCATCCCGAAGGGCATCGACCCGATGAAGGTGCGGGCGCAGCGGGCCCGCTAGGCAACAGCCGAGTACGCAGAAAGTCCGCGGGTTCACGTCGAGTCCGCGGACTTTCTGCGTACTCGCGTGTTTGCGACGGGGAGGGTCAGGCGCGGAGGAGGACCGTGCCGGCGATCTTGTCGTGGAAGCCGCGCTGGTCGGAGTCCCAGACGAGCGCCGGGATCACGACGCACAGCAGCGCGGTGCGCACGATCGGACGCCAGACGCCGACCCAGCCGCCGCGGATCGGCACCACGCGCATCCCGAACAGGCGGTGGCCGATGCTGCCGCCGATCGTCGGGATGAACACGATCTGCATCACGGCGAAGATCAGGATGTTCGCCAGCGGGTCATAGCGGAAGAACGCGGCCGAGATCACCGACGCCAGCGCCCAGTCGACGACGATCGCGCCGATGCGGCGACCGGCGCGGCCCACAGACCGCGGACCGGCCTCCGGCAGCCCGAGGCGCTCGCCAGGATAGCGGCTGGGGGCGATGTCGCCGGAGCGGGAGGAGGGGTTCTGGGGCACCCGTCGAGCCTACCCGGCCCGGGTACGCGTAACATCCTGGAAACATTTGCGTCACGGGAGGGAAACGGCCTCCCCCTAGCGTGGATCGTGGCTGCACGTGCAGCCGCTCACCCGCAAGCCATTGGGAGTCCTCCGCATGTTCCGTGATTCTTCCGAGGTGCTCAAGTTCATCAAGGACACCGACGTGAAGTTCCTTGATATCCGCTTCACCGATCTGCCCGGTGTGCAGCAGCACTTCAACATCCCCGCCTCGACCGTCGACGAGGAGTTCTTCTCCGTCGGCCAGCTGTTCGACGGCTCCTCGATCCGCGGCTTCGCGTCGATCCACGAGTCGGACATGCAGCTCATCCCGGACGTCTCGACCGCCTACATCGACCCGTTCCGAGTCGAGCGGACCCTGATCATGGTCTTCGACATCTACAACCCGCGCAACGGCGAGATCTACGCGAAGGACCCGCGCCAGGTGGCCAAGAAGGCCGAGAAGTACCTGGCCTCGACCGGCATCGCCGACACGGCCTTCTTCGCCCCGGAGGCGGAGTTCTACATCTTCGACGACGTGCGCTACGAGGTGAACCAGCACTCCTCCTTCTACGCGGTGGACTCCGAGGAGGGCGCGTGGAACTCCGGCCGCACGGAGGACGGCGGCAACCTCGGCAACAAGACCCCGTACAAGGGCGGCTACTTCCCGGTGAGCCCGGTCGACAAGCAGGCCGACCTGCGCGACGACATCTCACTGAAGCTCATCGACGCCGGCCTCATCCTCGAGCGCGCGCACCACGAGGTGGGCACCGGCGGCCAGGCCGAGATCAACTACCGCTTCGACACCATGGTCCACGCGGCGGACGACATCCTGAAGTTCAAGTACATCGTCAAGAACACGGCCGAGCAGTGGGGAAAGACCGCCACCTTCATGCCGAAGCCGCTCTTCGGCGACAACGGCTCGGGCATGCACACCCACCAGTCGCTGTGGAACGACGGCAAGCCGCTGTTCTACGACGAGGCGGGCTACGGCGGCCTCTCCGACATCGCGCGCTGGTACATCGGCGGCCTGCTCAAGCACGCCCCGGCCGTCCTGGCGTTCACGAACCCGACGGTGAACTCGTTCCACCGCCTGGTCCCCGGCTTCGAGGCCCCGGTCAACCTGGTCTACTCGGCCGGCAACCGCTCGGCGTCGATCCGCATCCCGATCACGGGCACCAACCCGAAGGCGAAGCGCATCGAGTTCCGCGCGCCCGACGCCTCCGGCAACCCGTACCTCGCCTTCGCCGCCCAGCTCATGGCCGGCCTCGACGGCATCAAGAACCGCATCGAGCCGCACGAGCCGGTCGACAAGGACCTCTACGAGCTGCCGCCCGAGGAGGCCAAGAACATCCCCCAGGTTCCGGCGTCGCTCGGCGAGGCCCTCGACGCGCTCGAGGCCGACCACGACTTCCTCACCGCGGGCGGCGTGTTCACCCCCGAGCTCATCGAGACGTGGATCGAGTACAAGCGCGAGAAGGAGATCAAGCCCCTCGCGCAGCGCCCGCACCCGTTCGAGTACGAGCTGTACTACGGGGTCTGAGCCGCAGGGTTCGACACAGCAGGAGGGCCGCATCCCGGATTCGGGGTGCGGCCCTTCCGCGTTCACGGCCGCGTGACCCGCGTGATGCGGTGCGTGCGGTGGAAGAGTGAGCGCATGGCCCTCTCTCCGCAGACGCTCGACGACCGACCGCCGCGCCGTCGCGGCCAGGGCCGCCGCGCAGGCATCCGGGGTGGCGCACATGGGAGCGCATGCCCTCGGAGCGGCCGCGTATGCGGCGAAAGCGGCGGCACTCGCCACGCCCGACGATCCCGGGGCGTTCGACGCCGAGCTGGAGTGGCAGCTCGCCCGGCTCGATCCCTCCGCCCGCGAGGCGCTGCGCCGTCTGCCGCAGCTGGGTGAAGACGGGTCCGGCCCGCTCGGGACGGGCCTGCTCACCACAGGGACGCTCGGGGAGGCCATCCGCACCCTTCAGGCGCGCCTCTGAGCAGAGGCGGGAGAGGGCGGGAGCGGAGAAGGGCCTCGCCGCCGGCGGAGGGGTCGGGCCGCCGGCGGCGCGCCGGTCTCGGGGCGTTCCCGCCTAGTCCGCCGGGATCAGGGTGAAGTCGGCCGCCGGGTCGGCGATCCCCTCGGCGAAGGCGGCCAGGCTGTCGGAGCGGGAGTCGATGCGCCAGTCGTTGGTCGAGCGCTCGCCTCCGACGTAGCTCGTGATCGCGAGGCTGAACCAGGAGAAGCCGATGATGTCGGCGTTCTTCGAGTCGTGGAACTGCTCGAAGAACGTCTTCACCCAGCCCGGTTTGTGGCCGTCGGTCTCCGAGGCTCCCACCTCCGCCAAGAAGATCGGTTTGCTGGTCAGCGTGCGCAGCTGGTCGAGGCTGCGGTCGAAGGTGTAGCCGGCGGTGAAGTCGTTGCCGGCGCGCCAGGGCGGGCGCAGGTACCCCGACAGGCCGACCCAGTCCACGTAGTCGTCGCCCGGATAGTAGCCGGCCAGGAACTCCTGCGTGGTGTGCGAGGACGGCTGCATGTTGTTGATGATGTTCGGCGCCCAGACCCAGATGACGAGCGCGTTCGCGCCTTCGGCCTGGAAGATGTCGTGGACGTGCCGCCACATCTTCACGTAGTCGCCCACGTTGTTGCCGTTGATCGCCTTGCCGCTGCCGTTCAGCTCCGACCACGGGTACCAGGTGCCGTTCATCTCATGGTCGAGGCGGATGGCGAGCGGGAGGCCCGTGGCGACGATGTCCTTCGCGTACTGGTGCAGATAGGCGTCGAAGCCGCCACCGATGATGGTCGGGAGGGAGTACTCCGGCGCGCTGTTGGAGTTGTTGCCGGCGGCGATCGGGCGCGACTCCCAGGTCATGAGCGGGAGGCGGCCCTGCTGCCAGGCGCGCTGCACGGCGCTCACCCGGAAGTCCTCGTCCCAGCCGCTGAAGTAGCCGACGACGTTGGGCTCGACGCCGATCTTCTTCGCCGTCGCGTCGAGGGTCGCCCAGTTGAAGGGCGCCTGCTCGGTGTACATCCCGAAGTAGCGGTGCTCGGGGTGGAGGAGGGAGTCGCGGCTCGGCGCGGTGATGACCGCCGCGGGGTCCTCGTCGGGCTTCTCGGTCCCTCCGGGGGTGGAGTCGCCGCCGGGCGACCCGGCGGCAGGGACCTTGGGCGGCTTGGTGGCGTTCGTCGTCTTCGAGCCGGAACCCTTCCCGCCGCTCGAACCCTTGTCGCCGCTGCCGGTGCCGGTGTCGGACTCCGCCTCCAAGGCGCCCAGCTGGTCCTGGGTCCGGGCGAGCTGCTGCTGCAGGGAAGCGACCTGCTTCGCGTGCGCGGCGGCGGAGGCGGCGGCTGCGGCCGCGGCGTTCTTCAGCTTGCCGTTCTGCGACGCGACCTGACCCTTCGCGGTCTTCAACTGCTGCTGCAGCAGGGCGTTCTGAGCGGTCAGCGGGTTGGCCGCAGCCACCACTGTGTCCGCGGCCTCCCGGACGGGACTGTCGGGAGACGACCAGACGAACCACGACACCGCGCCGAGCGTGACGACGAGTGCGGAGGCGGCGATGGCCGTGAGGCGCGCATTGGTGCGGTTGCGGGCCCAGAAGCGGAGTGATCGGTTCGACATGGGTGCCCTCCTGTCGGGGAGTCCGGTCGGGAGAAGGTCGCGCATCCACGTCATCGGGGATCGAGTGGCCCCAGTCTGGGGGTCACGCTCCGAGGCGGCAAGGCGAGGAGAAGCGATTTAACCTCACCGAAACCCGAGCATTACTCCGCCGACATCTGCGGCGAAGGCCGCTACACGCTCGGCGTGGGCCGCTGCGGCGGGCCGTAGAAGGCGCGCTCGAACACGGCGCGCGCCCGGCGGGTGACGCCGAGGTAGTCCTCCTCGAGGCGGGAGGCGGAGCCGGGCGGGTACTCCATCAGGCGGGCGACGCCGTCGAGGGCGACGCGGTCGGAGGGGAGGACGTCGGCCGTCTTGTTCGTCCAGAGGGTCATCGCCGAGCGGACGCGGGAGGCGAACACCCACGCCTCGCGGAGCTTCGCGGCGTCGTCCGGCTCGACCAGCCCCTCCGCCGCCGCAACGGCCAGGGCGTCCAGCGTGGAGGTGGTGCGCAGTGCGGGGATGGCAGCGGCGTGCTGCAACTGGATGAGCTGCACGAACCACTCCACGTCGCTCAGCGAGCCGCGGCCGAGCTTGAGATGGCGGGACGGGTCGGCGCCCTGCGGGAGCCGCTCGTTCTCGACCCGGGCCTTGATGCGCTTGACCTCGCGCACCTCCTGCTCGCCGATGCTCACCGGATAGCGGATCTCGTCGGCCAGCGCGGTGAAGTCGTCGAGCAGCGGGCTATCCCCCGCCACGCCGCGGGCGCGCAGCAGGGCCTGCGCCTCCCAGGTCAGCGACCAGCGGCGGTAGTAGGCGCGGTACGACTCCAGCGAGCGCACGGGCGGCCCGTTCTTCCCCTCGGGGCGCAGGCCGATGTCGAGGTCGAGCGGGAGGCGGTTGTCCTCGGTGAGCCGGTTGAGGTCGGAGACGATGGCGAGCGCGGCGCGGTGTGCGGCCTCCGGGTTCACCGGGTCGCCGTCGGCGTTCACGTCGAGCGGGCGGAAGACATGCATGACGTCGGCGTCCGAGCCGAAGCCGAGCTCCCTCCCGCCGAACCGCCCCATGCCGATGATCGCGAACTCGATACGGTCGGCGTCGCCGCGGGCGGAGCGGATGGCGGCGAGCACGCCCTGCAGCAGGTTCTCGTTGACGTCGGTCAGGCCGCGGGCGAGCTCCTCGATGGTGGCGAAGCCGAGGATGCCCGAGAACGCGAGCCGCAGCACCTCGCGCCGGCGTACCGCCCGCAGCGCGGCCGCGGCGGTCTCGGGCGAGGCGTGCCTGGCGAGGATCGCGAGCGTCTCCTCGCGCAGCAGCTGGGGTGAGCGCGGGCGGAGCTCGTCCTCCGACTCCAGCCAGGCGACGGCCTCGGGGATGCGCCCGAGCAGCTCGCCGGCGTAGCGCGAGCCCGACAGCACCCGGGTCAGCCGCTCGGCGGCGCCGGTGGAGTCGCGCAGCATCCGCAGATACCAGTGCGTCGAGCCCAGCTCCTCACTGAGCCGGCGGAAGGTGAGGAGGCCGTAGTCCGGGTCGGCGCCGTCGGTGAACCACTGCAGCAGCACCGGCAGCAGGTGGCGCTGGATCGTGGCGCGGCGGGAGACGCCGGCGGTGAGCGCCGCGATGTGGGCGAGGGCGCCCCGCGGGTCGCGGAAGCCGATCGCGGCGAGACGCGCCTCCGCCTGCTCGCTCGTCAGTTCTGCACCTCCGCCCAGGCGGGCGTCCTCGGCGGAGGTGGTGGCGACGGCGCTGAGCAGCGGACGGTAGAACAGCCGCTCGTGCAGCCCGCGGACCCGCAGCTTGACCTCCGCCCACTGCGCCAGCAGCCGCTCGGCGCTGGTCGCGAGGCCGGTGGCCCTGGCGAGGATGCGCACGTCGCCCTCGTCGCGCGGCATGAGGTGCGTGCGCGACAGCCGGCGCAGCTGGAGGCGGTGCTCCATGAGACGCAGGGTGCGGTAGTCGTGCGAGAACGCGGCCGACTCCTCCCGGCCGATGTAGCCCTGCTCGGCGAGAGCGCGGAGGGCGGGGAGGGTCGCGCGCTGGCGGACCAGCTCGTCGGTCTGGCCGTGGACCAGTTGCAGCAGCTGCACGGTGAACTCGACGTCGCGCAGCCCGCCCGGGCCGAGCTTGAGCTGGTACTGCACCTCGTCGTCGGGGATGTGCTCGGTGACGCGCTCGCGCATCCGCTGCACCGACTCGACGAAGTTCTCGCGCGAGGCGCTGCTCCACACCTTCGGCGCCAGCGCGGCGACGTACCGCTCCCCCAGGTCGCGGTCACCGGCGAGCGGTCGCGCCTTGAGCAGGGCCTGGAACTCCCATCCCTTCGCCCAGCGGTCGTAGTAGGCGATGTGGGAGTCGAGGGTGCGCACCAGGGCACCGTCCTTGCCCTCGGGCCGGAGGTTCGGGTCGACCTCCCACAGCCCCGGCTCGATCGCCGGCTCGTGGATGCCGCGCATGGTGAGCATCGCCAGCCGCGTCGCGATGTCGACGGCCCGGCCGGAGGAGAGCCCGGCCTCCTCGACGCCCTCGGTCACGAAGATCACGTCGACGTCGCTGACGTAGTTGAGCTCGCCCGCGCCGGCCTTGCCCATGCCGATGACGGCGAACGGCGTCGCGCGCACCTCCTTCTCGGGGTAGCGGCCGGGGCCGGCGCCCGCGGTCTGCGCGCGTGCGACGGCGAGCGAGGCCTCCAGCGCGGCGGCGGCGAGGTCGGAGAGCGCGGCGGCGACGCCGTCGAGCCCGGCGACCGGGTCCTCCTGCTCGAGGTCGAAGCTCGCCAGCTGCACGAGCCGGCGGCGATAGCGGACGCGGAGGGCCGTCCAGGCCGGCTCATCGGTGATCGCCGCGAAGCCGTCGACCGCGCCGACGCTGTCGAGCAGGTCGGCCCGCAGCTCCTCCGCCGTCGGCAGCGCGGTGATCGGGTAGTCGAGGGCCGCGAGCTCGGCCGGCTGCCGCAGGAAGAACTCGGCAGCGCCCTCCGACGCTCCGATGACGCGCAGCAGCCGCCGGGCGTCGTTGAGCGAGGGCACGTACCGCGTCGTCTGCACGGGCGCGTGCCGCAGCAGCCGCAGGATGAGCGCCAGCGCCGTGTCGGGGTCGGCGGCCGCCGAGAGCGCGGGCAGCAGGTCGTCGACCGGGAGGCCGGTGAGCTCGACCAGCTCGTCCAGCTCGGCGCGCACCGAGCTCAGCCCGACGAAGCCCGCACGCGCGAGCGTGGTGAGGGGGAGCTTCTCGCGCGTCACGACGTCGGCCTCCTCACAGCGCTCGGGCGATCAGGCGCGGCTCAGAGGATCTCGAGGTTCGTGCGCAACTCGAACGGCGTCACCTGCGACCGGTACTGCGCCCACTCGCGCCGCTTGTTGGCGAGCACGTAGTTGAACACCGACTCCCCCAGGGTCTCTGCGACGAGCTCCGAGTCCTCCATCAGCGAGATGGCGTGGTCGAGGCTGGCCGGCAGCGGGTTGTAGCCGAGCGCGCGCCGCTCGGCGTCGCTCATCTCCCAGACGTTGTCCTCCGCCTCGGGCGGCAGCTCGTACTGGTTCTCGATGCCCGTGAGGCCGGCGGCCAGCATGAGCGAGAAGGCGAGGTACGGGTTGGCGGCGGAGTCGATGGCCCGGTACTCCACGCGCGAGCTCTGGCCCTTGTTGGGCTTGTAGAGCGGCACGCGCACGAGCGCCGACCGGTTGTTGTGCCCCCACGAGACGAAGCTGGGAGCCTCGTCGCCGCCCCACAGGCGCTTGTAGGAGTTGACGAACTGGTTGGTGACGGCCGTGATCTCGGGCGCATGGCGCAGCAGGCCGGCGATGAACTGGCGGCCGATGCGCGAGAGCTGGTACTGGGCGCCTGCCTCGAAGAACGCGTTCGTGTCACCCTCGAAGAGCGACATGTGGGTGTGCATCCCGCTGCCGGGCTGGCCGGAGAGCGGCTTGGGCATGAAGGTCGCGTACACGCCCTGCTCGATCGCCACCTCCTTGATGACGGTGCGGAAGGTCATGATGTTGTCCGCGGTGGTCAGCGCGTCGGCGTAGCGGAGGTCGATCTCGTTCTGGCCGGGGCCGGCCTCGTGGTGGCTGAACTCGACCGAGATGCCGAGATCCTCCAGCATCCGCACGGACCGGCGGCGGAAGTCGTGCGCGGTGCCGCCCGGCACGTTGTCGAAGTACCCGGCGGAGTCGACCGGCTCCGGCCCCTCCGCGCCGAACGACGACGACTTGAGCAGGTAGAACTCGATCTCGGGGTGCGTGTAGAAGGTGAAGCCGCGGTCGGCCGCCTTCTCGAGCGCGCGCTTGAGCACGTTGCGCGGGTCGGAGACGGCGGGCTGGCCGTCGGGCGTCGTGATGTCGCAGAACATGCGCGCGGTGGGGTCGATCTCCCCCCGCCACGGCAGGATCTGGAACGTGGTGGGGTCGGGGTGCGCGAGCAGATCGGACTCGTACGCGCGGGTCAGGCCCTCGATGGCCGAGCCGTCGAAGCCGAGACCCTCGGCGAACGCGCCCTCGACCTCGGCCGGGGCGAGCGCCACCGACTTGAGCGTGCCGACGACGTCGGTGAACCAGAGCCTCACGAACTTGATGCCACGCTCCTCGATCGTACGAAGAACGAAGTCGCGCTGCTTGTCCATCCTGCCCCTTTCGTCAGCCCTCCCAGACTAGTGGAACGGCCGCCCTAGACTGGGGCGCATGAGCGAGCAGTCCCCTGTGCCGAGCGTGCACCCCGCCACCCCGTCGATGCAGGCGCTGAAGCGCGTGCGCACCCGGCACTTCCAGGCGGCGAAGGAGGAGGGCGCTCCCTTCACCGGCCTCACCAGCTACGACATGCTCACCGCGCAGATCTTCGACGAGGCGGGCATCGACTTCCTGCTCGTCGGCGACTCGGCCGGCAACAACGTGCTCGGCTACGACACGACCCTCCCGGTGACGGTCGACGAGCTCATCCCGCTGACCAGGGCCGTCGCGCGGGCGGTCAAGCGCGCGTTCGTCGTCGCGGACATGCCGTTCGGCTCGTACGAGAACGGGCCGCGCGAGGCGCTGCACACCGCCATCCGCTTCATGAAGGAGACGGGCGCGCACGCGGTCAAGCTGGAGGGCGGGGAGCGCAGCGCCGACCAGATCCGCCGGATCGTCGACGCGGGCATCCCCGTCATGGCGCACATCGGCTTCACCCCGCAGAGCGAGCACGGCCTCGGCGGCCACCTCGTGCAGGGCCGGGGAGCCGGCGCCGAGAAACTGCTCGCCGACGCGCGCGCGGTGGAGGCGGCGGGGGCCTTCGCGGTCGTGCTCGAGATGGTGCCCGCCGACGTCGCCCAGCGGGTGACGCAGGAGCTGCGGATCCCGACGATCGGCGTCGGCGCCGGCCCGCACGTCGACGGCCAGCTGCTGGTGTGGACGGACTGGGCCGGGCTCTCCACGGGCCGCATCCCGCGCTTCGTCAAGCAGTATGCCGACCTGAAGGGCGTGCTGTCGGAGGCGGCGCGCGCCTACAAGGAGGACGTGCAGGGCGGGCAGTTCCCGACCGCGGAGCAGAGCTTCTAGCAGCCCGGCCGGATCGGCGGAAGGCTCAGCGACCCTCCTCGGCGTCCTCCTCGGCCCACTTGGCGCTGTTCTCGCGCAGCTTCTCGAGCGCGTGCTCGGCCTCGGCGCGGGTGTCGAACGGGCCGACGCGGTTCGGGGCCGGCGACTGGAAACCCTGCTCCACCTCGCCGGTCTTCATGTTGTACCAGTACTTGTGCTCGGCATCCTGCTGGATCCCGTAGTCGTTCTCGCCGGTCATAAGCTTGATCCTATGCCCAAGGATTCCGCCGGTCACCTGGTCCCCGGCCGCGTCAGCGCGCGGCGTCCCGTGCCTTCGCGCATCCGCCGGCCGGAGTACGTCGGCAAGCCGGGGCCGACGCCGAGCGACCGCGGCGACGTGTACTCGGCCGACGAGATCGCCCTGATCCGCGAGTCGGGCCGGATCGCCGCGCAGGCCATCGAGCTGGTCGGCCGGGCGGTGCGCCCTGGTGTGACGACGGAGGAGCTCGACGCGATCGGCCACGAGTTCCTGATCGAGCACGACGCCTATCCCTCCACCCTGGGCTACCGCGGGTACCCCAAGTCGATCTGCAGCTCGGTCAACGAGGTCGTCTGCCACGGCATCCCCGACGACACGGTGGTCGAGGAGGGCGACATCGTCAACATCGACATCACCGCGTACAAGAACGGGTTCCACGGCGACAGCAACCAGACCTTCATCGCCGGCACCGCCTCCGAGGAGGTGACGCTGCTGGTGGAGCGGACGCGGGAGGCGCTGAACCGCGGCATCAAGGCCGTCGCGCCAGGCCGGCAGGTCAACATCATCGGGCGGGCGATCGAGTCGTACGCCAAGCGGTTCGGCTACGGCGTGGTGCGCGACTTCACCGGCCACGGCGTCGGCGCCTCCTTCCACTCCGGGCTGATCATCCCCCACTACGACTCGGCGCCGGCGTACCACGACGTGATGGAGGTGGGGATGGTCTTCACGATCGAGCCGATGCTCACCCTCGGCACGCACGAGTGGGAGATGTGGGACGACGACTGGACCGTCGTCACCCGCGACCGCAGCATCACCGCGCAGTTCGAGCACACGATCGTGGTGACCGAGCGCGGGGCGGAGATCCTCACCCTGCCCTGACCTCGGTGGCCGGGGCGCCGGAGGTGGCCGGAGCGCCGGACGTCGCCGGGGCGGGCGGAGTGGCAGCACCGGCGGCCTGCGCGGGGGCCGCTCCCGGCGCGGGCAGCACGAAGGCGATCGCCACGCACAGCGCTGTGAGCGCGGTCGCCACCCAGAACGACGCGCCGAACGCCGCGGAGAGGCTCGCGCCTCCCGCCACCGCCGCCTGAAGCAGCACCGCGAACACGGCGGTGCCGAACGCGCCTCCCAGCTGCTGGGCCGTCCTGGTGAGGATGCTCGAGTGCGCGATCTGCTCGCCCTGGAGCTGCTGGTACGACGCGACCATCAGCGGCATGGTCACCGCGCCGAGACCGAAGCCGCGCACGAACAGCGCCACGATGAGCAGCGGGTCGAACGCGGCCGAGGGCGCGAAGGCGAACGGCAGCGTGCCGACGGTCACGATGACGAAGCCGGCGACGGCGACCCAGCGGGTGCCGATGCGGTCGGTGAGACGACCGACCAGTCCGCGGCTGGCGAGCGTGCCGAGCCCCTGCGACACCAGGAGGAAACCAGCGCCGAGCGCGTCCAGGCCGCGCACCTGCTGGTAGAACAGCGGCAGCAGCAGCATCGCGCCGTAGAGGACGACGCCGGAGAGGAACAGCAGGGACGAGCCCGACCAGACCGAGCGGACCTTCAGCAGGCGCAGGTCGACCAATGCCGTGTCGCGCCGCTGCAGCGCCCACCCCGTGAACCCGGCGAGGAGGACGGCGCCCAGAGCGAGCGGGAGCCAGGCGTCGGTCCGGGCGAAGCCGCCCTGCAGCACGGAGTCGGAGAGCCCGAGCAGGATGCCCACCAGGCCGGGGACCAGCAGCACCACGCCGACGATGTCGAGGCGGCGGCGCGGGTCGCGACCAGGGCCTCCCACCAGCATCCGCCAGGCCAGGAGCAGGCCGACGAGGCAGAAGGGGATGTTGACCCAGAAGACCCAGCGCCAGTCCCCCAGTGCGAGGATGAGGCCGCCGAGCACCGGCCCGAGGATCGGCCCGGCCATCGCGGGAAGGCCGACGATGGCCGAGACGCGGCCCAGCTGGCGGCCCCCGGCGACCTCGATGACCATGGTGGTCATCACGGGGAGCATGAGGCCTCCGCCGACACCCTGCAGGACGCGGAAGGCGATCAGGCTGTCGGCGTCCCAGGCGAAGCCGCAGAGCACGGAGCCCAGGAGGAAGATCCCGAGCGCCGTCATCCACACCCGCTTGCCGCCGAACCGCGCCAGGCACCAGGCCGACAGCGGGACGGTCGCCGCGAGGGCCAGCAGATACCCCGTGGTGACCCATTGGATGTGCGCGACGTCGGTGTGGAGGTCGGTGGCCAGCGCGTGCAGGGCGATGCTCAGGATGGTCGTGTCGAACACCACCGCGAGCGCCCCGATGACGAGGGCGGTCGCCGTCCTGACCACGGTCCTGTCGAGTTTCTCGGTCGCCATGTGCGTCTCCTTAAGATGCGTAGCTGTATCTTACCGAGACGATAGCGCTCCGAGATAAGATGCACAAATGGACTCTCAGCCCTCCCCCAGCCGACGCCGCCGCGGCGCCGAACTGGAGGCCGCTCTGCTCGACGCGGCGTGGCAGGAGCTCGACGAATCGGGCTACTCCGCGCTCACGATGGAGGCCGTCGCCGCCCGCGCGGGCACCAGCCGCCCGGTGATCGCCCGCCGCTGGCCCTCGCGCAGCGACCTCGCGATGGCCGCGATCCGGCACCACCTCGGCACCGACCCTGTCGACATCCCCGATCACGGGAGCCTGCGGGAGGACGTGCTCGACCTGCTCCGGCAGTCCAACGAACGGCGGAGCGGCATCGCTGCTCCCCTGCTGCTGCGCTTCTCCGGCATCCTCGGTGAGGCCGAGGGCGGCATCGCGGGGCTCCGCGAGCGCTTCCTCGGCGAGCGGCCGGAGTGGATGCGGACGCTGCTCGAACGGGCGCAGGAGCGCGGCGAGGTCGATCTCGACCGGCTCCCTCCCCTCGTGGTGCAGCTGCCGCTGATGCTGCTGCGGCACGAGCTGCTGCTGCGGATGGCGGCCGTCGACGACGCGATGATCGTCTCGATCGTCGACGACGTGTTCCTGCCCCTGGCGACCGCCTCGGTGGGCGGCGCCGATGCGCGGTAGATTCGAGGCATGACTGCGCAGAAGCATGCGATCGGCATCGACATCGGCGGAACGGGGATCAAGGGGGCGCTGGTCGACCTCGAGTCCGGTGAGCTGCTGAGCGACCGGATCAAGCTGCCCACCCCCGACGGCGGCAAGCCGGACGGGATCGTCGAGGTGACGAAGGAGATCGTCGACCAGCTCGCCGCCCAGGCGCCCGACGTCCCGGTCGGGGTGTGCTTCCCGGCGATCGTGAGCCACGGCGTCACGATGTCGGCGGCGAACGTGTCGAAGAAGTGGATCGGCCTCGACGCCGAGGAGCTGTTCGAGAAGTCGCTCGGCCGCGACATCCACTTCGTCAACGACGCCGATGCGGCCGGGTACGCCGAGACGCGGTTCGGGGCGGCGAAGGACAAGGACGGCCTGGTCATCATGACCACGCTCGGCACCGGCATCGGATCGGCCCTCATCTACGACGGCGTGCTGATCCCGAACGCGGAGCTCGGGCACCTGGAGATCGACGGCCACGACGCGGAGTCCCGCGCGGCCTACTCGGCGAAGGAGCGCGAGGACCTCAGCTGGGAGAAGTGGGCGAAGCGCCTGCAGAAGTACTACTCGACGGTCGAGTTCCTGTTCACCCCCGACCTGTTCATCGTGGGCGGCGGCGTCTCGAAGAACTACGAGTCGTTCCTCCCGCTGCTCGACCTGAAGACGCCGATCGTGCCGGCCGTGCACCGCAACAACGCGGGCATCCTCGGCGCCGCGGCGCTCGCGGTCCGCGGCGAGCGCCGGGAGGCCGGCGCGCGCGGACGCACGGCTGAGGTCGGCACTCCGTCCGAGGGCGAGGCGGAGAAGGACAACGCGGAGAAGGGCAAGGCCGAGAAGGCCACTGCCTGAGCACCGACGTACGGGTATCGACGATGCCTCGTGGCCGCCTGCGGGTGATGCTCGGCGCCGCGCCCGGTGTGGGCAAGACCTACGCCATGCTCGAGGAGGGCAGGAGGCTGCGCGACCTGGGCACGGACGTGGTCGTCGCCGTCGCCGAGACGCACGAGCGCGCCGCGACCGCCGCCCTGCTCGACGGGCTGGAGGTGCTCCCCCGCCGCCGCATCGATCACCGCGGCGTCACGCTCGCCGAACTCGACCTCGACGCCGTGCTCGCCCGTCGGCCGCAGCTCGCCCTGGTCGACGAGCTCGCGCACACCAACGCGCCCGGCTCGGCCAACGAGAAGCGCTGGCAGGATGTGGAGGCGATGCTCGCCGCGGGCATCGACGTCACCTCCACCGTCAACATCCAACACATCGCGTCGCTCATCGACGTGGTCGAGCAGATCACCGGCGCGCGGCAGCGTGAGACCGTTCCCGACGCGGTGCTGCGCGCCGCCGATCAGATCGAGCTGGTCGATCTCGCTCCGCAGGCGTTGCGCGACCGGCTCGCCGAGGGGCTGGTCTATCCGACCGCCCGCATCGACGCTGCGCTGTCGAACTACTTCCGGCTAGGCAACCTCACTGCGCTGCGCGAGCTGGCCCTGCTGTGGCTGGCCGACGAGGTGGACAGCGCCCTGCAGCGCTACCGCGCCGAACACGGCATCGCGGGCACCTGGGAGGCGCGCGAGCGCGTCGTCGTCGCCCTCACCGGCGGCCCGGAAGGGCAGACGCTGCTGCGCCGCGGCGCCAGGATCGCCGCGCGTGCGGCGGGCGGCGAGCTGCTCGCGGTGCACGTCACCGGCCAGGACGGCCTGCGCGAGTCGACCCCCGGTGCGCTCGCGGAGCAGCGCGCCCTTGTGGAGCAGCTCGGCGGCACCTACCACCAGGTCGTCGGCGACGACATCCCACGCGCCCTGGTGGCCTTCGCCAGGGCCGAGAACGCGACTCAGCTCGTCATCGGCGTCTCCCGCCGCAGCAGGCTCTCGGCGCTGCTGACCGGGCCGGGCATCGGCGCGACCGTCATCCGGGAGTCCGGCGACATCGACGTGCACATCGTGTCGCACTCGCGCGCGGGCGGGAGGTTCAGCCTCCCGCGTCCCCGCGGCGGACTGACCGTGCGGCGGCGCGTGTACGGCTTCGTGCTGGCCGTGATCGGCGGGCCGCTGCTGACCCTGCTGCTGACGAGCCTCCGCTCGCCGGAGTCGATGACCGCCGACGTGCTGAGCTACCAGCTGCTCGTCGTGGTGGTCGCCCTCGTCGGCGGGATCTGGCCGGCGGTCTTCGCCGCGCTGCTCTCGGGGCTGACCCTCGACTACTTCTTCGTGGAGCCGCTCTACACGATCACCGTCGGGGAGCCGCTGCACGTGGTGGCGCTGCTGCTGTACGTGGTGATCGCCGTGCTCGTCAGCATCGTGGTCGATCAGGCGGCGCGCCGGACGCGGGTCGCACAGCGCGCGGCGGCCGAGGCCGAGCTTCTCGCGACCGTCGCCGGCGGGGTCATCCGCGGCGAGGACGCGCTGCAGGCACTCGTCACGCGCACCAGGGAGGCGTTCGGGCTGGCCGGCGTGCGCCTCCTCGTCGGCGGCGAGGTGGTCACGGCCGACGGCGAGCCCGCCGAGCCCGCGCTCACCCGCACGGTGCCGCTGGGCGACCGCGGCACGCTGGAGCTGTCGGGCCGCGAACTCGAGGCCGCCGACCGCCGCCTCCTCGCCGCCATCGTCGCGCAGCTCGACGCGGCGCTCGAACACCGGGACCTCGCGGCGACCGCCGGCGAGCTGGCCCCGCTGGCCGAGGCCGACCGGGTGCGCAGCGCGCTGCTCGCGGCGGTCGGGCACGACTTGCGGAGCCCGCTCGCCTCCGCCACCGCGGCGGTCAGCACGCTCCGGCAGACCGGGCTCGCGCTCAGCGACGCCGACAGGGACGAGCTGCTCGCGACCGCCGACGAGAGCCTCCACGGCCTCGCAGCGCTCGTGACGAACCTGCTCGACGCGAGCCGGGTGGAGGCGGGCGTGCTGGGGGTCTCGCTCGCCCCGACCGAGCTCGACGACGTCGTGCCGCCCGCCCTCGACGAGCTCGCTCTCGGCCCCGGGCAGGTGGAGCTCGACCTGCCCGCCGACGTGCCGCCGCTCCTCGCCGACGGCGTGCTGCTGCAGCGCGTGCTCGTCAACCTGCTGGGCAACGCCGTCCGCTACTCCCCCGCCGACCGCCCTCCGGTCATCGCCGCGAGCGAGTTCGGCGGCACGGTGCAGCTGCGGGTGATCGACCACGGCCCCGGCATCCCCGCCGAGCGTCGCGACGCCGTCTTCCTGCCGTTCCAGCGCCTCGGCGACACCGACAACGACAGCGGCATCGGGCTCGGCCTCGCGCTGTCGAAGGGCTTCGTGGAGGGCATGGGCGGCACCCTCGAGGCCGAGGACACCCCGGGCGGCGGCCTCACCATGGTCGTCGCCCTGCCCGCGGCGGCCGGCCCGACCGCGACGCGATCAGCACCCCCAGCGACCGACGGAGAGGACCAGGCGTGAAGATCCTCATCGCCGACGACGACGGCCAGATGCTCCGCGCCCTGCGCATCCTGCTCAGCGCGCACGGCTACGAGGTGCTCACCGCCGCGACCGGTGCGGAGGCGCTGGCCCAGGCGGTCGAGCACCACCCCGATCTCGTCATGCTCGACCTGGGCATGCCAGAGCTCGACGGCATCGAGGTCATCCAGGGGCTCCGCGGCTGGACGGCGGTGCCGATCCTCGTCGTCTCCGGACGCACCGGTTCGGCCGACAAGGTCGACGCCCTCGACGCCGGCGCCGACGACTACGTGACCAAGCCCTTCGCGGCCGACGAGCTGCTGGCGCGCATCCGTGCCCTGACCCGGCGGCAGGCCGGCCCGGCCGACGAGCCGGTCGTGCGCTTCGGCGACGTCGCCGTCGACCTCGCCGCCCGCCAGGTGACCAGGGCGACGCCCGACGGCGAGCAGTCCGTGCGGCTGACGCCGACCGAATGGGCGCTGCTGGAGGTGCTGCTGCGCAACCCGCGCCGGCTCGTGACCCGCCAGGCGCTGCTGACCCAGGTGTGGGGGCCGCAGTTCACGCGCGACACCGGGTACCTCCGGCTCTACCTCGCACAGCTGCGCAAGAAGCTGGAGCCGGAGCCCTCGCACCCGCGTTACCTGCTGACGGAGGCGGGGATGGGGTACCGGTTCGTGCCCGACGCCTGAGCGGCACGAGGCAGGAAGGGAATGGGCCGGCTGATACGCCGGGTTCTGTCACGGCGCGGGAAGCGCCGCGGACGGCCATCTATCTCGGAGCGACGTTGCCGCCGCCCTCCAGCGGTCTACCCGGGGACTCGGCGAGCAGCCTCGTCGTCCCCTGTCTGACCTTGCTCCGGGCGAGGTTTACACAGCCGGCCGGGTCACCCCGGTCGCTGGTGGTCTCTTACACCACCGTTTCACCCTTACCGCGGGCCGAGGCCCGTGGCGGTCTGCTCTCTGTTGCACTGTCTCGCGGGTCACCCCGGGTGGGCGTTACCCACCGCCCTGCTCTGCGGAGCCCGGACGTTCCTCGGCGGCCCGCTCACGCGGACCGACGCGACCGTCTTGCCGACCCATTCCGCCATCAACGATAGCGCAGCGGGCTCGGGAGGCCGCCTACAGGCCCGAGTCCTCGCCGCGCACCAGGATGGCGCCGCTGTCCGGGCACAGCACGACGTCGTCTGCGGCGGCACGTCGGATCTCGGACAGGTCGGACTCGGTCAGCTTGACGTTCGAGCCCATCGAGACGCCGCGCACCAGCGCCGCGGCGCCGAGCCCGTACCGCGCGCGCTGGCGCTCGTAGAGCTCGATCAGGTCGGCGGGCAGCGCGCCCGCGATGGTGGCACGGTCCGTCGCCAGCGCCTCCCGCTGCGCGTTCAGCTTGCCGGCCTCCTCGTCGCGTGCGGCCTCCAGCGCGGCGATCCGCTCGTCCTGCTCGGCACGCTCGGCGTCGACCGCGGCGAGCGCCTTCTCGAGGTCCTCGACGCGCTGCATCACGGTCAGCTCGATCTCCTCGAGGTCGCTCTGCCGCTTGGCGAGGGAGGCCAGCTCGGCCTCGAGCGCCTGCACGTCCTTGACCGAGGCGGTGTGCTGCACACGCTCGTTGTCGCGGGCGACCCGCGCCTCCACCAGCTTCACGTCGGACTCGACGCGGCCGAGTTCGGCGCGGGCGTCCTCCAGCTCGCCGGTCGCCGCGATCCAGCGGGCGCGGAGCGCCTCGACCTCGGGCTGCAGGGCGGCCAGCTCCTTCGCCTGCGGGAGGCTGGAGGCGGCGTGGGCGAGCTGCGCGAGGCGCGTGTCGGCGGCCTGGAGGCGCAGGAGCTCGTTCTGGTCGGCGGGGCTGGCTTTCACGGTGCGGTGCTCCCTGGTCGGGGTGGATCTGGATCGTATGGAGTTCTGGAGGCCGCGCGAGCGGTCATTGCAGGATCGCGAAGTCCCACGGGTCGGTGCGCAGCTCGCTGACGACGACCTCGACGCCGGGGAGCGCCGCGCGCAGCTGCTCGGCCGCGGTGTCGAGCCACAGCCACTCGCTGGCCCAGTGCGACACGTCGAGCAGGGCGGGGCCTCCGCCCATCGCCGCCTGTTCGCGGGCCTCGGACGCCGGGTGGTGCCGCAGGTCGGCGGTGATGTAGACGTCGGAGCCGCGCACGGCCTCCGATCCGAGCAGCGAGTCGCCCGCACCGCCGCAGACGGCGACGCGCGAGACCGGCTGGTGGTAGTCGCCGGACGCACGGACGCCGCCGGCGGTCGGAGGAAGGATGTCGGCGAGCGCCCGCGCCAGCGCGCCGAGCGTGGTCGGCTCTGCCAGCGTGCCGACGCGACCGATGCCGGTCACGCCGTCGGCGGCGGGCGCGATGGGCGCGGTGTCGTGCAGGCCCAGCCGGCCGGCGAGGACCGCACTCGTGCCGTCGGCGACCACGTCGGCGTTGGTGTGCGCGGCGATCAGGGCGCAGTCGTTGCGGATCAGGCGGGCGAGCAGCGCGCCCTTGTAGCGGTCCTCCGCGACGCTCGTCACCCCGCGCAGCAGCAGCGGGTGGTGGGCGAGGAGGAGGTCGGCGTTCGTCTCGACGGCCTCGTCGACGGTCGCGGCGACGGCGTCGACGGCGAGCAGGATGCGCTCGACCGGGGCAGCAGGGTCGCCGGCGACGAGACCGGGCGCGTCCCAGCTCTCGGCGCC
The DNA here is from genome assembly GCF_030433685.1 of Leifsonia williamsii. Classification (NCBI taxonomy): domain Bacteria; kingdom Bacillati; phylum Actinomycetota; class Actinomycetes; order Micrococcales; family Microbacteriaceae; genus Leifsonia; species Leifsonia williamsii. The sequence goes on from NZ_JAROCF010000001.1 coordinate 2,998,493, forward strand.
CGAGAGCGGCCACAGGCGCTCGACGGTCTCGCGGACGGAGCTGACGGTGTGCGGCACGGGATAGAGCCTACGGGATGCGCCCCGGACGAGTACCCCTCGACCGTGCCGTTCAGCGTGCCCGGTCGGCATGCCCGTGCGGCCTGCCCGTTCAGCCGAGCACGCGCTCCTGTCGGCGCACGGCCGGGATGCCCGCGACCATCGGCGTCAGCAGGCCGAGCGCGAGCGCCGCTGGCACGCCGATGTCGGTCGCGCCGAGCCCGGCGGTGGTGTCGACGCCCGCCAGCCGGAAGAGGTATCCCTCCCACGCCAGCCACGGCACGTCGGAGGAGACCAGGCCGAAGCCGACGACGCTCCCGACGACGAGCATCCCCAGGTTCACCCAGCGCCAGTCGGGATAGACCCCGCCCCGCTCGAGCAGCGACGGCTGGTGGAAGCGCCGCATCCGCAGCATCATCTCCCCGGCGAAGATGCCCGACCAGGCCGCGATCGGCACCGACAGCGCGGTCGGGATGCCGCGGATCAGCCCGGCGAGGTCGGTCACCGTCAGCGCGAGGCCGGCGCCCGCGAGCGCGATGGCGCCCGCCGTGACGAGCGTGCTCCACCGTCTCCCGAGCCGCACCCCGAGTGCGTCGAGGGTGAAGCCGGCCGAGTAGCAGGTGAGCACGAGCGCCGAGATCAGGCTGAGCACGACCGACAGGAGCAGCGCCACGGCGAACCACCAGGGCAGGCCGAGCCGGGCGAGCGCGCCGACCGGGTCGCGGGCCAGGCCGACCGCGAGCTCGGGGCTCGACGCGGCGAGGAGGCCGCCATACGACACCAGGACGAGCGGCGGCACCGCGGCGCCGAAGGTCGCCCACAGCATCCCCGTCGCCCCCGACGACGTCGGCCGCTGGTAGCGGGCGACCTCGGCGCTGCTCATGGCCCACGCCAGTCCGAGGTAGCTGAACACGATGACGGCGCCGGTGATGACGTGCGTCCACAGCGCGTCGGGGAAGGCGAGGGCGCTTCCCACGTCGACCTGCGGCCAGGTCGCCGCGATCACGATCACGATGAGCACCGCGGAGGCGATGGTGAGCACGAGCTGCACCCGCGCGACGAGCGCGTACCCGAACCAGGCGATCACCCCCGCGACCGCGATCGCGAGGACCAGCGCGACGGAGGTCCACACGACCGGCCCGCTCGCCCAGCCCTGGGCGACGGCGAGCGAGCCGGCGGCCGTCCCGGCGAGCCACAGCAGCACGGCGCCCCAGAAGAGCTTGACCAGGAGAGCCAGCACGGTCGGCACGATGTTGCCCAGCATCCCGAAGGTCGCCCGCGACACCACCATCGTCGGCTGCCCGCTCCACTTGCCGGCGAGCGTCCCCAGCCCGAGGGGCAGGAACGAGAGCGCGACGCCGACGAGCGTGGCGACGAGCAGCTGGCGGAGGCTCAGGCCCAGCGTGAACAAGGTCGCCCCGACCCCGACCGAGATGAGGGAGGAGGTCGCGGCGAACCACAGCCAGAACAGCCGGGAGGCCCGCCCCACCCGCCGGTCGAGCGGCGACGCCTCCAGGTCGGTGGTCTCTGGCACGAACAGCGGCGGCGGCGTCGGCTCGACCCCCGAGAGCACGGCCTCGTCGTCGAGGAGCCGGCGGGAGGCCAGCGGCGCGTGCTCGGCCTGCGCGACGTCGTCGGCGTCGTCGGCCACGTCGCGGTCGATGTGGTCGCCGGGCGCGGTGGCGGGGCCAAGCGTGTGCGTCGTGATCGGGCCGGAGGCGGTGGAGGTGGAGGTGGCGGTCGCGGTCGCGGCGGACAGCGGGACCGGCTCGACGGACTCGGGCGTCGGTGCTGGCGCGGCAGGCGGCTCGGCGCTCGCGGTCGTGGCGATGCTCAGCGAAGGGACGTGCGGAGGCTCGACCTCGGCGGGCGGCTCCGGCTCGGACTCCACCGCAGCTTCAGGCCCCACCGCAGCTTCAGGCTCGACCGCAGGTTCAGGCTCGACCGCAGGTTCAGGCTCGACCGCAGGTTCAGGCTCCGGCGCCGGTGGCACCACCGGGATGACACCTGTCGCACCCGCGACCCACGGGCTGAAGGTCGGCTGCGGCCCGGTCCGCTCCCGCCGCACGGGCAGATCCTCGAAGCTGATGGCCACCGTGGGCGGCCCGACCCAGCTCTCCCCGTCCTCCTCGTCAGCCTCCTGCACCTCCTCAACCGGCGCGTCCTCCACCGGCTCGGGCTCCGCCGCCAGGTCCACCGGCTCCGGTTCCGGCGGCGCCACAGCCGCCACCGGCTCGGCCTCGCCCACCGCCTCCGGCCCGGGAGCCGTCGCCGCATGCCGCGGCTCCCGCCGCAGCGCGTACGCGCCCGTGATGATGGGGATCGCCGAGGTGATCCGCGCGACCTCCTGCTCGAGGGCGCTGGCCAGCTCGTCATCGCTGTGACGATCGCCGCCGGGTGCCCGCTCCATACCGAAACCCTACGACGCGCACCCGCACGGGGTCAGGGGGCCGTGTTCGGAAGTAGCATTCTCTCGATGAGCGCGACGATCCCGACCCCGTACGAAGACCTGCTGCGCGATGTCCTCGCGACCGGCAGCCGCAAGTCCGACCGCACCGGCACCGGGACGCGCAGCGTCTTCGGCCGTCAGCTGCGGTTCGACCTCGCCGAGGGGTTCCCCCTCATCACGACCAAGCGCGTCCACTTCAAGTCGATCGCGTACGAGCTGCTGTGGTTCCTCCGCGGCGACAGCAACGTCCGCTGGCTGCAGGAGAACGGCGTCAGCATCTGGGACGAGTGGGCCGACGAGAACGGCGAGCTCGGACCGGTCTACGGCGTCCAGTGGCGGTCGTGGCCGACCCCGGACGGCGGTCACATCGACCAGATCCAGCAGGTGATCGACACCCTCCGCCGCGACCCGGACTCCCGCCGCATCATCGTGTCGGCCTGGAACGTCGCCGAGATCCCGGACATGGCGCTCGCCCCCTGCCACGCCCTGTTCCAGTTCTACGTTGCCGACGGCAAGCTCTCGTGCCAGCTCTACCAGCGCAGCGCCGACCTGTTCCTCGGCGTGCCGTTCAACATCGCCAGCTACGCGCTCCTCACGATGATGGTCGCCCAGCAGGTCGGCCTCGAGCCCGGCGAGTTCGTCTGGACCGGCGGCGACTGCCACATCTACGAGAACCACATGGAGCAGGTCGCCGAGCAGCTCACGCGCGACCCGTTCCCGGCTCCCCGCCTCCGCTTCGCCCGCACGCCGGAGAGCATCTTCGACTACCGGTACGAGGACTTCGTCGTCGAGGACTACCAGCACCACCCGGCCATCCGCGCCGCCGTCGCCGTATGAGCGTCGCTCTCATCTGGGCGCAGGCCGACGACCGGGTGATCGGCGCCGGCGGCGTCATGCCGTGGCACCTGCCGGAGGACATGCGCCGCTTCCGCGCCCTGACCTCCGGCTCCCCGGTGGTGATGGGCAGGCGCACGTGGGAGTCGCTCCCCGAGCGCTTCCGCCCGCTGCCCGGCCGCCGCAACCTCGTCGTGACCCGGCAGCCCGGCTGGAGCTCCCCCGGCGCCGAGGTCGTGCACTCCGTCGAGGAGGCTCTGGCCGCCGAGCCCGCCGACGGCACCCTCTGGGTGATCGGAGGCGCCGAGCTCTACCGCCAGACCCTCCCGTCCGCCGACCGCATCGAGCTGACCGAGCTCGACCTCGCCGTCCCCGGCGACACCCGCGCCCCCGAGCCGGGCCCGGACTGGCACCCCGACCCGGCGTCCTCCCCGGAGTGGCTCACCGCCGAGAACGGCATCCGTTACCGGTTCACGACGCTGCGCCGCGACTGACCTAAAGCCCCGCCACCAGGTTCACGGTCGTCGCGAGGATCACCGACCCGAACAGGTACGACAGCAGCGTGTGCCGGAGGATCGCCCGGCGGATGTACGAACTGCTCACGTCCGTGTCCGACACCTGGAACGTCATCCCGAGCGTGAACGCCAGGTAGGCGAAGTCGCTGTACTGCGGCGGCTCGTCCTGGTTGAAGTCGATGCCGCCGTCCTTCAGGTAGTACATCCGCGCGTACCGCAGCGTGTAGAGCGTGTGGACGAGCAGCCACGACAGCGCGACGCTCACGACCGCGAGCAGGGCCACGACGAGCTGGCGGCCGCCCGACAGGTGCCGGGCGTCGACCACGATGTACACGACGGCGACGACGCTCGCGAGGCTGGCCAGGAGCAGCAGGAGGTCGCTGACGCGCCTCCCCGGGTCCTCCAGCGTCGCGTGCAACCGGGTCTCCGTCGCGTCGAGCCGCCAGACGCGCAACCACACCCACAGCACGTACACGATGCACGCGCCCGCCCAGCCCGCGATCACCGCGTAGCGCCACTCATCCGCCACGCCGACCACGACACCGGTCAGCACGCCGGCGCCGAGCGCCACCGCCATCCGCAGCCGCGACCTGCCGCGCCCGCGCTCCACCTCATCCGTCACACTCGGATGCTCGCACACCGCGCCGCCGGTGACGCTCGCCGCGCGCCGGTACGATCGGATCGTGACCACCGCCGCCTCGCCCCTCGCCGACCTCGACACCCCGGCCCTCCTCGCCGCCCGCGACGCCTTCTCGGCCGCGTACGACGAGCTGAAGGAGGCCCGCCTCACCCTCGACCTGACCCGCGGCAAGCCGTCGGCCGAGCAGCTCGACCTCTCGAACGACCTGCTCCACCTGCCCGACGGCGAGCACCGCGACGCGTCCGGTCTCGACCTGCGCAACTACGGCGGCGCCGAGGGGCTGCCCGAGCTGCGCGAGATGTTCTCCGACGCGCTGCGCGTGCCCGTCTCGCGCCTCCTCGCGCTCGGCAACTCCAGCCTCACCCTGATGCACGACACCATCGTGCAGGCGCTGCTGCACGGCGTCCCCGGCGGCGACGCGCCCTGGTCCAGCCGCCCGATCAGCTTCCTCGCGCCGGTGCCCGGCTACGACCGGCACTTCACGATCTGCGAGCGCTACGGCATCCGGCTGATCCCGGTGCCGACCAACGACGACGGGCCCGACGTGGAGGCCGTGGCCTCGCTGCTCGCCGCCGACGACTCGATCAAGGGCATGTGGTGCGTGCCCGTCTACTCCAACCCGACCGGCGCCGTCTACAGCGAGGAGGTCGTGCGCGCCCTCGTCTCGCTGCCCGCCGCCCCCGACTTCCGCCTGTTCTGGGACAACGCCTACGCCGTCCACCACCTCACCGACGAGCGGGCGGAGCCCATCGACGTGCTCGCGCTGGCCGCCGAGGCCGGCAACCCGGACCGCCCGCTGATCTTCGCCTCCACCTCGAAGGTCACCTACCCGGGCGCCGGCGTGGCGTTCGTCGGGGCGTCGGAGGCGAACATCGGCTGGTACAAGCACAACCTGTCGGCCCAGAGCATCGGCCCGGACAAGATCAACCAACTGCGCCACGTGCGGCTGCTCGAAGACGCCTCGGGTCTCGCGGAGCACATGGAGAAGCACCGCGCCATCCTCGCCCCCAAGTTCGACGCCGTCGACCGCGTGTTCCGCGAGCGGCTCACGCCGTGGGGTGCCGGCGCATGGACGGCGCCGAAGGGCGGCTACTTCGTCAGCCTCGACGTGCTGGAGGGCGCCGCGGCCCGCGCGGTCCAGCTCGCCAAGGAGGCCGGCATCGCGGTGACCCCGGCCGGCGCGACGTTCCCGTACGGCGACGACCCGCGCGACGCCAACATCCGCATCGCCCCGACCTTCCCGCCGCTCGGCGAGCTGACGACGGCACTGGAGGGGCTGTGCACGGCGATCCTGCTCGCGGAGGCGGAGACGCTGCTCGCCGCCCGGAGCTGACCGCCATGCAGGAGTCGCCGCACGAGTGGACCGTCCGCGCCAGCGTGGAGGCCGACTGGCGCGCCTACCGCGACCTGCGGCTCGAGATGCTGGCCGACACGCCGATGGCGTTCCTCGAGACCGTCGACGACGCCCGGCGTCACTCCGAGGAGCACTGGCGCCGCCGCGCCGCGAACGCCTCCCCGACCGGGCGGCTGTTCGCCGCGGTCGCGCCGGACGGCAGCTGGCTGGGCAGCATGGGCGGGTTCCAGGCGGTCGGCGCGCCGGATCCGCACCTCGTCGGCGTCTACGTCACGCCCGAGTTCCGTGGCCGCGCAACAGGGCTCACCGACGCACTGCTCGACGCGGTGATCGACTGGGCGCGCGGGCGCGGCGAACGCCTGCTCCTCGACGTGCACGAGGACAACGCGCCCGCCATCCGCTACTACGAGCGGCGCGGCTTCGCCTTCACCGGCCGGACGCAGCCGTACCCGCTCGACCGCAGCGCGAACGAGCGGGAGATGGCGCTGCCGCTCGGCTGAGCCGCCGGGCGGCAGCGACTCCGCCACCGGGGTCGGACTAGACCTCGCCGAAGCCGGTCTCGACCAGAGCGACCAGAGCGTCCACGGCTGCGCGGCCCTCCGGGTCGTCCGAGGCGATCTTCGCCGTCGCGCCCGCGATGAGGCCGAGCGACATGACGCCGAGGAGGCTCTTGGCGTCCTTGCCGTTGACGGTCACCTTCGCCGGGAACGTGTTGGCGAGCTTGACGAAGTCGGCCGCGGGTCGCGCGTGCAACCCCTGCGGGTTGCGCACCAGCACCTCGCGCTCGTACCGCCCGCCGGTCTGCTCCGCGGCCGGAGGGGTGGAGACGGGCGCGCTCTGCGCCTCCTCCCCCGCCCACGCCGTCCGCGCCCCCTCGGCCGCCGAGGCGACGCCGGCCAGGTCGGCGCCGGTCTCCGCCGCGACCGCCGCCGCGACGCCGCCCTCGACGAAGGGGACGTCGACCACGCGCACGCGGGCGCGCTCGTCCTCCGGCAGCATGTCGAGAACGGTCTCGGCGGTGAGCAGCGCCGAGCCGAGGTCGCTGATCACGACGACGCCGGCGCCGGTGTCGGCCTCGCCGACCGCCGCCATCACCTTGGTGAAGCTCGTGCCGATGCCGCCGTCGTCCGTCCCGCCCGCGGCGAGCAGCCGGACGCCCGGCGCCATCTGCCCGGCGAGGGCGACGGCGCCGGCGGCCAGCTGCTCGCTGTGCGAGACGAGGACGAGGCCGACCCTGTCGGTCATCCCGTGACCTCCGCCGCGGCGCGCAGGAGCAGTGCGGTCGACTGGGCCCCGGGGTCGCGGTGACCGGCCGACCGCTCGCCGAGGTAGCTGGCGCGGCCCTTGCGGGCGACCAGCGGCTCGGTGGCGACGGCGCCCTGCTCGGCCGCGTCCGCGGCCGCCACCAGGATGTCGTGCGGCGACGCTCCGCCCTCCTGCGCGGCGGCCGCGGCGTCGACCGCGGGTGTCCAGGCGTCGACCATCGTCTTGTCGCCCGGCTCGGCCTTGCCGCGGGACACGATCCCGTCGCGCGCCGCCCTGAGCATCGCCACGAGCGTCGCTCCGTCGATCTCGTCGGCCGCGCCCGCCGGCTCGGCCGCCTTGAGGAAGGCCGTGCCGTAGAGCGGGCCGGAGGCGCCGCCCACCGTCGAGATCAGCGTCATGGCGATCGAGCGGAAGGCCGCTCCCGGGTTCGAGCCCTCCGGGAGGCCGTCGAGCGCGGTGACGGCCGCGCGCACGCCGCGGTCCATGTTCTCGCCGTGGTCGCCGTCGCCGATCTCCCGGTCGAGGGTGTTCAGCTCCTGCTTGTGCTCGCCGATGGCCGCCGCAGCGGCGGTCATCCAGGCCCGCACCCAGTCCGTGTCCAGCGTCATCGACGCGTCCTTCCTCTCAGCTCCGGTGGTCTCGGTCTGCGCCGTCAGAGTCCCCAGCGGAGCGCGGCGGTGTGCACCGGCGCGTCCCACAGGGCGGTCAGCTCGTCGTCCAGCTTCAGCACCGAGATGGAGGCGCCCTGCATCTCCAGCGAGGTGACGTAGCTGCCGACCAGCGACCGCGACAGCGTGATGCCGCGTTCGTCGAGGATCTCGGCGGCACGGCGGAACAGGATGTACAGCTCCGACAGCGGGGTTCCCCCCATCCCGTTGACGAAGAGGAGCACCTGGTCGCCGGACGCGAACGGCAGGTCGCCGAGGACCGCCTCCATCATCCGGTCCACCAGCCGGTCCGCCGGCTCGAGCTTGATCCGCTCGCGCCCCGGCTCGCCGTGGATGCCGACGCCGAACTCGATCTCGTCCTCGGGGAGGACGAAGCCCGGCTGGCCGGCGTGCGGCACCGTGCCGTCGGTGAGCGCGAGACCGATCGAGCGCACGTTCGCGTTGACGCGCTCGGCGACCGCCGTGACGGCGTCCAGGTCGTCTCCGCGCTCGGCGGCGGCGCCCGCGATCTTCTCGACCAGCACCGTGCCGGCGACGCCGCGCCGGCCCGCGGTGTAGAGCGAGTCCTGCACGGCCACGTCGTCGTTCGTGACGACCGAGCGCACCTGGATGCCCTCCGCCCCGACCAGGTCGGCGGCCGTCTCGAAGTTGAGGACGTCGCCGGTGTAGTTCTTGACGATGTGGAGCACGCCTGCACCGCCGTCGGCGGCCTTGGTCGCCTCCACGATCGGTATCGGGGTCGGCGAGGTGAACACCTCGCCCGGGACGGCCGCGTCCAGCATGCCCCTGCCGACGAAGCCGGCATGGAGGGGCTCATGGCCGCTGCCGCCGCCGCTGACCAGGCCGACCTTGCCGCTGACCGGGCCGTCGGCCCGCGCCACGAATTTCGGATCCTGCGACACCCTCACGATGTCGGCGTGAGCACGGCCGAACCCCGCGAGGGACTCGGTCACGACGTCGGGCACGTCGTTGATGAGCTTCTTCATCGAAACCCTTCCTTCCATCCCGGTGGGTCCACCCCACCGTGTCAGTGCGTCGCCGCCACCCACTCGTCGAGCTTCGCGGCCGCAGCCCCGGAGTCGATGGCCTGGGCGGCGACCGCCATGTGCGAACGGAACCGATCCAGGATGGACTCCTGGACCCTCGACGGGTCGGACGCGAGCTCGTACGACACGAGCCCGGCCGCCGCGTTGAGCAGGACGATGTCGCGCACGGGACCCTCTTCGCCCGCGAGCACGGCACGCACGACCGCCGCGTTGTACGCGGCGTCCTTGCCGAGCAGGTCCTCGATCCGCGCCCGGGGCAGGCCCAGGTCGCGCGGATCGATGTCGTGCTCGGTGACGAGGCCCCTCGAGACCTCCCAGACGTGGCTGTGACCGGTGGTCGACAGCTCGTCGAGCCCGTCGTCGCCGCGGAAGACCAGCGCGGTGGCGCCGCGGGTCTGGAACACGCCGACGATGAGCGGGATGCGGTCGAGCGTCGCGACGCCGACCGCCGACGCCTCCGGCCGCGCCGGGTTGCACAGCGGGCCGAGGTAGTTGAAGACCGTGGGGACGCCGAGCTGCGACCGCACGGGCCCGGCGTTCGCGAACCCGGGGTGGAACGCGCTCGCGAAGGCGAACGTGATGCCGGTGCGCTGCAGCACCTCCGCCACCCGCTCCGGCGGCAGCGTCAGGTCGATGCCGAGCGCGGCCAGCACGTCGGATGACCCCGACGACGAGCTCGCCGCCCGATTGCCGTGCTTGATCACGGGCACGCCGGTGGCCGCGGCGATGATGGAGGCCGTCGTCGACACGTTCACCGTGCCGAACCGGTCCCCGCCGGTGCCGACGATGTCGAGCGCCATCGGGTCCACCGGCAGCGGGACGGCGTGGTCGAGGATGGCGTCGCGGAAGCCGACGATCTCGTCGACCGTCTCGCCCTTGGCCCGCAGAGCGACCAGGAACGCCGCCAGCTGGGCCTCCGTCGCCTCCCCCGTCATGACCTGGTCCATGGCCCACGCGGCGTCCGCGACGCTGAGGTCTTCGCCCGCGAGCAGGGCGGTGAGCACGGAGGACCAGGACTGGGATGGGGCCATGTCACGATCCTATGGGGAGCCGACACGCCACGGGGAGCACCCGTCCTGGCACCGCGCCACACGGCGCTAACCGGAATCAAGGCGGATTCAAGCCCCCCAGGTGAGAAAACCACGGCTTCTTTTCAGCCATAATGGGTTACGTGACGAGCACCTCAATTTCTCCCGCTGCGACCGCGCCGGCCATCAACCGGCCCAACGTCGTCGCCGTCGGCACGATCGTCTGGCTCGGCTCCGAGGTGATGTTCTTCGCGGGTCTCTTCGCGATCTACTTCACGCTCAAGTCGACCTCTCCCGATCTGTGGGCGGCGGAGACCCAGCACCTGAACATCCCCTACTCGCTGACGAACACGATCATCCTGGTCGCCAGTTCGTTCACCTGCCAGTTCGGGGTGTTCGCGGCCGAGCGCCTGCAGCCGCGCCGCACGGGCTGGAGCCCGGCCAAGTGGGGGATGGTCGAGTGGTTCACGCTCTCGTACATCCTCGGCGCGATCTTCGTCTCCGGGCAGATCCTCGAGTACGCGACGCTGGTCTCCGAGGGCATCTCCCTCAGCTCCAACGCCTACGGTTCGGCGTTCTACCTGACCACCGGCTTCCACGGCCTGCACGTGACCGGCGGCCTCATCGCCTTCCTGCTCGTCATCGGCCGCGCGTTCGCGGTCAAGACCTTCGGCCACAAGGAGGCGACCAGCGCCATCGTCGTCTCCTACTACTGGCACTTCGTCGACGTCGTGTGGATCGGACTGTTCGCGGTCATCTACATCATCCGTTAGTAGAAACTCAGGAGCTGACCTCACCCCATGCGTCCCCGACTCTCCGGTAAAGCACCGAACGGCACCGCGGCGAAGCCCGTCCGCAAGACAGGCCGTCGTCACCCCATCGCCACGGTCGCGCTGCTCGTCGTCGGCCTCGGCCTCACCGGTGGCGCCTACGCCGCCGTCACCACCACGACCGCGTCCGCCGAGACGGCCCCCGCCGCCGCGTCGCAGGCCAGTGTCGACGAGGGCAAGAAGCTGTTCCAGGCCAACTGCGCCACCTGCCACGGCATGGAGGCCCAGGGCACCGAGGTCGCGCCCAGCCTGATCGGCGTCGGTGCGGCCTCCGTCGACTTCCAGGTCGGCACCGGCCGCATGCCGATGCAGATGCAGGGCCCGCAGGCCCAGGAGAAGCCGGTCCAGTTCACCGACGAGCAGGTCTCGGCCCTGGCCGACTACGTCGCCTCGCTCGCCCCCGGGCCCTCCATCCCCGAGCAGAAGTACCTCGACGGCAAGGGCGACGCCGCCCGCGGCGCCGAGCTCTTCCGCATCAACTGCGCGATGTGCCACAACGTCGCCGGCGCGGGTGGAGCGCTCACCGAGGGCAAGTACGCCCCGGCCCTCACCGGTGTCAGCGCCCAGCACATCTACGAGGCCATGATCACGGGCCCGCAGAACATGCCGGTGTTCAACGACCTGAACATCAACCCGCAGGGCAAGGCCGACATCATCACGTACCTCAAGTACATCGAGAACACCCCGTCCCCGGGTGGCTTCGAGCTGGGGAACCTCGGCCCGGTGGCCGAGGGCCTGTTCCTCTGGATCTTCGGCCTGGGCGCCATCGTCGCCCTCACCGTGTGGATCACGGCGAAGTCCAACTAGCCGGTACTCGAGCGTAGAAACAGCGTAAGAAGGAGAACAATGGCACAGGACGAGAACGGCGGTCACGAGCTGACGCCTGCTGGATCGTCAGCCGTCGAGGTGCACCGGTCCGGTGATGTCGGGACCGCGGTCGTCATCCGTGACGCCGTCGAGAACCCCGGCTTCCCGCCGCACCGCCCGCGGGTCACCGACCTCGACCCCAAGAAGGAGCGCCGCGCCGAGCGCACGGTCTACACGCTGTTCTACCTGTCGATCGTCGGCAGCGTCTGGGCCGTCGCGGCCTACCTGGCGTTCCCGATCAACGAGAGCGACATGGGCTCGGTCCGGCTGAACAACCTGTTCATCGGCATCGGCGGCGCGCTCGCCCTCCTCGCCATCGGCATCGGCGCCGTGCACTGGGGCAAGGCCCTCATGCACGAGAAGGAGGGCGTCGACCTCCGTCACCCCGTCCGCGGGACCGAGCAGACCACCGAGCGCGCGGCGGAGATCTTCCGCCAGGCCGACGAGGAGTCCGGCTTCAGCCGTCGCACGCTCGTGCGCAACAGCCTCATCGGCGCGCTGATCGCGTTCCCACTGCCCGCCGTCGTCCTGTTCCGCGGCCTCGCACCGCAGGGCGAGGATCCGGCCGAGCTGCTGGCGAACACCATGTGGAAGAAGGGCATCCGCCTCACCCGCGACCCCTCCGGCACCCCCATCAAGGCGTCGGACGTCACGCTCGGCTCCGCCTTCCACGTGATCCCCGAAGGGCTCAACGAGTCCGAGAACATGCTGGAGGAGAAGGCCAAGGCGGCCGTGCTCCTCATGCGCCTCAAGCCCGAGGACCTGCACGTCTCCAAGGGCCGCGAGAACTGGAACTACGACGGCATCGTCGCGTACTCCAAGATCTGCACGCACGTCGGCTGCCCGGTGGCGCTGTACGAGCAGCAGACCCACCACCTGCTCTGCCCGTGCCACCAGTCGCAGTTCGACATCACGCACGAGGCGCAGGTCATCTTCGGACCGGCGAAGCGACCCCTGCCGCAGCTGCCGATCACCGTTGACGCCGACGGTTACCTGGTCGCCCGCAGCGACTTCACCGAGCCCGTCGGCCCGAGCTTCTGGGAGCGTCATTGAGCACCACAGCCGCCGCACCCGCGGCAACCACGACGGCCTCGAAGGGCGGGTTCACGGCAGCGGCCGCGAACTACCTCGAGGACCGCACCAGCATCTCGGGCGCCGTCAAGGAGTTCGGACGCAAGATCTTCCCCGACCACTGGTCGTTCCTGCTGGGTGAGGTGGCGCTCTACAGCTTCATCGTCATCCTGCTCTCCGGCACCTTCCTGACGTTCTTCTTCCAGGCGTCGATGGCCGAGGTCGTGTACCACGGCTCGTACGTGCCGCTGAAGGGCATCCAGATGTCGGCGGCCATGGAGTCGACGCTCAACATCTCGTTCGAGGTGCGCGGCGGCCTCCTGGTCCGGCAGATCCACCACTGGGCGGCGCTGCTGTTCGTGGCGGCCATCGGCCTCCACATGCTCCGCATCTTCTTCACCGGCGCGTTCCGCAAGCCGCGCGAGCTCAACTGGGTGATCGGCTTCGTCCTGTTCATCCTCGCGATGGCCGAGGGCTTCACCGGCTACTCGCTGCCGGACGACCTGCTCTCGGGCAACGGCCTCCGCATCATCGACGGCCTGATCAAGGGCCTGCCGGTGGTCGGCACGTGGATCTCGTTCCTCCTCTTCGGCGGCGAGTTCCCGGGCACCGCGATCGTCGGCCGCCTGTACACGCTGCACATCCTTCTGCTCCCCGCGCTCGTGGTCGCGTTCATCGCGCTGCACCTGATGTTCGTGGTCATCCACAAGCACACGCAGTATGCGGCGCCGGGCCGGACGCAGGGCAACGTCGTCGGCTACCCCGTCCTCCCGGTGTACGCGGCGAAGGCCGGCGGCTTCTTCTTCATCGTGTTCGGTGTCGTCGTCCTGATGGCGTCGCTGTTCACGATCAACCCGATCTGGAACTACGGACCGTACGACCCCTCCCCGGTGTCGGCCGGTACCCAGCCCGACTGGTACATCGGCTTCGCGGACGGCGCACTGCGTCTCGTTCCGCCGGGCTGGGAGTTCGTCTGGCTGAACCGGACGTGGTCGTTCAACATCATCGTCCCGGTCGCGATCCTCGGCCTGTTCATCGTCACGGTGATGATCTACCCGTTCATCGAGGCGTGGATCACGGGCGACAAGCGCGAGCACCACATCCTGGACCGTCCGCGCAACGCGGCGACCCGTACGGCCATCGGCGCCGCCGGCGTCACGTTCTACGCGGTCTTCTGGGCGGCGGCGAGCTCGGACCTGATCGCGACGCACTTCAAGCTGACGATGGAGGGTGTCATCCACACCCTGCAGGCCCTGCTGTTCCTCGGCCCGCTGATCGCCTTCGTGGTGACGCGCCGCGTCTGCCTCGCGCTGCAGAAGAAGGACCGCTCCATCGCCCTCCACGGCTACGAGTCGGGCCGCATCGTGAAGCTCCCCGGCGGCGAGTTCATCGAGGTGCACGAGCAGCTCAGCGACTACGAGCGCTGGCGCCTGGTCAGCTTCGAGGCCTACGAGCCGCTGATGCTGCGCCCGAACAAGCGCGGCAAGATCACCGTGGGCAACCGGATGCGCGCGGGTCTCTCGCGCTGGTTCTTCGAGGACCGCATCCTGCCCCCGACCAGGGGCGAGCTCGAGTCGGGACACGGTCACCACTGACCTCTCCCGCCCTCGTGGAAGCGCCGGCCGCGTTCATCGCGCCGGCGCTTTCGCGTATCCGCAGACCTGCCCCTCCAGCGTCATGAGAGGACGTCCCCATGCCCGCGCTCCCTGCCGATCGCCTGAGCCGTCTCGCCTCCTGGCTGCGCTGTCCGGTGTGCGGGGAGGACCTCTCCCCCGTCGACCGGCTGACGCTGGGCTGCGAGAACGGCCACCGCCACGACGTCAACAAACGCGGGTACGTCTCGCTGCTCGGCGGCGGCTCGAAGCTGGCGGGCGACACGGCCGAGATGCTGGATGCGCGCGACGCCGTGCTGGAGAGCGGCGTCTACTCCCCCATCGCCGAGGCGGTCGCCGCGCGCGCGGTCGCTGCCCACGCGGAGACGCCGGTCGAGCGGGTTCTCGATGCGGGAGCCGGCACCGGCTACTACCTGCGGTCGACGCTGACCGCCCTCCCGGATGCCGACGGCCTGGCCATGGACCTCTCCCCCGCCGCCGTCGCACGCGCGGCGCGCCCGTCCGGTGCTGCCGAGGGACGGATCGATGGCCTGGTCGCCGACACCTGGCGCCCGCTCCCGATCCGGTCGGCCCTCTGCGACGTCGTTCTCGATGTGTTCGCCCCGCGCAATCTGCCCGAGTTCCACCGCGTCCTGCGCCCCGGAGGGTCTCTCATCGTCGTCGTTCCCCGCGCAGACCACCTGGCCGAGCTGCGTGCGGCAGGCACGATGCTCGACGTACCCGGCGACAAGGCGGAGGAGCTGATCGCCGCCTCAGCGCCGCTGTACGCCCTCCAGACGCGCGAACACGTCGCGGCCGACCTGCACCTCACTACCGAGGTGCGCGCTGCCCTGATCGCGATGGGACCCTCCGCCCACCACGCCGCCTCACGCGCCGCCGAGGACGCCGCGAGCATCACCGCCACGGAACTCCCGGACACCACGCACCTCTCCGTCGACGTGCTGCACCTGAGCGCGCGTCCCTGACTTACGATTCGTGTCCCTGTCGAGAACACGCACACCGACGCTATGGTGGCGCTAGAGCGGCGCGCGATGGAGCTGCGCCGAGGAGGGCGGTCACCATGAGCTCACTCATGGCGCAGTACGAGCTCACCGAGCGCCGTCGGCGACGCGTCGCCGGGCTCGTCGTGCTGGCGATCGTGGCCGGCCTCGGAGCCTGGCTCACGGTGCCGTACGGGATCGTCCTCATCCTCGCGGGTCAGTGGCCCGGCTGGATGCTGGTCGCGGTGGGAGCCATCGCTCTCCTCGGCTGCGCGGCCGCGATCGTCGCCGCCATCCGGATGCGCCGGCCTGTGGCGCCGCAGAGCCGGCCCGGCAAGCCGAACCCCGGCTTCGACGAGCCGGTCCCCTCCCAGGACCCGGTACCGGGCTACTCCTGGGGCGGTTCCTCCTTCATCGGTTCCCCCTGACTTGCCCGCCGAGGTTTTCGGCCAGGACATGCAGAAGGGGCCGCCTCCCGAAGGAGACGGCCCCTGGCAGCTGCGTGACTCAGCGGGCGAAGTAGCCGCGGTAGTACTCGTAGACCCAGCCGACGATGCAGATCAGGCTGAAGGCGACGCCGATGAAGCAGATCCAGAATCCGACGGCGAGGCCGAGGATCACGAGACCAGCGCCGAAGGCGAGGGACACCGGCCACCAGCTCCACGGGCTGAAGTGCCCGAGCTCCGGGTCGCCGTCGTCGATGTTGGCGTCGAGACGGTCCTCGGGCAGCTCGCCGCCCTGTGACGCGTGCGAGCGGCCGACGTAGAACGCCAGGAAGGCCGCGAGCACCGCGCTCAGGACGAGGGCGACCGTGCCCACCCACTCCACACGCTGGTGGAACGGGTCGAGCAGGTTCCAGATCGTGTAGACGATCGCGGAGAGGATGAAGAAGGCCGACAGGATCCAGAAGAGGATGGCATTTGCTCTCATGGGTTACTTCACCTCGTCGTTCGCGACATCGAGCACCGGGGCGTCCGGGGCGTCCTTGGCTCCACCGACGCCGACCGGGATCCCGGCCTCCGGGTGGTTCAGGTCGAACGCCGGCGACTCCGAACGGATGCGCGGGATCGACGTGAAGTTGTGCCGCGGCGGCGGGCAGCTGGTCGCCCACTCGAGCGAGCGGCCGTAGCCCCACGGGTCGTTGACCGTGACCTTGGGCGCGTTGCGGGCCGTCAGGTACACGTTCACGAAGAACGGGATCATCGAGATCGCGAGGATGCCGGCGCCGATGGACGAGATCTGGTTCATCCAGGTGAAGCCGTCGGAGGGCAGGTAGGTCGCGTACCGACGCGGCATGCCGACGACGCCCAGCCAGTGCTGCACGAGGAAGGTCGTGTGGAAGCCGATGAACAGCAGCCAGAAGTGCCACTTGCCCAGACGGTCGTTGAGCATCTTGCCCGTCCACTTCGGCCACCAGAAGTAGAAGCCGGCGAACATCGCGAACACGACGGTTCCGAAGACGACGTAGTGGAAGTGCGCCACGACGAAGTACGTGTCGGACACGTGGAAGTCGAGCGGCGGCGAGGCCAGGATGACGCCCGTCAGACCACCGAAGGTGAACGTGATCAGGAAGCCGATCGACCACAGCATGGGCGACTCGAAGGTGAGCGAGCCCCGCCACATCGTGCCGACCCAGTTGAAGATCTTCACACCGGTCGGGACGGCGATCAGCATCGTCATCAGCGAGAACCACGGCAGGAGGACGCCGCCGGTGACGTACATGTGGTGAGCCCACACCGTCACGGACAGGGCGGCGATCGCGATCGTCGCGTAGATCAGCGTCTTGTACCCGAAGATCGGCTTGCGGCTGAACACCGGGAAGATCTCGGAGACGATGCCGAAGAACGGCAGCGCGATGATGTACACCTCGGGATGGCCGAAGAACCAGAACAGGTGCTGCCAGAGCAGCGCACCGCCGTTGGCCGGGTCGTAGATGTGGGCGTCGAAGACGCGGTCGGCGGCCAGCGCGAACATCGCGGCGGCGAGTACCGGGAAGGCCATCAGCACGAGGATCGAGGTCACCAGGGTGTTCCAGGTGAAGATCGGCATGCGGAACATGGTCATGCCCGGTGCGCGCATCGTGATGATCGTGGTGATGAAGTTCACGCCACCGAGGATGGTGCCGAAGCCCGACAGGCCGAGGCCGAGCACCCAGAGGTTACCGCCGATGCCTGGCGAGAACGTCGTGCTCGACAGCGGTGTGTAGGCGAACCAGCCGAAGGACGCGGCGCCCTGCGGGGTGAGGAAGCCGGCCACCGCGATCAGCGAGCCGAAGGAGTAGAACCAGTACGCCAGCGCGTTCAGTCGCGGGAAGGCGACGTCGGGGGCGCCGATCTGCAGCGGCATGAGCACATTGGCGAAGCCGGCGAAGAGCGGCGTCGCGAACATCAGCAGCATGATCGTGCCGTGCATGGTGAACAGCTGGTTGTACTGCTCCTTGGTGGCCACCACCTGCAGGCCCGGCTCGAACAGCTGGGCCCGGATGATGAGGGCCATCACGCCACCGATGAGGAAGTAGACGAACGACGAGACGAGGTACATGTACCCGATCGTCTTGTGGTCCGTCGACGTGATGTAGTTCACGAGGATGTTGCCCTTGCGCTCCACTCCGTTGGCGGAGAGGATCGTGGGCCTCGGCGTGGGCGCCGCGGTCGCGCCGGGTGCCGGTGCAGTCGTCGTCATGATCTGTCCTACTCGTTACCCGGGGTCACTCGTCGCCCTTGGGGGCGCCCGTGCCAGGCAGGTTGCTGTTGCGGTCGTACTCGGAGCCCAGCTGGCCCTCGTAGCCTCGGTCGCGCAGGCTCTGGATGTGGGCGTCGTACTCGTCCTGCGACACGATCTTCACGTTGAAGAGCATCGCCGAGTGGTACTCACCGCAGAGCTCGGCGCACTTGCCGACGAAGGTGCCGGTGCGGCCCGTCGTCTCGAAGTACATGTAGTTGGTCTTGCCCGGGATGACGTCCTTCTTGTAGAGCATCGCCGGCACCCAGAAGGAGTGGATCACGTCGCGCGAGTCCAGCTGGATCTGGATCGTCTTGTTCTCGGGGAGGTACAGGGTCGGGATCTCGCCCTCCTGCACCGAGCCGGGGGTGGCGCTGTTGTCGTCCGGCTGCACCTGCACGCCCGGGTCGTAGACGTTGTCGTCCACGTAGTTGAAGTCCCACGCCCACTGCTTGGCGTAGACCTGGATCTTGAGGTCCGGGTTCTTGTACGGCGTCTCGATCTCGGCCTGGTCGCGCGCGGTGAAGGCGAAGAAGCCGAGCACCAGGATCAGCGGCACGATCGTGTAGAAGATCTCGATCGGCATGTTGTACCGCAGCTGGACCGGGAGGCCGGTCTGCCCCTTGCGGCGGCGGTAGACGATGACCGCCCACAGGATCAGGCCCCAGACGATGAGGCCGACGATCAGCAGGACGATCCAGCTGGTCACCCAGAGGCCGCTGATCCGCTCGGTGTGGTTGGTGACGGGCTGCTCGCCCTCCACGAAGCCGGGCAGGAATCCGTGCAGCTGGGCCTGGGTGCATCCCGCGAGCACGATGACGAGTGTCGCTGCGATCGGGATGGCTGCCCATCGAAGACGGCGATTGTGACGCACCGGTGACCTTTCGAGTGACTCTTGGACGGTTCACAGCCACACGTGGGTGACTGCTTCTACCCTACTCCGACTGAGCACCCGATCCGAACACGACGGGCCGCCCACGAGGGGCGGCCCGAAGTGATTCCGTGTGCTATGAGAGCGTCAGTGGAACGAGTCCCCACAGGCGCACGAGCCCGTCGCGTTGGGGTTGTCGATCGTGAAGCCCTGCTTCTGGATCGTGTCCTCGAAGTCGATCGTCGCGCCGTCCAGGTAGGGCACGCTCATCTTGTCGACGATGACCTCGACGCCGTCGAAGTCGACGGTGGCGTCGCCGTCGAGCATGCGCTCGTCGAAGTACAGCTGGTAGATCAGGCCGGAGCAGCCGCCGGGCTGCACGGCGACGCGGAGACGCAGGTCGTCGCGGCCCTCCTGCTCGAGCAGGCTCCTGACCTTGCCTGCTGCGGCGTCGGTCAGGCCGACGCCGTGGGCCTTGGTCGCGGTGAGCGTTGTGTCGGTCATGGGACTCCAATACGGATGCGTTGGGGACTCCGGTGCGGAGTCAGAAGGATTGTACGTCGGTTTTCCGGAAACGTGCCGTGTGCGCTGCGCGGTTCAGCTCGCGCGGCCGTCGAGGCGCGCGAGCAGCAGCGCCTCGGTCAGCGCGGCGCGCTTGAACACCCCGAGGTGGAGCGACTCGTTCGGGCTGTGCGCGCGCGTGTCGGGGTCCTCCACGCCGGTCACGAGGATCTGCGCCTCCGGGAACTCGCGGACGAGGTCGGCGATGAACGGGATGGAGCCGCCGATGCCGGTCTCGACCGCCTCCGTGCCCCACGCGTCGGCCATGGCGTGCTTGGCCTCGACGGCCGCCCAGCCGGTCGTGTCCACGAGGAACGGGTCGCCGAGGTCGACGTCGCTGATCTCGATGTGCGCGCCGAACGGGGCGTGCGCGCGGAGGTGCCGCTCCAGCGCCGCGTACGCGTCCGCGGCCGGCTGACCGGGTGCGACGCGCGCGCTGACGCGGACGGC
This sequence comes from Leifsonia williamsii, assembly GCF_030433685.1. Classification (NCBI taxonomy): domain Bacteria; kingdom Bacillati; phylum Actinomycetota; class Actinomycetes; order Micrococcales; family Microbacteriaceae; genus Leifsonia; species Leifsonia williamsii. The sequence goes on from NZ_JAROCF010000001.1 coordinate 3,018,293, forward strand.
CACGCTCGGCAGCAGCGTGTTGGAGGCGTTGGCGACGCTGGGTGCGTCGATGCCGGTGATGGTCACGGTGGGCTTGTCCCACATCCGGGACAGGATCGGGCCGGTGCCGATCGGCGTCACGCCCTCGAGCAGGGCGGCGTCGGTACGGAACTGCTCCTCGCTCAGCTCCGGCGGCTCCTGGCCGCTGTCGTAGGAGAGGAAGCCGTCGACCGCGACGGAGCCGTCGTCGTCGTGCAGCGTCGCGAGCAGCTTCATCGCGGCGAGCATGGCGTCGGGAGCGGCGCCGCCGTACATCCCCGAGTGGGAGGCGTGCGCGAGGGTGGAGACGGTCAGCTTGAAGGTGACGTTGCCCCGCAGGGAGACGGTGAGGCCGGGGGTCTCGGTGTCGACGTTGTCGGAGTCGGCGACGATGATGACGTCGGCGGCCAGCGCCTCCTTGTTCTCCGCGAGGAAGTTCGCGAAGGAGCGGGAGCCGAACTCCTCCTCCCCCTCGATGAACACCGCGAGGCCGAGGTCGAAGTCGGTGCCCAGCGCCTCCACGAGCGCCCGGACGGCGGCGACATGCGCCATGACGCCCGCCTTGTCGTCGGCGGCGCCGCGGCCGTACAGCCGGTCGCCACGGACGGTGGGCTCGAACGGTGCGGTCTCCCAGTTCGCCGCGTCGCCCTGCGGCTGCACGTCGTGGTGCGCATAGAGGAGGACGGTCGGGCGGCCGTTCTTCGCGGCACGGGTGGCGAGCACGGCGGGCTGACCCAGCTCGGAGCCGCGGATCGGCGCCTGCTTCACGGTCACGCTCTCGAAGGCGCCGGTCGCCTCGAACAGCGCGGCGACCGCCTCCGCGCTCTCACGCACGTGCTCCGGGTCGTAGGCCGCCCAGGAGACGGAGGGGATGCGGACCAGCCGGGACAGGTCGGCGAAGGCGGCGGGCAGGCCCGCCTCCAGCGCTTCCCTGACGCGGACCTCGGTGTCGCTCTGATCGGTGACGGGAGTCGGCTGCGAGTCTGTCATGCGGGTAATCTTAAGCGGACCCCACAACCGAAGGCTGACCGTTGGCGAAACGACAGAACCCGGAGACCGAGGCGCAGACGCCCGTCGCCGAGACCCCAGAAGAAACGGCCGAGCGGCTCAGGCAGGGCAAGAACGCCCCGACGCCGAGCCGCCGTGAGCAGGAGGCCGCCCGCAAGCGGCCGCTCGTGCCGAACGACCGCAAGGAGGCGGCCCGTCAGGCGCGGGTGAAGACGCAGGAGGCCCGCGAGAAGGCCCGCGTCGGCATGGCGAACGGCGACGAGCGCTACCTGACCCAGCGCGACCGCGGCCCGCAGCGCCGCTACGTGCGCGACTATGTCGACGCCCGGTTCTCCATCGGCGAGTTCCTGATCCCCGTGATGCTCGTCGTCATCGTGCTCAGCTTCCTGCCGTGGGCGTTCCTGCAGGTGTGGGCGCTGTTCGCGCTGTGGGGCTTCTTCCTCATCGCGGTCATCGACTGCATCATCCTCGGCTTCATCGTGACGCGCCGCATCGGCGACAAGTTCGGCAAGACCAAGGTCGAGCGCGGGCTGCGCTGGTACGCGGCCATGCGCGCGCTGCAGCTGCGCGTCATGCGCCTGCCGAAGCCGCAGGTCAAGCGCGGCCAGTACCCGAGCTGACGTGACGATCGTCGCTGCCGCCGACGGCTCCGCCCTCGGCAATCCCGGCCCGGCCGGCTGGGCCTGGTACGTCGACGACGACCGTTGGTCGGCCGGAGGCTGGCCGCACGGCACCAACAATCAGGGCGAGCTCATGGCGGTCATCGACCTCCTCGAGTCCACCGCGCACGTCGACGACGACCTGCGCATCCTGTGCGACAGCCAGTACGTCATCAACGCCGTCACCAAGTGGATGGCGGGCTGGAAGCGCAAGGGCTGGCGCAAGGCCGACGGCGCCCCCGTGCTCAACCGCGAGCTGCTGGAGCGGCTCGACCGCGCCCTCCACGGCCGCAGCTACACGTTCGAATGGGTGAAGGGGCACGCCGGCCACGAGCTGAACGAGGCCGCCGACCAGCGCGCCCGCGCCGTCGCGACCGCGTACCAGAAGGGCGACCCGATCCCGATCGGACCCGGCTGGCCGAACGCTGCCGAGGAGGCTGCCCTGGGCCGCGGCTCATCGGCCGCTGCTCCGGCGCCTGCGCCTGCTCCGACCGGCACGGACGACGCCGCGCTCGAGTTCGACCTCTTCGACGGCCTCCCTCCCGAGGAGATCGGCCGCCCGGAGTCCGAGGAGGCGCTCGTCGCGCGGCTGGAGCGGGAGCTGCTCGAGCCCGCGGTGCGCAGCGACGCGTCGCGGCTCGCCGAGCTGCTCCACCCCGACTTCGAGGAGATCGGGCGCAGCGGACGACTCTGGGGGCGCGACGCGCTGATCCAGGCCCTCGGCGACGAGCGGCCTTCCGCCGTCGGGATCGAGGTCCTCGGCACGGAGCGCGTGGCCGACGGGGTCATCCTGCTCACGGCCCGCACGAGCGACGACCGCGGCGACAGCCTCCGCAGCTCCCTCTGGGTGCGGACCGGGTCGCGTTGGCGCCTACGCTTCCACCAGGGGACGCCGGAGGCGTAGCAGGCCGCGGTTGATCTGCCGCGCCCACAGCGGACCGCGGTAGAGGAACGCCGTGTAGCCCTGGACCAGGGTCGCTCCGGCGTCGAGTCGCTCCTGCACGTCTTCTGCGGTCTCCACGCCCCCGACCGAGATGACGCACAGCTCGGCGGGCACGTTGGCGCGGATCAGGCGCAGGACCTCCAGCGAGCGGGCGGCGAGCGGTGCGCCGGAGAGCCCTCCAGCGCCGGCTGCGTCGACGACGGCCGGGTCGGTGCGGAGTCCGTCGCGCGCGATGGTCGTGTTGGTCGCGATGATGCCGGCGAGGCCCAGGTCGACGGCGAGGCCCGCGATCTTCGCGACCTGCTCGTCGGTGAGGTCGGGCGCGATCTTCACCAGCAGCGGGGTGTCGCACGCCACCTCCTTCACGGCCGTCAGCAGCGGGGCGAGGAGGTCGAGCTCCTGCAGCCCGCGCAGCCCGGGCGTGTTCGGCGAGCTGACATTGACGACGAGGTAGTCGGCCACCGGAGCGAGCGCGCGGGCGCTGGTCAGGTAGTCGGCGGTCGCGTCCTCGACGGCGACCACGCGGCTCTTGCCGATGTTCACGCCGAGCACAGGGCGGCGCCGCGCGCGGCGGACCCGCAGCAGGCGGTTCGCCGCGGCGCCCGCACCGTGGTTGTTGAAGCCCATCCGGTTGATCACCGCACGATCCGGGATCAGGCGGAACAGCCGAGGCTTGTCGTTGCCCGGCTGCGGGCGCGCGGTCAGCGTGCCGACCTCCACATGGCCGAATCCCAGAGCGCCGAGGCCCAGCACCCCTTCGCCGTCCTTGTCGAAGCCGGCCGCGACGCCGAACGGCGAGTCGAACCGCAGCCCGAGCGCCTCCACCGCCAGCGACGGGTCGGGCGCGGTGAAGCGGCGCACCACTCCCCCGAGGCCGACAGCCGGCAGCGCCCGGATCACGACGAACGCGAGATGGTGCGCCTGCTCGGGGTCGAGCTTGGACAGGACGTGGGTGAAGAGTGCGCGATACATGCCAGCTACGAGACTAGCGGGCGGCGCGCCACCGCTCCGTCACGCGCACGATGCGAGGCGATCAGGCCTGCGCGTCGACGGGCTCGCCGTGGTGCGACAGGCGGAGCTGGCCGATGGCGGTCTCGAAGTCCTCGAGCGAGTCGAACGCCTGGTAGACGCTCGCGAAGCGCAGGTAGGCGACCTCGTCGAGCTCGCGCAGCTCCGGAAGGATGGCCAGCCCGATGTCGTTCGCGTCGATCTGCGAGGCGCCGGTGGAGCGGATGGTCTCCTCCACCTTCTGCGCCAGCACCGCCAGGTCGGAGTCGGTCACCGGACGGCCCTGGCACGCCTTGCGCACGCCGAGCACGATCTTCTCGCGGCTGAACGGCTCCACGACGCCCGAGCGCTTGATCACGCTGAGGCTCGCGGTCTCGGTGGTCGAGAAGCGGCGGCCGCACTCGGGGCACTGCCGCCGGCGACGGATGGAGAGTCCGTCGTCGCTCGTCCGCGAGTCGATGACGCGGGAGTCGGGGTGGCGGCAGAAAGGACAGAACATGGCTGGATTCTACCGGCCGCGGCTGGGGATCGGGCGGAGGGTCAGCCGTTGAAGCGCACGGTCACGGCCTCGCCGTGCGCGGGCAGGTCCTCGGCCCCCGAGAGCGCGACGATGCGGTCGGCGACGCCGCGCAGAGCCTCCCGGTCGTATCGGATGACCTGCTGCGGGCGCAGGAACGAGTACGCGCCGAGGCCCGGCGAGAACCGCGCCTGTCCGCCGGTCGGGAGCACGTGGTTCGAGCCGGCGAGGTAGTCGCCGAGGCTGACCGGCGAGCTCGGGCCGACGAAGATCGCGCCCGCGTTCTGGATCAGCGCGAGCAGCGCGTCGGTGTCGGCGGTCTGCAGCTCGAGGTGCTCCGGACCGTAGGCGTTGCTGAAGGCGGCCGCGGCGGCGAGGTCGTCGACCAGCACGACGCCGGACTGCTGTCCGCCCAGCGCCGTCCGCACGCGGTCGGCGTGGCGGGTCGCGGCGACCAGCGGCTCCAGCTCGGCGCGGACGCGGTCGGCGAAGGCGGGGCTGTCGGTGACCAGCAAGGAGGCCGCGGCCTCGTCGTGCTCGGCCTGACTGATCAGGTCGGCGGCGACGTAGCGGGCGTCCGCGGTGTCGTCGGCGATCACGAGGATCTCGGTGGTGCCGGCCTCGGAGTCGATGCCGGTCTGGCCGCGCACCACGCGCTTCGCGGCGGCGACGTAGATGTTGCCGGGGCCGGTGATCACCTGGACCGGGTCGAGGCCGAGGCCGTCGACACCGTAGGCCAGCGCGCCGATCGCTCCGGCGCCTCCCATCGCGTAGACCTCGTCGATGCCGAGCAGGCCTGCGGCGCCCAGGATGACGGGGTGCACGGCGCCGCCGAACGCGCGCTGGGGAGGACTCGCCAGTGCGACGGAGGCGACGCCTGCGACCTGAGCGGGGACCGCGTTCATGACGACCGACGACGGATAGACGGCCTTGCCACCCGGAACATACAGGCCGGCGCGCTCGACCGGCTGCCACCGCTGCGCGATGACGGCGCCGGGTCCGATGCGCGTCTCGGCGGGCGGCGGTACCTGCGCGGCGGTCGCCTGCCGGACGCGGGCGATCGCCTCCTCCAGAGCCTCGCGCACCTCGGCCGGCAGCGCCTCCACCGCGGCGGCGATGTCGGCGGCCGGGACGCGCACGGAGGCAGGCACGACGCCGTCGAACCGGGACGCCTGCTCCGCGAGGGCCGCCGCGCCGCGGGCGCGCACATCGTCGATGAGCTCAGCCGCGACATGCATGGCCGCCTGCACGTCCACCACGGGACGCGGGACGAGGCGCTCGAAGGCGGCGCGAGTAGGCTGGACTCCGCGGAGGTCGATGGTCTGCATCATGGCCCGTCAAGCCTAACGGCAATCACCGGGCGGCCCCTCCCGGGAATATCCCCTCGCGAACGGCCCTTCTCACCAACGTATGAACAGCGCAGCCCCCGTGCCTCCGACCGACCCGACGCCCGACCTTTCCGCGTTCCGCCAGGCCTTCCGCCGGCACGCCGCGGGGGTCGCGATCGTCACGGCCCTGACGCCGGAGGGCGAGCCGGTCGGGTTCACGGCGACGTCGCTGGCCTCGCTCGCGGCGGTGCCGCCGCTCGCCACGTTCAACATGGCCCTGTCGGCATCGAGCTGGCCGGCGATCGCCGAGACCGACCGCGTCGTCATCCACATGCTGGGGGCGGGCAACAAGCCGACAGCCGAGATCCTGTCGGCCGACAACAGCCGCCGCTTCGACGGCGACCACTGGTACCGCGGGCCGCACGGCCTCCCAATCATCAAGGACGTGACGGCGTGGATGGTCGGCCGCATCGTCGAGCGCGTCGCCGTGCACAACAGCGCGGTCGTCGTCGTGCAGATCGAGGGCGGCGAGCTGGGCGCGGAGGACGCACCGCTGCTGTACCACGAGCGGCGCTACCACCGCCCGGCCGAGCTCGACGACTGACCCTCCGCCGCCCTACATTCGTGCCGAATGTACGCTTTGGGGCCGCCAAAACGCACATTCGGCACGAATGTAGGCGGGATTAGACCAGGCAGTTCGGGCCGAGGAGGCCCTTCAGCTCGCCGTACAGGTCGGGGCTGACCTTCACCGGGCGCGGCACCTCGAAGACGCGCGCGACCGGACCCTTGACCAGCCGCAGCCGCACCTCGCTGTCGCCCGGGTGCCGCGAGAGCACCTCGGCGAGCGACGTGACGGTGTCGGTGGTCGCGCGCTGGTCCGCCATGGTGATCATGAGCGGCCCGTGGTCGTCGGCCTGGCCGAGGTCGGGGGTCATCAGGCTGAACGCGTGCAGGTTCATCCCGTCGTCGCGGAGGCTGACCCGGCCGCGCACGACGACGATCGCGTCGCCCTGCAGCATCGGCGAGAACTCCTGGTACGCCTTGCCCATGAACATGACCGTGAGCTCGCCGCCGAAGTCCTCGACCTGGATCATGCCGTACTGGTTGCCCGACGCCTTCGCCACGCGGTGCTGCACGCTGGTCACGAGGCCGGCGATCGTCACCGTCTCGCCGTCCTGGATGTTGTCGGACCCGACCAGATCGGCGATGGAGGTGCTCGCCAGCTTCGCGAGCGGCAGCTCCAGCCCGGCGAGCGGGTGGTCGGAGACGTAGAGGCCGAGCATGTCGCGCTCGAAGGCGAGCTTGTCGCGCTTGGCCCACTCGGGCCGCTCCGGGATGTGGTGCTGGGTCTGGCCGACCTCGTCCTCGGCCCACAGGCTGTCGAAGTCGAAGCCCACGTCGCCGTTGGCCTCGCTGCGCTTGATCTTGACCGCGGACTCCACCGCGTCCTCGTGCACCTCGACGAGCGCACGGCGGGTGTGGCCGAGCGAGTCGAAGGCGCCCGCCTTGATCAGCGACTCGACCGTGCGCTTGTTGGCGGCGTGGATCGGCACCTTGTTCAGGAAGTCGTGGAACGACTCGAACCGCCCCTTGGTCTCGCGCGCCTCACGGACGCCCTCGACCACGTTCGCGCCGACGTTGCGCACCGCGCCCATGCCGAAGCGGATGTCCTGGCCGACCGCCGCGAAGTACAGGTTGGACTCGTTGACGTCGGGCGGCAGCACCTTGATGCCCATGCGGCGGCACTCGTTGAGGTAGAGCGCCATCTTGTCCTTGGAGTCGCCGACGCTGGTGAGCAGCGCGGCCATGTACTCCGCCGGGTAGTGCGCCTTGAGGTACGCGGTCCAGTACGAGATGACGCCGTACGCGGCCGAGTGGGCTTTGTTGAACGCGTAGTCGGAGAACGGCAGGAGGATCTCCCACAGCTTGTTGACCGCGTCCATCGAGTAGCCGTTGTCGACCATGCCCTGCGAGAAGCCGGCGAACTGCTTGTCCAGCTCGGACTTCTTCTTCTTGCCCATCGCGCGGCGGAGGATGTCGGCCTGTCCGAGCGAGAAGCCGGCGACCTTCTGCGCGATGGCCATCACCTGCTCCTGGTAGATGATCAGGCCGTAGCTGGTAGACAGGATGTCTTGCAGCGGTTCCGCCAGCTCGGGGTGGATCGGCGTGATCTCCTGCAGCCCGTTCTTGCGCAGGGCGTAGTTGGTGTGCGAGTTCGCACCCATCGGGCCCGGGCGGTACAGCGCGATCAGTGCCGAGATGTCCTCGAAGTTGTCCGGCTTCATCAGGCGCAGCAGCGAGCGCATCGGCCCGCCGTCGAGCTGGAACACGCCGAGCGTGTCACCGCGGGAGAGCAGCTCGTAGGCCGGCCTGTCGTCGAGCTCGAGGTCCTCCAGGACGAGGTCCTCGCCGCGGTTGTCGCGGATGTTGTCGAGCGCGTCGTTGATGATCGTGAGGTTGCGCAGCCCCAGGAAGTCCATCTTGATCAGGCCGAGCGACTCGCACGCCGGGTAGTCGAACTGCGTGACGATCTGGCCGTCCTGCTCGCGCTTCATGATCGGGATGATGTCGATCAGCGGATCCGACGACATGATCACGCCGGCGGCGTGCACGCCCCACTGGCGCTTGAGGTTCTCGAGCCCGAGCGCGGTGTCGAAGACGGTCTTGGCCTCGGGGTCGGTCTCGACGACCGCCCGGATGTCGACGGCCTCCTTGTAGCGCGGGTGGTTCTTGTCGAAGATCCCGGTGAGCGGGATGTCCTTGCCCATGACGGGCGGCGGCATCGCCTTCGTCAGCTTCTCGCCCATCGAGAACGGGAAGCCGAGCACGCGGCCGGAGTCCTTGAGGGCCTGCTTGGCCTTGATCGTGCCGTAGGTGACGATCTGCGCGACGCGCTCCGAGCCGTACTTCTCGGTCACGTACTTGATGACCTCGCCGCGGCGGCGGTCGTCGAAGTCGACGTCGAAGTCGGGCATGGAGACGCGGTCGGGGTTGAGGAAGCGCTCGAAGATGAGGCCGTGCTGCAGCGGGTCGAGGTCGGTGATCCGCATCGCGTACGCCGCCATCGAGCCCGCGCCGGAGCCACGGCCCGGGCCGACCCGGATGCCGTTGCGCTTCGACCAGTTGATGAAGTCGGCGACGACGAGGAAGTAGCCGGGGAAGCCCATCTGCGAGATGACGCCGATCTCGTAGTCGGCCTGCTTGCGCACGTCCTCCGTGATGCCGTTCGGGTAGCGCTCGTGGAGGCCCTTCTCGACCTCCTTCACGAACCAGGACTGCTCGGTCTCGCCCTCGGGGACGGGGAAGCGCGGCATGTAGTTGGCCGCCGTGTCGAAGCGCACGTCGCAGCGCTCGGCGATGGCGAGCGTGTTGTCGCACGCCTCCGGGTAGTCGCGGAACAGCTGCCGCATCTGCTCGGGCGTCTTGAGGTAGAACTCGTCGGCGTCGAACTTGAACCGGTTGGGGTCGTCGAGCGTGGAGCCGGACTGCACGCACAGCAGCGCGGCGTGGCTCTGGGCGTCGCCGGCGTGCGTGTAGTGGAGGTCGTTGGTGGCGACCAGCGGCAGGCCGAGGTCTTTCGCCAGCCGGATGAGGTCGCTCATGATGCGGCGCTCGATGCCGAGACCGTGATCCATGATCTCGGCGAAGAAGTTCTCCTTGCCGAAGATGTCGCGGAACTCGGCCGCCGCCTTCACGGCCTCGTCGTACTGGCCGAGCCGCAGCCGCGTCTGCACCTCGCCCGACGGGCAGCCGGTGGTGGCGATGATGCCCTTGCCGTAGCGCTCCAGCAGCTCCCGGTCCATGCGGGGCTTGAAGTAGTAGCCCTCCATGGAGGCGTACGACGACATCCGGAACAGGTTGTGCATGCCCTCGGTCGTCGCCGCGAGCATGGTCATGTGCGTGTACGCGCCCGAGCCGGAGACGTCGTCGCCGCCGCCGTCGCCCCAGCGCACGCGCGTCTTGTCGGTGCGGTGCGTGCGCGGGGTGAGGTAGGCCTCCGTGCCGATGATCGGCTTGATGCCGGCGTCGGTCGCGGTGCGCCAGAAATCGAACGCGCCGAACATGTTGCCGTGGTCGGTGACCGCGACGGCGGGCATGCCCTGCTCGACCGCCGCCTCGACGAGCGGCTTGACGCGCGCGGCGCCGTCGAGCATCGAGTACTCGCTGTGGACGTGGAGGTGGACGAAGGAGTCGCTCATGAGTGAGACAAGCCTACGTCGGACCTACGACTCTCGGAGGACGTCCAAGGCGTGTTGCAGGTCGTCCGGATACGTCGTCGTGAACGTCACCCACTCCCCCGTCGCCGGGTGCTCGAAGGCGAGCTGGACGGCGTGCAGCCACTGCCGCGTGAGACCCAGCCGGGACGACAGCGCGGGATCGGCGCCGTACATCGCGTCGCCGACGCAGGGGTGCCGCTGCGCCGCCATGTGGACGCGGATCTGGTGCGTGCGGCCCGTCTCGAGGTGGATCTCCAGCAGGCTCGCCGCCGGGAACGCCTCGATGGTCTCGTAGTGCGTGACGGACGGTTTGCCGCCGGCGACGACGGCGAACTTCCAGTCGGAGCGCGGGTGACGGCCGATCGGGGCGTCGATGGTGCCGGTGAGCGGGTCGGGGTGGCCCTGCACCACGGCGTGGTAGATCTTCTCGACGGTGCGGTCGTGGAAGGCGCGCTTCAGGTGCGTGTATGCGCGCTCGGACTTGGCGACCACCATCAGACCGCTGGTGCCCGCATCGAGGCGGTGCACGATCCCGGCGCGCTCGGCGGCGCCCGACGTCGAGATGCGGAAGCCGGCGGCGGCCAGCGCGCCGAGGACCGTCGGGCCCTCCCAGCCGACCGAGGGATGGGCGGCGACGCCCACCGGCTTGTCGATGACGACGATGTCGTCGTCGTCGTGCACGATCGTGAGCTCCGGCACGGCGATGGGGACGATCCGCACCTCCTCGCGCGGCTGCCACGACACCTCGAGCCACGAGCCGCCGGGCAGGCGGTCGGACTTGTCGACCGCACGGCCGTCGACGGTCACGCCGCCGGCCTCCACGATCTCGGCCGCGAAGCTGCGCGAGAAGCCGAGGAGCTTGGCGAGCCCCGCGTCGACGCGCGAGCCGTCCAGTCCGTCGGGGATGGGGAAGCTGCGCGACTCCACTAGCTCTGCGGCTTCTCGGGGTTCTCGGAGGGCACGGGGTTCTCGGAGGCCGCGGGCTCGTCCACCGCGTCGTCGCCGTCGACCGGGTCGACGTCGCGGTCGGAGCGGCGCCCGTCGAGTCCGATGCCGCGGATGGTGAGGATCAGGAACAGCACCATGCTCGACACGATCGCGACGTCGGCGAGGTTGAAGATCGCCGGCAGGAGCGGGATCTGCAGGAAGTCGACGACGTGGCCGACGCCGAAGCCCGGCTCGCGGAACAGCCGGTCGGTCAGGTTGCCCAGCAGTCCGCCGAGCAGGAGCCCGAAGAGGATCGCCCAGGCGACCGAGCGGATGCGCGGCGCGTACCAGATGACGAAGCCGAGCACGCCGACGCCGACGATGGAGAAGATCCAGGTGGAACCGCTGCCGATCGAGAAGGCGGCACCGGCGTTCTTGACGAAGTGGAACTGGAGGAGCTGGCCGAGCACCTCGACCTGCTGGCCCTCGTACAGGTTCGAGACGACCAGGACCTTGGCGACCTGGTCGACGAGGTACACGCAGAGCGCGACCACCGCCAGGATCGCCAAGGCCCGGGCGCTGACCTTGGGCCGGGAGGGACTAGCCTCCAAAGCCGGGGAAGACCGGGGGCTGCGTGCTGCCCTCGTTCTGGCTGGAGCTGTCGGAGCCCGCGGAGACGGGAGCAGGCAGGGAGGCGCCGGCGTTCACCGAGGCGGTCTGGCGGTTCTGGCCGAAGCCGGAGCCCCCGCCGACCGACTGGGAGTCGAGGTCGCGCAGCTGGCCCTCGATGTAGCCCTTGAGGCCCTGGCGGTAGTCGCGCTCGAAGCTGCGCAGTTCGTCGATGCGGCGCTCGAGTTCGGTGCGCTGCTGGTCGAGGGCGCTGATCTGGGCGCGCTGCTTCGACTCGGCCTCGGCGACGATGCGGGCGGCGGTGGCGTGCCCCTCCGCGATGAGCGCGTCGCGCTTCTCGACACCCTCGCGCACGTGCTCCTCGTGGAGGCGGCGCGCGAGCTGGAGCAGGTTGTTCGTCGCGTTCGGGTCGTTGGCGTCGGTCGCGCCGAAGGCCGGCGCGGGCGCGGCGGCGGCGGCAGGGGCGGGAGCGGCGGCGGCCTGCTGCTGCGCGGCGGCGAGGCGCTGCTTGAGCTCGTCGTTCTCCTGCTTGAGGCGGTTGAGCTCGCCGGAGTCGACGGCGGGGGCCTGGGCGGCGGCGGCGGAGCCTCCGCTGCGCTGCAGCTCGGCGATGCGGGAGTCGGCGGCCACGAGACGCTGCTTGAGCTCCTCGTTCTCCTGGTTCAGGCGACGCAGCTCGACGACGACCTCGTCGAGGAAGTCGTCGACCTCGTCCTGGTCATAGCCCTCACGGAACTTCGTCGGTTGGAACCGCTTGTTGACTACATCTTCCGGAGTCAGCGCCATGGCAAGCCACCTTAGATCTTGAGAATGACGAACAAAGAGTGCGTTCAGCCAACGCTAGCAAAGTGCGCCGCGGGTGCGCACTCCGCGCCCCTCGCGGCGCGTCGGCCCATTCACCCTATAACGGGGCTCACTCACGCAACCGGAGCGACGCTCAGCTGAGTCCCAGAGTCACGTACAAGCCGATGATCACGACCAGCATGGTGAGGCTCCAGCCGAAATCGATCGCGACCGGCCCGAGCGACAGCGGGGGGATGATCCGGCGGAAGAAGCGGATGGGCGGGTCGGTCACCACGTACGTCGACTCCGCGAGCACGAGCCCGAACCCCTTCGGCCGCCACTGGCGGGCGAACGTGCGCACCAGGTCGAGCACGAACCGTGCCCACAGCACGAAGAAGTAGATCAGGAGGACGAAGTAGAGGACGTTCGCGATGATCGAGACGACGAGCACCTCTCCAGTATGGAGTACCGCGGAGACGCGAAAGCGCGCCCTCGCTGGGAGGGCGCGCTCGCGCGGCGTCGGGACCCGGCTCGGCCGGGGCGACGACTCAGGCCTGGGCGAAGAAGGAGGCGTCGACCTCGGCGTCCGCACCGCCGTGCTCGCCGGAGACGACCACGTGCGACGGGGACAGGAGGAAGACCTTGGGGGTGACGCGCTCGATCTTGCCGTAGAGGCCCTGCGACAGGCCGCTGGCGAAGTCGATGAGCCGGCGCGCGTCTCCCTCGCTCATCTGGGAGAGGTTGATGATGACCGGGATCCCCTCGCGGAACGACTCGGCGATCGCCTGCGCGTCGCGGTACTGGCGGGGGTGGACCGTGAGGATCTCGTTCATTTCCTGTACCGATGCATTCCGTGCGGTGGACGACGACGACTTGCGCAGCGGGGTCACCGGTGCGCGGCCGGCCACGGGGGCGACCGGAGCGGGATGGGGGACGGCCTGCACCGGCGCGGGCGCCGGGGCTGCGGTCTCGCGGCGCGGCTGGTGCTGCGCCTGCTCCTGGGGCTGCTCGTCGAACTCGAGCTCCTCGTCGGCGAGGCCGAGGTAGACCATCGTCTTCTTCAGCGGGTTGGCCATGCGCTTCCTCCGTGTGAACCTGTGCGCCGACGCCTCGCACGCACTCTCGAACCTTGTCTTCGAGATTAACGAAGGCTGGGCCGATTCCCGGTAATGGCCGTCCCGATGCGAAGGTGTGTCGCGCCCGCGGCGATCGCTTCGGGGTAGTCCTGCGACATCCCGGCCGAGATCGAGGTGGCCTCGGGAGCGAGACTCCGCACGCGCTCGCTCGCCGCGCGCACCCGCTCGAACGCGCGTGCCGGCTCCTCGTCCAGGGGCGCGACGGCCATCACACCGAGCAGCCGGAGGCCCGGGGTGGCGAGCACGTGCTCCACCAGCGGTTCGAGGTCGCGGTCGGCGACTCCCCCGCGCTCGGGGTCGTCGGTGAGGTTGAGCTGCACGAACGCGTCGACGTCCGCCTCCTCGCTCCGCAGCGCGTCCACCAGCGAGAGCCGGTCGACCGAGTGGATGACGGAGGCGTACCGCCGCACCTGCCGCGCCTTCTTGCTCTGCAGCTGGCCGACGAAGTGCCAGGTGAGGTCGAGGTCGGCGAGCTCCTCCGCCTTGGCCTGGGCCTCCTGATGGCGGTTCTCCCCCACGTCGCGCACGCCGAGCGCCGCCAGCTCGCGGACCAGCGACGCCGGATGGAACTTGGTCACGACGATCGTCGTGAGCTCCTCCGGCGAGCGGCCTGCCGCGCGAGCGGCGTCGGCGACGCCGCTCCGCACGGCCTGGAGCCGCTCGGCGAGCGGGCTACTTGAGGAAGTCGGGGATGTCGAGGTCGTCATTCTCGTCGTCGAACGCCGGGTCCTTGGGGGCGGCCTCGGCGACCGGCGCCTCGCCGGTGGCCTGCCACGTGCTGGTCTGCGGAGCGGGGATCTCGCCCGCCTCGACCTCGGCCGAGGACTGCACCTGAGCCTCCTCGGAGCCGGCCTCCACGTACGTGGTGCGACGGCTCTCGACCGCGGCGGGGCGCGCGTTCGGCTCGCCGCCGTCGAAGCCCGCCGCGATGACCGTGACGCGCACCTCGTCGCCGAGGGTGTCGTCGATGACGGCGCCGAAGATGATGTTCGCCTCGGGGTGCACGGCCTCCTGCACCAGGCGTGCGGCGTCGTTGATCTCGAAGATGCCGAGGTTCGAACCGCCCTGGATGGAGAGGAGCACGCCGTGCGCGCCGTCGATGCTGGCCTCGAGCAGCGGGGAGGCGACGGCCAGCTCGGCCGCCTTGATCGCCCGGTCGGCGCCGCGCGAGGAGCCGATGCCCATGAGCGCCGAGCCCGCGCCCTGCATGACCGACTTCACGTCGGCGAAGTCGAGGTTGATCAGGCCGGGAGTGGTGATCAGGTCGGTGATCCCCTGGACACCGGCGAGGAGCACCTGGTCGGCGGTGGAGAACGCCTCCAGCATGCTGATGCCGCGGTCGCTGATCTCGAGGAGGCGGTCGTTCGGCACCACGATGAGGGTGTCGACCTCTTCCTTGAGCCTTTGCACGCCGGCCTCGGCCTGCTGCTGGCGGCGCTTGCCCTCGAACGAGAACGGCTTGGTGACGACACCGATGGTCAGCGCGCCGATCGACTTCGCGATGCGCGCGACGACCGGGGCACCACCGGTGCCCGTGCCGCCGCCCTCTCCGGCGGTGACGAAGACCATGTCGGCGCCCGCGAGCGCCTCCTCGATCTCCTCGGCGTGGTCCTCGGCGGCGCGGCGGCCGACCTCGGGGTCGGCTCCGGCGCCGAGGCCGCGGGTGATCTCGCGGCCCACGTCGAGCTTCACGTCGGCGTCGCTCATGAGCAGCGCCTGGGCGTCCGTGTTGATGGCGATGAACTCGACGCCGCGCAGGCCGAGCTCGATCATGCGGTTGACGGCGTTCACGCCGCCGCCGCCGATGCCGACGACCTTGATCACGGCGAGGTAGTTCTGGTTAGCTGTCACGTCCGGCCTCCACGGGAACCTTCAACCTCAACTCGAGGCTTAAAGTTATGCTGAGTATGCAATTCTCGATCCGACGTTAGGTGCGCGGCGCCCGCGGCCCGGGGAGCCTGCGGGCGTGTCGGGAAATCGTGGCGCGGATCGACGCCGCCGCACCCTCCATGCTGCTCCCTCACCCTGTCGTCACGCTGTGCGGGGACGAGACGTCATAGCGGTTCGCCCCGCTCGCCCCGGCGAGGAGCGCGGTGAGGTCGGCGGCCTTCAGGTCGGAGTCCTCCGCGCTCCCCCACACCACGGTCGCACCGCTACCGCGCAGAGTGAAGCTCACATCGTCCTTGGTCTTGGCCGAGATCGTGTCCACCTGCGCCAGCACCGTCGGCGGGAGGGCGCTGAGCACCCCGGCCGCTGCGGCGAAGGCGGAGTCGGCGTCGGTCTCGGCAGAGCCTCCGGCCGCCGTGACCAGCGGGTAGCCCTCCGGCCGGGTCTGGCTGCTCGAGATGGGCACCTTGGCAGCGTCGACAAGGGTGAAGACGCTCCCCTTCTGGATCACGCCGACGGGCTGCCGCTCCTCGATCCGCACCACGAGGGTGTCCGGCGGGTGGCTCTCCAGGCTGTAGCTGCGGATCAGCGGGAAGGCGGCGAGGTCGCTGGAGATCGCCGCCTGGTCGAGCATCGGCAACGGCGTGCCGAGCTGATCGCCGAGCTTCGCCCGGATGTCGGCGGCGTCGAGGCGCGAGGCGCCGGTGATCTCGATATGACGCAGCGCGAGGAGCGGCGAGACGGCGACGCCGGCCACGCCCAGCACGAGCAGCGCGACGACCCCCGCGGCGGCCAGCCAGGCGAGCCTGCGGCGGCGCGAGCGCTTGGTGAACCGTCGCACCTCGCCGCGCTCGATGCGCCGGCGCTCCTTGCGGGCGGCGCGGAGCGCCTTCGAGATCTCGCGGTTGGTCGGCAGCGCGTCGTAGGGGCTGTGGGTGGAGGCTGCGTCGGTCGCCTGCGGGGCCTCGCGGGCCTCCTCCCCCGCCGGCCGCACCAGCGGGATGGGCGCGGTCACGGTCTGCACGCGCCGCGACTCCCGCCGCGCCTCCGCCCGGGGCTCAGGGGACGTCGCGGGCGGGGCCGCCGGAACCGGCGGCCGGTCGTGGCCCTGGGGACGCTTCACCGGCTATCCGCGCACGCGACGGAGCGAGTCCAGGAGCTGGGGGACGATGCGGTACACGTCGCCGCAGCCGAGCGTGATGACGAAGTCGCCCTCGCGCGCGATCTCGGCCGTGTGGTCGGCGGCTTGCTGCCAGTCGGCGATGAAGGCGACGTTCTCGGGGTGCTCGAAGCGCTCGGCGACCAGCGCACCGGTGACCCCAGGCTCCGGGTCCTCGCGGGCGCCGTAGACGTCGAGCACGACGGTCTCGTCGGCGTACTGCTCGAGGGTCTCCGCGAACTCTTTCGCGAACAGCCGGGTGCGGCTGTAGAGGTGGGGCTGGTGCACCGCGATGATGCGGCCCTCACCGACGACCGTGCGGGCGGCCGACAGCGCCGCGGCGACCTCGGTCGGGTGGTGCGCGTAGTCGTCGTAGACGCTCACACCGCCGACGGTGCCGTGCAGCTCGAAGCGGCGCTCGGTGCCGCCGAACTCGGCGATCGCGGCGAGCGACGCCTCCGGGTCGAAGCCGAGGCCGGTGAGCACGGCGAAGGCGCCGGCCGCGTTGATCGCGTTGTGACGACCGGGCACGCGCAGCTGGGCCGGGTACTCCTCGCCGTCGAAGCTCAGCGTGAAGGCGACCGGACCCTCCGTGACGATGGAGTGGACCCGCACGTCGGCGCTATCGGCCTCGCCGAACGTGACGATGCGCTTGTCGCCGCCCTCCTCGAGGAGGCGGTTCGTCACGTGCACGGCGCCGGGGTCGTCGGAGGAGACGACGACGAGCTCGCTCGCCTCGCGGGCGAAGGTGACGAAGGCGTCCTCGAAGGCCTGCAGCGATCCGTAGTGGTCGAGGTGGTCCGGGTCGACGTTGGTGATCAGCGCGACCGCGGTGTCGTAGAGCAGGAACGAGCCGTCCGACTCGTCCGCCTCCACCACGAACAGCTCGCCGGCTCCGGATTGCGAGCTCTTGCCGAGGGACGCGATGACGCCGCCGTTGACGAAGCTCGGGTCCTCGCCGAGACCGAGCAGGCCGGTCACGATCATGCCCGTGGAGGTGGTCTTGCCGTGCGCTCCCGCGACGGCGACGAGGCGCTTGCGGTTGATCAGCCACGCGAGCGCCTGCGACCGGTGCAGCACCGGGAGGCCCTTCGCGAGGGCGAGCTGGTACTCCGGGTTGTCCTGCCAGAGCGCGCCCGTGACGACCAGGGTGTCGGCGTCGCCGACGTTGGCCGCGTCGTGGCCGATCGCGATGGTGGCGCCGAGGTCGCGCAGCGCGTCGATGTTGGCGGAGTGGCGTACGTCCGACCCGGTGACCGTGTACCCGGCCTCCAGGAACAGGCGCGCGATGCCGCTCATGCCCGAGCCGCCGATGCCGACGAAGTGCAGTCGGCCGAGCTCCTCGGGGAGCGGCATGGAGAGGTCGGGTTTGATCACAGGTACTGCCTTCGGTCGGTGCGGTCGGGCTCCATCAGGGCGCTTCCATTGTCACACGGGGTCGGGGACGGGCCGGGGAGGTCGGGACGGGAGGTCGGGGCCGCGAGGCCGGGCCCCGGAGGTCACGGCCGACCCGGGTCCGCTCCTGCCAGCGCGGCGCGGATCAGCGCGACCATCCGGTCGGAGCCGTCGCGCACTCCGGCGCTCGCGGCCCGCGCGGACATGTCGGCGACCGTGGTGCGGTCGGCGAGGAGCGGGAGCAGGTCGCTGTCGACCCACCCGGGGAGGAACGCGGCGTCGTCCACGAGGATTCCCCCTCCGGCCTCCACCACGCCCGCGGCGTTGAAGCGCTGCTCGCCGTTGCCGATCGGGAAGGGCACGTAGACGGCGGGGATGCCGAGGGCGGCGAACTCGGACACGGTCGCCGCTCCGGCCCGCGCGACGGCGAAGTCGGTGAGGGCGAAGGCGAGATCCATCCGGTCGCAGTAGTCCAGCAGGCGGTAGTGCTCGATGCCGGGGTCGCTCAGCTCGCCGCGGCCGCCCTGGATGTGCAGCACCTGCCAGCCGGCGGCGGTCAGCTCCCGCGCCCGTTCGGCGATGGTGCCGTTCAGGCGGCGGGCGCCCAGCGAGCCGCCGGTGACGAGGAGGGTCGGCCGGTCGGCGGCGAGACCGAACTCGGCCAGCGCCTGCGGCCGGGCGGAGGCGCGGTCGAGCTCCTCGATCTCGACACGCAGCGGCATCCCGACGAAGCGGGCGTGCCGGAGCCGGGTGCCCTCGAAGGCGACGCCTACCCACGGCGTGTAGCGCGCACCGAGTCGGTTGGCGAGCCCAGGGCGGGCGTTCGCCTCGTGCAGCACCAGCGGGATGCGCTCGGCGCGTGCCGCGGAGTAGGCCGGCGCGGAGGCGTAGCCGCCGAAGCCGACGACGACGTCGATGCCGCGGTCGCGGATCAGCGAGCGCACCGTGCGGATCGACCGGCGGTACTCCCCCGGGAACCGCAGCGCGGCCGCGTTCGGGCGCCGCGGGAACGGCAGCTTGGGGATGGTCGCGAGCTCGTAGCCGCGCGCGGGGACGAGCCGCGCCTCCAGCCCCTCCTTGGTGCCGAGCACGACGATCTCGGCGTCGGGCTCGTCGCGGCGGATGCGGTCGGCGACGGCCAGCAGCGGGTTCACATGGCCGGCGGTGCCACCGCCGGCCAGCAGGTAGCGGGTCACTGCACGGCCCCCTGGCCGAGCCCCTTGGCGCGGCGGGCGTCCTTGGAGGACTGGCGGGCGAACGACAGCACGATACCGATGGCGACCATGGAGAAGATGATGGCAGTCCCTCC
The DNA here is from genome assembly GCF_030433685.1 of Leifsonia williamsii. NCBI lineage: Bacteria > Bacillati > Actinomycetota > Actinomycetes > Micrococcales > Microbacteriaceae > Leifsonia > Leifsonia williamsii. The sequence continues at coordinate 3,037,217 of NZ_JAROCF010000001.1, forward strand.
CCTGGAGATCAGTGGGAGCGGCACGCCGAGCACCGGGATGACCCCGAGCACGACGGCGATGTTCACGAACGCCTGCCCGATGATCCACACCATCACGGCCGCCGTCGTGACCCGCGGGAACAGGTCGGACGAGGCGTGGATGATGCGCAGGAACACCACCGCGAGCAGCACGAACAGCAGCAGCACGACGATCGCGCCGATCAGGCCGAGCTCCTCCCCGATGATCGCGAAGATGAAGTCCGTGTCCGCGGCCGGAAGCCACGACCACTTGGAGTGGGAGTTGCCGAGGCCGACGCCGAACACGCCGCCGGAGGCGAGGGCGTAGAAGCCGTTGTCGATCTGCCAGTTGACGTCGGGGTTCGCGGCGCTGGTGCCGCCGAACATCGCGGCGATGCGGCCCAGCCGGCTGGCGCTGGAGATCGCGACGAAGAACGCCATCACGGCGACCGCGCCGATGCCGGTCAGCAGGTAGCGCAGGCGGACGCCGGCGAAGTACAGCCCGCCGAGCACGATCGCCGCCATGATCATGGTCGTACCGAGGTCGCCGCCGAGCAGCACCAGGCCGATGGCGCCTCCCGCGACCGGGAGCACCGGGACGACGACGTGGCGCCAGTCGTCGAGCATGTCCTTCTTGCGCGAGAGCACGACGCCGAGCCAGACCACGAGCGCGAGCTTGATCGCCTCGGACGGCTGGACGGAGAACCCGCCGATCCGCAACCAGTTGCGGTTGCCGCCGATCTCGACGCCGAGCGGCGTCAGCAGCACGAGCACCTGCAGGAAGCAGGCCCCGGCGAGCAGGAACCAGATCGTCCGCCGCCAGAAGGTCAGCGGCAGACGCGACACCAGGAACATCAGCGGCAGGCCGATGAGCGCGTACGCGCCCTGCGACCAGAAGGCCGCGAAGAAGTTGTTGCTGTCGTTGTGCGACTCGACCGCCGAACTCGACAGCACCATCACCAGGCCGAACACGACCATGAACAGCGTCGTGCCGGCGAGGAGGAAGTAGTTGGCCGACTCCGACGACACCGCCCGGCCGAGCGAGATGCGCGCGGTCAGGCCGGCGAGGCGGGAGGCATGGGCCGCGTCCTGCTCCTGCGGTTGCGCCGGGTGCGGGGTGCGGGTGGTCCGCTCAGTCCGCGTCGGGACGCGAGGCGGGCTGGTCGTCATCCGCCTCACCTCCCAAGAACTCGTTGACGGCCGCCTGGAAGAGGCGCCCCCGCTCCGCATAATCGGCGAACTGGTCCATCGACGCCGCGGCAGGCGCCAGCAGGACGGTGTCGCCCTCTCGGGCGAGTCCTCCGGCCAGACGTACCGCCGTCGGCATGACTCCTTCAGTCTCGTCGGCGTCGACCTCGAGCACGGGCAGCTCGGGCGCGTGTCGCCGGAATGCCGCGAGCACGGCCTCCCGGTCCACCCCGATGAGCACAGCGCCGCGCAGCCGCTCGACATGCGCGGCCACCAGCGCGTCGATGTCGACGCCCTTGAGCAGCCCGCCGAGCACCCACACCACCGACGGGTAGGCGCGCAGCGACGCGTCGGCCGCGTGCGGGTTGGTCGCCTTGGAGTCGTCGACCCAGCTCACGCCGCCGACCACCCGGACGACCTCGATACGGTGCGCGTCGAGGCGGAACGCCGTCAGCACGTCGCGGATCGTCTGCGGCTCGACGCCGTACGACCGGGCGAGGGCGCTGGCGGCGAGGATGTTCGCGACGACGTGCGGGGCGGCGAGGCCGGCCTCGCGCAGCTCGTCGAGCGTGGTCAGTTCGAGGGCGCTCGTGAAGCGGTCCTCGAGGAACGCCCGGTCGCAGAGGATGCCCTCGACGATGCCGAAGTCGCTCGGGCCCGGCACATCGAGGCCGAAGCCGATCGCGCGAGCGCCCTCGACGACCTCCGCCTCCTCGACCATGCGCAGGGTGGCCTTGTCGGCGCGGTTGTAGACGCAGGCCACGCGCGTGTTGTCGTAGACCTTCGCCTTCGCCGCGGTGTACGCCTCCAGCGAGCCGTGCCAGTCGAGGTGGTCGTCGGCGATGTTGAGGCAGGCGGCGGAGAACGGCGAGAGCGCACCCTCCTCGTTGCGGTTCACCCAGTGCAGCTGGTAGCTCGACAGCTCGACCACGAGCACGTCGAAGCCCTCCGGGTCGCGGATGGCGTCGAGCACCGGCACGCCGATGTTGCCGCACGGCGCGACCCGGTGGCCGCCCGCGAGCAGCATCGTGGCCGTCAGCTGCACGGTCGTCGTCTTGCCGTTGGTGCCGGTGACGCAGATCCAGTCGGCGGGCCCCTCGGCGCCGTCGGGCCGGGCGACCTTGTCGCGCAGCCGCCAGGCCAGCTCGATGTCGCCCCAGACGGCGGTGCCGCGCTCCTGCGTCCAGAGCAGCAGCGGGTGATCCCAGTGGAAGCCGGGAGAGACGATGACGAGCTCGGGGTCGAACGCGGTCAGCCGCTCGGGCGGGGTGGAGAGGTCGGCCTGCTCCACGAGCTCGGCGCCGATGACCTCCAGCAGCATGGCCCGCTCGCCGTCGGCCTTCGCCGCCACCACGAGCACCTCGGCGCCCAGCTCGGCCAGGGTGTCGGCGACCGAGAACCCGGTCACCCCGAGGCCGTAGACCGCGACCCGCAGCCCACGCCAGTCGGCGTGCCAGCTCGTGAGCCCGGCGAGACGCTCCGCGCTCATGTCGCCAGCCATTCGAGGTAGAAGGAGCCGACTCCGGCCGCGACCAGCAGCCCGCCGATGATCCAGAAGCGCACGACGACCGTGACCTCGGCCCATCCCTTCAACTCGAAGTGATGGTGGATCGGACTCATGAGGAAGATGCGTTTGCCGTGCGTGAGCTTGAAGTACGCCCGCTGCACGATCACCGACCCGGCCTCGATGACGAACAGGCCGCCGATCAGGACGAGCAGCAGCTCGGTGTGGCTGAGGATGGCGAGGGCCGCGACCGCGCCGCCGAGCGCGAGCGAGCCGGTGTCGCCGAGGAAGATCTGCGCCGGCGAGGTGTTCCACCACAGGAAGCCGACGACCGCGCCGACGATCGCCGTCGCGACGATCGCGAGGTCGAACGGGTCGCGCACCTCGTAGCACTTGGGGACGTTGGCCGGGTTGAGGTTGATGCTCGCGCACGACTGGATCGACTGCCAGAAGCCGATGATGATGTACGCGCCGATCGCGAGGATCGAGGCGCCGGAGGCGAGACCGTCGAGGCCGTCGGTCACGTTCACGCCGTTCGAGGCGGCGGCGACGATGAAGTTGATCCAGATCAGGTACAGGCCGTACCCGACGATGACTCCTATGGCGCCGAACTTCGTGATGGACATGAAGTCGATCGGCAGGTCGCGGATGAACGACACGCTCATCGTCGCCGGGGTGTAGCCGTTGCCGTTCGGCCACATGAGCGCCAGCAGCGCCCACACCGTCGCGACGATCACCTGTCCGGCGACCTTCGCCCAGCCGGTGAGGCCCAGGCTGCGCTCGCGCCGGGTCTTGAGGAAGTCGTCCACGAACCCGACGACGCCCAGCCCGACCATGAGCAGCAGCACGAGCAGGGCGGAGACGCTCGTCTGGTCCCCCGTCAGCAGCAGCGCGACGAAGTAGCCGAACAGCGTGCCGAGGATGACGACGATGCCGCCCATGGTGGCGGTGCCGCGCTTGGCGTGGTGGCTCTGCGGGCCGTCGTCGCGGATGAACTGGCCCCACTGCAGCCGGTGGAAGAGCTTGATGAACAGGGGCGTCAGGAACAGCGTGAACGCCATCGCCAGCGCACCGGAGGTCAGCAGGGCTCTCACGAGAACAATTCTCCCAGTCGGTCGCCGAGGAAGCGCAGCCCCGCCGAGTTGGACGACTTGACCAGCACGGTGTCGCCGGGGCGCAGCGCGCCGGCGAGGTGCTCGTACGCCTCGTCCTGGGTGTCGAAGTAGAGCGACTCGCCGTTCCACGAGCCCTCGTTGATGGCGGAGATGTGCATGCGGCGCGCGGCCGGCCCGACGATCACGAGCTGATCGATGCCGAGGCGCACGGCGAGCAGGCCGATGCGGTCGTGCTCCTCGCCGGAGAACTCGCCCAGCTCGCTCATCTCGCCGAGGACGGCGATCGTGCGGGTTCCGGGCTCCGCGATCTGGGCCAGCGTCTTGATCGCCGCGGCCATCGAGTCGGGGCTGGCGTTGTAGGCGTCGTTGATGACGGTCACGCCGTTGCCGCCCATGACCTCCATCCGCCAGCGCTCGGCGCGCTGCACGGTCTGCAGGGCGGAGACGATGAGGTCGCCGTCGACGTCGAGGGTGAAGGCGGCGGCCGCGGCGGCGAGTGCGTTCCACACGTGGTGCTCGCCGAGCACGCGGAACTGCACCGTGCGGGCGGAGCCGTCGGGCAGGTGGAGGGTGAACGACGTGCCGCGCGCGGTCGACGCGATGTCGGTGGCGCGCACCTCGGCGCGCTCGTCGGTGCCGAACCACAGCACCCGTGCGACGGTCTTGTCGGCCATCGTCGCGACGCGGGGGTCGTCGAGGTTGAGCACGGCCACGTCGGTGTCGAGCAGGTCGGTGACCATCTCGGTCTTCGCGGCGAGGGTCTTCTCGATGCCGCCGAACTCGCCGGCGTGCGCGAGGCCGACCTTCAGCACGATGCCGATGTCGGGCCGGGCCATCCGCACCAGGCGGGCGATCTCGCCGATGCCGCTCGCGCCCATCTCGGCGACGAGGAACTGCGTCTCCTCGGTGACCTGCAGCATCGTGACGGGGGCGCCGACCTCGTTGTTGAAGGAGGCGCGCGGCGCGATCGTCGGGCCGACCTGCTCCAGGATCTCGCGCAGCAGGTTCTTGGTCGTCGTCTTGCCGTTGGAGCCGGTGACGCCGACGATCTTGAGCCGGCCGAGCGCCCGCACGCGGGCGATCACCTCGGTGGCGAGGTCGCCGAGGGCGACCACGGTGTCCTCCACGAGCAGCTGCGGTACGGGCAGGTCGAGCTCGTGGTCCACGACGACGAGCCCGGCGCCGGCCTCCGCCGCCTGCGGAGCGAAGAGGTGGCCGTCGGTGAACTCGCCCGGCTTGGCGAAGAAGATCGTGCCGGGCACGACCTCCCGCGAGTCGGTGGTCGAGAGCCCGTCGACGACGGTCTCGGGCGTCGCGCCCGTGCCGTCGAGCAGGAGCGTGCCCCGGGTCGCCGCGGCGATCTCGGCGAGGGTCATCGCGATCATCTACAGCCACCCGGCCTCTCGCAGCGCCAGCCGCACGTCGTCTCGGGCGGAGTACGGGAGGCGCTGGCCCGCCACCTCCTGGTAGTCCTCGTGGCCGGGGCCGGCGTAGAGGACGACATCGCCCTCCCCCGCCAGCGACAGGGCGGTGCGGAACGCGGCGCGCGGGTCCGGTACCTCGTACAGCTCGAGCTCGGGCACGGCCGAGCGGGCGCCCTCGAGGAGGGCGGCGCGGATCGCGGCCGGGTCCTCCCAGCGCGGGTGGAAGTCGGTGATCACGACGGCGTCGGAGCCGCGCGCGGCGATCGCGCCCATGTCGGTGCGCTTGGTGGTGTCGCGGTCGCCGTCGGCGCCGAACATCATGACGATCCTGCCGTCCGTCACCTTGCGCAGCGCGCTGAGGGTGGAGAGGAAGGCGTCGGGGCTGTGGCCGTAGTCGATGAAGACGGTCGGGCCGCGGTCGCCCGAGAGCCGCTCGGCGCGGCCGGGGATGTAGGCGTCGATGCCGCCGTCGCGCTCCAGCGCGGCGCCGATGGCGTCGAGGTCGTACCCAGACTCGACCAGCATGACGATCGCGAGCGCGGCGTTGCCCGCGTTGTACGCCCCGAGCAGCGGCACGCGCGTCTCGATGCGGCGACCCTCCGGGCCCTCCAGCGCGAACGCGGTGTGGTCGATGGTCTCCTCGAGAACGGTCAACGTCCACTCGGCGTCCGAGCCGGGCGAGCTGGAGAGCGTGGTCACCGGGATGCGCGACTGCTCGACCAGGGCGCGGCCCCAGTCGGAGTCGACCGTCACGACGCCGCGGCGCGCGCGGTCGGGCTGGAACAGCTCCAGCTTGGCCTCGAAGTAGTCGTCCATCGCGGCGTAGTCGTCGAGGTGGTCGTGGCTGAGGTTGGTGAAGCCGGCGACGTCGAAGACGATCCCGTCGACGCGGTGGCGGCTGAGCGCCTGCGCCGAGACCTCGATCGCCACGGCGCGGACGCCCTCCTCGCGCATCCGGGCGAGGAGCGCGTGCAGCTCGCTGGCCTCGGGCGTCGTGAGCTTGCTGGTGATCGCCGTGTCGCCGATGCGGCGCTCTGCGGTGGAGCTGAGGCCGGAGACGACGCCGAGCTGGCCGAGGATCGCGGTCAGCAGGTAGACGACGCTCGTCTTGCCGTTGGTGCCGGTGACGCCGAACAGCGTCGCCTCGTTCTCGTCGGTGCGGTAGATCCAGGCGGCCACGGCGCCGAGCGCGGCGCGCGGGTCGGGCGTGACGATGATCGGGAGGCCGGCGTCGGCGGCGAGGTCGGCGCCCGCCTCGTCGGTCAGGACGGCGACGGCCCCGGCCTCCGCGGCGGCGGCGGCGTAGCTCGCGCCGTGCGCGTTGCGCCCTGGCACGCCCACGTACAGGTCGCCCGGCTCGACCGCCGAGGTGGCGAGCGCGGCGCCCGTGACCTCGACGGCGTCGAGGTCGCCGCGCACGTCGAGCCCGAACTCGGCGACCAGCTGGGCGAGCGGACGGGCGACGGGATGCTCGGGGCGCAGAGTGGAGGGCGCCGGTCCTGTCACGGGGCTCACTTTCGTCGGGGTTCTCAGTAGTAGGGCGGGTAGTCGGCCGGACTGGAGGTCGACGGCTTCACCCGGTAGGTCTTCAGCACCTGGCTCATGATCGTGTGGAACAGCGGAGCGGCGGCTGCCGACGAAGTAATGGTAGTCGGGTATCCGAGGTTGACCGAAACGACGTACTGCGGATCGTCGACCGGCGCGACGCCCATCACGGACACGTAGTACGAGGGCAGGTAGCCGCCCTTGCCGTCCGGCTGCTGGGCCGTTCCGGTCTTCGCGGCGATGCGGTAGCCGGGGATCTGGAGCTGCTTCTTGAGCTCGCCGTCGGTGACGACCGACTCCATCATCCCGAGCGTCGTGGCGGCCGCCTGCGGGCTCACGACGGGCGTCGCCGTGGCCGACGGCACGTCGGTGACGGTGCCGTCCGGGTGCGTGCAGCCCTCGACCATCGTGAGCGGGATGCGGACGCCGCCGTTGGCCAGCGCCTGGTACGCGCCGACCATCTGCACCTGCGTTGTCGAGACGCCCTGTCCGAACATGGTCGCGTACTTGGTCTGGTCGTCCCACTCGGACACCGGGTGCAGGAGGCCGGAGGACTGCCCGGGGTACGGCAGCCCGGTGTCCTCGCCGATCCCGAACTTCTTGAGGTAGTCGTACCGGGTCTGGTCGCCGAGGGCCTTGCCGAGCTGCGACATGCCCGTGTTCGAGGAGCGCATGAGCACGCCGGTCAGCGTCAGCTGCTCCGGCTCGTGGTAGGCGGAGTCGTGCAGGTCGGCGCCGTTGCCGGACTTCCACTCGTACGGAGCGAGGACCGGGGAGGTCGGCGTCGCCTTGCCCTGGTCGATCAGCATCGCGGCGGTGAGGGCCTTGAAAGTCGAGCCCGGCTCGCGCGGATCGGTGAGCGACTGCAGCCGCCAGTACGACGGGTCGGTCGCGTCGATGTCGTTGGGGTCGAGCGCCGGCCACTGCGCGATCGCCTTGATCTTGCCGGTCTTGGCCTCGGCCACCGTGACGAACCCGAACTTGGAGCCGGTGCCCGCCACCTGCTGGGCCAGCGTCTGCTCGGCGAACCACTGCAGGTCGCTGTCGATCGTGAGCTTGAGCGTTCCGCCGTCCTTGGCCTGCTTGGTGACGACCGTGCTGCCGGGGATGGCGACGCCGTCGGCGCCGCGCTGGTAGGTCTCCACGCCGTTGTCGCCGGCGAGGCAGCCGTTCTCGCTGGACTCGAGACCGCCGTTCCCCGCTTCGGACACGTAGCCGAGCAGGTTGCCGCCGACCGCGCCGTTCGGATAGCTGCGGGCCTGCGTCTTCGTGAAGGTGAGCCAGGGGTACGGGAGGGCGTTCAGCTTGTCGAAGGTGCCCACGTCCATCCCGGACTTGATGAGCACGTACTTCGACTTCGGATCGTCTTTGAGCGCCGCGTCGAACAGCGCGACGACCGCGTCGCCGCCCTGGCCGGTGATCGCGCCGATCTTGGCCGCGGCCTCCACCATCTTGTCGCGGCCGCCCGCGATCGCGTCGGACGGCGACGCCTGGGCGGTGTACTTGTACACCGTCGTCGCGAGCACGGTGCCGCCGGCGTCGACGATGTCGCCGCGATCGCCGTACAGCGTGGTCGACTGCTCCTTGGCGTTCACCGACTGCTTCTGCAGCTCGTCGGCGCGCACGACCTGGATGTCGACCAGCTTGGCGCCGAGGATCCCGACCGTCGCCGCGACCGCGAGCACGGTGAGGGCCGTGCGCCGCCGCAGCATCTTCCGGTTCGCCATTCCCCGTCCCGTCGTCGCTCGCTGGTCTGTGTGCTGATCCCGCTGGTCCCGCTCAGTGCGTCACCGGCGTCGGCAGCGCTCCTTCCAACGGTACGGTCGGCGCGGCCGGAGTCCCGGTCGCCGCACCAGGACCCGTGGAATTCGCCTCCTGGCCGTTCGCCTGTGCAGAGTTCTGCTGGGCGGAACCGGTGCCCTGCTGCCCCGCCAGTGGCACCCCGGCCAGCAGCGAGTTCGGCACCAGGTTGCCCTGGCCTCCGGTGACCGTGCCGGCCGCGCCGTCGGCGGCGATCGGCGCACCGAGCACGGCGCCGTCCGAGAGCCGCAGGTAGGCGGGGTTGCTGTTGCTGACCATGCCGAGCGCGTTGGCGTTGGCGGCGAGGTTCTGCGGCGACGAGATGCGGGTCAGGTCCTCCGACGCCGCCTGCACCGACCGCTGCAGGGTGGTCTGCTTCTGCTGCAGCGTGTCGAGCTGGTAGGCGCCCTGCGAGATCCCGATGCTGAGCAGCAACTGGGCCACCACGATCGTGAGCAGCGACGCCACCGCCACCACCGCGTACAGAGCGCGCGGACGTGCGCGGCGCTGCGCCCGGGTCGGGACGACTTCGAGGTGGCTCCTGCGCTCCTCCGGCGCCTCCACCGGCTTCGCCGCGGGGTGCGCGGCCAGCCAGGAGGGACGACGGGCGATCGTTGCGGCCGTGCTGGTGCTCACGAGGCCCTCCTCACTCGTTCCGCCGCGCGCAGGCGCACCGGCGTCGCCCGCGGGTTGCGGGCCTTCTCGTCGTCGTCCGCCAACTCGGCTCCGCGGATCAGCAGCTTCAGCTCCGGGCGGTGCTCCGGCAGCTCCACCGGCAGTCCGGGAGGCGCGCTCGAGGTGGAGCGGGTCTGCAGCTCGCGCTTGACGATGCGGTCCTCGAGCGACTGGTACGCCTCCACCACGATCCGGCCGCCGACCCGGAGGGCGTCGACCGCGGCGGGGATGGCGCGCTCCAGCACGGCCAGCTCCTGGTTGACCTCGATCCGCAGGGCCTGGAAGACGCGCTTGGCGGGGTGGCCCTGGCGCTGCTGGGCGGCCGGCGTGGCCTTCGTGATCAGGTCGACGAGCTGACCGGAGCGGGTGAGCGGTGCGGTCTCCCGTGCCTCCACAATCCGGCGGGCGTAGCGGGCGGCGAGCTTCTCCTCGCCGTAGTCGCGGAAGATGCGCCGCAGGTCGGCCTCGCTGTACTCGGCGAGCACCACCTCGGCGGTCAGCTCGCTCGTGCCGTCCATCCGCATGTCGAGCGGCGCGTCCTTCGAGTACGAGAAGCCCCGCTCCACCCGGTCGAGTTGGAGGGATGAGACGCCCAGGTCGAACAGCACGCCGTCGACCTCGTCGATGCCGAGGCCGTCGAGCGCCTCCCCGATGCCGTCGTAGACGGTGTGCACGAGGTGGATGCGGTCGCCGAACCGCGCGAGCCGCTCCCCCGCGATGGCGAGCGCCTCGGGGTCGCGGTCGAGTCCGACCAGCGTGACCTCCGGGAAGCGCTCCAGGATGCCGGCCGAGTGCCCGCCCATGCCGAGCGTGGCGTCGACGAAGACGGCGCCGGGCCGCTGGAGGGCGGGCCCGAGCAACTCGATGCAGCGCTCGAGGAGGACCGGGGTGTGGATGTCGTCGTGTTCTGCCATGGCCTCGGTGGGACGAGCCCCTGATTCCGGATCCCCATCCATTCCGACCTGACACCGGGGAAGTGCGTCAGGGCGAATGGCTGGGAGTCCGGCGCCAGGCGCTAGAACAGTCCCGGGATCACCTCCTCCTCCGTGCTCGCGAACGCCGCCTCCTGCTCCGCCAGGTAGGTCTCCCAGGCCTGGGAGTCCCAGATCTCGGCGCGGCTGCCCGCACCGATCACGACCAGGTCGCGATCCAGTCCCGCGTACGAGCGCAGCGCCGGGGGGACGGTCACCCGGTTCTGCTTGTCCGGGACCTCTGCGCTCGCCCCCGAGAGGAACACGCGCAGGTAGTCGCGGGCCTGCTTGCTCGTCACCGGCGCCTGGCGGATCTTCTCGTGCAGCGATTCGAACTCGCGCTGACTGAAGACGTAGACGCAGTGCTCCTGGCCACGGGTGAGGACGAGTCCGGACGCGAGCTCATCCCGGAATTTGGCCGGCAGGATGACGCGCCCCTTCTCGTCGAGCTTGGGGGCATAGGTACCGAGGAACATCGGATCCTCCCCCACTCTCCCGGCCAAGGTTGCGGTGTGCCTCCACTTTACTCCACTTTCAACCACGTTTTCGAGGCATTGGGGCGAATTGCCCCGAAATGGGTACGACGATGCCCGGAATCACGCGGAAATAGCCGGTGGAGGGAAATGGAGGAGATGGGGCGCGGCGGGGAGGAATCCGGGCGCGAAAAAGGGCCGATCAATTCGATCGGCCCTTACGTGGAGGGAGGTGGAGCGCCTAGCGCTCCCGGCTCAGTGCTCGCCGTCCTGACGCTTGTCCCACCGGTCGTTCATGCGGTCCATGAACCCGGCCTGTCGCCCGCGAGCGGCCTTGGCGGTGCGGGCGGAGGTCGGCGTGGCGTCGTCGAGCGAGACCCGCTTGCCCGGGGCGATGGCGACCAGCACGCCGGCGAACATCACGACGAAGCCGAGGATGCCGACGATGGGCTGCTGCACGAACACGCCTGTCACGAGCACCGCGACACCGACGACGGCGATCAGCACGCCGAGCACGATCGAGCGGTAGGCGGGCCGTGCTCGCTTGCCCCCGACCTTCGCGACGAAGTCGGCATCGTTCTGATAGAGGCTGCGCTCCATCTCTTCGAGGAGGCGCTGCTCATGTTCCGAAAGCGGCATCCGTTTCCCCCTCTTTCTTGCGGGTCCGGGGCGGTGTGTGGCTGATTCTAGTCTGGCGGCTCTGGCTAGGCTAGGCGTGTGTCAGAAAGCATCCGATTCGTCGACCTCATCCAGTCCAGAATCGATGGGTTCCTCGATGCGCGCGCCTCCATTCTCGTCTCCATCGCCGACGAGCTCTCGCCGATCGCGGCGTTCTCAAGGGATTTTCTCAGCGGCGGCAAGCGGTTCAGGGCCCTGTTCTGCTTCTGGGGCTGGCAGGCCGTGCGCACGGCGGGCGACGATGCCGGCGACGCGCCCGTGCTGGCCGGCGGGCCGCTGGACGCGGTCGTCTCGGTCGCGTCGGCGCTGGAGCTGTTCCACGCCGCCGCGCTGGTCCACGACGACCTGATCGACAACTCCGACACGCGCCGGGGCAAGCCGTCCGCCCACCGGCGCTTCCAGGCCCTCCACGACGAGGAGGGCTGGCAGGGCTCCGGCGAGAGCTTCGGCTTCGGTGCCGCCACGCTGCTGGGCGACCTGATCCTGATCCTCAGCGACGAGCTGTTCGACGAGGGGCTGCAGCAGCTGGTCAGCCCGGCCGCCCGGCGCTCGGCGCGCGCGGAGTTCAACCGGATGCGGATCGACGTCACCGCCGGCCAGTACCTGGACATCTTCGAGGAGATCGGCTGGGCCGGCCGCCCCGACGCCGACCAGCTCGCCCGCGCCGAGCGTGTCATCGTCTACAAGTCGGCGAAGTACAGCATCGAGTCGCCGCTCCTGATCGGCGCGAGCCTGGCCGGGGCGACGGTCGGTCAGCTGGAGGCGCTGCGCGCCTTCGGCCTGCCCCTCGGCATCGCCTACCAGCTGCGCGACGACCTGCTCGGGGTCTTCGGCGACGCAGAGGTCACCGGGAAGCCCAGCGGCGACGACCTCCGCGAGGGCAAGCGCACCGTGCTCATCGCGCTGACCCGCGAGGCGGTTCCCGCCGGTGCGCGGGCCGCGCTCGACGAGCTGCTGGGCGACCCCGACCTCACGCCGCAGCAGATCCAGACCTTACAGATGACCATCCGGGAGTCCGGGGCGGTCGACACGGTCGAGGGGATGATCGCGCGCAACGTCGAGCGGGCGATCGCCGCTTTGGAGGAGGCTCCGATCGGCGATGCGGCGAAGGCGCACCTGCGCGAACTCGCCGTCACGGTGACGCGGCGGACCGCCTAGCGGCACGCACGCCGCTCCCAGAGGCTCGGCTAGGCCAGCGCCTGGGCGACGCGGCGCACCTCGGCCTTGCGGCCGGCGCGCAGCGCCTCGATGGGAGGCGCGCCGAGGCTCTCCTCCTCCTCGAGCAGCCAGTCGACGGCCTCCTCGTCGCTGAACCCGGCGTCGCCGAGCACCACGAGCGTGCCGTGCAGCTCGCCGAGCGGCTGGTCGTCCCTGAGGAAGACGGCGGGCACCTTCAGCACACCGTCGATGCGCTTGGCCGCCAGGTGGCGATCCTCGATGAGGCGGCGGACGCGGCTGACGCCGAGGCCCAGCCGGTCGACGAGATCCGGGATGGTGAGCCACTCGGTGGTGGCCTGGACGCGGTCGTTCACCCTTCAAGCGTGCCATGACCCGGGCGGGTTCGAGGCACCGGTCGATTGTTACGATCATGTTAACTGGTGTCACACGCGTCACGCTGGTTGACTCTGTGCGCATGCTGTGTCACGGTGGAGGCTCGCTGAGCAACACGAGGTGGGGGTCCCATGTCACTGGCCGACGCCGCCGCATCGGCGGGCGACGAGCGAGGCAGACGGCGTACGCGCGGCCGCCTCGGAACCGTGCCGATCGCGCTCGTGAGCTCGATCGCCATGACGGTCGGCGTGCTCGCGCCGGCGGCGAACGTGCAGCAGCCCGAGACGGACCGCGCGAAGGAGAAGGCGCCGGAGACGGGGTCGCGCGACACCATCCGCGGTGCGCTTCCCGCCTCGGCTCCCAGCGCCTCCCCCGCCGCCACGTCCACCGCCGCCGCACCGGCGACCTACCGCGTGCAGACCGGAGACACCGTGTCAGGCATCGCGGCCCGCTTCGGGATGTCGACGGCGAGTGTGCTCGCGCTCAACGGCCTCAGCTGGAAGAGTCTGATCTTCCCCGGCCAGGTGCTCGCGCTCTCCGGCGGCCGCGCGCCGACCGCTCCCGCTCCCGCGCCGGCAGCTCCCGCTCCCCCTGCCGCGACCAAGTACACCGTCGCCAAGGGCGACACCATCAGCGGCATCGCCGCGCGCTTCGGCGTGCCGACGAAGGCGGTGCTGAGCGCCAACGGGCTCGGCGCCTCCAGCCTCATCTTCCCCGGACAGCAGGTGACCATCCCCGGGATGACGCAGGCGGCGGTCAACACCCCGACGCCCGTCGCCCCGGCGCCGGCCGCTCCCGCACCCGTCGTGTCGGCTCCCGCTCCGGCGCCCCGGCCCAGCATCGCGCCCGGCCAGGTGATCGCCCTCACCGACGAGATGCGCGCGAACGCGGCACTGATCGTGCGCATCGGCCGCGAATCCGGCGTGCCGGACCAGGGCATCGTGATCGCCCTCGCCGCCGCTGCGCAGGAGTCGGGTCTCCGCAACGTCCGGTACGGCGACCGGGACTCCCTCGGGCTGTTCCAGCAGCGGCCCAGCACCGGCTGGGGAACGCCGGAGCAGGTGCTCGACCCCGTGCGGGCCACCCGCGCCTTCTACGGCGGGCACGGCAACCCGAACGCCGGGCGTACCCGCGGCCTCCTCGACATCCCGGGCTGGACCTCGATGTCGGTCACGCAGGCCGCTCAGGCCGTGCAGATCTCGGCCTTCCCCGACGCGTACGCGAAGTGGGAGCCCTCGGCGCGCGCCTGGCTCGCGCAGCTGGGCTGAGCGGAATGTCACAGCCCGGTCACGGCCGCACGGAAGTCCGGTGTTTTGCAGGGATCGCGCGGGTGTCGTTCCCTAGACTCGACTCGTGACCACCAGCCAGACCGACCCCATGATCGGCCGTCTCATCGACGGCCGGTACCAGGTGCGCTCACGCATCGCCAGGGGCGGCATGGCGACGGTCTACCTCGCCACCGATCTGCGCCTCGAGCGCCGCGTGGCCATCAAGATCATGCACGGCCACCTGGCCGACGACAGCACGTTCAAGAGCCGGTTCGTGCAGGAGGCCCGCTCGGCCGCGCGCCTGGCCCACCCGAACGTCGTCAACGTGTTCGACCAGGGGCAGGACTCCGACATGGCCTACCTGGTCATGGAGTACCTCCCCGGCATCACGCTGCGCGACCTGCTCAAGGACTACGGCCGGCTCACGCCCGAGCAGACCATCGACATCATGGAGGCCGTGCTCAGCGGTCTCGCGGCGGCGCACAAGGCGGGCATCGTCCACCGCGACCTCAAGCCCGAGAACGTGCTGCTCGCCGACGACGGCCGCATCAAGATCGGCGACTTCGGGCTGGCGCGCGCCGCCTCCGCCAACACCGCCACCGGCCAGGCGCTGCTCGGCACGATCGCCTACCTCTCCCCCGAGCTCGTCACCCGCGGCGTCGCCGACGCCCGCAGCGACATCTACGCGCTCGGCATCATGATGTACGAGATGCTCACCGGCCAGCAGCCGTTCCAGGGTGAGCAGCCGATGCAGATCGCCTACCAGCACGCGAACGACGCGGTGCCGGTGCCGAGCAGCAAGAACCCGGCCGTGCCCGCGGAGCTCGACGAGCTGGTCCTGTGGGCGACCGAGAAGGACCCTGACCGCCGTCCCAAGGACGCGCGCGAGATGCTCGACCGGCTGATCGAGGCCGAGAAGTCGATCCGCGGCGAGGCGACGCTGCAGCCGACGATGGTTCTCCCTCCCGCGTTCGACGTGGTCGAGGGCGACACCCAGATCATCAACCCGGCCATCCGCCAGCAGGTCGCCGCGAACACGCCGTCCGCGGCCGAGTCGCTGACGACGGCCACCAAGCGCCGCCGCGCCAAGGGCTGGTGGCTGTTCGCGCTGGTCATCCTCCTGGCGGGCCTGGCGGGAGGCACGGGCTGGTACTTCGGCGCCGGCCCCGGCTCACTCGTCGACGTGCCGAACGTCGTCAACCAGGCGCCAGACAAGGCCACCGCCACCCTCACCGACCTCGGCTTCACCGTGAAGCAGGCCCAGGAGTACAGCGTCACGGTGCCGACCGGTCAGGTCTCGAGCACCGACCCCGGCGCCGACACGCCCGTCAACCGCGGCGGCCAGGTCACCCTCCGCATCTCCCAGGGCCCGAAGCCGATCGAGCTGCCCGCCCTCGCCGGCCAGCCGCTCGACGCGGTCAAGGCCGCCATCACCGGCCAGGGCGCGAAGGTGGGCGAGACGGCGGAGCAGTTCGACGGCAAGGCGCCCGCCGGCACCGTTCTCGCGGCGACGCGCGCCACGGACGGCACCGACATCTCCGGCGGCGGCTCGTACTTCGAAGCGGCCACCGTGAACCTCGTCGTCTCGCTCGGCGCCATCCCGGATGTGACCGGTAAGAACGTCGAGGACGCGACCGCGACCCTCCGCGACGTCGGCCTCCTCGCGCAGTCGGGCCCCGAGAGCTACAGCGACAGCATCGACAAGGGCGACGTCATCTCCGCCCAGCCGCAGTCCGACCCCGTGCACAAGGGCGACACCCTGGTCCTCGAGATCTCGAAGGGGCCGGAACCGGTCCCGGTACCGGATGTGGTGGGGAAGACGTGGGACGTCGCCAAGAAGGCGCTCACCGACGCAGGCTTCAAGCTCAAGTACAGCGCGATCGCGGACGTGGTCCCGACTGCGTTCGTCGTCGCCAAGGTGAACCCCGGCGTCGGCGAGCGGGTCGAGAAGGGCTCCGAGATCACGGTCAACTTCGCCGGCTTCTAGCCCGCACGCTCCCCCACTCGCTCCCGCACGCACCCACCTGCGCTGAGGGGCGTCGTTGCGTCGCTATCCGGGCGGAATAACGGCACAACGACGCCCCTCGGCGGACTGTCAGTCCTGGTGCGACAGCTCCTCGGCCACCAGGAAGGCGAGCTCCAGGGACTGCATGTGGTTGAGGCGCGGGTCGCAGAGGGACTCGTAGCGGGTGGCCAGCGTCTCCTCGTCGATCTGCTCCGAGCCGCCGAGGCACTCGGTGACGTCGTCGCCGGTGAGCTCGACGTGGATGCCGCCGGGGTTCGTGCCCGCCGCGCGGTGCGCCTCGAAGAAGCCCTTGACCTCGTCCACGACGTCGTCGAAGCGGCGCGTCTTGTAGCCGGTCGGCGTCGTCAGGCCGTTGCCGTGCATCGGGTCGGTGACCCACAGCGGCGTCGCGTCGGAGCGCTTGATGGCCTCCAGCAGCGGCGGCAGGGCGTCGCGGATCTTGCCGGCGCCCATGCGCGTGATGAAGGTCAGGCGACCGGGCTCGCGCTCGGGGTCGAGCTTGTCGATCAGCCGGAGCATGTCGTCGCGGGTCGTCGTCGGGCCGAGCTTCACGCCGATCGGGTTGCGCACCCGGGACAGGAAGTCGACGTGTGCGCCGTCGAGGTCGCGCGTGCGCTCCCCGATCCAGATGAAGTGCGCCGACGTGTTGTACGGCGTCCCGGTGCGCGAGTCGATGCGGGTCATCGGGCGCTCGTAGTCCATCAGCAGGCCCTCGTGGCTGGAGTAGAACTCCACCCGCTTGAGCTCGTCGAAGTCGGCGCCGGCGGCCTCCATGAACTTGATGGCCCGGTCGATCTCGCGCGCGAGGCCCTCGTAGCGCTGGTTCGCCGGGTTCGCGGCGAAGCCCTTGTTCCAGCTGTGCACCTGCCGCAGGTCGGCGAAACCGCCCTGGGTGAAGGCGCGGATGAGGTTCAGCGTGGAGGCGGCGGTGTGGTAGCCCTGCACCAGCCGGCGCGGGTCGGCCTGGCGCGACTCCGGGGTGAAGTCGTAGCCGTTGACGATGTCGCCGCGGTACGCCGGCAGCGTGACGCCGCCGCGGGTCTCGGTGTCGCTGGAGCGCGGCTTGGCGAACTGGCCGGCCATGCGGCCCATCTTGATGACCG
Source organism: Leifsonia williamsii (assembly GCF_030433685.1). NCBI lineage: Bacteria > Bacillati > Actinomycetota > Actinomycetes > Micrococcales > Microbacteriaceae > Leifsonia > Leifsonia williamsii. The sequence goes on from NZ_JAROCF010000001.1 coordinate 3,054,535, forward strand.
GCACCGAGGCGCCGTAGGTCAGCACGACCGCCATCTGCAGCACGGTCTTCACGCGGTTGCGGATCTGGTCGGCGGTGGCGCCGGCGAACGTCTCGGCGCAGTCTCCGCCCTGCAGCAGGAACGCCTCGCCCTGCGCGGCGCGGGCCAGCCGCATGCGCAGCTGGTCGACCTCGCCGGCGAAGACGAGCGGAGGGAGGGTCGCGATCTCGGCGGAGGCGGCCGCGGCGGCCTCCGGGTCCGGCCAAGCCGGCTGCTGCTTGATCGGCAGCGTGCGCCAATAGTCCAGGCCCTCGATCACGGACGCGTCAGGGGTGACGACGGGGTCGGTGGTCGTTGCAAGCAGGTGCTGGGACACTGGTCTTCCGCTCGGATCGAGGCGCCGGCACTGCCGCGCGCCGGTGGATTGGGGTGACTTCCGAGCCTACCGTGAAAGCTGGGCCCGCTTCTCCTTCACGGTGGACGCGTAGACGTCGAGATACTCCTGGTCGCCGAGGCGGTGCAGCTCGTACATGATCTCGTCGGTGACCGAGCGCAGGATGAAGCGGTCGCCCTCCATCCCCTCGAAGCGGGAGAAGTCGAGCGGCTCGCCGATGATGATGCCGATGCGGCCGATCTTCGGCAGGCGCGTGCCGATCGGCATGATCTTCGCCGTGTCGACCATCGCGACAGGGACGACCGGCACGCCGGCCTCCAGGATCATCCGCGCGACGCCGGTGCGGCCGCGGTACAGCTTGCCGTCGGGGCTGCGCGTGCCCTCGGGGTAGATGCCGAGGATCTCGCCGCGCGCGAGCACCCGGAGGCCCGTGTTGAGCGAGGCCTCCGACGCCTTGCCGCCGGAACGGTCGATGGGGAGCTGGCCGGTGGCGTTCATGAACGCCTTGGTCGCCCATCCCTTCAGCCCCTTGCGGGTGAAGTAGTCGCTCTTGGCGAGGAAGGAGACGTGCCGGTCCACGACGAGCGGCAGGAAGATCGAGTCGATGAACGACAGGTGGTTGCTGGCGAGGATGACCGCGCCCTCCGCGGGCACGTTCTCGAGACCGACGACCCAGGGGCGGAAGATGCCCTTGAGGATCGGCCCCGCGATCACGTTCTTCATCAGCCAGTAGAACATCGACTCAGAGCCTAACCCGCTGCGGGCCTCAGAGGGAGGCGGCGTGCAGGCGCGCCAGGTCGGCGGCCCCCACCACCCCGGCGTCGTTGACCAGCTCGGCGATGGTGAACTCGGGCTCGGGGTGGAACCCGCGCGCCGGGAGGTTCTCGAGGTACGCCAGCCGGATCGGCTCGAGGAGCAGCTCGCCGGCCTGGGCGACGCCCCCGCCGAACACGAACACCTGCGGGTCGAGGATGGCGCCGAGGCTCGCGCACGCCTGACCGAGCCAGTCGCCCAGCTGGCGCAGCGCGGCGAGGGCGCCGGGGTCGCCGGCCATGATCAGGGCGGAGATGTCGGAGCCGCTGAGCACGCCGCCGTTGCGCGCGCGCACGTCGGCGAGGGCCTGGCCGATGCCTCCGGCGTCCGCGAACTCGTTGGCCATGCGCTGCAGCGCGCGCCCGGAGCCGTACTGCTCGATGCAGCCGTGCGCGCCGCAGCCGCACGGCAGGCCGCCGGGGACGACGCGCATGTGGCCGATCTCGGCGCCGGCGCCGAATCCGCCGCGGAACAGGCGGTCGTTGCTGACGATCGCGCCGCCGACTCCGGTGCCGATGGTGAGGATGACCATGTCGCTGACGAGCCGCCCGGCACCGAAGCGGAACTCCGCCCAGCCGGCCGCATTGGCGTCGTTCTCGATCAGCACGGGGATGTCGAGGCGGCGCTCGAGCTTCTCCCGGAAGGGCTCGTGCCGCCAGTTGATGTTGGGGGCGTAGTACACGGTCGACTGCGCCGCGTCGATGAAGCCGGCCGCCGCGACGCCGACGCCGACGATCTGCTCGGGGCCCTGCTGCAGGCGCTGCACCATGCCGACCACGGCGTCCTCGATCAGCGCCGGGCTGCTCGCATCGGTCGGCACGCGCTCCTCGCGCACGATCACGCCGAGCTCGTCGACCACGGCGCCCGCGATCTTGGTCCCGCCGATGTCGATTCCGATCGCGTGCACAGGCGGGCCTTCCTCAGGAGACGGGTGGAGACGCCCTCCGGACGGGCGGAGGGCGGAAGGTGGGGCGCCGGCTCACGCTCGCGGGTGACTCCCGGCCGCACCATCTAGAGTGTAGTTATCTCGTGCGGCCGAAGCCATTCGGTCGCACCGCCCGTCCGCCGGTACCGAGGGAGCTACCGTGATCCAGTTCGAAACACCCGCCGTCGTCCCCGCCGACCCCGAGGCGAACGCCACCGATCTGCTCGTGCAGCGCGTGGCCGCGACCCCGGACGCGCCGTTGTTCGCCCTCCCCGACGGAGCCGGCTGGCGCGACATCTCGGCAGCGGAGTTCCACCGGCAGGTCGTCGCGCTGGCCAAGGGCCTGGTCGCCGCCGGCATCCAGCCGGGCGACAAGATCGGCCTCATGTGCCACACCCGCTACGAGTGGACGCTGATCGACTTCGCGACCTGGTTCGCCGGCGCCGTGCTGGTGCCGGTCTACGAGACCTCCTCCCCCGCGCAGATCCAGTGGAACATGGCCGACTCGGAGGCCGTGGCCATCATCCTAGAGACCGCGGAGATGCACGCGCGCTTCGACGAGGTGCACCCCGACCTCCCGCTCATCGGCAATGTCTGGCAGCTCCACCTCGGCGACCTCGACAAGCTCGTCGCGGCCGGTGCCGGCATCCCCGACGAGGAGATCGAGCGGCGGCGCCGCATCGCCAAGGGCTCCGACCTCGGCACGCTGATCTACACCTCCGGCTCGACCGGGCGGCCGAAGGGCTGCGTGCTGACCCACTCCAACTTCGTGGAGCTCTCGCGCAACTCGGCCGAGGCGCTCACCGAGCTCGTCAACCAGCCGGGCGGCGCCTCCACCCTCCTGTTCATCACGACCGCGCACGTCTTCGCCCGGTTCATCGCGGTGCTCTCCGTCACCGGCGGCGTGAAGGTGGGGCACCAGGCCGACACCAAGCAGCTGCTCCCGGCGCTCGAGAGCTTCAAGCCGACCTTCCTCCTCGCCGTTCCGCGCGTGTTCGAGAAGGTCTACAACTCGGCCGAGCAGAAGGCGGAGGCCGGCGGCAAGGGCAAGATCTTCCGCGCCGCCGCCGAGGTCGCCGTCGCCCACTCGAAGGCGGTCGAGGCCGGCTCGGTGCCGCTGGGGCTGAAGCTCAAGTTCGCCCTGTTCGACCGGCTCGTGTTCTCGAAGCTGCGCGCGGCGATGGGCGGCCGGGTGCGTTACGCGGTCTCCGGCTCCGCTCCGCTCGGGTCGCACCTCGGGCACTTCTTCCACAGCCTCGGCATCAAGGTGCTCGAGGGCTACGGGCTCACCGAGACGACCGCGCCCGCGACGGTCAACCTCCCCTCGAAGTTCAAGATCGGCACGGTCGGCCCTGCCCTCCCCGGCGTCTCCATCCGTCTGGTCGACGACGGCGAGATCGAGGTGAAGGGCGTCGACGTCTTCAAGGAGTACTGGAAGAACCCGGAGGCGACCGCCGCCGCGTTCGACGACGGCTGGTTCAAGACCGGCGACCTCGGCTCCTTCGACGCCGACGGCTTCCTGACGATCACCGGCCGCAAGAAGGAGATCATCGTCACGGCGGGAGGCAAGAACGTCTCCCCCGCCGCGCTCGAGGACCCGATCCGCTCCAACCCGCTGGTCGGCCAGGTGATCGTGGTCGGCGACCAGAAGCCGTTCATCTCGGCCCTGGTCACCCTCGACACCGAGATGCTGCCGACCTGGCTCGCGAACAACGGCGAGGACAAGGACATGACCCTCGCCGAGGCGTCGGTGAATCCGGCCGTGCACGCGGAGATCCAGCGCGCCATCGACGTGGCCAACGCGGGCGTCTCCCGCGCCGAGAGCATCCGCAAGTTCGTGGTGCTGGCCACGGAGCTGACGGAGGCGAGCGGCCACCTGACGCCGAAGCTCAGCATCAAGCGCAACGTCATCCTCGCCGACTTCGCCGACGTCATCGACGGCATCTATAGCGACAACCCGACGACGCAGGGCTTCTCGCTGGCGCACTGAGCGCGTCACCCCGCCCACTCCCCACGATTTGCGCCAAATCTCGGTTCTTAGACCTGGATTCCCGAGCTTTGGCACAAATCGATAAGCCGGGCGGCGAATGCTCCGCGGTTGCGGAAGAGGTCGTCGGCTGTGACCCGCACGACCCGCCAACCAGCGGCTTCCAGCAGGCCCTGCCGCTGGATGTCGAGGAACCACTGCCGACGATCCACCCGATGACCGTCGCCCTCATACTCGAAGGCGATGCGCGGCTCCGGCAGGGCGAGATCGGGGTGGAGCACTCCCACTGCGCCTCCGACGTCGACCGGCCGATTCACGTCGAGGTCCACCAGCCCGAGATCCTCAAGGAGCAGGCGAAGCAGCGTCTCGGGCCGCGAGTCGGCGCCGAACCGGATCCGCGGCAGAGCCTCGGCGCGCGCCTTGCCGCCCTTCGTCCGTCGGACACGCGCGCTGAGCGTTGACAGTTCGTCGATGGTGACGAGCGCCGCACGCGAGCGCGAACCGACAAGGTGGTCGCCGGCGGCGATGAGATCGTCCGTCCCGATCATCCCAGCCAGCTGACTCCAGACGTGCGACGGTGCGGTGATCGGCAAGCCATCGATCCACGCGCCGTTCACGGTTCTGAGACTGTGGCCGACCACACCCCTGCCGCGCGGCGCCGTCCGGGGCGAACCCACCGACACGTGGAGCGGATGCTGACTGGCATCGATCGGGAGAGGGACGCCGAGCAGTGCCGCGGCGGTGGTGTGGCTGAAGTACGCGTGCGCCGGCATCACGCGCAGATAGGCCCGGCACCGCTCACTGAGCCCGTCAGGAGCGCCAGACAGGTTCACTCCGTGAAACGGATGATGGATGTCGCGCGCTCGAAGGCGGAGGGCGTCGACACCGTACCGCTGGGCGTCTGGGAGGGTGAACGGGCCGCCGACAAGCGCCGGCGGGAGCGGTTGTGGAGTGCGCATCCCCTCATCGTGGGGAACTCCCCCGCGTGCGAAGTGCGTCCCGGCACGTTCTGTGGACAACCGACACTCTCCACAGTCGGTCCGGTGCGGTGCGACGATTTGTGCCAAATCTCGGTTATGGCGCGCTAATAATCGAGATTTGGCGCAAATCTTCAGCAGGGCGGGGCGGGGGTTAGGCGTGGGTGCGCCAGGAGTGCTGCGGGGCGTAGCCGAGGAGGCGGCGGGCCTTCGCGATCGAGAGGAGGGTGTCGTTGGTGCCCAGGTCGCCCTTGAGCTCGACGCCCGGGAAGACCTCCGCCACCAGTTCCGCGTTGGGGCGCGTCATCACGGTGTCGGCCGCCGCGATGATGAAGCGGTCGAAGCCGGTGGTGTCCCACTCCAGCGCCTTCTGGATGGCCTGGGCGCCGTCGCGGGCGTCGATGTAGCCCCAGAGGTTCCACTTGCGCAGGCGCGCGTCGGCGTCGAACGACGGGAACGCGGCGTAGTCGGCGGGCTCCATCACGTTGGAGAAGCGCAGCGCGACGATCTTCAGCGCCGGGTCCCAGCGCACCAGCTCGATCGCCATCTGCTCCTCGAGGTGCTTGACGAGCGAGTACGTCGACTCGGGACGGGCCGGGTACTCCTCGTCGACCGGGATGTACGGCGGCGGCACGTCGAACGGGAGGCCGAGCACGGTCTCGCTCGACGCGTAGACGATGTTGCGGACACCCGCCCGCCGGGCCGCCTGGAAGACGTTGTACGTGGCGCGGATGTTGTTGTGGAACGTCGCGGCATCCGGCGCGATACCCGGAGCCGGGATCGCGCCGAGGTGCACGATAGCGTCGAATCCGGTGTGCTGGTCCTCGACCCCGAGGATCGCGTCGAGCACCTGGCCGAAGTCGGTCAGGTCGACGCGGACGAAGCCGGGGCCGCGCTCCCCGTTGGCGTCCAGGTTGACGACGGTGTGGCCTGCTGCGCGCAGCTCGCGCACGACGGTGCGTCCGAGCTTGCCCGATCCTCCGGTGACGGCGATGTCCATGCCGTCGAGTCTAGAGGAGGCCCGAGCGGTGGCCCGTCAGAACCAGTCGCTCTCGCGGACCTGCTTCATGGCCTCGCGTCGGGTGTCCTTGTCCAGCCGGTCGAGGTACAGCATCCCGTTGAGGTGGTCCGTCTCGTGCTGCAGGGCCTGGGCGAGCACGCCCGTGCCGGAGATCTCGATCTCCTTGCCGTCGAGGTCGATCCCGCGCACCCGCGCGAAGGGGTAGCGCGCGGTCTTGAACCACAGTCCGGGCACCGAGAGGCAGCCCTCGTCGACGAGCTCGGGCTCGCCGGACACCTCCACCAGCTCCGGGTTGATCACGTAGCCCACCTGGCCGTCGACGTTGTAGCTGAACACCCGCTGGTTCACGCCGATCTGCGGCGCGGCGACACCGGCGCGGCCAGGAGGCAGCACGCTGTCCACGAGGTCCTCCACGAGTCCGCGCACGCCGTCGTCGATCTGGTGGACCGGCTCGGACGGCGTCTTCAGCACGGGGTCGCCGAACAGGCGGATCTGGCGTTCGGTCACGGCTACTCCTCGGAAAGTGGTGGTGGTGCGTCGGGCGGCACGCGCGCGTGCGCCCCGGTCAGTCGGGTTCTTGGTCAGTCGCGCTCGGCCGGGAGCCCCTCGACCACGAGCGCGGCGAGCGTGCGGGCCGAGAGCTGGGTGAGCGGCTTGAGGTTCTTCCACGACACCACCGAGCCGGCCGCCAGCTGGGGGTCGTACGGGATGCGGACGATCTCGCGCACCCGCGAGCGGAAGTGCGACTCGATCTCCTCCAGCTTCACCAGGTTGGTCCCCTGGGTCGCCGTGTTGAGCGCGACGACGGCGTTGCTGACGAGCTCGCCGTAGCCGTTGGCCTCCAGCCAGGTCAGGGTCTCGGAGGCCAGCCGCGCCTCGTCGACGCTGCCGCCGGACACGATGACGATCTCGTCGGCGCGCTGGAGGGTCGCCCGCATGACCGAATGGACGATGCCGGTGCCGCAGTCGGTGAGCACGATCGAGTAGAACCGGGCCGCGAGGTCGGCGACGACGTTGTAGTCGTTCTCGTCGAACGCCTCCGAGAGCAGCGGATCGGTGTCGGAGGCGAGGATGTCGAGCCGCGTCTCGTCGCGCGACACGAGCGCCGAGAAGTCGGTGAAGCCGCCGATGCTGGCCGCCTTGTGCACGACGTCGCGGACGGTCGCCCGCGTCTGCTTGGGCACGCGCTCGGAGAGCGTGCCGCGGTCGGGGTTCGCGTCGATGGCGACGATGCGGTCCTCGCGGGCGCTCGCGAGCGCCATGCCGAGCAGCGTCGTCACCGTGGTCTTGCCGACCCCGCCCTTGCGGGTGAGGACCGGCACGAACCGCGCGCCGCCCTCGAACTGCTTCTGGATGCGGTGGTCGAGCTCCTTGCGCGCCCGCACCTTGGCCGAGTCGCCGAGGTTCACACCGTGAAAGGTCGTGTTGTACACGAAGCGCTGCCAGGTACCCTCGGGTCCGGGGCGGGTCTTGCGATTGACCTCCAGCAGCCGGTCTGCGGTCAGCATGGCCGCCGACTCGGGCTGCGGGGAGGTCTCGCCGCGCAGGCGGTCGCGGCGCGAGACGCCGTCCCGCGCCGCCGGCGGTGGGACGTCCGCGGCGGCAGGCTGCGCCGGCGTCGTCCCGCTCGTCTCGGTCGTCGGGGTCGGCCCTGTCGCCAGCCGCGACGCCACGATCGCGACGGAGGTGGTGGTCGGCTCGGTCGGCGACGCGACGAACCCCGGGTCGACCGGCACGTCGTCGATCGCGACGGCCGCCTCGTCGGCGGGGACCTCGCGCGGCGGCGCCGGCGGGAGGTCGACGGCGATCCTCAGCGTCTCGGACGGGGTGAGCGTCAGCTCCTCGTCCGTGGGCGCGAGGGCGCCGCGTTCGGGCTCCTCCGGCTTGTCTGCCACGGTGCTGGTGTCTCCTTCCGCCTCCTTCCGGAGGCGACGGGCGCCATTGTAGGCGCTAGGCGGGGGTGATCACGACGAGCAGGTCGCCGGCGTCGACCTGCTGGGTCTTCGGGATGGCGAGGCGCTCGACCGTGCCGCCGACGGGGGCGGTGATCGCCGCCTCCATCTTCATGGCCTCGATCGAGGCGACCGCCTGGCCGGGCGCGACGACGTCGCCGACCGCGACCTGCAGGGTCACGACGCCGGAGAACGGCGCGGCGATCTGGCCGGGCTTCGCCGTGTCGGCCTTCTCGGCGGCCTTGGTCTCGACGGTGATGCCGCGGTCGCGGACGAACACCGGGCGGAGCTGCCCGTTGAGCGTCGTCATGACCGTGCGCATGCCCTTCTCGTCCGCCTCGCCGATCGCCTCGAGCCCGATGTAGAGCCGGACGCCCTTGCTGAACTCGATGACGTGCTCCTCGCCGGGGGCCATGCCGTAGAGGTAGTCGAGGGTGTCGACCACCGACAGGTCGCCGAACAGCTCGCGCATCTGCTCGTAGATGCGGGTCGGAGCCGGGAACAGCAGGCGGTTGAGGGTCGCGCGGCGCTCGGCGCTGTCGCCCTCGAGGGCGCTCGCGTCGTCGGCGGAGAGGTCCTCGACGCCGACCTTGACGGTCTTGCCCTCGAGCACCTTGGTGCGGAACGGCTCCGGCCAGCCGCCGGGCAGCTCGCCCAGCTCGCCCGCCATGAAGCCGACCACCGAGTCCGGGATGTCGTAGTTCTGCGGGTTCTCGGCGAAGTCGTCCGGGTCGGCGTGCACGGCGGCGAGGTGCAGGGCGAGGTCGCCCACCACCTTCGACGACGGGGTCACCTTGGGGATGCGGCCGAGGATGCGGTTGGCCGCCGCGTACATGTCCTCGACGAGCTCGAAGTCCTCTGCGAGGCCGAGCGCCTTCGCCTGCTGGCGCAGGTTCGACAGCTGGCCGCCGGGGATCTCGTGCTTGTACACGCGGCCCGTCGGCCCGGGGAGGCCGGACTCGAACGGCGCGTAGACGTGGCGCACGGCCTCCCAGTACGGCTCGAGGTCCTCGACGGCGCCGAGCGAGATGCCGGTGTCGCGCTCGGTGTGCGCGAGCGCGGCGACGAGGGCGGAGGCGCTGGGCTGGCTGGTGGTGCCGGCCATCGGAGCGCTCGCCACGTCGACCGCGTCGGCACCCGCCCGGGAGGCTGCGAGGAGCGTCGCGAGCTGGCCGCCCGGCGTGTCGTGCGTGTGCACGTGCACGGGGAGGTCGAACCGCTCGCGGAAGGCGCCCACCAGCTTCTCGGCGGCGCCCGGTCGCAGCAGGCCGGCCATGTCCTTGATGGCGAGGATGTGCGCGCCCGACTCGACGATCTGCTCCGCGAGGCGCAGGTAGTAGTCGAGCGTGTAGAGGTCCTCGTTCGGGTCGAGCAGGTCACCCGTGTAGCAGACCGCCACCTCGGCGATGGAGGAGCCGGTGGCGAGCACCGACTCGATCGCCGGGCGCATCTGCGACACGTCGTTGAGCGCGTCGAAGATGCGGAAGATGTCGACGCCGGTGGTGGCGGCCTCGCGCACGAACGCGTCGGTCACCTGCGTCGGGTACGGCGTGTAGCCGACCGTGTTGCGGCCGCGGAGCAGCATCTGGATGTTGATGTTCGGCAGCGCCTCGCGCAGGGCGGCCAGACGCTCCCACGGGTCCTCGCCGAGGAAGCGGAGCGCGACGTCGTAGGTCGCGCCTCCCCACGCCTCCACCGACAGCAGCTCTGGCGTCATCCGGGCGACGTACGGGGCCACCGCGAGCAGGTCGCGGGTGCGCACGCGGGTCGCGAGCAGCGACTGGTGCGCGTCGCGGAACGTCGTCTCGGTCACGGCCAGCGCGGTCTGGTTGCGCAGGGCGTCGGCGAAGCCCTTCGGGCCGAGCTCCAGCAGGCGCTGGCGCGACCCCGAGGGCGCCGGCGCGGACAGGTCGATCCGCGGGAGCTTGTCGGCCGGATCAGCGGTCTCGGGGCGGGGGCCGTTCGGCTGGTTGACGGTGACGTCGGCGAGCCAGTTGAGCACCTTGGTGCCGCGGTCCTTGGAGGCGCGGCCGCGGAACAGCTCGGGGCGCTCCTCGATGAAGGAGGTGGAGACGTTGCCGGCGATGAAGTCCGGGTCCTCCATGACGGCCTGCAGGAACGGGATGTTCGTGGCGACGCCGCGGACGCGGAACTCGGCCAGCGCGCGGCGCGCGCGGAGCACGGCGGCCGGGAAGTCGCGGCCGCGGGTGATCAGCTTCGCCAGCATGGAGTCGAAGTGCGGGCTGATCTGCGCGCCCGGGTTGATGGTGCCGCCGTCGAGGCGGATGCCGGCGCCGCCCGGCGAGCGGTACGTGGTGATCTTGCCGGTGTCGGGGCGGAAGTTCGCCGTCGGGTCCTCGGTGGTGATGCGGCACTGGAGGGCCGCGCCGCGCATCTGCACCGTCTCCTGGCTGAGGCCGAGGTCGGCGAGGGTCTCCCCCGCCGCGATGCGGATCTGCGACTGGACGAGGTCGACGTCGGTGATCTCCTCGGTGACCGTGTGCTCGACCTGGATGCGCGGGTTCATCTCGATGAACACGTGCTGGCCGGCGCGGTCGCCCGCGGTGTCGAGCAGGAACTCCACGGTGCCGGCGTTCTCGTACCCGATCGACTTCGCGAACGCGACGGCGTCGCGGTAGAGGGACTGGCGGATCTCGTCGGAGAGGTTCGGCGCGGGGGCGATCTCGACCACCTTCTGGTGGCGGCGCTGCACCGAGCAGTCGCGCTCGAACAGGTGCATGGTCTCGCCGGCGGAGTCCGCCAGGATCTGCACCTCGATGTGGCGCGGGCGCAGCACGGCCTGCTCGAGGAACATGGTCGGGTCGCCGAACGCGCTGTCGGCCTCGCGCATGGCCTCCTCGAGCGCACCGCGCAGGTCGGCCTTGCTGTTCACCCGGCGCATGCCGCGGCCTCCGCCGCCGGCGACCGCCTTGGCGAAGATCGGGAAGCCGATCTCGTCGGCGCCGGCGAGCAGCTCCTCGATGTCGCGCGACGGCGGGGTGGACTTGAGCACCGGGACGCCCGCGGCGATCGCGTGCTCCTTCGCGGTGACCTTGTTGCCCGCCATCTCGAGCACCTCGGCGCGCGGGCCGATGAAGGCGATGCCGGCAGCACGGGCGGCGTCGGCCAGCTCGGGGTTCTCGGAGAGGAAGCCGTAGCCCGGGTAGATGGCGTCGGCGCCCGACTCCTTGGCGACGCGGATGATCTCCTGCACGTCGAGGTAGGCCCGCACCGGATGCCCGGGCTCGCCGATCTGGTACGCCTCGTCGGCCTTCAGCCGGTGCATGGAGTTGCGGTCCTCGTAGGGGAAGACGGCGACGGTCCGAGCACCGAGCTCGTAGGCGGCCCGGAAGGCCCGGATGGCGATTTCACCGCGATTGGCAACGAGGATCTTACGGAACATGCGGACCTTTCGAGCAGGGGTCGACACCACACAGCAAACGGTTAGGTTCTCCAAGACTAGTAAAGGTAACGTGGCTCTCGTGCACGTACTCAGCGTTAGCTCCCTCAAGGGCGGTGTCGGAAAGACCACGGTGACGCTCGGACTTGCCTCGGCGGCGTTCGCGAAAGGACTCCGCACCCTGGTCGTCGACCTCGATCCGCAGTCCGACGTCTCGACCGGCATGGACATCCAGGTCGCCGGTCACCTCAACGTCGCCGACGTGCTCGCGTCCCCGAAAGAGAAGATCGTCCGCGCGGCGATCGCGCCCTCGGGCTGGACGAAGGGCCGCTCCGGCAAGATCGACGTCATGATCGGCAGCCCGTCGGCGATCAACTTCGACGGACCGCACCCCAGCATCCGCGACATCTGGAAGCTGGAGGAGGCGCTCGCCAACGTCGAGCACGACTACGAGCTCGTGCTGATCGACTGCGCGCCCTCCCTCAACGCCCTGACCCGCACCGCGTGGGCGGCGAGCGACCGCGTCGCCGTCGTCACCGAGCCCGGCCTGTTCTCGGTCGCGGCCGCCGACCGCGCGCTGCGCGCGATCGAGGAGATCCGCCGCGGTCTCTCGCCGCGCCTCCAGCCGCTCGGCATCATCGTCAACCGCGCCCGCGTGCAGTCGCTGGAGCACCAGTTCCGCATCAAGGAGCTGCGCGACATGTTCGGCCCGCTGGTGCTGTCGCCGCAGCTGCCGGAGCGCACGTCGCTGCAGCAGGCGCAGGGAGCGGCCAAGCCCCTCCACGTCTGGCCCGGCGAGAGCGCGCAGGAGATGGCGCACAACTTCGACCTGCTGCTGGAGCGCGTGCTGCGCACCGCCCGCATCGGCGAGTACGCGACGCAGCCCACTGCCTGACGCTTCGTCGGTCGCCCGCTCATGCCCGCCCTGGGCAGCACGCGAGTACGCGCATACTCGCGCAAAAACCGCCGACCACGCGGAGAATCCGCGTACTCGACGGTCTGTGGGTGAGGACTAGGAGGCGCGGGTGCGGGCGGCGCGGCGAGCGGCGAGCTCGTCCATCGCGTCGGTCTGGGTGTCGAGCTCGACGAGGCTCGACTCCACCTCGCGGAGCACCTTGCCGACCGCGATGCCGAAGACGCCCTGCCCGCGGCTGACCAGGTCGATGACCTCGTCGTCGGAGGTGCAGAGGTAGACGCTCGCGCCGTCGCTCATCAGCGTGGTCTGGGCGAGATCGTTGACGCCGGACTCGCGGAGTTGGTTCACCGCGGTGCGGATCTGCTGCAGCGAGATGCCGGTGTCGAGGAGGCGCTTCACGAGCTTCAGCACGAGGATGTCGCGGAAGCCGTACAGCCGCTGCGAGCCCGAGCCGGCGGCGCCGCGAACGGTGGGCTCCACCAGTCCGGTGCGCGCCCAGTAGTCGAGCTGGCGGTAGGAGATGCCGGCCGCGCGCGCGGCGACCGCGCCGCGGTAGCCGTTGGTGTCGTCCATCTCGGGGAGGCCGTCGGTGAACAGCAGGCCCAGGTCGTAGCGGGCGACGCCGCCGTCACGACTCAGTTCGCTCATGGTGTTCGCCTCTCGACCGTTCGGATACCGCACACCGAGATGTCCGGCGCTCCATCAACGGTACCCACGTGGAGGGCACCGGGCAACGACATCCGGACAATCGGCCTCGGCGTGTCGGGGGTCGGCGCCGGGCTCAGGGTCGCAGCCGCGCGAGCGCGGTGCGGATGATGCTGCCGCGCACCACGTCGAGCTGCCCGGCGATCTCGCGGGCGAGCTCGGCGGTGCGCGCCTGGCTCGACACGTCGTTGCGGCGGGCGATCGGCACCAGTGCGGTCTCGATCAGGCCGATCTCGCGCTCGGCCGCGGCGCGGAAGCCGCGCAGATGGCGCGGCTCGATGCCCGTGCGGCTCAGCTCGGCCAGCGCCTTCAGGACGGTGAGGGCCTCCTCGCCGTAGACGTCGCCGGGAGTGATCAGGGAGGCGCTGATCGCGTCCTGCAGGAGATCGGGCGTTGCGCCGGCCTCCTGCAGCAGCTCATGACGCTGGAGCCGGGTGCCCTTGTCGAGGATCGAGGGAGCGCGCCCGGTGCCGGGCATCGCCGGCTGCAGGCCCGCGTCGAGGTCGGCGAGGTACTTCTTGATGACCTTGAGCGGGAGGTAGTGGTCGCGCTGCATGCCGAGCACGGTCCGCAGCCGCTCCACGTCGGCGGGCGAGAACTTGCGATACCCCGAGGCGGTGCGCGACGGGGACACCAGACCGCGCTCCTCGAGGAAGCGCAGCTTCGACGAGGACAGGTCCGGGAACTCCGGCGTCAGCCGCGCGAGGACCTGGCCGATGCTGAGCAGGGCGGGGGACGCGGGCTGCGACCTCGCTGCCGGCCGGGCCACTAGCCGTTCGCCGCTGCGGCGAGGTCTTGGCGCGAGGCGTAGAAGGTCAGGCGGAACTTGCCGATCTGCACCTCGGCGGAGTCGGACAGGAGGGCGCTCTCGATGCGCACGCCGTCGTAGTACGTGCCGTTGAGCGAGCCCAGGTCGCGGACCTCGAACGCGGTGCCGCGGCGGGTGAACTCCGCGTGCCGGCGCGAGACCGTCACGTCGTCGAGGAAGATGTCGGCGTTGGGGTGGCGGCCGGCGCTCGTCACGTCGGCGTCGAGGAGGAACCGCGCACCGGTGTTCGGGCCGCGCCGCACGATGAGCAGCGCCGATCCGGACGGGAGCGCGCTGATGGCCTCCTGCTCCTCGGGCGAGATCTCCCCGTCGACCGGGAACATCTTGGACACGAACTCCTCGCCGAAGCGGGCCGTCGTGTCCTCGTTCCCCGCGGCGCGCAGGGGGTTGCGCTCGGCGTCGCCGTCGGCGGGGCCGCCCGTGGGCTCGTTGTTGGTCTCGTCAGGCACCGTCAACCTCCTTCTCGTCCAGCGTATCGGAAAGCGGCCGCCTGTCATCGGCCGGAAGGCGGATTACGCGGGCGGTTTCGCGGATGTACACGATTCCGGCCCACCAGTAGAGGAACGCGCCCCAGAGCGCGAAGGCCCAGCCCAGCGGCAGCGACCACGGCGCAAGCGGAGCGAACGCCTCCCCCAGCATCAGCAGCGGGAGCGCCCAGAACAGGCAGAACGTCGCGACCTTGCCCAGGTGGTGCACCGGGAGCGGGCCGAAGCCGTGGTTCGCCAGGACGACGCCGAGCACCGCCAGCATGACGTCGCGGGCGACGATGACGGCGACGAGCCACCACGGGATCACCTCGCGCCAGGCCAGGCCGATCAGGGCGGCGAAGATGTAGAGCCGGTCGGCCGCCGGGTCGAGCAGCTGGCCCAGCCGCGAGACCTGGCCGAGCCGGCGCGCGAGCCAGCCGTCGAGGAAGTCGGTGATGCTGGAGACGACGAGCACGAGCAGCGCGAGGGCGTCCTCCCCCGTGATCACGAGCACGAGGAAGACGGGCACGAGCGCGAGCCGGAAGAAGCTGAGCACGTTCGGGATCGTCCAGATGCGCGAGCTCACCCCGTCGGGCGGGACCGCTGCCTGGGCGCCGACACCATCCACTCCTCCACTCTACCGAGCGGCACAGTGCGGCCTGCGCCCTAGGATGTGGCCGTGGACCCGATCATCGTCTGTCTCTGGCTGCTGGCGGCCGTCTGCGCCGCGACCTGGGTGCTCTCGCTCGTGACGAAGGAGCACTCGTGGGTCGACCGCATCTGGTCGATCGTCCCCGTCGCCTACGCGTGGATCTTCGCCGGGGCGGCCGGGCTCGCCGACGCACGGCTCGACCTGGTCGCCGCGCTGATCACGCTGTGGGGCATCCGGCTCACCTTCAACTTCGCGCGCAAGGGCGGCTACGCTCCGGGCGGCGAGGACTACCGGTGGCAGGTGCTGCGCGGGCGCATGAGCCGCGGGCTGTTCGAGGTGTTCAACCTCCTCTTCATCGTGATCTACCAGAACGTGCTGCTGCTGCTGATCACGCTGCCGATGTGGACGATGTCGCAGCACCGCACGCCGCTGAACCCGCTCGACCTGGTCTGCGCCGCGCTGTTCCTCGCGTTCCTCGTCGGCGAGACCGTGGCCGATCAGCAGCAGTGGGAGTTCCACCGCTGGAAGAAGGCGGAGGCGGCGGCCGGGCGCGCGCCGAGCCCGCGGTTCCTGCAGACCGGGCTGTTCCGCTCCTCCCGGCACCCCAACTTCTTCTTCGAGCAGGCGCAGTGGTGGGTGGTGTTCCTGTTCGGCTGCGTGGCGGCCGGCTCGCTGCTGCAGTGGACCGTGATCGGGCCGCTGCTGCTCACCGGGCTCTTCATCGGCTCCACCGTCTTCACCGAGAGCATCTCGCGCTCGCGCTACCCGGAGTACGCCGAGTATCAGCGCAGGGTGTCGCCGATCGTGCCGTGGCTCCCGGCGCGCGGCGAGGTCGTCAGCGCGCCGCAGTGACCGGTCCGCGCCGCGGCGGCTTCGGGAACGCCGAGCGCATGTGGTCGGAGTCGAGGTAGTCGGCCACGCCGATCAGGATGAGGCTGAACACGATCTGTTCGGTCACCATCCACAACGGGTACAGCCCGGGGACCGCGGCGATGACCAGCGTGACGACCGGGAAGATCTTGGAGAACAGCCGCAGCCGCGAGTAGGCCCAGTAGTAGCCCTTCGTCGCCCGCCAGGCGAAGTAGAACAGCGTGACGGTCATGCCGAGGACGACGACCGACCGCATCCACACGGGGAAGGGCACCGTGACGCCGTCCATCGCGAGGACGACGGCCACCGCCACGGCGGCCGTGCCGATCAGCAGCTCGACGACGAGGAGCCAGGCGATGACGTGGAAGGCGCGGCGGGTGCGCGGGTGGTCGAGCCCCTCCTCGGGCACCGTGTATGCCGCGTGGCGGCCGCCGGCGAGGCGGTCGAGACGCGACAGGAGGGCTTCCACCCCTCCACCGTAACCCGGACTACGGTGGAGGCATGTCGTGCATCCGCTTCAACACCCCCGCCCAGCGCCAGGCCATGCGGGCGGCCCGCCCGGCCATGCTCACGGCGGAGGAGGCGGCGGCGCTCCACCCGGCGCCGGAGGTGACGGAGAGCAAGATCCGTCGGCTCCGGCTGCTCGCAACCGACCCGAACCCCAAGATCCGGGAGGCCGTCGCCAGCAGCTACAACACGCCGGCCGACCTGTTCGAGACGCTCGCGAAGGACCCGGACGAGGGCGTGCGCGGCTGCGTCGCCAAGAACGAGGCGACGCCGTGCGACATCCTGCGCGCGCTCGCCTCCGACCGATCGGAGACCGTGCGCGGCTGGGTGGCCGTCAACTACTTCGTTCCCGCCGATGTGATGGAGCAGCTCGCCGCGGACAGGAGCCGCACCGTCCGCAGCCTGGTGAAGTGGAAGGCGTCGCTGGCCGAGGAGGCCGCGGGCGCGGAGGGCGCGGAGGGCGCGGCCGAGCTCGCGGGCGCGGAGCGCGAGGCCGCGAGGGTCTGACCGTGGCCGAGAGCGTGCGGGTCGACTCCTGGGCGTGGGCCGTCCGGCTGTTCAAGACGCGCTCGGCCGCCTCGGACGCGTGCAAGGCCGGGCACCTCAAGGTCAACGGGGAGCGGGCCAAGCCGTCGCAGCCGGTGAGGGTCGGCGATGAGGTGCGCGCCTTCGTCGCCGGGACCGAGAAGATCTACATCGCCCGCCGGCTGATCGTGAAGCGCGTCGGCGCAGCGGTGGCGGCCGAGTGCTTCGAGGACCGCACACCGCCTCCCCCGCCGAAGACGGAGGCGCCGCTCGCCGTGCTGCGCGATCGCGGCGCCGGGCGGCCCACCAAACGCGACCGCAGGCTCCTGGACCAGCTGCGAGGACACTGATGGCGCGGGCGCGCATCGGCATCTCGGGCTGGACGTACGCGCCGTGGCGCGGGGTCTTCTACCCGAAGGGGCTGCCGCACCGGGCCGAGCTGGCCTACGCCGCAGAGCGCCTCGACTCGATCGAGATCAACGGGAGCTTCTACTCGCTGCAGCGCCCCTCCAGCTACCGCACCTGGGCCGAGCACACCCCCGACGACTTCGTCTTCGCGGTCAAGGGCGGCCGGTACATCACGCACATCCTCCGGCTGAAGAACGCCCGCACCGCGGTGGCGAACTTCTTCGCATCGGGCGTACTGGCGCTGGGGCCGAAGCTCGGGCCCCTGCTCTGGCAGCTGCCACCCACGCTGCCGCTCGACCCGGAAGAGCTGGACGCGTTCCTGACCCTGCTCCCCCGCACCACGGCGGCCGCCGCGACGCTCGCGGGCGAGGCGACGCTCGACGAGGACCGCACCCACACCGCCATCGCCGCCGACCTGCCGCTGCGGCACGCGGTGGAGGCGCGGCACCAGTCCTTCACCGATCCCGCGTTCGTGCGGGTGGCCCGCGAGCACGGCGTCGCGGTGGTCGTCGCCGACACCGCGGGGCGCTACCCGGTGATCAGGGAGGTGACCGCCGACTTCATGTACGTCCGCCTCCACGGCGACGAGGAGCTGTACACCAGCGGGTACGACGACGAGGCCCTCGACCGCTGGGCCGGCGACATGCGCGGCTGGCTGGCCGAGGGCCTGGACGTCTACGCGTACTTCGACAACGACGTGAAGGTGCGCGCGCCGTACGACGCGATGGGGCTGCGCGAGCGGCTGCGCTGAGCCGGGCACGCTGAGCCGGGCGCGGCTCCGTCAGTTTTGCAGTACCGAGAGCACGTTGCCCGCGGGGTCGCGGAACCAGGCGATGTCCGGACCGCGGTCCTGGCTGCGGCCCCGCATGACGCCCCTGTCGTCGGTGGGCAGCTCGTCGCCGTAGATCTTCGTCGCGACTCCGCGGCCGTTGAGGTCGTCGACGGCGGCGTCGATGTCGTCGACGACGAGGTTCAGGATGGTGAAGCTCGCCGGCGTGTGATCCGGCTTCGCGTAGACGAAGACGTGCCCGCCGGCCGGGAGCGCGATGTCGAGGTTGTCCATCGGGCCGTCCGTGACGTCGAGGCCGAGGGTGTCCCGGTAGAAGGTGCGGGCCGCGGCGATGTCGTCGACGCTGAAGCCGCTGAAGATGTCGAGTGGGGTGACCATGGGGTCATGGTGGCGCGGATGCGCCGCCCGCGTCTAGACGAACCGCAGCGACTCCTGCAGGCGGGTGCGCAGGTCGAAGACGCGGTCGACGCTCTCGCGGCCGGCCGCGCTGGCGCCGTCGCGGAGGATGGACGGGAGGAGGGAGCGGCGCACGAGCAGGGAGCCCGACAGCCTTCCGCGCTGCACCACGTCGGACGGCACCGCCAGGTCGTCGTCGGGCACGACCACGATGAGGCCGGTGAAGCGGACGCCCGCCTGGCGGCCGACCGCCTTCGCCGCTCGGTGCAGCTCGTGGAACGGCTCCTCGTCGGGGGCGAGCGACGGGCCGACGATCTCGCCCTTGGCCAGCTTGACCTCGCCGCCCCAGTCGGCCGAGCGGACGGCGAAGAGGCCAGCCGGGCCGAGCACGATGTGGTCGAGCTTGCCGTCGGAGTGCGGCACGGCGATGTCGTTCCAGATGGTGAAGCCGATGCCCAGGCCGGAGACGGCGCGGGCGGTGGCCTCCTCGGCGAGCGCCTCCGCCAGCAGGCCGCGGATCTCGCGCGGCGCCGAGCGGACGAGGGCGGGGTCGTACGGGTCGTCGAGGTCGGTGCCGCGGCCCATCCATTCGCGCATGAGGGAGAGGTAGCGCTCGCGGGCGCGGCCGCCGGGGTGGCCGTAGGAGCGGGCGCGCACGCTCGCGCCGCCGCTTCCGCCGCGCGGGCGGGTGGGGTGGACGGTGGCGCTGAACCCGCCGGCCCCCGCGTCGCCGGAGACGGCGTCGACGACGACGCCCTCGCCGCGGTCGTAGCGGGCGCGGTCCTCGGGGTCGCCGATCAGCTCCCACGCGTCCTGCACGGCCTGGAAGGCGGCGGCCGAGCCTCCGGTGTCCGGGTGGGTCTCGCGCAGCAGGCGACGGTAGGCGCGGCGGAGGTCGTCGTGGCTGACGGTCGCGCTGACGCCGAGCACCTCGTAGGGGGTGGGCGAGGCGGGACTGTCGCTCATCGTGCTCTCGGGTCTGGTCGGGACGGGGGTCGAACACCGAGACTAGCGCGCGGATCCGCGAATTCGCTCGATATGCGTGGTCGCTCGATTGCGGCCGGTAACTGACCGCATGCGGGTGGAGAGTGGAGGGACACCGACAGAGAGGGACGAACATGGCCATCACCGACTGGCGCATCGAGCTGATCACGCTCCCCGTGGCCGACGTGGACCGCGCGAAGGAGTTCTACGTCGACAAGCTGGGCTGGAACGCGGACCACGACCACCGCGTCTCCCCCACCCTGCGCTTCGTGCAGGTCACGCCTCCGGGCTCCGCCTGCTCCATCGCGTTCGGCGAGGGGCTGACGGAGCGCGCGCCGGGCACGGTGTCCGGCCTGCAGATCGTCGTCCCGGATGCCGACGCGGCACTGGCGCACCTCCAGGAGCACGGTGTGACGGCTCAGGGCGTCGCCGACCTGGACTGGGGACGCTTCGTGACCTTCGCCGACCCGGACGGCAACGAGTGGGCGCTGCAGGAGCTGCCGCCGCGCTGACCGTCAGGCGTTCCACTCCCAGATCAGCAGCATCGTCACGACGAACCCGCACGCGTAGTTGATCCACAGGAAGCGCCGCCAGCCCCGGTTGGCGGCGCTCGCGCCTTCGTCGGGGACGGTGAGGTACGGCGCCGCGGTGGCGATGTACGGGATGGCCAACACCGCTGCGAGCGGTCCGGGCCAGGGCGTGAACAGCATGGCGACGCCCGCGAGCGCCCAGGCCGTCACGGCGAGCTGCGTGGTGCGCGCTGCGCCGAGCACCGTGGCGATGGAGGCGATCCCGCCCTCCCGGTCCGGGACGACATCCTGCACGGCGCCGAACGCGTGGCTGCCGACCCCCCACAGGAAGAAGGCGACCAGCACGAGCCACAACCCGGGGGTGAACACCGCGCCGGCGAGCACGAGGCCGTACAGGGCGGGGCTGACGAAGTGGAAGCTGGAGGTCGCCGAATCGAGGAACGGCACCTCCTTGAACCGCAGACCCTTCACCGAGTAGGCGGCCACCGCGAACAGGCTGAGGGCGAGCACCAGCCAGGACAGCGGGGAGCCGACGACGACCAGGTAGACGACGAACGGCACGCACAGCGCGACGGCCGCGACGAGCGTGCGGCGGTGCATCGACCGGTCGAGCAGTGCGCCCTCCGCGCCTCCCTTGCGCGGGTTGCGGAGGTCGGACTCGTAGTCGAAGACGTCGTTGATGCCGTACATCGCGAGGTTGTACGGGACGAGGAAGAAGAGGGTGCCGACGATCAGCGTGACGTCCACCTGCCGTGTGGTCAGGAGGTAGGCGGCCGCGAACGGGAAGGCGGTGTTGATCCAGCTGACCGGGCGGGAGGCGAGCAGCAGCTGGCGGAGCGGAGAAGTGGCGGCGGCCTGCGCGGTCATGGGCGGGTCCTCCTCCGCCGCAGCAGCAGCCAGACCGCGGGGAGCAGCAGCAGCGCGGCCAGCGGGTAGGAGAAGTCCTCGAGCGGGACGAGGCCGAGCCGGGCGCCGCTGATGCGATCTGTGGAGTACGTCATCAGGCCCGCGCCGATCATGAGGTTGTCGAAGATCGCCGTCAGCGCGAGGACCACCACAGCGGCGATCGCCACGGGGAGCGTCCAGCGCCGGAGCAGCTCCTTGCGGTCGCGGGAGACGGCGAGCGCGATGCCGAGGGCGACCGCCGCGACCGCGATGAACGCCAGGCTGAGCAGGAGGTAGGTCACCGCTCCTCCCCCCGCCGCTCCGAGACGCGGTCGAGCACCAGCCGGGCGCCGAAGATCAGCACCAGCGTGAGGTAGCAGAGGAAGACGAGGAAGAAGACCTCCTCCAGCGGCAGCTCGGGCGCGACCTCGATGCCGGTCATCGCGGGCGATTCGCCGCGCGCGAAGACACCGAGGGCGATGCCCGCCGCGTCCCAGGCGAGGAAGAACGCGAGACCGACGGCGAGGGTGATCGACGCACGGCGTGCGTCGCGCCAGAACACCAGCCGGAAGCGGCGGTCGAGCAGCACCATCGCGGCCAGCGCGACGAGCACGCACGCCAGGTAGGCGAGGCTCACGACACGGGCTCCGGGTGCGGGACGGGCCGCAGCGGCTCGGGCAGCGGGCCAGCGGTGAGGTCGCCGCGCAGCCGCTTCACGACCAGCTCAGCGCTGATCAGGCACATGGGCAGGCCGATGCCCGGGATGGTCGAGCACCCCGCGTAGTAGAGGTCGTCGACCCGCTTCGAGGCGTCGCCCGGGCGGAAGAAGGCGCTCTGCTGCAGCGTGTGCGCGGGGCCGAGCGCGCCTCCGCGCCAGGCGTTGAAGGAGGATGCGAAGTCGTCGGGACCGACCGTGCGGCGCAGGATGACCCGGTCGGCGAGGTCGGGCACGCCCGCCCAGGAGGCGATCTGCGCGATGGCTGCGTCGGCCGTGCGCTCGACCAGGCGGTCGCCGGCGCCGTCGATGCCGCCGGCGCCGATCGACACGTCCGCGGGAACGGGGACCAGCACGAACAGATTCTCGCAGCCGGCGGGCGCGACGGACGGGTCGGTCTGGCTCGGCTTGCACACGTACAGCGACGCCGGGTCGGGGATGCCGGGGTCGGCGCCGTAGATGCGCTCGAAGTTCGCGGCCCAGTCCGTGGTGAACAGGAGGTTGTGGTGGGTGAGCTGCGGCAGCCTCCCCTCGACGCCGAGCATCGCCAGCACCGCGCCGGGGCCCGGATCGCGGCGCTCCCAGGCGCTCTCGGGATGGCTGCGGAGCGCCGGCGGCAGCAGGCGGGTCTCGGTGAAGTGGAGGTCGGCGGCCGAGACGACCACGTCCGCCTCCACCTCGTGCAGTGCACCGTCGCGGCTGACGTACGCGACCCCTGTCGCGCGGGCACGCGCGTTGGAGAGCAGCGACCGCCCGGCGGGCGGTGCGGTGCGGATCGCGGTCACCCGGGCGCCGGTGATCAGCTGCGCGCCCGCCTGCTCGGCGAGCGCGGCGATCCGCTCGATCAGCGTCGTGAAGCCGCCCAGAGGGTAGCGGACCCCGTCGTCGAGGTCGAGGTGGCTCATGAGGCTGTACATGCTCGGCGCGCGGTCCGGCGAGGTGCCGAGGAAGACCGCGGGGTAGCCGAGGATCTGCCGCAGCACGACGTCGTCGACCGTGCGGGCGGCGTGGCTCTCGAGCGAGCGGAGCAGGAGGCGGGCCAGCGTGCCCAGGCGGCGCACGACCTCCCCGCTCAGCAGCGGCCGGTAGGAGGCGAAGGTGCCGTAGAGGAAGCGGTCGACCGCCAGCCGGTAGGTCTCGCCCGCCTCGGCGAGGTAGCGGTCGAGGGCGGCGCCCGCGCCCGGCTCCACGCTCTCGAACAGGGCGCGGTTGGCCTCCCCGGACTGCCGCACGTCGAGCGGCGGCCGCCCGTCCTCGGCGAAGACGCGGTAGCCGGGGTCGAGCGTGACGAGGTCGAGCTGCTCGGCCGTGCTCGTGCCGAGCAGGCGGAAGAAGTGGTCGAACACCTCCGGCATCAGGTACCAGGAGGGGCCCGTGTCGAAGCGGAACCCGTCGTGCTCCCAGAGGCCCGCGCGGCCGCCGAGGTCGCTGTTCTGCTCGAGGAGGGTGACCGCGTGGCCCTCGCGCGCGAGAAGCGCCGCGGTGGCGAGGCCGGCGATGCCGCCGCCGACGACGGCGACGCGCTTCATCGCAGGAGCTGCGTTCATCGGAGGAGCCCGGTGCCGGCGCGCACGACGACGGCGAGCTTCGTGCGGTTCGGCACGCTGACCCTGCGGCGCAGGAGCTCGCTCGCGGGGGTGGCGCGGATGCGGTCGCTCAGCTCGGCGAAGAGGCCGTGCGCGGCGGCGATCGCGCGGCGGCAGTTGTCGGGCAGCTCCGGGATGGCGTCGGCCGCCGCCCCGAGGTCGCTGTCGATGTCGACCACCAGGGCGAGCTTCTGCCGTTCGGTCAGCCGCGCCGGGTCGATCCCCGGGAAGTAGCTGCGGCCGAGCTCGGTGTAGTCGACGGCGAGGTCGCGCAGGAAGTTGATCTTCTGGAAGGCGGCTCCGAGCCTCCGCGCCCCCGCCTCCAGCCGCCGCCGGGTGGCGTCGGGCACCGGGTGGTCGGAGAGGAAGACCGCCAGGCACATCAGCCCGACGACCTCGGCCGAGCCGTAGATGTACTCGCGCAGCTCCTCGGCCGTGAAGTCGACGGGGCTGAGGTCGCGGCGCATGGAGGCGAAGAACGGCCGGGTGAGGTCCGTCCCGATGCCGGCGGCCCTGGCGGTGACGGCGAAGGCGTGCACGACCACGTTGGCGCTGTAGCCGGTGCGCATGGCGCGCTCGGTGTCGGCCTCGAGCGCGTCGAGCAGCTCGCGCTGGTCGTCGAGGGTCAGGCCGGCCTGCGCGGCGGCGCCGTCGACGACCTCGTCGGCGATGCGGACCAGCGCGTACACGTCCTCGACGCGGGGGCGCACCTCGGCGCCGAGCAGGCGGGTCGCCATCCCGAACGAGGTGGAGTACTCGCGGATGATGGTCGCGGCGCCGCAGTGCGCGGCGCGCGTGTACAGCGCGAGGTCGGTCGGGTGGGCGCCGGCCGGTGCGGCGGGCGCCTCGGGTGCGCGGGTCATGCTGTCCTCCCGATGCAGCTGCGGGCGAGGTCGGCGAGGGGCGCGGCGAGCCGCTGCGGCACCTCGGGGCTGTCGAGCAGCGCGAGGGCGGCCGAGACGTGGTCGCCGAGGAGGTCCTCGACGAAGCGGCGCGCACCGCAGGTCTCGAGGGCGGCGGCGAGCGCCTCCGCGTCGTCGTGCCCGGGGTCGTGGCGTTCGAGCACGGCGGAGACGGCCGGCCAGCCCGTGGTGCTGCGGGCGTATGCGATGAGCGTGGTCTCCTTGCCCTCGCGGAGGTCGCTGAGGATGCTCTTGCCGGTGACGTCGGGCGTGCCGAAGACGCCGAGGATGTCGTCGCCGAGCTGGAAGGCGATGCCCACCAGCCGGCCGTACTCGGCGAGGCGGTCGAGCAGCTCCCCCTCGGCCCCGGCGAGGATGGCGCCGGCCAGCAGAGGGCCGGCCACCGAATAGGCGGCCGTCTTGTGCTCGGTCATCCGGAGGACGTCGGCGAGCTCGGGGCTGCCGAGGCCGGTGGAGAGCCGGACGTCGGCGAGCTCGCCTGCGGCCGTGACGAACACCGAGTGGTCGAGCACGTCGAGCAGCCGGCCGCGGATGGCGGCTGGAACGTCGAGCCGGGCGACGAGCGAGGAGGCGGCGTGGATCAGCAGGTCGCCGGCGAGGATGGCCGCCGACTCGCCCCACAGCTGCGCGACCGCGCCGGGGGCGCCGCGCTCTGCCGCGTCGGCGGAGAACTCGCCCGCGATGTTGGGGCGGCCCCGGCGCACCGTGTCGCCGTCGATGACGTCGTCGTGCAGGAGGAACGCCGTGTGCAGCAGCTCGAAGGCGACGGCCGTGTCGAGGGCGGCGTCGGCGAGTGGCGCGGTCTGCGCAACCTCCCCTGCTCCGGAGAGGGCGCGGAAGGCTGAGAGCACGAAGCGGGGCCGGATGCGCTTGCCGCCGTCGGCGGCGGCGCGGGCGCTGCACCAGAGCCGGAGGTACTCGTCGCCGTAGCCGCCGGCGCGGGCGATGCGCTCCGCGAAGAAGGCGGCGATGCGACCGTCGACCGCGGCGAGGTCTGCGGCGCCCTGCTGCTCGGCGAGCTCGATGCGCGGCTGGAGCTGAGTCATCGTGGCCTCCGTCTCTCGCGTCCGCTGACGTCATTGTCTAGCTTGGTTAGCAAATAACTTAGCATGCTTCTCGCGAATCGGAATAGGATGTCCGCATGGCTTCCAGGGATGACGCGCGCCGCATCACCGGATCGCTCACCGACCCCCGCGTCATCGACCCCCGGCAGGAGCTCGTCCGCCACGACGATCTCAGCGAGGAGGAGCTCGCGCAGGTGATGGGCGTCCTCGATGCCGTGCGCCACTGGCGCGAGGCGGAGCAGCGGCTGAGCTTCGAGTCGCGCAGCCGCATGAAGCTCAACGAGACCGACATGAAGGCGCTGCGGTACATCATCGCCTCCACCAACGCCGAGGTCGCGGTGACCGCGGGTGCGCTCGCCGAGCACCTCCACATCTCCACCGCCTCCACCACGAAGCTGCTCGACCGCCTGGAGCGCGCCGGCCACATCGTGCGCCGGCCGCACCCGACCGACCGCCGCGCGGTGACGGTCGAGATCACGCCGGAGACCCACCGCGAGGTGCGCCGCACGATGGGCCTGCAGCACGCCAGGCGGTTCGAGGTCGCGCGGGCCCTGACGCCGGAGGAGCGGGAGATCGTGATCCGGTTCCTCGACGGGCTGAGCGCGACCACGCTGGTCACGGCGCCCCGGGAGTGACGCCCGCCCGCTGAGCGGCACCGGCGCGCTCGGCCTCGGCGACGATCCGGTTCGCCATGCCCTCGAACACGATGCCGTGGAACGGCAGGATCGCGAACCAGTAGAGCCGGCCGGAGAGCCCGCGCGGGAAGAAGACCGCGCGCTGGCGGTAGCGCGAACCGCCGCGCTGCGGGTCGGCCGGGTCCGCCGGCTCCACGTGCATCTCCAGCCAGGCGAGGCCGGGAACCCGCATCTCCGCACGGAGCCGCAGGTCGCTCCCCCGGCGCAACTCCTCCACCCGCCACCAGTCGAGGGCCTCTCCGGTGTGCAGGCGGTCGGCGTCGCGGCGCCCGCGGCGCAGCCCGACGCCGCCGACGAGCTTGTCGAGCCAGCCGCGCAGCGCCCACGCCAGCGGGAACGAGTACCAGCCCCGCTCGCCGCCGATGCCCTCGACCACGCGCCACAGCGCGTCCGCGTCGGCCGTGCTCGTGCGCTCGCGCACGTCGGTGTAGACGGTGTGACCCGACCAGTCGGGGTCGCTCGGCAGGGCATCGCTCGGCGCTCCGGCGACCGAGGAGTTGAGCCAGCTGGTCTCGACGTCGCCCGCCCGCATCTTCGCGAGGGCCAGCCGGACGGAGGCGCGGTAGCCGGTGAGTCCTCCGGCGGGAGGCGGGATCACCGCGTCGATGTCGTGCTCGCGCACCACGCAGTCGTACTGCAGCGATTCGATGATCGGAACGGCGAGGCTGCGCGGGATCGGCGTCACGAGGTTCACCCACTGCGAGGCGAGCCACGGCGTGAACACCGGGAGGGAGGCGATCGGCCGCTGCGGCAGGCCAGCCTCCACCGCGTAGCCGTTCATCATCTGGCCGTAGCGCAGGATGTCGGGGCCGCCGATGTCGAACGCGCGCGACACCTCCGGCGGCAGCTCCGCGGCCTCCAGCAGGTAGTGCAGCACGTCGCGCACGGCGATCGGCTGGATGCGGTTGCGCACCCAGCGCGGCGCCGGCATGTACGGCAGCACCTCGGTGAGGTGCCGGATCATCTCGAACGAGGCCGAGCCGGAGCCGATGACGACGCCCGCCTGCAGCACAGCGGTCGGCACACCGGACGCGAGCAGGATGCGGCCCACCTCCACGCGGGAGCGCAGATGCCGCGAGAGCGGGCCATCGGGGTGCAGAGCGCCGAGGTACACGATGCGTGAGACCCCGGCCGCGGCCGACGCCTCGGCCACCGAGCGGGCGGCCGCCGCCTCCTCCTGCTCGAAGTCGCCGCGGGCGCGCATCGAGTGCACCAGGTAGTAGACGACGTCCATGCCCTCGACCGCCCGGGCGACGGCGGCGGGGTCGCCGAGGTCGCCCTCCACCACCTCCACCTGCCCGGCCCACGGCACGTCGGCGAGCTTCTGCGGCGAGCGCGCCAGCACGCGCACGATGTGCCCGCGCGCCAGCAGCCGGGGCACCAGCCGGCCGCCGATGTAGCCTGTGGCTCCGGTGACGAGGATGCGGCGCGCGGTCATGCGCCGACCATACGCCTCGGCGCGCGCGGGCGGCGTACAGGAATACCGGTTGTCAGGGGCGGTCCCGTACGCTGTGACGCATGGGCAAGCTCGTTTACGGCGGGACCACGGAGATCGGCTTCGACGACCGTGTCCTGGCGCACCTCCAGATCGTCATCGGCCTCAAGCTCCGCCGCAAGGAGGGGTTCTTCTTCTCCTGGCGCGACGAGCAGAGCGTGGGCGACGGCCGCAGCGCCATCTGGATCGACGCCGCCGTGCCGCTGCTGTTCCGCTACAGCGGCGGACGCCCTCCCCGCATCAACCGGGAGTGGCTGGAGCAGCTGACGCTCTCGTCGAACAGCGCGCAGGGGCTCCAGCTCACCGAGGAGATCGGCGCGATCGGCGCCGACGAGGTGCAGGCGGACACGCCGCCCGGGCGCTGACGCCCCCTGAACGTCGAAGAACCCCGCGCTCCCGAAAGCGCGGGGTTCTTCTGGTCTGTACCGCTCGTGGCGTACCGCTCGTGGTGTCAGCGGAGGTACTCGAGCAGCTCCGGGCAGCGCAGGCGCTTGAGGCTGCGGGTCTCGAGCTGGCGGACGCGCTCGCGGGTGATGCCGTAGACCTCGCCCACCTCGTCGAGGGTCATCGGCTTCTGGCCGTCGAGGCCGAAGCGCATCCGGATCACCTTGGCGTCGCGCGGGGGCAGCTCGCGCAGGCGGTCCTCGAGGTCGCGGTGGCGGAACTCCACCTCGACGGTCTCGGAGGGGCCGGGGGCGTCGCCGTCCTCGATCAGGTCGCCGAGCTCGGCGCCCTCGTTCTCGCCGACCGGCACGGCCAGCGACACGGTCTCGGAGTCGCTCATCTGGAGCTTGTGCACCTCCGCCGGCTCGAGGTTGGCCGCCTCCGCCATCTCCTCGAGGGTGGGCGTGCGGCCGAGCTCTCCGCCCAGGTCGCGGCGGATGCGGTCCAGCTTGTCGATCTTCTCGACGGTGTGGACGGGGATGCGGATGAGCCGCGCGGTGTCGGCGATGCCGCGGAGGATCGACTGGCGGATCCACCAGGTGGCGTAGGTGGAGAACTTGTTGCCGGTGCGGTAGTCGAACTTCTCGACCGCGCGCACCAGGCCGAGGTTGCCCTCCTGGATCAGGTCCATCACCGGCAGGCCGCGGCCGGCGTAGCGCTTGGCGATGCTCACCACCAGGCGGAGGTTGGCCTCGATGAAGCGCTCGAACGCGCGCTTGCCGTCGTCGGCGAGGTACTGCAGCTCGCGCTTCTCGCGCGGGGTGAGGCCGGGGCGCTTCGCAAGCCGCTCGCCGGCGAGCACGCCGACCTCGATGCGCTTCGCGAGAGCGACCTCTTCGTCCGCCGTCAGGAGGCGGGTCCGGCCGATCGAGTTGAGGTAGTCCCGTACCGGGTCACTGGTCACTTCGAGCACAGTCATGTTGCATCCCATTCAGCTCGTCTGTCGGTCGATCCACCCTGCCCGGCGTCTCCGCATCAGCAGTGTGGTCGTTAGCCAGAGTAAGCAAGGAGCCCACTGCCCCAACAAGGGGTTGACACGCTAGCCCCGCATGCGCTAGCTGTACATCCCTGCGCTTTTCGCATCGTTTGTCAAGGTCCTCCCGGGGCATTCCGGGCACTCGTACAGTCCTGCTTCGTGAGTGCGCAGACATCCGACTCCCGGGCGGGGTCGCTGAAGACCATCCGGACGACCATACCCGCGCGGCTCGACCGCCTCCCCTGGTCCCGATTCCACTGGCTCGTCGTCCTGGGCCTCGGCACGGTGTGGATCCTCGACGGGCTCGAGGTCACCATCGTCGGCGCGATCGGCAGCCGGCTCACCGAGCCCGACTCCGGCCTGGGCCTGACCACGGCGGAGGTCGGCCTCGCGGCCGCGATCTACGTCGCCGGCGCCTGTACCGGCTCCCTCGTGTTCGGCTATCTGACCGACCGGTTCGGCCGCAAGAAGCTGTTCATCCTGACCCTCGGGCTGTACCTGGTGGCGACCGTGCTGACGGCCTTCTCGTTCAACCCGGTCATGTTCTACATCTTCCGGTTCTTCACCGGCGCGGGCATCGGCGGCGAGTACGCGGCGATCAACTCCGCGATCGACGAGCTGATCCCGGCGCGGCGCCGCGGGCTGGTCGACCTCGCGATCAACGGCTCGTACTGGCTGGGCACCGCGTTCGGCGCGGTCCTGACCGTCTTCCTGCTCAATGAGAACCTGTTCGCGCCCGAGATCGGCTGGCGCATCGCGTTCGGCCTCGGCGCCGTCCTCGGTCTCGTCATCCTCCTGGTGCGCCGCAACGTGCCGGAGTCGCCGCGCTGGATGTTCATCCACGGGCGCGACGAGGAGGCCGAGAAGGAGGTCGCCGAGATCGAGGAGGGCGTCGAGAAGGAGACCGGCACCTCCCTCGACCGCGTCCCCGACGACAAGGGCATCGAGATCCACCAGCGCCGCTCCACCGGCTTCGGCGAGATCGTGCGCGTCGCGGTGACCCAGTACCCGAAGCGCTTCGTGCTCGGCCTGTCGCTGTTTATCGGCCAGGCGTTCCTGTACAACGCCGTGTTCTTCACCTACTCGCTCGTGCTGACGAAGCTGCTCGGCGTGCCGGACGACGTCGCGCCCTGGGCGCTGGTGCCGATCGCGATCGGAAACTTCCTGGGGCCGTTCCTGCTGGGGCACCTGTTCGACACCGTCGGCCGCCGGTTCATGATCACGCTGTCGTACGTCGGCTCGGGCGTGCTGCTCGTCGGCACGGCGATCATGTTCGACGCGGGCCTGCTCGACGCCTTCTGGCTGACCGCGTGCTGGATGGTCGTGTTCTTCTTCGCCTCGGCCGGCGCCAGCGCCGCGTACCTCACGGTGAGCGAGATCTTCCCGATGGAGACCAGGGCAATGGCGATCGCATTCTTCTACGCGGTCGGCACCGGCATCGGCGGCATCATCGGCCCGATCCTGTTCGGCAAGCTGATCGAGGGTGGCATCCACGACGTCGTCATCGGCTACTACATCGGCGCCGGCCTGATGATCGCCGCGGGCCTGGTGGAGCTGTTCCTCGGTGTGGATGCGGAGGGCAAGTCGCTGGAGGAGATCGCCTCCCCGCTCTCCGCTCAGACCCCCGCGCAGAAGCCGGCCGCGAAGGCCTGACGAGGCCGCAGAGGGGTCCCGACACGCCGCGCCAGCACCGGGCGCACGGCGAGTCGGGACCCCTCTGCGTGTGTTCAGTCGGCGTGGAGCAGTTCCAGAAGGGCGGGCTCCGGGGTCCGCCCTCCTGACACGTCGATGACCTCGCCCTGGCGGTAGCGGTCGAAGATGCGCGGATCGATGTAGCTGTTGCGCGCGATCGCCGGGGTGTTGCCGAGCGCGGCCGCCGCCTCGTTGACCGCCGCGCTGATGCGCTTCTTGCGCTGCGAGTCCGAACCTCCGGGCCCCAGCTCGGCGAGCGCCTTCGCCGCGGTGATGGTGCCGTGCAGGG
The DNA here is from genome assembly GCF_030433685.1 of Leifsonia williamsii. Taxonomy (NCBI): domain Bacteria; kingdom Bacillati; phylum Actinomycetota; class Actinomycetes; order Micrococcales; family Microbacteriaceae; genus Leifsonia; species Leifsonia williamsii. The sequence goes on from NZ_JAROCF010000001.1 coordinate 3,085,326, forward strand.
TGCGGAAGTCCTTCGCGGTGAACTCGCCGCGCGTCTGCCGCCGGATGTACTCGTTGAGCGACGCCGGGCGGATGGTGTGCCAGGTGCCGTCCTTCCACGACAGCAGGCGCGACCGCTGCCCGCGCAGCGCGACGATCGAGGCCAGCAGCTCGGCGAGGTCGGCATCCGTGATCGTGCTCGCCCACTTCTGCGCCGACTTCGCCGGGAAGGTGAGGGTGATGTCGTCGCCGTCGATGCGCACGTGCCGGCACAGCAGCGTGGTGAGCCCGCGGCTCCCGTTGGCGTGCAGGTACTCCTCGCTGCCGATGCGGATGCTGCCGAGGTCGATGATCCGGAAGGCGGCCGCGAGGATCCGGTCGCGGCCGAACCCCTCCTCCCGCAGATCCATCGTCACCTTGCGGCGCGCCGACGGGAGCGTCTCGGCCAGCAGTGCGGCGCGCTCGAACTTGACCCGGTCCTGATGCAGCCGCCAGGTGTCGTGGTAGCGGTACTGGCGGCGGCCGGCCTGGTCGGTGCCGACCGCCTGGATGTGGCCGCGCGCATCCGGCGAGATCCACACGTCCTCCCAGGCGGGAGGGAGCACGAGCGAGCGGATGCGCTCCAGCTCGCGCTCGTCGACGATCCTGTTGCCGGCCTCGTCCTCGTAGACGGGCCCGGAGTCGGTCATGCGCCGGTGGTAGCCCGGCCCGGACGGGTTGCTCCGCTTCAGCCGCGGGCTCACGCGGGCTTCTTCGCCGTCTTCTTCGCCGGCGCCTTCCGCGTGGTGGTGGACTTCGCGGTCGTCTTCGAGGACGACGTGGAGGAGGTGGATTTCGAGGCGGTGGACTTCGACGCCGTCTTGCGCGCCGGCTTCTCGTCGTCCTCCTCCGCACCCCCGGAGGACCGCGACGACCGGCTGCGCTCGACGCTGCGCTGCAGCGCCTCCATCAGGTCGATGACCTCGCCGCCGCCCTTCTTGCCGCCCTCGGCCTCCTCGCCGAAGGTCTCGGCGGTGTCGACGCTCTCGCCCTGCTCGAGCTTCGCGTCGATCAGCTTGCGCAGCTCCTCCTGGTACTCGTCGCTGAACTTCTCGGGCTCGAAGTCGCCGGCGAAGCTCTCCATCAGCGCCGCAGACAGCTTGAGCTCGCGCTCGGTGATCCGCGGGGAGGAGTCGAGGGCCGGGAAGTCCGCCTCCCGGATCTCGTCGTGCCAGAGCAGCGTCTGCAGCACCAGGACGTTGCCGCGCACACGCAGAGCGCCGAGCCGCGTCTTCTGCCGCAGCGCGAAGTTGACGATCGCCGTGCGGTCCTCGTCCTCCAGCGTCTTGCGCAGCAGCGCGTACGCCTTGAGCGACTTGGAGTCGGGCTCGAGGTAGTAGCTGCGGTCGAACATCAGCGGGTCGAGCTGCTCGTTGGGCACGAACTCCACCACGTCGATCTCGCGGCTGCGCTCCGCCGGCAGGGAGGCGATGTCCTCTGCCGTCAGGATGACCGTCTTGTCGCCGTCGTCGTACGCCTTCACGATGTGCTCGTACGGCACGATCTTCCCGTCGATCTCGCACCGCCGCTGATAGCGGATGCGCCCGCCGTCGGCGTCGTGCACCTGGTGCAGCGGAACGTCGTGGTCTTCGGTCGCGCTGTAGACCTTCACCGGCACGTTGACCAGTCCGAAGGTGATGGCGCCCGTCCAAATGGCCCTCATGCCGTACATGGTGTCCGTGCACGGCCCGGTTTTCAAGCCTGACCGGGCCGGGAGGGCGCCGCCGTCCGCTGCGGGCGTACGGTGTGGCCATGGCTGCCCAGGACTCCGCCACCCCCACGAGCACCCGACGAGCAGGCGCCGAGGAGGTGCGCGTCGACGGCCACCGGATCGCGCTGACCAACCTCGACAAGGTCATGTACCCCGAGACCGGCACCACCAAGGGCGACGTGATCGACTACTACAGCGCCATCGCCGATGTCATGCTCCCGCACGTGCGCGACCGCATCGCGACGCGCAAGCGCTGGGTCGACGGCGTCGGGACGCCGGAGCATCCCGGCCAGGTCTTCTTCCAGAAGAACCTCGACCAGCGCTCGACGCCGAGCTGGGTGCGGCAGCGGGAGTTCGCCCACAAGAACAGCGTCAACTCCTACCCGCTCGTCAACGACAGGGCGACGCTGATCTGGCTCGCGCAGACGGCCTCCCTCGAGCTCCACGTGCCGCAGTGGCGGGTCGGACGGAGGCCCGGCTTCCGCAACCCCGACCGATTCGTCATCGACCTCGACCCCGGCGAGGGCGTCACCCTCGCCGAGTGCGCCGAGGTCGCCCGGCTCGCGAAGGCGATCCTGAGCGACATGGGCCTGTCGCCGGTGCCCGTCACCAGCGGCTCCAAAGGGATCCATCTCTACGCGGGCCTCGACGGCTCGCAGACCGGCGAGCAGGTCGCCGCAGTCGCCCATGAATTGGCGCGGGCGTTGGAGGCCGACCATCCCGACCTCGTCGTCAGCGACATGAAGAAAGCGCTGCGGGCGGGCAAGGTCCTCATCGACTGGAGCCAGAACAACCCGGCCAAGACGACCGTCGCCCCCTACTCACTGCGCGGCCGGTTCCGGCCGACCGTCGCGGTGCCGCGCACCTGGCGCGAGCTCGCGGCGAAGGACCTCCGCCACCTGGAGTTCGACGAGGTGCTGCAGCGCATGAAGCGGCGCGCCGACCCGCTCGCCGGGCTGGCGGCGGGCCGGCTGGACGAGGAGGAGCTGCCGGCGCCGGCCGAGGAGCCGCCTCGCGGGCGGTCACGCGAGCGGATGGAGGCCGCCGCCTCCGCGTCCTCGTCGGCGGCCCCGTCTGCGCCGGTCTCCCCCATGCTCGCCACCCTCGGCTCGGCGGCCGACATCTCCGACGAGTCCGAGTGGGCGTTCGAGATGAAGTGGGACGGCATCCGCGCGGTCGCCGAGGTGCGCGACGGCGGCCTCCGCCTCACCACCCGCAACGGCAACGACGTCACCGTCACCTACCCCGAGCTCGACGGGCTGGTCGCCCTCGCCGACGGGCACGACCTCGTGCTCGACGGAGAGGTCGTCACGCTGGACCCGTCCGGCCGCCCCGACTTCGGCCTCCTGCAGACCAGGATGGGCCTCACGCGCCCCGCCGACGTGAAGTCTGCGCTCACCCGGGCGCCGGCGCACTACATGGTGTTCGACATCCTGGAGCTCGACGGCGCCGACCTGCGCAGACGCACCTACGACGAGCGGCGGGAGACGCTGCTCGCCACCCTCACGCCGCCGGCGGACGACCCGATCCAGGTCCCGCCCGCGTTCGACGGCGACCTCGCCCATGCCGTCTCCTCCAGCGCCCGGCTCGGGCTCGAGGGCGTGATGGCGAAGCAGCGCGACAGCACCTACGCGACCGGCCGCCGCTCCCGCGCCTGGATCAAGATCAAGCACCACAAGACCCAGGAGGTCGTGATCGGCGGCTGGACGCCCGGCACCGGCCGCCGCGCCGGCGGGATCGGCGCCCTGCTGCTCGGCCTCCCCGACGGCGAGGGCCTGCGCTACGTCGGCAAGGTGGGCACCGGCTTCACCGACGCGGTGCTGGACGACCTGGCCGCGCTGCTCGGCGGCATCGAGACGGACGACAGCCCCCTGCGCGACGTGCCACGCCCGGACGCCAAGGCGGCCCACTGGGTGGAGCCGAGACTCGTCGGCGAGGTCGAATTCGCCGAGTGGACGAGCACCGACCGGCTGCGGCAGCCCAGCTGGCGCGGGCTGCGGCCGGACAAGGCGGTGCAGCAGGTGGTGCGGGAGGGGTAGCCGGCCCCGTCACTCCGCCGACCCCCTCACTCCCCCGGCGAATACACCCGCAGCGCCCCCGGCAGCACGCGCAGCCGCAACCGCTTCGGGTCGCCCGGGGTGTGCGTCGACGCCTCGCCGTCGTGGGCGTAGCCGGGGTCGTCGCCGGCGGCGGCGATCGTGAGGTCGTCGGTGGTGTACTGGTCGATCGCGGGCGGCCCCTGGAGGACGGGGAGGCGGGCGACCAGGGCGTCCGCCGTGCCGCCCAGGGCGAGGGCGACAGCGCCGCGGGTGCGCGGGGTGCCGTCGGCGAAGAGGACGCGGACGTCGAGGAGGCCGTCGTCGAGCCTCCTGCGCTCGATCGGGGCGACCGTGACCGGGTAGTAGCGGTCGACGCCGACGAAGACCGACCACACGCGGCGGCGGCGGCCGTCGAGCTCCACGTCGAGCGGAGTGCCCCTGCGGACCACCCGGATCGCCGCGACGAGGGCGGCGAGCGGCTTGCCGAGGCGCTTCTCGTGGCGTTCGCGCTCGGCGACGAAGGCGGGGTAGATGCCGACGGAGGCCGTGTTCAGCACGGTCTTCGGCTCGCCGCCGGCGAAGGCGAGCTCCGCCACGTCCACCTCGCGCCCGGTGCCGGCCGAGAGCGCGGCGAGGGCGACGTCGACGGTGTCGAGCAGCGCGGCCTTCGCGAAGTGGTTGAAGGTGCCGCCCGGGAGCACCAGCAGCGGCAGATCCGCGCGCCGGGCCTGGTGCGCCACGGCGGCGACCGTACCATCGCCGCCGGAGACGCCGAGGATGCGAGGAGGGTCGTCGGAGGCCGTGCGCGCGTCGATCAGGGCCGCCAGGTCGTCGGCCTCCTGCAGCACGTGCATCTGCGCGCGCGGCAGCCGGTCGCGCAGCAGCTCGACCGCGTCGGGGCGGCCCAGGCCGGCGCCCGAGGAGCGGTTCACCACGACGAACAGGCCGTCGCCGTCGGTTGAGGCGGGAAGGTCGATCGTGCGGGCCGTCGGCGGCTCGCGGCGCGCCTCCGTGAGCGCCTTGCCGACCGGCAGCGCTGCCCGCAGGGCGAGTGCGGCGCCGGCGCCGATGGCGGCTCCGCCGACGACGTCCGACAACCAGTGCGCGCCCGTGTGCAGCCGCGAGTAGCCGACGCCCGCCGCCAGCGGGGCGAGCGCGGCGCCCGCGAGCGGAGCCTCCAACGCCACCCCGGTCGCGAACGCCGCAGCGCTGGCGGTGTGGCCGGACGGGAACGAGGGCGAGGTGGGCGAGCGCTGCAGCCGGCGCGAGACCGGGATGGAGGTGAGCGCGGGCCGGTCGCCTCCCACCAGCCGCTTGCCGACGACGTTGGCGACGAGGCTGGCGATCCCCAGCGACGCGAGGCCGCGGAAGGCCGCCCGCGGCTTGCCGAGCAGCATGAGCACCCCCGCGGCGGCGAACCACAGCTTGCCGTGGTTCGCGGCGCGCGTCAGCAGCGTCCAGAAGGTGTCGGAGGCCCGGCCGGTCGTCCGCGCGTTGATGCGGGCTGCGACCGCCTCGTCGGCCCGCTTGATGCGGGCCGGGATCGGGATGCGGCGGGACGGACGACCGGAGGCTGCCATGCCCGCCAGCGTACGCCCGGGCGTGCGCCCGGTCGCCCGGACTCCCGCCCGGCCCATCCGCCGCCCAGCCGTCGGCCCGACCCGCCACGGCGCCGGTTTGCCGCGGTGCGCGGCGACGGCGGTAGGATCGTCAGCGTGAGCAGCACGCACGTCACCGCCCCCCGCCCCGCATCCGCCGACGACGAGGCCGTCGCCGGCGACGAGAACGGCTCGCTGGTCCGCAGCCTGAGCGCCACCCTCCCCGGGCCGCTCGGCAAGGCGATCGCGACCGTTGTCGTGCTGGTCTCCCTCGTCTTCTTCGTGTGGAGCCTCGTCGCCACGTGGAGCGGCAACGAGCACTCGGCCCTGCCGCTGTTCCAGGTGACCGTGGCGGGCACGATCGTGTCGCTGAACGCGCTGTACGCCTACCGCACCTTCAGCTACGTCATCACGCTGATCGGCGCGGTGCTCTGGCTCTGGGTCTCCGTCACGCCGTTCGCCCCGTTCTGGCAGGTGCTGCTGCAGGGGGTCACGTTCACGATCATGGTGGCGGGCGTCGTCTACTCGGCCGCGGCCGTGCAGCTGAGCAAGAAGCCGCGGTTCTGACCCCGGAGCCCGCTCAGCCCGAGCAGGAGACCCGCCCGGGCGTCGCGACTCCCGACGACACCACCCTCGCCCGCCGCCGGCACTTCGTCGACCTCACCCCGCTGAAGCACTCCCCCGCCTTCGCGCGGCTGTGGCTCGGCGGCGCCATCTCGGGCATCGGCGGGCAGATGACCGTCGTCGCCGTCGGCCTCCACATCTACGACCTCACCGGCTCCACCCTCGCGGTCTCGCTCGTCGCCCTGTTCGCGCTCGGGCCGATGATCGTGTTCGGCCTCTACGGCGGGGTGCTGGCGGACGCGTTCGACCGGAGGCTGGTCGCACTCGTGACCGCGGTCGTGGCCTGGGCCTCCACCGCCGGCATCGCCCTGCTCGCCTGGCTCGACGTGCCCGTCGTCTGGCCGCTGTACGTGCTCACGACGGTGAACGCCGTCGCCACCGTGATGATCGGCGCGACCCGGCAGGCGATCACACCGCGACTGATCCCCGACCGGCTGCTGCCGGCGGCGAGCGCGCTGGGCGGCATCTCGATGGGCGTCATGGTCACCGTCGGCCCCGCGCTGGCGGGCGTGCTGGTCGCGACCGTCGGCATCCCGTGGACGTACACGGTTGATGTGATCCTGTTCACCGCCGCGTTCCTCGGCATCTTCACGCTGCCGCCGATCGTGCCGGAGGGCGAGCGGCAGGGAGCGGGCTTCGCGTCGGTGCTGCAGGGGCTGCGCTTCCTGCGCACGGCGCCGAACCTCCGCATGACGTTCGTGCTCGACATCATCGCGATGACGTTCGGCCAGCCGCGGGCGCTCTTCCCGGCGGTCGGTGCGGTGCTGATCGGCGGCGGGCCGGTGACGGTCGGCATCCTCACCGCGGCGGGTGCGGTCGGCACGCTGCTGTCGAGCGTGTTCTCGGGGAGGCTCGGACACGTCCGCTGGCAGGGGCGCGCGGTCGAGCGGGCGATCGTCGTCTACGGCGCGAGCATCCTCGGCTTCGGGATCGTGCTCGCCGTCGTCGCGTTCGCCGGGCTCACCGGTGGACCTGACTCGATCGCCGAGGCGAACCTGCCCGCGCTCATCGTCGCGACCGTGCTGCTGGCGGCCTCGGGCGCCGCGGACAACGTCAGCTCGATCTTCCGCATGACGATCCTGCAGGCCTCGGCGCCGGACGTCATGCGCGGGAGGCTGCAGGGCGTCTTCACGGTCGTGGTCACCGGCGGACCGCGGCTCGGCGACCTCTACATCGGCGTGCTCGCGCTCACCGGGGCGCTCTGGTTCCCGCCGCTGCTCGGCGGGCTCGTGATCGTGGTGCTGGTCGCGACGATCGTGCGGGTGCAGGGCGCGTTCCGGCGCTACGACGCGCTGGCGCCGACGCCGTAGCGGCTGCGGCGGTGGCCCCGGCTGAGGCTGAGGCTGAGGTGGCGGTCGCGGTGCTCAGCGCGGGCGCACGCGCCGCGCCAGGCGCGGGTAGTCGACCACGAGGCCGTCCTCGTCGACGGTGAGGTCGGCCATGAAGTCGCGCGTCTCGCTGCGGTAGCGCACCACTCCCCTCCCCGAGGCGCGGTCGAGCGGCGCCGCCGAGCTGTACAGCTGGCCGCTCGGGAGTACCGCCAGCGAGGGCAGGTCGATCCAGGCCATCAGGAGGCGCGTCTCCGGCAGCACGTCGTCCAGCGCCCCGAGCCGCAGGATCGGCATGGTGTTCGTCACCGGGCAGAGCGCGAGATCGCAGTCGTCCGCGCCGGCGAGCGCCGCGGGGTCGGCAATGCCGGGCACGGCCATCCGCTCGCCGTGGAAAGTGTCGTCGCCGCGCGCCTCCGCCTCCGCCTCCCACCGGCCGTCGGCGTGGCGCACGAGTTCGAGCACGCGCGTGAAGCCGCGGCCGCGCACCGTCACGTCGAGTCTCTCGGTCACCCAGCCCGCACCCGTCTGCAGCGTCCACGCCGTGACGTAGTCGGTGGTGCGGGAGGTGCCGAGCGCGTCGAGCCGATCGGGCGCCAGCGTGACGGTGGCCGCCTCCAGCCGCTCCGGGTCCTCGTCGCCGACCCACTCCACGTGCCGTACCGCTCCGCGCACGGCGATCACCTCCGCTCGAGGACACCCTTCACGTAGGACGCCTGCCCGGCATGCTGCAGGTCGTCCGAGATGACGCTGACGAGGCGCACGCCCAGGGTGACCGGCGGGTCCCACGAGCGGTCGACCACGCGTCCGAGGTCGTCGTCGCCGAGCGTCTCCAGGTAGGCGACCGTGCGGTCGTGCACGGCCTGGTGATACCCGATGAGGTCCTCGGCGCGCGCCGATCCGAGTGCCGCCACCTCGTCCGAGCTGTGCCCGTACCCGGTGTCGGCATCGGAGAAGGGGAGGCCGAAGCGCGCCGACCAGCCGTCCTCCGTCCACGCCTGTTCGCGGCCCGCGACCTCGGAAACGTGGTCGTCCTGCACCCGGGTGAGGTGCCACACGAGCCACGCGATCGAGTTGGCGTCCGGGTCGATGCGCGCGCCGAGCGTGTCGGCGTCCAGGCCGCGCACGGTGCTGCGCACGATGTCTGCGATCCTCCCGAAGGCGTCGGTCAAGAGCTCGGTGCTGACGGTCACGTGTCCTCCTCGTCGCCCGGCGCCCGCCGGGGCGCGCGCGGGCGCGCGCGGTCGCGCGCACTGAGCACGATACGCTCACCGGCCTCCCGCGCCGACGCCCGCTTCCGACTCCGCGGTCGCGCGGCGAGCAGGCAGCGGCTGCGGCGCGGCCGGCCCCACGTAACGCGCCGACGGACGCAGGATCTTGCCGTCGGCGGCCTGCTCGAGCGCGTGCGCCGTCCAGCCGACCGTGCGCGCGACCGCGAACGTCGGGGTGAACATCGATCGCGGGAGGCCGCACAGCTCCATCACGACGCCCGCGTAGAACTCGACGTTCGTGTGCAGCTCGCGGCCCGGCTTCAGCTCGGCGAGCGCCTCCTGCACCCGCTGCTCGACCGCGACCGCCAGCTCGACGCGCGGGCCGCCGAAACCCTCCGCGACCTCCCGCAGCATCCGCGAGCGCGGGTCCTCTGTGCGGTACACGGCGTGCCCGAAGCCCATGACCCGGCCGCCGCCCGCGACCGTCCGGCGGACCCACTCCTCCGCCCGGTCGGGGGTGCCGATCTCGTCGAGCGTGTCGAGGGCGCGGCTCGGAGCGCCGCCGTGCAGCGGGCCGGACAGCGCGCCGAGCGCGCCGTCGACGGCCGCGGCGAGGTCGGCCCCGGTGGAGGCGATGACGCGGGCGGTGAACGTGGAGGCGTTGAAGCCGTGGTCGACGGCGGCGGTCAGATACGCGCTGAGCGCATGCTCGTGGGCGGCGTCGGGGACGCTGCCGGTCACGAGGTAGAGGTAGTTCGCCACCTGCCCGAGGTCGTCGCGCGATGCGCGCGGCGCGCGGCCCTCGGCGAGGGCATGGAGGCTCGCGAGCAGCACCGGCGTCGCGGCGGCCAGGCGGATCGCCTGCTCCACCCGGGCGGCCGGCGGCTCGTCGTAGAGCGGGCGGAAGCCGTCGGCCGCGGCGAGCGCGGTCAACGCCATACGCAGGCCGGCGAGCGCGTCGCCTCCCGCGGTGAGACGGGCGAGCGCCGGGAGCACGGCCTCCACCTCCTCCGGCACCTGGCGTGCGGCGACGATGCGGGCGCGGAAGGCGGCGAGCTCGGCGTCGTCGGGAAGGCGGCCGAAGAGCAGGAGGTGCCACGCCTCCTCGAAGGTCCGCTCGCGCGCCAGGTCCACCGCCGAGTACTGGCGGTAATGGTAGAAGCCCTCGTGCCCGCGCACGTCTCCCAGCTCGGTGCGGGCCGCCACCACGTTGGTGAGGCCGCGGGGTACGTCGATCAGGGTGTCGTCCATCCGGTCCATGCCGCTAGTGTGAGCGTGTACTCGACCAGTCGTCAACGTTGATCGGATCAATGTGAAAGCAGACGCGCGCGCCACCGACGGGCTCCCCCGCCTCACCGCCGACCAGACCGCCGAGCGGCTCGGCGTCAAGCTCGAGACGCTCTACGCCTACGTGGCGCGCGGACGGCTCCAACGGGTGCGCACGGCCGAGGGTTCGCTGTTCGACCCGCTGGAGGTGGAGGCGTTCGCCGCGTCCCGCCGCCGCCGCGCCGCGCCGCCGACGCACGCGGAGGGGTCGCCGCTCATGGTGATCGACACCTCCTTCGCCCACATCGAGGACGGCGAGCTCTGGTACCGGGAGCGGCCCGCGCCCGAGCTCGCACGCGCCGGGTTCGAGACGGTCGCGCGCTGGGCGCTCACCGGGCGGTGGGAGGAGTCCGCGGGGTTCTCGCCGGGGGCGGGCGTCGACGTGGCGCGCCGGGTCGCGGAGGCGCTGCCCGCTTCTGCGGGCGACCGCGACCGGGTCGCGGTGGCGGTCGTCGCGCTGGCGGCCGCGGACCCGCTGCGCACCTCCCTCGACCGGGCGGTGGTCGCGTCGGCGGTCGAACGGCTGGTGGCGGGGATGGTGGAGGTGCTGCCGACGCGGGGTGCAGGCGCGCCGAGTGCAGGAGAGCCGGGTGCCCCGAGTACCAACGAGCACGACGCCGGCACCCTCGCCCACCGTCTCTGGCCGCGCCTCACCGCCACCGCCCCCACTCCCGAGGCGGTCGCCGTGCTCGATGCGGCGCTCGTGCTACTGATCGACCACGACATCGCCGTCTCGACCCTCGCCGCCCGGGCCGCGGCCTCCGCCCGCGCGACCCCGTACGCGGTCGTCAGCGCCGGTCTCGGTGCTCTCGACTCCCCGTTGCACGGCAACGCCAGCCGCGCGGCGCACCGGATGCTGGCCCGCGTCCTCGGCGGCGAGGAGCCGGCGCGCGTGGTCGCGGGCACGGTCCTGTCGACGGCCGGGCCGGTCCCCGGCTTCGGGCAGCCGCTCTATCCCGAGGGCGACCCGCGCGCGACGGTGCTGCTCGCCCTGCTCGCGGCCGTGCCGCAGGCGGCGCCGGTGCTGGAGGCCGTGGAGGTTCTATCCGGCATCCTGCACGAGCGCACCAGCGCACGCCCCAACGTCGATCTGGCACTCGGCGCGCTGTCCCTCGCCGCGGGCATGCCGGACGACGCGGGCGAGGTCGTCTTCGCGATCGCCCGCACCGTCGGGTGGACCGTGCACGCGCTGGACGAGTACGCGCAGCCTCCCCTGCGCCTCCGCCCCCGCGGCCGCTATGCGCCCACGCTCGCGCCGCCCGCCTGAACACCATCGAGGTCAGCGGCGACTAGCGGCGCAGCGCCTTCCGGGCCAGCCAGTTGCCGAGGAACTGCGCGACCTGCACGAGGATCACGATCGTGATCACTGCGAGCCAGGTCACGGCCCAGTTGTACCGCTGGTAGCCGTACGAGATCGCGAAGTTGCCGAGGCCGCCTCCACCGATGCTGCCCGCGATGGCCGACAGGTCGACGATCGCCACGAAGATGAACGCGTAGCCGAGGATGAGCGGCCCGAGCGCCTCCGGGATCAGCAGCGTCGTGATGATCCGCCACGGGCTCGACCCCATCGCGCGGGCCGCCTCGATGACGCCCGGTTCGATGGTGACGAGGTTCTGCTCCACGATCCGGGAGATGCCGAAGGTCGCCGCGATCGTCATCGGGAAGATCGCCGCCGGCGTGCCGAGGAACGTCCCGAGCACCGCCTGCGTCAGCGGCGCGATCGCGGTCATGAAGATGATGAACGGGATGGGCCGAACGAAGTTCACGAGCACGTTCAGCACCGTGAACAGCGCCCGGTTCTCCAGCAGTCCGCCGCGCCGCGTGGTGTACAGCAGCACGCCGAGCGCGAGGCCCAGGATGCCGCCGAGGACGAGCGTCGCGACGACCATCCACAGGGTCTGCCCGATGGACTCGAAGTACACCGGCCAGAGATTGGTCCAGTCGTTCACGCGGCCACCTCCTCGACCTCGGTCACCGTGCGCAGCTCGGCGATCAGCGCGTCCACGTCGGCGGGCTCGCCGACCAGCTCGAGGGTGAGCGAGCCGAACGAGCGGCCCTGCAGCGCCGAGATGCCGCCGTAGACGATCTCGAACCGCACGTTGTGGCGGCCGACCGCGTCCGACAGCACCGAGCCCAGCCGGCCGTCGTCATGGATGCGGGCCGACACGATCCGGCCGGCGTGCTTGCCGCGCAACCGCTCGACGTCCGCCTCCCCCGGCTGGTTGCGCAGCACCGTGCCGACGAACCGCTGCGCCGTCGGGGTCTGCGGGTTCGAGAAGACCTCGAACACGGTCCCGGTCTCGATCACGCGGCCGGCGTCGAGCACCGCGACGCGGTCGGCGATCGAGCGCACGACCTCCATCTCGTGCGTGATGACGACGATCGTGACGCCCAGCTCGTCGTTGACCCGCTTGAGCAGCGCCAGGACGTCGGAGGTCGTCTCCGGGTCGAGCGCGCTCGTGGCCTCGTCGGCCAGCAGGATGTCGGGGTTCGTCGCGAGCGCCCGCGCGATGCCGACGCGCTGCTTCTGGCCTCCCGACAGCTGGTCCGGGTACGCCCACGCCTTGTCGGTGAGCCCGACGAAGGCGAGCAGCTCGGTCACCCGCTGCTTGCGCTTGTCGGCCGGCCAGCCCGCGACCTTCAGCGGGTAGGCGATGTTGCCGAAGACGGTGCGCGAGCGGAACAGGTTGAACTGCTGGAAGATCATGCCGATGTTGGCGCGCACCGGGCGGAGGTCGCGCTCCTTCAGCGTGGTGAGGTCGCGTCCGTCGACCACCACCGAGCCCGAGGTCGGGTGCTCCAGCGCGTTGATCAGCCGGACGAGCGTGCTCTTGCCGGCGCCCGAGTAGCCGATGATGCCGAAGATCTCGCCGCGGCGGATCTCCAGGTCGACGCCGTCGACCGCCGGCGCGGCGCCACCCGAGCCGAAGCTCTTGGTGACGCCGCGGAAGGCAATGATCGGATCGCTGTCGGGCACTACTGCGCCGCCTGGATGGTCTTCTTGAGGTCGTCCAGGACCGCGATCAGATCCTTCTGCGGCTTGTCGACGATGACCGCGGTGTTCTTCGACTCGGCGAGCACCGCGTCGGTGACCTCCTTGGAGTGGTACAGCTTCGCGACCTCGAGGTAGGTCTCGTTGTCCTTGTCCTTGTCGCGGGCGACGAAGGCGTTGATGTACGGCTCGGCGGTCTCGCTCTTGGGGTCGTCCTGGAACAGCGCCGACTTCGGGTCGAGGCCAGCGGTGAGCGCGAAGTTGTTGTTGACGATCGCGCCGTCGGCCGAGTTCAGCGCCGGAGCGGTCTGAGCCGCGTCGACCGGGATGACGGTGACCTTGCTGGCGGCGGCGTCGATGTCGGCCGGGGTGGCGAGGGTGCTGCCGCCGTTCTTCAGCTTCAGGAGGCCGGCCTTCTGCAGCACGAGCAGCGCACGGGCCTGGTTGGTCGGGTCGTTCGGGATGGCGATCTTGGCGCCCTGAGGGATGGCGTCGACGGCGTCGTACTTGTGCGAGTACAGCGGCAGCGGCACGACCAGGGTGGAGGCGATCGGCACGAGGTCCTGCTTGGCCTGCACGTCGTAGTTCGCGAGGAACTGGAGGTGCTGGAACAGGTTGAGGTCGATCTGGCCGTCCGCCAGCGCCGGGTTCGCCTGGGTGTAGTCGCTGAAGCCGACGACCTGCAGGTCGATGCCCTTCGCAGCGGCCTTCTTCTTCAGGATCGGCCAGTACGGCGCGGACTGCTCGGTGGTGCCGATCTTCACGACGGTCTTCTTGCCGCCGTCGGCCTGCGACGAGCCGGAGGCGGTGACGTTCACCACGATGAGGACGACGGCCACGACCACGGCGATGGCCGCGATGACGATGCCGGTGATCCAGCCGGCGCGCGACTTCTTGGGCTTCTCCGGCAGGGAGGGGGTGGGCGGGGTGGCGTCGGACATGGCTGTGCCTCTCTTGTGAAAAGGGGATGTGATGCCGGCGGACGGTTGGCGGCTCGTTCAGCCTCTCAACCGGGCGGCGGAGGGTCAAAAAGCGTTCCGAAATGTGACGGCCCGCCGTCGCGCGCGGGTCTTGGAGGCCTCCTGCCGCACGCGTAGTGTGAGCCGTGTCAGCGCCGGAGCGACCCGCGCGGCGCGGCACAGGCGGCACGACAAGGAGGCTCCATGAGCTCGATCGACGACGACGACATCACCACGAGCGCGGCCGGCGGCGGCGAGGGCCCCGCGGACGGCGGCGCCAACCCCGGCGGGCACGACGGCGGAGCCGACGGCTCGGCCGGCGGATCCGGTGAAGGCCCCGCGGACGGCGGCGCCAACCCGGGCGGCCACGACGGCGGAGCCGACGGGTCCGCTTGATGGCGACGGACGGGCGCGGGCCGGGCGACCGGCCCGCGCTTTCGCGCTGCACGACGCTCGATCGAGACTCCTTCGCGCGTGACCACTGGGCGCAGCGCCCGCTGTTCACGCGCGCCGCCGAGCTCGGGCAGGACTTCTCCGACCTGTTCAGCAGCGACGACGTCGACGAGCTCGTGTCGTCGCGTGCGCTGCGCACCCCCTTCGTCCGGATGGCGAAGGAGGGCGAGGTGCTCCCGCCCGCGCGTTTCACCGCGCCCGGCGGCTTCGGCGCCGAGGTCGGCGACCAGCTGTCGTCCGAGAAGGTGCTGGCCGAGTTCTCCGACGGCGCGACGCTCGTGCTCCAGGGCCTGCACCGCACATGGCCCCCGATCGCGGAGTTCACCCGCCGGCTCTCGGCGGAGCTCGGACACCCGTGCCAGGTGAACGCGTACATCACGCCCGCCTCCTCGCGGGGCTTCGACCCGCACTACGACGTGCACGACGTGTTCGTGCTGCAGATCGCGGGTGAGAAGCACTGGCGCATCCACGAGCCCGTCCACCCCGACCCGCTGCGCGATCAGCCGTGGAGCGATCATCGGGAGGCCGTCGCGGCGCGTGCGACGGAGGCGCCCGCCATCGACGCGGTGTTCCGGCCCGGCGACGCGCTCTACCTGCCGCGCGGCTGGATCCACTCGGCGGAGGCGCTGGGCGGCGTCTCCGTGCACCTCACGATCGGCGTCGCCGCCTATACGCGGCACGAGGTGGTGCAGGAGGCCATCGCACACGCCGCCGACGCGGTCGCGCTGCGCGCCTCCCTCCCCCTCGGCTTCGACCCGGACGATGTGGAGGCGCTGCGCCCGATCGTCGACGACACCCTCGACGCCCTCCGCGCCGCCCTCGACGACCCGTCGCTGCGGCCGGCGCTCGCCACGGCGGTGAGCGAGCGCCTGTCTGCGCGGCGCCGCAGCGACTCCCCGCCGGCGCCGGTACGACCACTCGCGACGGTGGAGGCCGCCGGCGCGCTGTCGACGGACACCGCGGTCGTGGTGCGGCCCGGCCTGCGGCCCCGCGTCACGACCGAGGTCGAGACGGTCACCGTGCGGCTGCCGCGGAAGGCGATCGCGCTCCCGATCGCGGCACGTGCGGCGGTCTCGCGGCTGGTGGACGGCACCGCCGTCCGCGTGGGCGACCTGCCGGAGCTCGACGAGGCCTCGGCGGTCGTGGTCGCGCGGCGGCTGCTGCGCGAGGGCGTCGTCGTGCTCGCCTCCACGTGAGCGGAACGGAGGCGACGGGCGCGGACGCACCCGCGGCCGGCGCACCCGCGGCCGGCGCAGGCGCGCGCGCTGCCGGCGAAGCGGCGCGTTCCTCCGGGGCTCCGCCTCCACCCGGCACACCCGGCTGGCTGCCGTGCAGCGACCGCGCCCGCGACCGTGGTGACCCGCTGCCCGGCACCGCCGGCCGCGGCGACCGCTGGCTGCTGGTCGAGATCGAGAGCGGTTGGGGAACGCACGCGTTCGTGGGGTCGGCGCTCGACCCGGCCCTCGGCGCCCGGATCGTCGGGCGGGCGGAGGCCGCGGGCATCCGTCCGCTGGCGATCCGCCGCACCGGGCTGCGCGCGGACGAGCGCCGGGCGCAGTCGTCGTGGCGCTGGGCGCTGGTGGACGCGCGGCCGGGCCGGGAGGGGATCCGCTGGGGGCGGGTGGACGACCCCGCCGACCTCCTCGACCTGCCGCTCGACGGCAGCGCGGGCGAGCCGAGCGACGAGCCGGTGTACTGCGTGTGCACGCACGCCCGGCACGACCAGTGCTGCGCGGTCCGCGGACGCCCGGTCGTGGAGGCGCTGGCCCGGATGCACCCCGATCACACGTGGGAGTGCTCCCACCTCGGCGGCGACCGGTTCGCGGCGACCATGGTGCTGTTCCCGCACGGCCTGCTCTACGGGCGCGTGCCCGCGGAGGAGGTCGGCGCGGTGGTGGAGCGGCAGGCCCGCGGCCTCGTCGAGCCACGCTACCTGCGCGGCCGCACCGCACTCAGCACGGTCGCGCAGGCTGCCGAGGCGTTCGCGCGGGACCGCTCGGGCGACGACCGGATCGACGCCTACACGGTTGTCGCCGAGCGCCCGCACCCGCACGGCTGGACCGTGGAGCTCGCCCACGACGGCGGGCACATCGTCGTCGTCGAGGTGGGCGAGCGCATGTCGGAGCCGCTCCTCAGCACCTGCGCGGCCAGCGTCGCGCACCCGGTGCGGGAGTTCGTCCCGGTGTCGGTGCAGCCGGTGGGGTAAGCGGACGGCGGCTCCGACCTGCTGCGATCAGGCGTGCTGCGATCACGCGTCCTGCTGCTCAGGCGTGCTGCGGCTCCGGCGCCGACTGCAGGATGCGGACCATGTTGCCCGACGGGTCGCGGAAGGCGCAGTCGCGCGGCCCCCACGGCTGGTCGATGGGCTCCTGCAGCACCTCGGCACCCGACGAGCGGACCCGCTCGAACGTGGCGTCGAGATCCTGCGCGCGGAACACCACCGGCGACAGGGCGCCCTTCACGATGAGCTCCTGCAGGGCGTCGCCGTCGGCCTGCGAGCGCCCGGCGTACGGGTCGGAGAGCACGATCTCGGTCCCAGGGGCGTCGAGGCTCCCGAGCGTGATCCAGTGGTGGCCTCCGGAGGCGACGTCGTTGAGGACGTCGAGCCCGAGCGCGTCGCGGTAGAACGGCAGCGACGCCTCCGGGTCGAGGACGGTGATGTGTGCGAACTGGAGTGAGATGGACATGGCTGTCACTCTAGGGACGCCGTCACCGCTCGGGCTTCTCGAAAACTGCTCGATCGCGCGCTGCCCCGGCCGCCGCCGCCCGCTCAGGAGGCCGACGCGCGCCGGCGCACGGGCCGGGACCGCTGCTTCGCGATGCAGTCCGGCATCGCCGCGACGGCCGCGTGCTCCCGCGCGCGGTACGCGCTCGGCGTCTCCCCCACCAGCTCGGTGAACTTCGAGCTGAACGACCCGAGCGAGGTACAGCCGACCGCCATGCAGGCGTCGGTCACGCTCATCCCGCCGCGCAGCAGCATCATCGCGCGCTCGATGCGCCGCGTCATCAGGTAGCTGTACGGCGTCTCCCCGTACGCCGACCGGAACCGGCGCGAGAAGTGGGAGGGCGACATGAAGGCGCGCGCGGCCATGGTCGGCACGTCGAGCGGCTGCGCGAAGTCGCGATCGATCAGGTCGCGCGCGCGGCGGAGCGCGGCGAACGTCTCGAGCTCTTCGGGTGACACGGTCACGAGCGTAACGCGCCGGCCGCCTCCGCGACAGGCTGCACGTGGCGCGGCCGGTGGGCGCTTTCCGGCTCCACCAGGCGGATGAAGGCGCTCAGCTCCCCCACGCCGGCCGGCGTGGTCGGCAGGAACTCGGTCAACTCCGGCGAGTGGACGAGGTAGGCCGCCCACTTCGCGCGCGAGATGGCGACGTTGAGCCGGTTCTTCATGAGCAGGAACGACATCCCACGCGGCACGTCCGCCGCCGCCGACGCCGCCAGCGAGACGATCGCGATGGCGGCCTCCTGCCCCTGGAACTTGTCGACCGTGCCGACGCGCACCGCCGTGAGCCCGTCGGCGTCGAGGGCCGCGCGCACCTCCGCGAGCTGCGCGTTGTACGGCGTGACGACGATGATCTGCTCCGGGCCGAGCGGCTGATCCTCCGCACCGTCGGACGGGTCGTTCCACGAGCGCCCCAGCGCATCGCGGACGAGGTCGACCACGACGTGGGCCTCCTCCGGCGAGGCTGTGGAGTTGCCGACGTGCTCGACCGGCACCGGGTGCAGCCCGGGCGTGATGCCGGTGAGCTGCCGTTCTGCCGCGCACGGGTGGGCGCGCAGCCTCCCCTCGTACGACAGCACCGACACCGCGGAGGCGAGCGCCGGGTGCATGCGCCGGCTCTCGGCCAGGAAGTAGCCGTACTCGGCGGGCAGCACGTCGTGCCCGTCGCTCACCCAGCCCAGGGCGGAGCCGTCGACCGGCTCGGGATGCCGCCCCTGGCTGACCTGTGGCAGCTGTTGCGGGTCTCCGAGCAGCAGGAGGTTGCGGGCCGCCACCCCGACGGCCACCGTCGACGCGAGGGAGAACTGCCCGGCCTCGTCGATGACCAGCAGGTCGAGGCTGTCGCGCGGGATGCGCGCCGGGTTGGCGAAGTCCCAGGCGGTGCCGCCGATCACGTACCCGGTCGCCTCGTTCTCCTGTGCGAAGGTCAGGTGCCCGTTGGCGCGGAGAGGCGTGAAGGCCGGAGGCTGGGAGGGGTCGTTCGGCACCTTGCCGGCCCGGGCGGGGTCGAGCCCGGCCGCGACGACCCGGTCGAGAAGGTGCTCGACCACCGCGTGCGACTGCGCGACCACGCCGATCCGCCAACCGTGGTCGGCGACGAGCCGCGCGATCACGTGTGCGCCGAGGTACGACTTGCCGGTTCCGGGAGGGCCCTGCACGGCCAGGTAGGAGCGGTCGAGGTCGAGCAGGCTGGCCACCACGGCGTCGATGCGGCCGTCGCCGTCGCGCCCGTCGCCTCCCGAGCCGTCGCCATCGGACCCGTCGGAACCGAAGCCGCCGCCGTCCGCCCCGGTGGCGACCGTCGGATCGGGCGCGAGCGCCTCGGACCGGGTGCGCGGCGGCGTGCGCCGCAGCAGGTCCACGGTCGCGTCGACCGGCCACGCGTCGGCCTGCCGGGCGGCGAGCAGGGCGCCGCCCCATTCGCGGATCGCCTCGGCGAGCGCCCGCGTGTTCGGCGGCGCGGCCGGGGTGAGCGCACTGGGCAGGTCGGCGTACGCCGGCACGTCCTCCGGCAGCGTCTCGCGCACGACGACCGAGCCGTCGTCGTTCGCAGCCACGACCGCGACCGTGCGCGTGGTGCGCGCCCCGGGCTGCGAGCGCGCCTGCCGGTAGGGCCCCGGGTACTCGTAGAGCAGGAAGGGCCCTGACCGCTCGCTGACGCGGACCGCGCTCCCTGCTCCCCACTGCCCGCTGAGCAGCAGCTCGCGCCGCTCGACCCGCTGCCCCTCGTCGAGGTACCAGTCGCGAAGCACGCGCACGCGGTCGACCACCAGGACGTCGCGGGTCTCCGCCCACTCCTCCACCGGCTGGATGAGCCGGGCGAAGTGCGCCTGCCAGAAGCTCTTCTGCTCGCGGCGGTGGAAGTCGATCGCCGCCGCCGCGAGCGCCATCGCCTCGCGGTCGGGCGTGCGGTGCGGGTCGAGCGGATCACCGGCGAAAGCGAGCAGCCCGGCGCGCAGCGGCGACTCCTCGGGGGTGACCTCGGTCTCGTCCATCGGCGCCGAGCCGATCGGGATGCCGTTCTCCTGCGCGCGAGCGATCAGCCAGTCGCGCAGCCGCAGCGTGGAGACGCAGTCGTAGCGGTTGTAGTCGCCGATCTCGTCGAGCAGCGGCTGGGCCTCCGCCTCACGGCCGAGCGCGATCAGGTCGCGCGCGTTGGCGTACTCGGTGATCGAGTCTGCGCCGTTCTTGACCTCGCTCTGCCGCAGCTCTGTGCCCATGTACAGCGGTTCGAGCTTCTTGATGGAGTAGGAGCGGGAGCCGACGCGCACGGCCTTGCGCACGAGCGGGTACAGGTCGACCATCACGTTGTCGCGCAGGAGGCCGTCGACCTCCTCCTCACCGACCCCGTGCCGCGCCGCGAGGGCGAGCAGGTGCGTCTGCTCGTAGGCCGCGTAGTGGTAGATGTGCATGGCGGGGTATTGGGCGCGGCGCTCCCGCACGAACGCGAGGAACGCCTCCAGCGCCACCCGCTCGGCCGCGAAGTCGTGCGCCCAGAACGCCGTGAAGCGCTCCTCGTTGTCGACCAGCCCGAACAGGTAGTCGAGGTTCCAGCGCTCCCCCGCGCCCTCGGTGTAGAGCGGGTCGCCCTCGAAGTCGAAGAAGATGTCGCCCTCGTCGGGGTGCGGCAGTGCGGCCAGCACCGGCGCGTTGTAGACGCGCACCGGCGGCGGCGCCCCCTCGACGGCGCTCAGCTGCAGTCGGGCCTGCTCGCGCAGCCCGTCGAGCGTGCCATCGGGGAGGCCGTCGACCGGACCGGTGGAGGCGGCGAGCGCGTCGATGGTCGTGATGCCGGCCGCGACGAGGTGCTCGCGCTGGGTGATGCGCATGCCGGCGACGAGGAGAACGTCGTGCGCCGCCTGGACCTCGGCGTCGCAGGTGTCGCAGCGCCCGCAGACCGTGAACCGCGGATCGCCCCACGCGACCGGGCCCTGGTCGGCGAGGTGCTCGTCGAGGATGCGCAGCAGGCGGGAGCGCCGCTTGCGGTACACCGGCTCGATGTCGGAGAGCCGGTGCCGGCTGACCGACCCGTCACCGAGCAGCAGCTCGACGGTGTCGTCGACCTCGACGCCCATCCGGCGCAGCTGCTCCGCGTACGCGGCGAGCTGGAGGAGCGCGGTGACGCGGGCGCTGCGGGCCAGCTTGGAGTCCTGCACCCGGTAGCGGCCGTCGGGAAGGCGCACGACGAAGTCGGCGAACCCGACGAACGCGCCGTCGAAGAACGTCGCCTGGAACACCACCTCGGCCCCGCTCGCGAACGCCTCCGCGGTTCGCCGGACCGCCTCGGCGAGACTGTCGGCCGTGAGCGATTCCGGTCGCTCGATCTCGGCGACGCCTGCGCCGAACTCCTCGCGGTAGCGCTCGAGGATGTGGTGCTCGTGCTCGTCGCCCAGCCGGGAGGAGCGCACGTACATCGGGTCGTCGACGACCTCTGCCTTCTCGATGCGCCCGAGCTTCTCGTCGACGGTGCGCAGGAACGCGAACTCGCACTTGGAGGCCTCGGTGAGGTCGCTCGCGCTGGTCACGATCACGCCGTCGAGGAGGAACACCGGCGCCTCCCTTGCTTGACGGCGGCCGTCCGGCCGCGGTGGACGCGGCCCCGTGCCCCGGCCGCTCCTCGAAGCGTACCGGCGACCACCGACACCGCCGTGGACCAGGGCGCGGCCCCGGGCGGGGCGCAGCCCGGCGCCCGCGCCCCCGCTCAGCCCTTCTTCGCCGCCGCCTTCATCGCCTTCTTGTGCTCGCGCACCTTCGTCAGCGAGTCGGCGTCGACGATGTCGGCCACCGAGCGGTACCCGTCGAGGCCGTAGTCGCCCGCCGCCTCGCGCCAGCCCGGCGCCGCCAGCTCCTTGCGCTTGCCGAGCAGCGCGAGGAAGATCTTCGCCTTCTGCTCGCCGAAGCCGGGCAGCGCCTTCAGCCGCCGCAGCACCTCCGCGCCGTCGGGGTCGCCCTGCGTCCAGATCGCGGCCGTGTCACCGCCCCAGTCGGAGACGATGGCGGCGGCGAGCGCCTGCACCCGGCCTCCCATCGATCCGGGGAAGCGGTGGACGGCGGGAGGCTGCTTCATCACCGCGGCGAGCTCGTCCGGGTCGATCGCCGCGAGCGTCGCCGGGTCGAGGCCGCCGAGCCGGTCGCGCAGCTTCGCCGGACCGGCGAAGGCGGTCTCCATCGGCACCTGCTGGTCGAGCAGCATCCCGACGAGGAGGGCGAACGGGGACTGGTCGAGCAGGGCGTCCGCCTCGGCGTCGCCGGTGATGTTCAGTGCCATACCCTCAGCCTGCCACCAGGAGCAGGATGCCCGCCACGAGCGAGAGCGCCGCGAGCAGCAGCGCGACGCCGAGCAGCGCGGCGTGCACCCGGAGGAACGGCGTCGCCTTCCCGGCCGCGTCGCGCGCCCGCGCGTCGGTGCGGACCCGCTGGAAGAACCGCGGCCAGGCGATGACGTTGAAGACGGCGTTGAGGAGCAGGACGACGGCGGCGAAGACGGTCATGGTCCCTCCAGCGTAGGCGACCACCGCAGACAGTGGGCGCAGACGGTTGGCGCAGACAGTTGGCGGAGACAGGAGGCCGAGAGGATGGCCGCGGCCCCACCGCGGGGAGCACCATCTCCCCGTGAGCTCTCCCGCGCGTCCCGTCCGGCGCCCGCGGCGCGGCATCGGCCACGCCGCGGGCTTCTGGACGGTCGCCGCCGCATTCCTGACGGTGATGGCGTTCGCGACCCTCCCCACGCCGCTGTACGCGCTCTACCAGCGGCGCGACGGCTTCCCGACCTGGGTCATCACGGTGATCTTCGCCGCGTTCGCCGTCGGGGTGCTCGGCAGCCTCTACCTCATCGGGCATCTCAGCGATGTCGAAGGCCGGCGCAGGATGGTGCTGCTGGCGCTGCTGCTCGAGCTCGCCTCCGCCGTGGTCTTCATCGTGTGGCCGGAGGTGCCGGGCCTCGTCGTCGCCCGCGTGGTCTCCGGCATCGGGGTCGGGGCGCTGACCGCGAGCGCCACGGCGCATCTCGCCGAGCTGCGCGCCGTGACGCACCCGGAGGAGGGGTCGCGGTTCCCGGCCATGGTCGCGACCGTGGTGAGCACCGGCGGGCTCGCGCTCGGGCCGCTCATCGGCGGCGTGTTCGCGCAACTGCTCCCGGCGCCCCTGTTGCTTCCCTACCTGGTGTTCGCCATCCTCCTCGCCGTCGCCGCCGTCGCCGTGAGCCGCGTGCCGGAGACCGTGCACCGGCCCGAACCTCGGCCGCGGTACCGTCCTCAGCGGGTGTCGGTGCCGCCCGCAGCCCGCGCCGGCTTCACCGCCGCGGCGGTGGCGGCCTTCGCAGCCTTCTCGGTGTTCGGCCTGTACACGTCCCTCGCGCCGAGCGTGCTCGCCGGCACCCTGCGCGAGCCCTCGCACCTCGTGGCCGGAGCCGTCTCGTTCTCGGTGTTCGCCGCGTCGACCGCCTCCCAGCTGCTCCTCGTCCGCGTCGGCGATCGCGCCCAGCTGGTCGTGGCGCTCGTGCTCGTGCTGGTCGGGCTGCTCGCCCTGGGCGCCGGCGTGCTGCTCAGCTCCCTCGCCGTGTTCGTGGCCAGCGCGCTGCTGACCGGCGGAGGCGTCGGCCTGCTGTTCCGCTCGGCCATCGCCGCCGCGGCCGCCCTCGCCGAGCCGCACCGGCGCGGGGAGGTGCTGGCCACGATCTTCCTGGTCGGCTACCTGGGACTCGCCCTCCCGGTGCTCGTGGTCGGCGCCGCTCTGCTGGTGTGGCCGCTCGTGCCGGTGCTCGTCGTCTTCGCCGCCGCGGTCGCGGCGCTCACGCTCGTCGGCGGGATGCGGATGCTGCGGATCGAGCGCTGACATGGAGCCCGAACCGAGTGCGGCCCGGGCGCCCCGCGGAGATGGCGCCCGCCTGACCCCGAGCGGCCGCGAGCCACCGGGCCCGCAGACGGCCACCTGCGAGCCGTCCATGTCAGCCCGCTTGCACCAGCCCCACCCCCAGCAGGCTACGCGCAGGCCCCCGTGTCAGCCCGCAGCGACCAGCTGCACCCGCAGCGAGTCCACCCGCGTCGCGATGACGTCGTCGGCCGCCCAGCGCTGGGCCAGCCGCGCCAGGATGGCGTCCAGCTCCTGCCGGGTCAGCCCCTCCGCGAGGACGAGTCGGACGACCAGCTCCTCGGCCACCAGCCGGCAGCCCGGATCGCCCGCGACCAGCTCGACGGCGTGCACGCCCAGCTCGGAGCCGATCGACGCGTCGAAGGCCGCGGCCACGACCGGGTCGCGGTCGCTGGGGATCCACCGCTCGCCCTGTGCGACCGCCCAGACGGCCGGGCGCCGGAGCACGAACTCGGTCTCCGACGTGGGGTCGAGCACCACGAGCTCCGTGTCCTCGCCGGCCGCCGCCAACGCGACGCGACGCCCGTCGGCGGGCACCGGGCGGGCCAGCGGGTTCCAGGTCTGCATGGCCGTCACCGACGAGAACACCGGCAGCACCGAGCGCCCGTCGGGACCACCGACGGTCACGATGGAGAGCTCCTGCGACTTGTCGACGCGGAGGCCCGCCTCCGTCTCCCCCTCGTCGCCGAGCTCGGCCACCAGTGGGATCAGCAGCCGGGAGGTGCGGAGGGCGTCGACCACGGCCTCCGGCCCCACCTCGCCCGCGCTGAACGCCGCCAGGGCGCCGAGCAGGGCGGGAGGAGCGGTGCCGTCGTCGTCGCCGAACGGGTTGTCGTCGAAGTGGCGTCCCTCCCACGGCTGACCGGCGGAGTCGGCCGGCCCGTCGCCGAGGGAGGCCGCGAACTGCCGCAGCCGCTCCGACCCCTCCGCGCTCGGGCTGCTGAGGTCGCGCCGGCGGCCGTCGTCGCCGGAGCCGGGCTCAGTACCCTGCGACATCCAGCGCCTCGGGGAGCGTGAACGCGCCGGAGTACAGCGCCTTGCCCACGATCGCGCCCTCCAGCCCGAGCGGCACCAGCTCGCGCAGGGCGGCGATGTCGTCGAGGCTGGAGATGCCGCCCGAGGCGACGACGGGTCGCTCGGTGCGGTCCATCACCTGGCGCAGGAGGTCGAGGTTCGGTCCCTTGAGCGTGCCGTCCTTGGTGACGTCGGTGACGACGTACCGTGCGCAGCCGGCGTCCTCGAGACGGTCGAGCACCTGCCAGAGGTCGCCGCCCTCCCTGGTCCAGCCGCGGGCGGCGAGCGTCGTGCCGCGCACGTCCAGGCCGACCGCGATGGCCTCGCCGTACTGGCCGATGACGTTCGCCGCCCACTCGGGGTTCTCGAGCGCCGCCGTGCCGAGGTTGACGCGGGAGGCGCCGATCTCGAGCGCCTGCTCCAGCGACTCGTCGTCGCGGATGCCGCCGGAGAGCTCGATCTTGACACCGCGCACCTGGCGGATGACCTTCTTCAGCAGCGAGCGGTTGCTGCCGCGGCCGAACGCCGCGTCGAGGTCCACCAGGTGGATCCATTCGGCGCCCGCGTGCGCCCATTCCTCGGCCGCGTCGACCGGGTCGCCGTAGCTGGTCTCGCTGCCGGCCTCGCCCTGGGTCAGCCGCACGGCCTTGCCGTCGGCCACGTCGACCGCCGGCAGCAGCACGAGCTTGGGCATGGTGTTGAATTCGCTCACGATCATTCCTCGTTCTGGTCCGCGGCGCGGACGGTGGCCGGCGGCTCCGGCGACGCGCGCCGGGCCGCTGGGGCCGTTACAGGGTGCCGATCCAGTTGCGCAGCAGCCGGATGCCGGCGCGGCCGGACTTCTCGGGGTGGAACTGGGTCGCGCTCAGCGGGCCGTTCTCGACGGCGGCGACGAAGCGGCTGCCGTGCTCGGCCCAGGTGACGCGGGGCTTCGGGAACGGGCCGCTCGGCTCGAGCGTCCAGTCCTGGGCGGCGTAGGAGTGCACGAAGTAGAAGCGCTCGTCGTGCAGCCCCTCGAACAGGACCGAGTCCTCCGGAGCCTGCACCGTGTTCCAGCCCATGTGCGGGACGACGTCGGCCTTCAGCTGGTCGACGACGCCCGGCCATTCGCCGAGCCCCTCGGTGTGGAGGCCGTGCTCGACGCCCTGCTCGAACAGCACCTGCATGCCGACGCAGATGCCCAGCACCGGCCGGCCGCCGGCGAGGCGGCGGTCGATGACCTCGTGGCCGTGGGAGGCGCGGAGCGCCTCGATGACGGCGGTGAACGCCCCGACACCGGGCACCAGCAGCCCGTCGGCCTCGAGCGCGCGCTTGCGGTTGCCGGTCAGCTCGACGTCGGCCCCGGCCTCCTCGAGCGCCTTGACCGCGGAGTGCACGTTGCCCGTACCGTAGTCGAAGACCACGACATCGGGACGGCGGCTGTCGCTCACAGCGCCCCCTTGGTCGACGGGATGCCCGTGACGAGCGGGTCGAGCGCCTTCGCCTGCCGGAACGCGCGCGCGAACGCCTTGAACTCGGCCTCGGCGATGTGGTGCGGGTCGCGTCCGCCGACGACGGTGATGTGCGTCGTGATGGCGGCGTTGAAGGCGATCGCCTCGAACACGTGCCGCACCATCGAGCCGGTGAAGTGACCGCCGATCAGGTGGAACTCGAACCCGGCCGGCTCGCCGGAGTGGACGAGGTACGGGCGGCCGGAGATGTCGACGACCGCCTGCACCAGCGCCTCGTCGAGCGGGACGAGCGCGTCGCCGTAGCGCGAGATGCCGCTCTTGTCGCCGAGCGCCTGCCGGATCGCCTGGCCGAGCACGATGCCGACGTCCTCCACGGTGTGGTGCACGTCGATATCGGTGTCGCCGGTGGCGCGGACGCGCAGGTCGGTGAGCGAGTGCTTCGCGAACGCGGTGAGGAGGTGGTCGTAGAACGGCACGCTGGTGCGGATCTCGGACACGCCCGTCCCGTCGAGGTCGAGGCTCAGCTCGATGCTCGACTCGCTGGTCTCCCGCTGGATGGTCGCGGTGCGGTTGCTCATGACCGAGAGTTTACCGGGGGCAGGGAGGCCGCCTCCGCCGGTCGGCCGAGCGCCGCGAGGGCTTCGAGGAACGCGGTGGTCTCGGCCTCGGTCCCGGCGGTGACGCGGAGGTGGTTGGGGATGCCGACGTCGCGGATCAGGATGCCCCGCTCCAGCAGCGCCTCGAACACGGCGTGCGGGTCGTCCACCCCGCCGAACAGCACGAAATTGCTGCCGCTGCGGTGCGGGCGGTACCCGAGCCGCGCGAGCTCGGACACCAGCCGATCGCGCTGGGTGCGGATCTCGCCGACCATCGCGAGCATCTCGTCGGCGTGCGCGAGCGCACCGAGCGCGGCCGCCTGGGTCAGCGCGGACAAGTGGTACGGCAGGCGCACGAGCCGCAGCGCGTCGACGACCGCGGGGTCGGCGGCCAGGTAGCCGACGCGCGCGCCCGCGAACGCGAACGCCTTGCTCATCGTGCGGGAGATCAGGAGGCGCGGCCGCCCCTCCAGGAGGGTGAGGGCCGACGGCTGGTCCTCCGGCATGAACTCGGCGTACGCCTCGTCGACGATCACGATGCCGCGGCTCGCGTCATAGGCGGCCTCGATCGTCTCCAGGCTGAGCGGAGTCCCGGTCGGGTTGTTGGGCGCGCAGAGGATGACGAGGTCCGGGTCGCTGCGGGCGATCTCGGAGGCCGCGGTCTCGGGCGAGAGCTCGAAGTCGTCGTCCCGGGCGCCCGCGATGTACTCGGTGCCGGTGCCCGCCGCGAGCAGCGGGTACATGGAGTAGGTGGGCGCGAAGCCGAGGAGGCTGCGGCCGGGCCCGCCGAACGCCTGCAGGATGTGCTGCAGGACCTCGTTGGAGCCGTTCGCCGCCCAGATCTGCTCGGCCGTCAGGCCGTGGCCGAGGTACCCGGCGAACGCCTCGCGCAGCGCCGTGAACTCGCGGTCGGGATAGCGGTTGACACCGGTGACCGCGGCGGCGACCCGGGCGACGATGTCGGCGGCGACATCCTCGGGGATCGGATGCGTGTTCTCGTTCACGTTCAGCGCCACCGGCACGGCCTTCTGAGGCGCGCCGTACGGGGTCCTCCCCCGCAGATCGTCACGGATGGGCAGATCGGAAAGAGATGTCACCGTTCAATCGTAGTCAGCGCACCCGGGCGCTTCCTCCGCGCCGGTCAGCCGCGTGCGTCCGTTCAATGCGGGGCGCCTGCTGCGCCGAGTGGGCTACCGCACCGAGGCGCCTAGCGCGCGGAGTACTCCAGGGGCACGGCGAGCTGCTGGCCCGGCGAGACCACCGCGGAGTCGAGGCCGTTGAGGGTCACGAGCTCGGCGATCACATCACGCGGGTCGGCGTTGGGTGCGAGCTCCTCGGCGATCGACCAGAGGGACTCGCCGGACTGCACGGTGACGTGCTGGAAGGAGACGTGCGCCTGGTCGCCGCTCGCGGCTGCGACACCGCCGTTGAGGGCGAAGACGAGAGCGCCGATGACGAGCGGCAGCGCGATCAGGGTCGAGAGGACAGCGCGCCCGCGTCGGGTGATGCGCAGCCGCACGCGGCCGTTCGCCTGCCCCTTGAACGACGCCTGGCCGTTGAAAGACGACATCGTGACCGTGCTCATGGTCGTGACCTCCTCTGACTCCGCGGATGCGAAGCTGTGTTCCGAATGTATCTTCGAATGTTCGAAACCGCAACCTCCGCATTCGGGCCGATCCGGGTGCCGATTTCGCGACACACTCGAACGAACCTTTGTCTGGCACGCCAGGGGCGGATACAGTTTCGACTGTCTGAGAACAGACAACCAGGCACCACCGACATTCGTTCCGGATGGGCGGCGGGCCGGGCGACGAAGGCCGTGAAGGGACGAGCGTGTCGAACGAGAACCAGGCTCCGCGCGGCGGCACGCGCCGCCGCAAGAACCTCAGCGAGAAGCAGCTCGCGATCCTCGACGTGATCCAGCGCTCGGTGAGCCAGCGCGGCTATCCGCCGAGCATGCGCGAGATCGGCGACGCCGTCGGCCTCTCCTCCCTCTCCTCCGTCACCCACCAGCTCAACCAGCTCGAGCTCAGCGGCTACCTGCGCCGCGACCCCAACCGTCCGCGCGCGCTCGAGATCCTGATCGACCTGCCGGCGAGCTCCTCCGAGAGCGTCGACTACGAGAACCAGACCCCGGTCGGCGACGCCGCCATGGTCCCCCTGGTCGGCCGCATCGCCGCCGGCGTGCCGATCACCGCCGAGCAGCAGGTCGACGAAGTGTTCCCGCTCCCCCGCCAGCTGGTGGGCAACGGCGAGCTGTTCATGCTGAAGGTCGTGGGCGAGTCGATGATCGACGCCGCCATCTGCGACGGCGACTGGGTCGTCGTCCGGGCCCAGAACACCGCGGAGAACGGCGACATCGTCGCCGCCATGCTCGACGAGGAGGCCACGGTCAAGGTCTTCCGCCAGCGCGACGGCCACACCTGGCTGCTCCCCCGCAACTCCAACTTCGAGCCCATCCTCGGCGACTACGCCCAGGTGCTCGGCAAGGTCGTGGCGGTCCTCCGCGCGGTCTGAGCGCAACCCGTCGAGACACGAAGAAGGCCGGGCGGAATTCCGCCCGGCCTTCTCTCGTCATGACCGCGCTCAGCCCGCCGCGGTCACCTCGAACGGCTCGAACACGGCCTGATACTCCGGCATGATCCGGGCCCGAACGCGCGTGCCCTCCTCGGCGTACTCGGTCGACAGCACGCGGCCGCGCTCGTGCAGCGCCGAGATCAGGTCGCCGCGGTCGTACGGCACCACGAGCTCCACCTCGACGGAGGGGTCGGGCAGGAGGCGCGCGATGGCGGCGAGCACCTCGTCCACGCCCTCGCCGGTCCGGGCCGACGCGAAGATCGCGCCCGGCTCCAGCCCGCGCAGGACCAGCCGGTCGTCCGCCGGGATCAGGTCGGCCTTGTTGAAGACCACGATCTCGGGGATATCCCTGGCGCCCACTTCGCCGATCACGTCGCGGACGGTGGCGAGCTGCGACGCGGGGTCGGGGTGCGAACCGTCGACGACGTGGAGGATCACGTCGGAGTCGGCCACCTCCTCCAGCGTCGAGCGGAACGCCTCCACCAGCTGGTGCGGCAGGTTGCGCACGAACCCGACCGTGTCGGCCAGCGTGTACAGCCGGCCGTCGGCGGTCACCGAGCGGCGCACGGTCGCGTCGAGCGTCGCGAACAGGGCGTTCTCGACGAGCACGCCCGCCTTCGTCACCCGGTTCAGGAGGCTCGACTTGCCCGCGTTCGTGTAGCCGGCGATCGCCACCGACGGCACCGAGTTGCGGTTGCGGTTGGCGCGCTTCGCCTCCCGAGCGGGCTTGAACCCCGCGATCTGGCGGCGGAGCTTCGCCATGCGCGAGTGGATGCGGCGACGGTCCAGCTCGATCTTCGTCTCACCGGGTCCGCGCGATCCCATGCCCGCTCCGGCGCCGCCGACCTGGCCACCGGCCTGCCGCGACATCGACTCGCCCCAGCCGCGGAGGCGCGGGAGCAGGTACTCGAGCTGCGCGAGCTCGACCTGCGCCTTGCCCTCACGGCTCTTGGCGTGCTGGCTGAAGATGTCGAGGATCACGGCCGTGCGGTCGATCACCTTGACCTTCACCACGTCTTCGAGCGCACGGCGCTGGCTGGGGGCCAACTCGGTGTCGGCGATCACGGTGTCGGCGCCCAGCGCTGCGACGATGCCCGCCAGCTCCTCCGCCTTGCCGCGCCCGAGGTACGTGCTCGGGTCGGGGTGCGGTCGGCGCTGGAGCAGGCCGTCGAGCACCACGGCGCCCGCGGTCTCGGCGAGGGCGGCGAGTTCGCGCAGCGAGTTCTCGGCGTCCTGCAGCGAGCCCTGCGAGTAGACGCCGATGAGCACGACGTTCTCGAGGCGCAGCTGCCGGTACTCGACCTCGGTGACGTCTTCGAGCTCGGTCGAGAGGCCGTTCACGCGGCGCAGGGCCGCGCGCTCCTCCCGGTCGAACTGCTCGCCGTCGTGGTCGCCGGTGTCGAGGCCGCTCGTCTGGAGCGCCTGCGCCTTCTGAGCGGCGGCGCCTGCGCCGAACAGCGTCACCGAGGCGCGGTTCGCCTCGGTCGCCAGAACGCGCGCGACGACGTCGTCGGCGGTGGTGTCCTGGATGTCTGTCTTATCGGTCAAAATTCATTCCCCTGATCCGGGTTAACCCTAGTTCGTCGGTGTCTAGTACGTTCCTCTTATGGGCAGCGGAGATCACTACTTTTCCCCAGCGCCCGAGAGCGAGACGAACCTTCGGCCGTTCACCGTACGCCTGGCGGGCCAGACGTACGAGTTGGTGACGGCGAGCGGGATCTTCAGCCCCGAGCGCATCGACATGGGTACACGAGTGCTCCTCGACCATGTCCCCCCTGCACCGCCGGGAGGTCAGCTCCTCGACATCGGCAGCGGCTGGGGGCCGCTCGCTCTCACACTTGCTCTCGAATCCCCTCACGCGACGGTCTGGGCCGTCGACGTCAACACCCGAGCCCTGGATGTGCTGCGCAGGAACGCGCAGAAGCTCGGTCTCACCAATCTCAACGCTGTAGGGCCCGACGATGTTCCCGACGATATCGGGTTCACGACGATCTGGTCCAACCCGCCCATCCGCGTCGGCAAGAACGAGCTCCACTCCATCCTGGAGCGCTGGCTCCCCCGCCTCGAGCCCGGATCGGACGCCTGGCTGGTCGTGCAGCGCAATCTCGGCAGCGATTCGCTCCAGCGGTGGATGGACGCCACGTTCCCCGAGCTGACGACGACGCGCGCCGCGACCGCCAAGGGCTACCGGGTCCTCCGCTCGCGCCGCCGCTCCTGACCCCGGTCTCCCCGCCCTCGGCAACCGTCGAGTACGCGGGAATTCGGCCGGAAACAGCCGAGTACGCGCAGAATCCGCGTACTCGCGGGTTCGAGGGGTTCGAGGGGTTCGGCGGGACCGGTGGTCAGGCCAGTTCGAGGGTGCCGGTGTAGACGAGTTCGGCCGGGCCGGAGAGCGCGACGTGCTCGCCGTCCTCCGTGGCGAACATCCGCACTCCCACCGTGCCGCCCGGGACCTCCACACGCCACTGGTTCGGTGCGCCCTGTCCCGCCCAGTAGCGGACGGCCAGCGCGGCTGCCGCCGCACCCGTGCCGCAGGAGAGCGTCTCCCCGCTGCCGCGCTCGTGGACGCGCATGCGGATGCGGCCGACCCCGTCCTTGATGAGCGGCTCGAACGGCACGACGAACTCGACGTTCGCCCCGTTGGCCGGCGCCGGCTCGATGTGCGGGATGTAGCTGAGGTCGGCGGCGTCGAGCTCGGCGTCGTCGGCCACGGCGACGACGACGTGCGGGTTGCCGAGGTCGAGACTGAGGCCGGGGCGCGCCACCGGCAGCTCCCGCGCGCGCACGAGCGGCTCGCCGCCGTCGAGCCGCCAGCGGCCGAGGTCCGCCTGGAAGCCGGTGAGGTTGCGCTGCACGTCCTTGACGCCCGCGCGGGTGCCGATCGGAAGCGTGTCCCCATCGGCCAGCTCGACCAGACCGGTCTCGAGCAGGTAGCGGACGTAGACGCGGATGCCGTTGCCGCACATCTCCGCCGGCGAGCCGTCGGCGTTGTAATAGTCCATGAACCACTCCGCGGCCGGGTCCTCGGCCAGCGCCTCCGCACCCTCGGGGAGACGGCTGGACTTCACCGCACGGATCACGCCGTCGGCGCCGACGCCGAAGTGGCGGTCGCAGACCTCCGTGATCTGGGCGGCGGTCAACGGCATCCGGCCGTCGGGGTCGGAGTAGAGCACGAAGTCGTTCCCCGTGCCCTGACCTTTGGTGAAGTGGAGGGTCGCCATGCTCCCAGCCTAGCGAGCGGCGCCTATCGAGCGGCGCCGAGCCCCGTCCTGGCCAGCGCCTCGGTGACGAGGGCGGGGTGGTCGTAGTCGAGCCAGTGGAGTCCGGGGTAGCGCTTGAACCAGCTCACCTGGCGCCGGGCGTACCGGCGGGTGAGGTGCTGGGTCTGCGCGATCGCCTCCTCGCGGCTCAGCTCGCCACGCAGCTCGGCCAGCGCCTGGGCATAGCCGATCGCACGACTGGCGGTCACGCCGCGTTCGAGTCCCCGCGGGAGGAGTCCGCGGACCTCGTCGAGGAGGCCGGCCTCCCACATCCGCTCCACCCGTGCGTCGAGCCGTTGCACCAGCTGCTCGCGCGGCGCTGCGACACCGAGGAGGTGCACCGGGCGCCACGGCACGGGCTCGTCCGGGAGCGTGCCGCTGACGGGCTGCCCGGTGAGCTCGGCGACCTCCAGCGCCCGCACGATGCGCCGGCCGTTGCTCGAACCGATGCGACGCGCGGACTCGGGGTCGACCTCGGCGAGGCGGCGGAACAGCATCCCCGGCCCCTGCTCGGCGAGCTCCTGCTCCAGCCGCGCCCGCAGCTCCGGGTCGGTGCCGGGGAAGCGGAAGTCGAACACGACGCTGGACACGTACAACCCGGACCCGCCGACGAGGATCGGAACCGCCCCACGCCGCTGGATGGCGTCGATCGCCGCGCGCGCCTCCGGCTGGTACCGCGCCACGGTCGCCTCATCGGTGACGTCGAGCACGTCGAACATGTGGTGCGGCACGCCCCGCCACTCGGACGGGTGCAGCTTCGCCGTGCCGATGTCCATGCCCCGGTAGAGCTGCATGGCATCGGCGTTGACGACCTCGGCGGCGGTGCCCCGCTCGCGCAGCGCGTCGGCGAGAGCGAGGGAGAGGTCGGTCTTGCCCGTGCCGGTGGCGCCGACGATGGCGACGATCGGAGGGGTGGCGGTGAGGTCGGCGGCGGGATCCCCCCCCCCCCCCCGCGCGGGGGGGGGGGGGGGGGGGGGGGCGGGCCCCCCCCCCCCCCGCGGCGGGCTCGGCAGAGTGTCCGGCGGCGGCCGGATGGCCGGCGCGACCGGCGTCGTCGCGACGAGGCGCGGCGGGATCGGCGGCGGCGAGACGACTCGCGGCGGAGTCGGCGGCCTGTGCGGCGTCGACATGGCGCGCGGCGAGATCGGCGGCGCCGGGGTCGGCGGCGTCGACGGGGCCGCCGACCGCGGCGGGCGGGGTGCTCAGCGCTGGCCGTCCGTCGGGTCGTAGATCGGCATGGTGCCGACGCCCGGGGAGGTCAGCGGCTCACGTGTGCGGAGGGTGGGCAGGCCGAGCGACACGCGGCCCGCGCCCGCTCCTGCTCCCGCCGCGCCGGTCGAGCCGTGTGCGGGGACGGCGCAGGAGTCCGCCTGGTCGCGATCCCACGCGTCGCCTGCGCGCGTACGGCGGACCCGCAGCGGCGCGCCGTCGACGGCGTCGGCGATCAGATGGTGCGGAGCGGCCTGCGTGATGTTGACCGTCACGACGTCGCCGGGACGCGGCGTCTCCGATCCCTCCGGCAGCTCGAAGTGCACCAGGCGGCTGTCGCGGGCGCGTCCGCTCAGGCGGCGGGTGTCGGCATCCTTGCGGCCCTCGCCGTTGGCGACCAGCAGCTCCACCTCCGAGCCGATGAGCTTCTGGTTCTCCTCCAGGGAGATGCGCTCCTGCAGGGCGATCAGCCGGTCGTAGCGGTCCTGGACGACCTCCTTCGGCACCTGGTCCGCCATGGTGGCGGCGGGCGTGCCCGGCCGGATGGAGTACTGGAACGTGAACGCGGAGGCGAAGCGCGCCGCCTCGACCACCCGCAGCGTCTCCTGGAAGTCCTCCTCGGTCTCACCCGGGAAGCCGACGATGATGTCGGTGCTGATGGCCGCGTGCGGCAGCCGGGCGCGCACGCGGTCGAGGATGCCGAGGAACTTGTCGGAGCGGTACGAGCGGCGCATGGCACGCAGGATGCGGTCCGATCCGGACTGCAGCGGCATGTGCAGCTGCGGCATGACGTTGGGCGTCTCCGCCATGGCGTCGATGACGTCGTCGGTGAACGCCGCCGGGTGGGGGCTCGTGAAGCGGATGCGCTCCAGCCCCTCGATCTGGCCCGCGGCGCGAAGCAGCTTGCTGAACGCCTGCCGGTCGCCGAACTCGACGCCGTAGGAGTTCACGTTCTGCCCGAGCAGGGTCACCTCGATCGCGCCGTCGTCGACGAGCGACTGCAGCTCGGCGAGGATGTCGCCGGGCCGGCGGTCCTTCTCCTTGCCGCGGAGCGACGGGACGATGCAGAAGGTGCAGGTGTTGTTGCAGCCGACCGAGATGGAGACCCAGCCGGAGTAGGAGGAGTCGCGCTTGGTCGGGAGGGTGGAGGGGAAGGTCTCGAGCGCCTCCAGGATCTCGATCTCGGCGGCGTCGTTGTGCCGGGCGCGCTCCAGCAGGCTCGGCAGGGCGCCCATGTTGTGCGTGCCGAAGACCACGTCGACCCAGGGGGCCTTCTCGAGGATGACGTTCTTGTCCTTCTGGGCGAGGCAACCGCCGACGGCGATCTGCATGCCCTCGTGACGCCTCTTCACGCCGGCGAGGTGACCGAGATTGCCGTACAGCTTGTTGTCGGCGTTCTCGCGCACCGCGCAGGTGTTGATGACGACGATGTCCGCCTCTTCGCCGTTCGCGGGGACGTACCCGGCGGCCTCCAGCGATCCGCTCAGCCGCTCGGAGTCGTGCACGTTCATCTGACACCCGAAGGTGCGCACCTCGTAGGTGCGGGCGCGTCCATCCGGTCGGACGGCGGCGGCCGACGGCTCGATGACGCTGCGCTGCTCGATGATGCTCATGATGGGTTCGATTCTACGTTCGCCGCCGCGCTGATCCGAACCCCGTGCGGGCCGCTACTGGAAGCGGACTCCCCCGCGCCGCCGCGTCGCGAACGCCGCGTCCATCGCCTGACGGACGACGCTCGACCCGTACCCCTTGCGGGCGAGGAAGCCGTGGAGGCGCCGTCGCGCCGTCTCGTCGTCGTACGAGGAGAGCTGCCCGATGCGCTTGACAGCCAGCTCCGTCGCCCGATCGAGCTCGTCCTCGTCCGCGATGTCGGCCAGAGCGGCCTCGATCAGGACGGGGTCGATGTGCCGCCGCTTGAGCTCCTGCTCGATCGCGGACCGTCCGAGGCCCTTGCGACTGTGCTGCGTGAAGGCGAGGCTCACGGCGAGCGACGCGTCGTCGATCACGCCCATCGCCTCCAGCCGGTCGAGCTCCGGGCCGAACACCTCCGGCTCGATCTCGCGCTTGAGCAGCACCTGCTCCAGCTCCCAGCGCGACATCCCCCGCCGGGCGAGCTGCCGGATGGTGACAGCGGTCACCTTCTGCGACTGCCGCTCGGACTCCTCGTCGGACTCGTCCGCGTCGGCACCGCCGACGGCGCGAGCACCCGAGCCCGAATCAGCTGCTCGGCGTCGGCCGGCGGACGACTCGGCGTCACCCCAGGTGTTGTTCCACCGTGTGGCGCCGGGCAGCTCGACGACGGGCCGCGTGGTGACCGGCTCCTCCGGGTCGTCCGCCTCGCCGGCCGCTGACGGCGCCGACACCGACTGCGGCGACACCGACTGCGGCGACGCCGCCGACCGCGGCGACGCCGAACCGGCGGCGCCCCGTGACACCGCGGCACGGCGCAGCGGCGTCACGGGAGCGAGCCGGTCGTCACCGGCGGGCGTCGGGTCGTGCCCCTCATCCGCTGATGGGAATCTCACGACCATGCGGACCTCCTCGGGAGTCGGGTCACCGCGCTCAGGCGCCCTTGCGCGCCTGCAGCTTCTCCTCGATCGAACCGACGTTGTCGGCCGGGGCGGCCTCCGCGTTCGGGTCGGGGATGATGCCGAGCTTGATCTTGATCCGGTTCTCGATCTCGGCCGCGATGTCGGGGTTGGCGATCAGGAAGTTGCGCGAGTTCTCCTTGCCCTGACCGAGCTGGTCGCCCTCGTACGTGTACCAGGCGCCGGACTTCTTGACGATGGCGTGCTCCACGCCGAAGTCGAGCAGGCTGCCCTCGCGCGAGATGCCGACGCCGTACAGGATGTCGAACTCCGCCTGCTTGAAGGGCGGCGCCATCTTGTTCTTGACGACCTTGACCCGGGTACGGTTGCCGACCGCGTCGGTGCCGTCTTTCAGGGTCTCGATCCGGCGGATGTCGAGGCGGACGGAGGCGTAGAACTTGAGCGCCTTACCACCGGCGGTGGTCTCGGGGCTGCCGAAGAACACGCCGACCTTCTCACGCAGCTGGTTGATGAAGATCATCGTGGTGTTGGTCTGGCTCAGCGCACCGGTCAGCTTGCGGAGCGCCTGCGACATGAGGCGCGCCTGGAGGCCGACGTGCGAGTCGCCCATTTCACCCTCGATCTCGGCACGGGGCACGAGCGCCGCCACCGAGTCGATGACGATGAGGTCGATGGAGCCGGAGCGGACGAGCATGTCCGCGATCTCGAGCGCCTGCTCACCGGTGTCGGGCTGCGACACGAGCAGCGCGTCGATGTCGACGCCGAGCTTGCGTGCGTACTCGGGGTCGAGGGCGTGCTCGGCGTCGATGAAGGCCGCGATCCCGCCGGCCCGCTGAGCGTTGGCGATGGCGTGGAGGGTCAACGTCGTCTTACCCGACGACTCCGGACCGTAGATCTCGACGATGCGGCCACGCGGGAGGCCGCCGATGCCGAGCGCGACGTCGAGCGCGATGGACCCGGTCGGGACGACCTCGACGGGGGCGCGCTCGTCGCTGCCCAGTCGCATGACCGAGCCCTTGCCGAACTGACGGTCGATCTGCGCGAGCGCGGTCTCGAGCGCCTTCTCGCGGTCTGCGGGTGATGGCATTGCGGTTCTCCTTCTGAAGGCTTCGGTGACGAGATCGACTGTAGGGGCGACGACCGACACTGGAGCCGCCGGTCACGCACATTGTGGACAAGTCGTCTTCGATGTGCCGCTGTGAAGAAGTCTAGCCAGTTCCGAACATATCTTCGAGGAAATCGCAGCGGCGTGTCGGCCGCGTCAGCGCTTGGGAGCAGGGATGCCCGCGCCGTACCAGCGGGACTGCGGCACGCCGGTCTCGCGGCAGAGCGCGAGCCACACGTCCCGCGGAGGGACCCCCGCATCGAGCGCCTGCTGACCCGTTCGGCCACCGAGCTCCCCGAGCACCAGGTCGGACAGCAGCGTCTGCCCGTAGCCGGACCCGAACTCGTCGGCGATCGCGCGCTGGAACTCGCTGAGCTTCATGGGGTCCTCTCGAACGGGGTGCCGGCGACCGGGGCGCCGGTGGCGGTCAAACGAAGGACGCCCCGCGCGTGCGGGGCGTCCTGTACGGCTCGTGCGGTCCGCGCGATCAGCGCGAGACCAGGTTGGTGTCGAGGAAGTCGTCGGGCACCGTGTCGGGGATGACCGGCTCCAGACCCTCGAGGACCGCGATGCGGTCGCCCACCTCGCGCATGATGACGGACACCGGGGTGTCGAGGGCTTCGGCGACCGAGGCGAGGATCTCGCTCGACGCCTCCTTCTGGCCTCGCTCGACCTCGCTGAGGTAGCCCAGCGCGACACTCGCCTTACTGGCGACCTGTCGCAGCGTACGGCCCTTCTGCAGGCGGAAGTCCCTGAGCACGTCGCCGATTTCCTGACGTACAAGAATCATTCGGAGCCTCCTTCTCTACCCTGCCGGTCCTGTCGATGGGATGCCAACTGTACCTCATCCGTGATGCTCACGATATCGGCGACGACTGGGGTTTTCTTGTGAACGCACCGGTTGTAACGTGACCGAAACGCACGCTATTCCGCGGGGATGTCGAGGGCCGGATCGGCGAGCGTCTCGGCGATCGCGCGGTCGACGACGAGCCTCCGGATGGTGGCCCTGTCACCCTGCAGGGCGAGTTCGACGACGCGTGTGCCGGCGGGGGTCGAGATGCCCACGAACACCGTCCCGACCGGACGCCCGCCCTGCGGGTCCGGGCCGGCCACCCCGGTCGTCGCGAGACCGATGTCGGCCGGCCGGCCGTCCACGGCGAGCCGCTGCCGGACACCGTCGGCGAGTTGGCGGGCGACCTCCGGGTGCACCGGGCCTTCGGCGTCGAGCAGGTCGGCGTCGACACCGACCAGGGTGTGCTTGAGGGCCGTCGCGTAGACGACGACGCCGCCGAGCACGACCGCGGAGGCGCCCGGCACCCGC